>JBLHXX010000004.1:0-95396 GCA_047630475.1 Celeribacter sp. | reverse complement strand
CCCAAAACGCCTCAGGATCCGCCACAGACGCCGCATACATCGCGTCATAGCCCGCGCGATCAATATGAGCCGACGCTGTGAAAGCCTCATCGGGTGAATAAGAAGTCTTGGTCATGGTGTTCCTCCCTGAAGGTGCGGGCCTTATGGGAAGGCCGCTACTTGCAGAGGTTTTACATCCATTTGTGTCAAATGTGCCGTAACTTACTGGTTGTGTTTGTTTTTTTTGTAAATATTTTTGCCACAAAATGCGTCCGTTTGTAAATTATATTTACGGTTGTGGAAAAGTTATTGATTTACAAATGCTTAAGAGGTGCCGACTCGTGGGCGCCCAATTTATCTTGATAGGTGTTGTGCGAATGGGGGCGCTAACATTCATCTACCTCACTTGACTTAGGGGCGCCCGTGTCGAAACAAAACAATGAAAAGCCGTGCCAAACCACAATGGAGCGACTCAAAATACGATCTGTATGAAGCATGGGCTTGAGCTATCGCCTGATGGGCTGGCATCAAACCTAGGGAGAGTGGGTTTGGGGCAATTGATCTGGCTGAAGCATCGAAAACCTGTCCTTAATAGGTTGCGCGGCCACCTGACAGGTCAAACACCGAAGCTGTGGTGAACGAATTGTCTTTGGAGCACAGCCAAGTGACCATGCTGGCGGCTTCATCAACCTCCAAAAAACGCCCGCGCGGAATTTTGGCCAGCATGTAGTCGATGAAATCCGGCGTCAGCTGGTCCAAAATGCGCGTGTTTGCTGTGGCTGGAGTGATGCAGTTCACGGCGATGTCTTGGCTTGCGTGTTCTTTGCCAAGGGTTTTGGTCAATCCGATCACGCCGGCTTTTGACGCTGCATAAGGCCCTGCGTTTGGGTTGCCTTCTTTGCCTGCGATGGAGGCAATGTTGACCACGCGACCGTACCCGCGCGCGACCATGTAGGGCAGAACGGATTTACAGCAATTGAATACGCCAGTGAGATTGATTTCAATAACATCTGCCCAAGCTTGAGGATCGTAATCGACCACCGGTGCGTTCGGGCCTGCGATGCCTGCGCTGGCGACCAAGATATCAATCTGGCCCAGATCTTTTGCCACTTGTGCAGCCTGTTTTGAAACACCATCAAGGTCGCGCACATTAACACTATAGGCATGGGCATTTGCGCCAAGCTCTTTGGCTGTTTTTTGTGCCAGATCAAAGTCCATATCCCAAAGAGCCACCTGTGCGCCAGAGGCGATCATGCGTTCTGCGACAGCACGACCAATGCCCTGTGCGCCACCCGTAATAATAGCCACTTGGTCTTGTAGATCATATTGGTTCATGTCGATGTCCTTTTGATATTTGCCCACTGCGTTGAGTGAAAATCCGTACGCCTATGACAAAGATGGCTCTCGTTTTATGAGAGGAGTTGCCCTTGTCGTTCGAGCCTGCTTAAAATGGTATACCAAGTTGGAGCACATAATGGCGCGCATGAATAGCCTAAACAGCTACGTTTTTTTCGAAACAGTGGCGCGACGCAAATCCGTGACGCGCGCCGCAGAAGAGTTGCTGGTGTCGCCGTCCGCAGTCAGCCAGCAGATTAAGCTTTTGGAACAACATATGGGCATCAAATTGTTTCGCCGCGAAGGTCGCAGTTCGAGCCTGACCCTAGAAGGTGAACAGTTGTTTCAGGCGAGTTCTTCGGCCATTCGCATGCTCAAAGATGCAGAACGCCATTTGGGCAAACACCGCGAAACACGCAGAATAAATTTACGTGTGACACCCAGTTTCGGCGTGCGCTGGCTTGGGCCGCGATTGGCCGATTTTGTGCAACACAATCCCGGTTGGGATTTGCGTGTTGATGCGGCCCCTGACCCAACGGATTTTGATCGCGAGATCATGGACTTTGATATTCGTTACGGTCTTGCGCCATGGGACGGGTTTCAATGTGAGCCCATTTTGTCAGATCAGGTTTTGCCGCTGTGCAGCCCGCAGATGCGTGATGATTTGCAGGCGCGGTTCGGCACCGATCCGCAAGATATGCTGGGCGGCGCACAGTTGATCGATAGCGCGCGGGCCTTGTGTCAGTGGGATTTTTGGCTGCATCGTCATGCGTTGATTGTGAGTACAAACACAAAGTCGATCTTGTTGGACCGCTCTTCTTTGGCGTTACAAATGGCCTGTGATGGGGCTGGTGTTGTACTTGAATCCTTGGCCGTTGCCGCAAAGGAATTGGACCGCGGCGATTTGGTGCCGTTGACGCCCTTTTTGCCCGTGATCGAATTTCCGGCCTATTGGGTTGTGTGCCCCGCGCGCCATATGAAGCGTCGCGCGGTGGCAGTTTTTGTGTCTTGGATGAGGGATCAAGCCGATGCGCACCGCGATTTGACAGCGCGCATCATGACGCAAAATAACTTAAGCGTTGATGTTATCGCTGCCCCGTCGGATGTGTTTGACGGACAATCTGTGCCTAAGAGTTAATGGATCAATGATCCGCCATTCACGTCAATTTCGGACCCCGTAACATAGGCCGATAAATCAGAGGCCAAAAACAACGCGCAGCCTGCAACGTCTGAGGCCTCGCCTGCGCGCCCCATGGGGATGTCTGCAACGATTTGGGCTTTTATCTCGGGGGTGAGCAGGCCGCCGGTGATATCGGTGGCAATAAATCCAGGGCAAATCGCGTTTGATCGTATGCCGTCTGGGGCCAATTCGCGGGCCATGGCTTTGGTCAGGCCTAGGATGCCTGCTTTGGCGGCTGAATAATGTGGGCCGCCAAAAATACCACCGCCACGTTGCGCCGAGACGGATGACATGTTTACAATTGACCCAGTTTGGCGCGCCCGCATATGTGGGGTCAAAGCTTGCGACATATAAAGCGTGCCGCGCAAATTGACGTCGAGCACTGCATCATAATTGTCGGGCTGGATATCCATGAGTTTAAGCGGCTGAGTGATGCCTGCGTTGTTGACCAAAATATCGCAGGCACCAAAGGCATCGATCACGGCAATGGCCGCGGCCTGACATTGAACGCGATCAGTGACATCACAGGCCAGTCCAATATGATGCCCTGCTTGGTCCCCCCCAAGATCGGCGGCAGCAGCCGCGGCCTGATCTTGGTCTAGATCCAAAATCGCCACACGCGCACCGTGGGCTGCAAAACTCTGTGCTGTTGATTTTCCCAGTCCGCGCAAGGATGCGGCACCTGTGATAATAGCGGTTTTACCAGATAAAAGTTTCATATGTCTCTCACATCCAAGATTTGACTTGAGCTGCAATGGCATCAGCCGTCAGCCCGTATTGATGGTGCAACGTGGGCAAAGCGCCCGCGTCGAGCATTTCGTCGGGCAAGGCGATGGATTTGAACGGCACGTGCACACCGCTGCGCATCAATTCGGCCCCAACCGCTTCGCCCAATCCGCCGATGATGGTGTGGTTTTCAGCCGTCACCACCAGTCGACCTGTTTTGGCGGCCTCGCGTTTGATCGTGTCCACATCCAGCGGTTTGATGATGGGGCAATGCAACACGGCGGCATCGATCCCATCGGCTTTCAATCGTTTGGCGGCATCAATGGTGCGCATGGTCATAAAACCCGTGGAAATGAACAAAACATCGTTGCCGCCATGAATGATTTTGGCTTTGCCCAGTTCGAATTTATAGCCGTATTCAGACAACACATCCGGCACTTGCCCACGCAAAAGACGCATGTAAACAGGCCCGTTGTGATCGGCGATGGCGCGGGTGGCTTGGTCGATATCCGTGGCATCGCAGGGGTCTACGATGGTCAGGTTCGGCATGCCGCGAAAGATCGCCAAGTCTTCGGTGGCTTGATGCGAGGGGCCATATCCTGTCGTCAGACCGGGCAGGGCGCAGACGATTTTCACTGGCAGGTTTTCTTCGGCAATCGCCATGAAAATGAAATCATAAGCGCGGCGTGACGCAAACACCGCATAGGTGGTGGCAAAGGGGGTAAAGCCTTCGCGGGCCAAACCTGCGGCGGCAGAGATCATCACCTGTTCGGCCATGCCCATTTGATAAAACCGGTCCGGGTATTCTTTGGCGAAGACATGTAAATCGGTGTATTTTGACAGATCCGCCGTCAGTCCAACAATGTCATCGCGGGTTTTTGCGAGGTCGCACAACGCATGGCCAAAAGGGGCGGATATTGTGTTGCGACCTTCGGCATCAAGCGAGGCAATCATCGCGGATGTCGTCAACTTTTCACCCGTTTTAGAGACAGGCACCGAGCGGGGAGTGAATTTTGATTTGCGCCGAGAGAGCGCGCCAATGGGGGCATCGTGTGTCATTGTGGCATATCCTCGTCTAATACGGCGATGGCTTTGTCCCATTCATCGGCTTCAACGCGAATGAAATGGGTGATGTCGCGCTCTTCCAAAAAGGGCACGCCTTTGCACATTTTTGTGTTGCAAATGAGGACGCGGGGGCGTGGATCAGCCAGATCGCGGGCGGTGTCAAAGGCCGCGACAACTGCGTCCAAATCGTTGCCATCCACCTCTTGCGCATGCCATCCAAAAGCGGCCCATTTTACGGCTTCTGTGCCGTGGCCTGTTGCTAGGGCATCTGTGGTTTTGCCATCGGCTTGCTGATCATTGAAATCCACAATGCAAATGAGGTTGTCGAGCCTGTGCGCGGCGGCAGACATCACGGCCTCCCAAGTTGAGCCTTCGCCGAGCTCGCCGTCTGACATCAAATTGTAGATGAAAGCAGGGTTATTTTTGCGTTTCAGCCCAAGCGCCGATCCCACAGCAATCCCAAGCCCATGGCCCAAAGAGCCGCCGGTGATTTCCATGCCCGGCGTATAGGCTGCCATGCCAGACATTGGCATGCGGCTGTCGTCCATGCCGTAGGTGTCTAGCTCGTCATCGGGTAAAATGCCTGCTTCGATCATCGCTGAATACAGCGCGATCGCGTAGTGGCCTATGGACAAAAAGAACCGATCGCGGCCGTCCCATTCGGGGTCATCGGGTCTGTGCGTGAGCGCGTGAAAATAGGATACAGCCAACACATCAGCAACGCCAAGCGCTTGGCCGATGTAGCCTTGGCCTTGCACTGCGCCCATGCGCAACGCTGTGCGCCGGATGTTCCATGCGCGGCGGGCGAGGCTTGTATTTGAAGGGGGGAGGCTCGATGAGCGGGCCATGTTGATTTCCTTTTGACGGTGTCGCAGTTATTGCGTTTCACCATCAAAGGGCAGGGGCGGCTTGAGGTCTATTATAATGCCTTAAGCACAAGTTTAGCTCAGCTTAATCATTGAAAGATACAAGGGTAAGGTGTCACGTGTCATCGGCTTCACTGGCGTATTTATCGCGGATGTTTTCGATCAACGCATCAAGGTGCGCGGTGATTTCAGTGTACATCAAATCCGTGTCACGGGCGCAAAGCGCTGTCATGATTGCACCGTGTTGACGTTTGACGCGATCCGCACTTTCTTTGCGACTGGCCGACAAGTAACGGGCGCGCCAAAGTCTACGTACAAATGCGCTATGGGTTTCGGCCAAAACGGTGTTCTTGGATGCGGCCGCAATCGCCATGTGAAATTCCATGTCGAGTTCGAAAAAATCGATCCGCCCAATTTTACCCTGAAGCTCTTTCATATTGTCATGCATCCGTTGGATACGCGCGATATCGTCGTCCGTCGCGTTTTTGCAGGCAAGCGCCCCACATCTCAATTCAAGTGCTGTGAGCACCTCAACAACATCAGAGATTTCCTCAAACGATGGGTCCGCAACAATAGGGCTGCGCGAGGGGCGTAAAAGGACGAGACCCTCTTTAGACAAAATTCGAATCGCTTCTCGCATCGGGGTGCGGGACACATCCAATTCGGTTGCGTGGTCACGTTCTTTGATTTGCTGGCCGGGGGAGAGTGCCCCTTTTAGGATGTCGCGGCGCAGTTTATCGGCGATCTGTTCTGGCAGTGTTTTATCGATCATCTTTTCCATAGCCTACGGTGAATATGTGTCTTGGCTAGTCTGCAGTTGTTGCGCGAAATTAGTGTGCTGGTCCAGAGTAAAGTGAGAATATATATTTGGTATACCAAATTATTGTTGATTGTCGATAGCGACCTCGCTAGCGTCTGAGGTGATGGTATACCATCTCGGCGGTGGAATGAGGATTCTGCCGAAGAAGATAACGCGGCGAAAACGCCGTAAGGGAGGACGACACATGAAACTAACAACACTTTTGACTGCGACGACCGCAGCTGCTTTGCTTGCCAGTGCTGCGAGTGCTGAAACACACCTGCGTATTCAAACACACTACGCCACTGAGCACCCATCAGGGAAACTCGCGGCACAGTTCGTTGACGATGTACAAACAATGTCCGGTGGCGAAATCACCATCGAGATGTTCTATTCTTCATCCGTTGTTGCATCTGTTGAAACATTTGACGCGGCCGTAAACGGCATTCTCGATTGTGACATGACAGGTGGCGGTTACCAAACTGGTAAAAACCCAGCGTTCCAATTCGTTGGTGACATCATGGGCGGCTACGACACACCTTATCAGCAGTTGTCATGGCTCTATTACGGTGGTGGTTATGACGCGGCACAAGCACTTTACAACTCTGAAGGCATGCAGCTTGTGGGTTGGTGGATTTACGGCCAAGAATCTTTCGCATCTTCACGCCCAATCGCGGGTCCAGAGGATCTTAAAGGTTGGAAATTCCGTTCACCTCCAGGTCTTGAGACAGAAATCTTTACTGCGATGGGCGCGACGCCAATCGTGATGGATTTCACTGAGATCTTTACAGCGCTTGAAACTGGCATCATCGATGGCGCAGACGCGTCTGGTTTGTCAAACAATGTGGGTCTTGGTCTTTACGACATCGTAAAACACGCCAACTACCCCGGTTTCCACTCTATGCCTTCTGACCACCTTGCTTGTAACAAAGCCGTTTGGGACGGCATGAGCGAAAAAGAACGCCGCATCATGGACACAGCGATGCAAAAATTGTCACTGCACACTGCGCTTTCTAACGAAAAGAAAAACACAGAAGCAGCTGCTATGTTGAAAACGCAAGGCGTGACTTTGTACGATTGGTCCGCTGAAGACAAAGCGGCTTTCCGCAACACAGCTCAACAGTCTTGGGACAAATTTGCTGAAGGGTCTCCACAAGCTGTCGCGCTGGTTGAAAGCCACCGTGCCTACCTCAAGCAACTCGGTTTGATTTCTGAGTAAGTTGAGTATCGCCTCGGCGATCGTGGAATAAATGGGCGGGCCGAATGATATTTGGCTCGCCCAGTTTTCCTAAAATTAAAAAACTTAAATGAGTGGGGTGCTAAGCACATGGAAAGCGAGAGCATATGGCTCGGCCCAATGCGCAAGCCAGTCCGTCTGGGGATGACGGGGTTTGCCGTCGCGGCGGCCGTTACGTTTGCGTGGATGGCGATCCAAACTTTTGTCGCAGCTGAACCTGTGACGATGTACGACCTATTAAGACCTTCTGGCCATATCTTGGCGCAGCTGCTTTTGTTTACATTTTCAGGCGCTATCTTATTCACCGCGCTTTTCTTGTCTGACAAAGTGGGCGCCATCGAGTCAAAACCCCAAGGGTTCTTTGACATATTGTCCTTGGTCTTTTCACGGATTTCTATGATCGGTATCGTCTGTTTGGTATTGGTCATGTTCTACGAAGTTGTGTCACGCTACGCGTTCAACGCGCCGACACTTTGGGCCAACGAAATGTCGCTTTGGATGGCGTCGTTTTTATTCATGCTGGCCGGGCTTTATGCCATGCAGCAACGCAGTCATATCCGCATTTACGTGATCTACGATATCATGCCACGTTGGATGAAAAAGATGGCGGATGTTATTTCCGTGATGTTGATTTGGATTTTCACCTTTACCCTCGTTTGGGGCGGGTTTGACGAAGCAAAGCTCAAATTTACACGTATGGAAACCTTTGGCACGGCATGGGATCCACCCATTCCTGCGACTCTGAAACCTGCCATTTTGATCATCATGTGTCTCGTCGCCTTGCAAGCGTTGTCTAACCTCATTGCGGATTGGCACAAAGAACCAGCACCTCATGACGATATTGATGAGACTGAAATCGAAAATATCCGCGCGACGTTGAGGGACGATTGATATGGAATTTTTAGAACTCTTCGCATGGATGAAGGTTGCCGATATTGGCACCATTTCCATCCTGCTCTTGCTTGGCATGTTTGCGCTTTTGGCGCTTGGGATGCCGCTTGGGTTTGCCTCTGCCTTTTTGGCTGTTGCGACCTTGATTATGAAGTTTGGTCCTGAGCTTATGTTCAGCGACTTTGGTCGAGGGCCATTCAACGTTTTGGGCCAAGCGGTTTACAGGCAGATGACAAACTACGTTTTGATCTCTGTGCCGCTGTTCATCTTTATGGCCTCGCTTCTTGAACGCACAGGCATTGCGCGTGACATGTATTCATCGCTCAATGTTTGGTTGGCCCGCACGCGCGGTGGCATTGCTGTTGTGACCTCTGTTATGGCTGTCATTATGGCGGCGATGTCTGGGATCATCGGTGGCGAAGTTGTGCTGCTCGGGCTGATTGCTTTGCCGCAAATGTTGCGCCTTGGGTACAACCAAAACCTTGCCATCGGTACAATTTGTGCCTCTGGGTCTCTTGGCACAATGATCCCGCCGTCGATCGTTTTGATTTTCTACGGTCTCATCACCGAGACCTCGATCAAGGCCTTGTTCACGGCGTCATTTTTGCCGGGCTTTATGTTGGCAACGTTCTTTATCTTGTACATTGTCATTCGCACGCGGCTAAACCCGTCTTTGGCCCCTTTGCCAGAGCCTGATCCCGATGCGCCACATGGGTCCGAAAAATCACTGATGTTTCTTGGATTTATGGCCAAATTCTCGATGTGGATCACGGGCGTTATCTTTGTGCGGGCTATGTTCTTTACCTTGACGGGCACCAATAAGGTGACGGAAGGCCATGATCCTATTTTCTTGGGAATGGTGAGCAATTTACCCTATATCGTTGGGGCGTTTGCTTTGTCTTATGTGGTGATGCGTTTCATCGTTGGCACTGAGCGCACTGCTACAGGTTGGGATATGGGCAAAGGTCTGATCGCGCCGACTGTCGTGATCGGTGTTGTGCTTGGCTCTATCTATGGGGGCATCACCGGCATCACAGAAGCCGCAGGCATGGGCGTTATCGCCGTGTTTACGATCAGTGCCATTCGTCGTGAGATGACGTTCGATATTGTTTACGATAGCTTGATGCGCACGCTCAAATCCACCGGGACCATCATTTGGGTGACAATCGGTGCGGCAGCTTTGGCTGCGGCCTATACCCTGTCTGGCGGACCTACATATGTGGCCAACTTGATCTTGGGCGCAGAGCTGCCAACCATGGGCGTGATCCTTGTGATGATGTTTATCTTTCTCATCATGGGGATGTTCATGGACTGGGTTGGGATCGTGCTTTTGATCATGCCAGTGTTCTTGCCAATCGTGCTCAAACTGCCAATCGAAGAAATCGGCTTGTTTGGTGGGCTTGAATCCAAACATGTGGCGATCTGGTTCGGTGTTGTGTTCTGTATGAACATGCAGGTCTCGTTCCTGTCACCGCCCTTTGGTCCGGCTGCGTTCTACCTCAAATCGGTGGCACCAGCGCACATTACATTGGTTGACATCTTTAAAGGGTTCTTGCCGTTTATCGTCATTCAATTGTTGGCCTTGTCGGTTCTGATCATCTGGCCTCCTATTGTTGCGGTGTTCTTGTGATGCGATCTGTGCAAGCAAGATTGAACCTACAATTCTAGTATGTTAGATTTGCGCATGATGCCGGAGCGACTTGTTTGCTCCGGCATGTTCTTCCACTCGCAAACTGCAAATCCTCCAATTCTCAGGCCAAAATCCAATGAATACCACTCCATTGAGTACAGTCCGTCTTTCAGAACGTGATAATGTCGTGACGGCCATCCGCCCTTTGCAAATCGGCGAAGATGGCGCAATTCAACTGATCCCGCGCGGTCATAAAATTGCGACCATAGACATCCCCAAAGGGATTGCGGTCTATAAATACGCGCAAATTATCGGATATGCCGCGACGGATATCGCCCGCGGCGCCCATGTCCACACCCACAATTTAGACTTTAGAAATGTTGACCAAGAGCACGCTTTTGGATCCAATCTTTTGCCTGCCACGCCCGCGGCCGTGCCCGACACCTTTATGGGGTACAAGCGCGCAACAGGACGCATTGGCACCCGTAATTTCATTGCCGTGCTCACATCTGTAAACTGTTCCGCCACAGCCGCGAAATTGATCGCAGCTCATTTTGATGATGAAAAACTGGCAGCCTATCCAAACGTCGATGGTGTCGCGGCCTTTTGCCATGGCACGGGCTGCGCAATGGGCGGGGACGGCACAGGGTTTGAATTGCTGCAACGCACGCTTTGGGGCTATGCCAAAAACCCCAATGTCGGCGGCGTGCTTATGGCGGGCTTGGGCTGCGAAATGATGCAGCTCGATTGGCTGATTGAATCCTATGGGCTTGAACCCGGTCCTCGGTTCCAATCCATGAACATCCAAGACGTTGGGGGTTTGCGCAAAACCGTCGAACTTGGCATTAAAAAGATCGAGGCGATGTTGCCCGTGGTCAACCAAGATACGCGCACGGAATGCCCTGCGTCGGAATTGATGGTGGGTTTGCAATGTGGCGGTTCTGACGCGTGGTCTGGTATCACCGCCAACCCGGCTGTTGGGCATGCGGTTGATCTTTTGGTCGCCCAAGGCGGCACAGGTGTCTTGGCTGAAACGCCAGAAATCTATGGCGCGGAACACTTGCTGACGGCGCGCGCGTCGGGGGATGTCATAGGCCAAAAGCTGATCGATCTGATCGAATGGTGGAAAGAGTACACCACGCTCAACAAAGGCAGCATGGACAACAATCCAAGCCCTGGAAACAAAAAGGGTGGCCTGACAACCATTTTGGAAAAATCACTTGGGGCTGCGGCCAAGGGCGGTACCTCGCCTCTCAACGGTGTGTACAAATACGCTGAAACAGTCACCGAACGCGGCTTTGTGTTTATGGACAGCCCCGGATACGATCCCGCGTCGGTTACTGGGCAAATCGCATCAGGGTGTAATTTGATCGTGTTCACAACGGGCCGTGGATCGGCCTTTGGGTCCAAGCCTGCGCCAACCCTAAAAGTGTCGTCAAACACCGATATGTTCAATCGCATGAGTGAGGACATGGACATCAACGCAGGTCGTATTTTGACCGACGGCGCTTCCGTCGAAGAGGTCGGGCGCGAAATTTATGATGCTTGGCTGCGTATGGCATCTGGTGGACAATCGAAATCTGAGGCGCAAGGTCTTGGGGATTACGAATTTGTTCCATGGCAAGTGGGAGCCGTAATGTAATGACAAAAACGCCTCTTTGCGTCATCGGTGGCGGGTCGATAGGGTTTCGGCATGTAAGTGTCGCCACTGCGTCTGACCATGTTGAATTGACCGCTGTGGTCGAACCGTTTGAACCGCGGCGCAAAGAGTTGCTGGCTATGGGGCTGCCTGCTGTTGCCACGCTGGAGGATGTGCCAAAGCACACCCAATGCACCGTGATCGCTACGCCAACCCCAGATCACGCCAACAGTGCGCATGCTGCGTTGGATCAAGGTTGGGCGGCAATTGTTGAAAAACCCGTGACAGATACCATTGGCGCAGGGCGTGCGTTATGTGCGGCGGCAGACCGTTTGGATTTGCCTTTGTTCACAGGCCATCACCGCCGCTGCCATCCCTTTTCTGTCGCCGCCAAAGACCACTTGCGTAAAATTGGTGATATCGTGTCGTTGCAAGGTTTGTGGTCCTTGCGAAAGCACGACAGCTACTATGATGTGGAGTGGCGACGCAAAGCTGGCGCGGGTCCGATCTTGACGAACCTTAGTCACGAGATCGATTTGTTACGATTTTTTGCAGGCGAGATTGAAAGCGTGTCCGCGATGACGTCCAACGCCACGCGGGGCCTTGAGGTCGAAGACACGGCGTCTTTGAGTTTTCGCTTTGCAGACGATGTGCTTGGGTCATTTTTGATCTCAGATGCTGGTGCGTCCCCTTGGTCATTCGAGGCTGCGACAGGTGAAAACCCCGATTTGGCGTATTCTGGTCAAGATTCCATTCGCATCATCGGCACAAAAGGCGCGCTGTCTTTTCCAAGCTTGACGCGGTGGCACGGTGACGGGGGCCAAACTGTGGATTGGCGGGCGACTTTGATCCACACTGCAGGTCCTGATTTTGCAAAGTTTGATCCACTTTTGGCCCAAATCGAACGCTTCGCGCATGTTGTGGACGGGGGGCAAGATAACCTTTTGGCCACGGGGCGTGATGGGGTGAAAACGCTTGAGATAACACTCGCGACGCTGTTGTCAGCGCAGCAATCTAAGACGATTGGCCTTGGCCAAGTGCCAGATGACTTTAACGGCGGCGCGCTTTGATCGCGTCGCTTTAGGAACACATATATGTCCAGCTCTACGTTGAAAACAGTCGCCCCGCGCGAAGATAAAGTGGGACTTGGTGTGGCTATGATGGCGCTCGCGATCTTGCTGTTCACGGGAATCGACACCTCGGCCAAATGGCTTATTTTGGCAGGCCTGCCTGCCATCCAAGTTGTTTTCGCGCGCTACGCTGTGCATTTCTTTTTGTCGCTGGGCCTGTTTTTACCCACTGAGGGTATGAATGCGCTACGCTCCAACAGTCCAGGAAAAGAACTGTTGCGTGCCTTGTTTTTGTTTATTTCGACGATCTGTAATTTCTCATCGCTCAAATATTTGCCGATCACAGTGACCACAACGATTATGTTTGCGGTGCCTGTTGTCGTGACGCTTTTGGCTATTCCTGTGTTGGGCGAAAAAGTCGGCATTCGACGCGTTTTGGCGGTTTGCACAGGGTTTTTAGGTGTCTTGGTTGTGATGCAACCTTGGGGCACGGGGTTTCATCCCGCGATGTTTTTCAACATTGCTGCGCTTGTTTTGGCCGCGATGTATTTTGTCATGACGCGGTTGCTCGCGGGGATCGAGAGCAACTCGACTATGCAGATTTGGTCATCCGGTTTGGCCACGCTTTGTTTGGCGCCTGTCGCAATACCTATTTGGGTTTGGCCCACGCACCCTATTGATTATGTTGTGCTGGTGGCCATTGGGTTGTTTGGCGGGTTTGGACATATTTGTGCGACTTATGCGCACCGACTTGCCGATGCGTCCATTCTATCGCCTGTGATCTATATCCAGCTTTTCTTGGCCGCAGGGGCCAGTTATCTGGTGTTTGGAACATGGCCAACGCCGTGGACCTTGGCTGGCGGGGTGATCATTATCGCCTCTGGCATCTACATCTGGCAGCGCGAACGCAGCAAGGTTGAACCCTCACAAAAACGGGCCACGTAGAGGTCTACGGGCCCGCTTCAGGGAGGATTCTGTGGGGTCTATCCACGCCCGATATAGGGCATGTTGGTGGCCATCACCGTCATGAATTGTGCATTGGCCCCCTCTGGCAGGCTGGCCATATGCAACACGGATGACGCGATGTTATTCACATGCATGACAGGTTCGATTTTGGTCGATCCATCGGCTTGCGGCATGCCCGTGGTCATCGATTGCGCCATGTCCGTCAGCGCGTTGCCAATATCAATCTGACCACAAGCGATGTTGAAGGCGCGCCCATCCAGCGACAAGGTGCGCGTTAGCCCAAGCACGGCATGTTTTGACATCGTGTATGGCGCGGACCCGATGCGTGGGACGTAGGCCGAGACAGATCCGTTGTTGATGATCCGTCCGCCTTGGGGCGTTTGGTTGCGCATTAGACCAAAAGCAGCCCGCGCCGCAATGAACGCGCCGGTGACATTGACGTCCATGAGTGTGCGAAATTCGTCAACTGACAGCTCATCCACCGGTGCCCCTTTCATGCTGACGCCGGCATTGTTGAACAGTGCGTCCAAGCGCCCCCAAGTTGCGTGCGCTTTGCCAAATTGTTCCGCGACTTGTGCTTCGTCGGTGACATCGCAGGGCAGAACCATCGCATGCTCGAAACCTTCAGCCGTCTCTTGCAGGGGGGCCTCGCGCCGCCCCACAAGGCCCACTTTCCAACCCGCGTTCAAAAACGCATGTGCTGTGGCACGACCAACGCCGCTGCCCGCGCCTGTTACAATAATTGTTTGCATATCAAGGTGTTCCTAATGGTTGTCGCGGGGCAAATCGCGCCCGACTTTTTGATAGGCTGTCGCCAGTTCCAAGCAGCCACCCTCAGACAGTTGACCAACATTTTTGCGGTAAATTTCTTGCCACGGCGTTTGGTTGTGCAGCTCTGGCGGCGTCCACGCGTCAATGCGCGCTTGCCATTCGACATCATCCACCACAGCGTTCAAAGCGCGCGCGTTCAGATCAAGTTTAACCCTATCGCCGGTTTTCAAATGGGCCAATCCGCCGCCCACCACGCTTTCGGGGGACGCGTTCAAAATAGATGGGCTTTCCGAGGTGCCGGATTGTCGGCCATCGCCCACGGTTGGCAAGTGATTGATGCCTTGGCGAATGATCGCGTCTGGCGGCTGCATGTTCACCACTTCTGCAGATCCCGGATAGCCAACACAGCCAACGCCGCGAATGAACAGGATGCTTTTTTCGTCGATCTCAAGCGCGGGGTCATTGATCCGGTCATGGTAATCCTCAGGGCCTTCAAACACCACTGCGCGGGCTTCATAAACGCCTTCATTGCCGGGCTCGGATAAAAAACGTTCTCGGAAATCAGGTGAGATCACGGATGTTTTCATCAAGGCGCTGTCAAATAGATTGCCGGACAATACCATAAAACCTGCGTTTTCGCGCATTGGCGCGTCATAATTTTTGATCACTTTGGTGTCTTCAGAGGCGAGACCATTCAAATTTTCGCCCATAGTTTTACCAGAGGCAGTCATGACGCCCGTGTGAATACGATCGGCTTTTTGCAATTCTGCCATCACTGCGGGCACGCCGCCCGCACGGTAAAAACTTTCGCCCAAATATTCGCCTGCGGGTTGCATATTCACCAAAAGAGGCACGTCGAAACCGACAGTTTCCCAGTCTTTCACATTCAACTCAACGCCGATATGACGTGCGACAGCTTGTAAATGGGGCGGCGCATTGGTCGATCCGCCGATAGCAGAGTTGGTGACAATGGCGTTCTCAAAAGCCTCGCGGGTCATGATGTCAGAGGGTTTGAGGTCTTCTAAAACCATGCCGACAATGCGCTTTCCGGTCTCGTAAGCCATGTTCATACGCTCACGAAATGGCGCAGGGATTGCGGAGTTTCCGGTCAATGACATGCCCAAAGCTTCGGCCATTGCGTTCATTGTCGAGGCCGTTCCCATGGTGTTGCAGTGCCCCAAAGAGGGTGCAGATGAGCAGGCGCGTTCGATAAATTCGTCGTATTCGATTTTACCTTCGGCCAGCAATCTGCGGCTTTCCCAAATGATCGTGCCAGAGCCCGCGCGTTCACCTTTCCACCACCCATCCAACATTGGACCACCGTTCAACGCGATGGCAGGGATGTCGACCGTGGCCGCTCCCATCAACATCGCTGGCGTGGTTTTGTCACAACCGGTCGTCAAGACAACGCCATCAATTGGATAGCCGTGCAACACCTCTACAAGGCCCAAATACGCTAGGTTGCGATCCAGTGCAGCTGTCGGGCGCTTGCCTGTTTCTTGGATCGGGTGGACGGGAAATTCCATTGGAATGCCGCCGCCATCGCGAATGCCGGCTTTGATCCTATCCATTAAAAAAACATGAATTTTATTACACGGTGCCAGATCTGATCCTGATTGAGCGATGCCGATAATAGGCCGCTCGTCTTGTAGTTCTTCGACGGTAAAGGCCTGATTTTGATAACGTTCTAGGTAAAGTGCCGTCATGCCAGGGTTGTTCGGATTGTCAAACCATTCTTGTGATCTGAACTTTTTTCCAGCCCGCGTATTGCTCATCTTTTGTCCCTCCGGCGTGATCCGAAATCCTGAAAATATATCAGGTGATCATTGTTGCTTTGCACAGCATCGCGATTTGGTATACCAAATGCAAGGGCAATAATTCACGGCACCTGTGCCAAAGATGAATGGGATATAAATGAAACGTTTCGCTTTGATTGCGGCGATCTGTGCCGCGCTTGCATATGGTCCAACTGCAACTTTTGCAGCCGAAGAGATGCTGCAATCACAAGATCAGGTTGAGGCCTGTGTGCTGACACAACTGGGCAACGGCGCGCCAAGTATTGCGTGCATCAACGAAGCGCTTGGCGCGTGCATTCAATTCACGGGCGACGCGCCGCAAGCGGCTTTGCAGTGCTTTCTTGAGGCTCAAAAAACATGGACGCGCTACATCGGTGCGCGCATGGATTTTGTGCTTGAAAAAGGCGGCGAAGACATCGCAGCCGTGGCTGGCATCGAGGTGAAATTTGATTTGCTGCAAAATAAATTGCAGTGCCAACGTATGAGCGAATTGTCGATGCTGCAGGCTGCCCCGACTGAACAAACCCAAATTACAGCGGCGCGGTGTGATGCGACAGCCAACGGTTTGGTGTTCGCGAAACTGGTCGCACAGTCTGAAAGTTTGAAGTGATCCAACCCTATATTTTGAGCCATATAAGGACGTTACCATGATCGAAGAACCCGCTATTCTTAAAATAAAACGACCAAATCGACGCCCGACACAGGCCCAAATTGACGCGTTTCAAGGTGTTCCAACAGGGTTCGTCGCCGATGCGATGGATGGATATGGCGCGATGAGTGCCACCATTCGCGCACTCGGGGCCAGTCAAGGATTGCCCTGTGCTGCCGCAGGCCCCGCGGTGACGGCCCACAATGGTCCGGCAGATATTTTGGCCAATTTGGCAGCCCTCAAATTCATTCAAGCAGGGGATGTTTTGGTGTCATGTGTTGATGGGTATCAAGGCTGTGCCACTGTCGGGGACCGTATCACGGGCATGGCGAAAAACTGTGGTGCGATCGGGTTTGTCACCGATGGCCCTATGCGTGATTTTGAGGGCGTTGCTAAAGTTGGATTGCCCTGCTGGTGCACGGGGTTGAATCCGAATTCGCCCTTTAGTAAAGGTCCGGGAGCCGTGGGGTTTGGGGTCAACATTGGCGGGCGTCAGGTGGAAACCGGCGATATGATTGTTGCGGATCGTGATGGTGTGGTCGTGGTGCCTTTTGCCGATATTGACGCTGTGATCGCGCGGCTCGAACAGATCAAAGAGCTTGAAACGGCGCTTGATAAAGAGGTCGAGGAGGGGTTGAAAGTGCCGCAAGCCATTTTGGATTTGCTGGACAGTGATCAGGTCGCTTACTTCGATTGATAAAAAACGCCGCCCAAGCGTGGGCATGGGCGGCATCCTAATTTAGGTCAAAAATGGCGGTCTATTTGGCGCCTTTTTTAACGGCTTCAGCCAAATCAAACCCATTCATTTTCGCGACATGATCCGCCAGTTGCGGGACATTATCCGCGCCACATCCTTGAGCCTCAACATAGGTGTAATAAGATTTCACCGCCTCCCCGACGGGGTTCAACGCCCGTGCATTTGACGCCATGGCTGAGACGTAATGCACATCTTTTGACGCATTGGTGATTGAAAATTTATGAGCTTCCATATCGCGTCCAACCGCACAGGACATGAAGGTATCAAAGAACCCGTTGGACAAACGCGATGCGCCAATCACGTCTTGAATGGTTTGCGGTGTCAGGCCTGATTTAACCCCTACACTCAATGCTTCAGCATAGATCGCGGCATAGCCCATGGATATGAAATTCATGATGAGTTTCATTTTATGAGCCGATCCAACTGGCCCGACATGATTGATGATTCCCGCCCAGCAATCGATAATTGGTAGGACTTTTGCATAGATCGCATCGTCTGCACCAACCATCGCGTCCAACATGCCGGCCTCGGCTTCTTTCGGTGTGCGCCCCAGCGGTGCATCGACCATATGCATGCCGCGTTCTTTAAGCTCTTGTGCCAAAATAACGGTTGATGTGGGGTTGGCTGTACTGGAATCGATGACAATCAACTCCGCTTTTCCACCTGCCAAAATGCCATCATGCCCGCGTATCGTAGCTTCGACAAAATCACTGTTTGGCAAGCAAATATGAATGACGTCACATAGGGCAGCCATCTCTTTGGGAGTGCCAACTTCAATAGCGCCTTTGGCTACAAGATCATCAATGGGTTCGCGATTGCGATTGCCTTTGATGTATAGGGTGTAGCCGCCTTTGAGAATGTTCGCGGCCATGCCGTGCCCCATCAAACCCACGCCAATAAAGCCTATGATTGGTTTGTCTGTCATTGTGTTGCCTCCCAAAAGGTCGTTTGAATGTAGCTGTTTAGAGTGACGCCGTGATGCCACCGTCAACGAAAAGTGTGTGCCCGTTGACAAAATTCGAAGCATTGGATGACAAAAATACAGCCGCGCCAACCAACTCTTCAATTTGCCCCCAACGGCCCGCAGGTGTGCGTTTTTCAAGCCAAGCACTGAATTCGGAATCCGCAACAAGTGCCGCGTTGAGCGGTGTGTCGAAATACCCAGGCGCGATGGCGTTGCAGTTCAACCCAAGCGGGGCCCAATCGGTCGCCATGCCCTTGGTCAAATTCGCCACAGCGCCTTTTGTCGCGGTGTATGGCGCGATTCCGGGGCGGGCAAGCGCGGTTTGAACCGAGGCAATATTGATGATTTTACCTGTGCCGCGTTTGATCATGTGCTTGGCCACAGCTTGACCGACGTTGAACACAGATGTGACGTTGGTCTTCATCAGTTGTTCAAATTTATCGGCGGGAAATTCATGCAAAGGCGTGCGGTGCTGCATGCCTGCATTGTTGATCAAAATATCGATTGGACCGATGTTGTGCTCGAACTCATTTACGGCCAAAGCCACGCCTGCATGATCCGTCACGTCAAAGACCAAGGTGTGAACCGTGTGACCTTCGCGGCGCAGCGTTTCGGCCGCGATGTCGAGTTTTTCGGAACCGCGCGCGTTGAGCACAACCTGTGCGCCTGCCTCGCACAGCCCCCGTGCCAGTGCGAATCCAATGCCCATAGATGAGCCAGTGATAAGAGCAGTTTTACCAGTGAGGTCGAACAGTTTCATAGGGTCTTAGTGTCCTTCGTATGGGGTTGTTTTCGAGAATTTGCAACTTGGTCTTGATGCTTTTTGAAAATGGTATACCATTTTGGAGGTTATGCAAGACATGTGCGAAGCTCCCTTTCGACTTTGCGCCAAAGGACACCCGATGATAAAAAATACAATTCTGATTGCTGCGGTATGTTGATTTTTATCAGCGCCGTTTTTTTTCTGATCGTGACGCCAGGGCCGGGCGTCCTGTCGACCGCTGGTGTTGGGGCCGCTTTCGGATTTCGGGCCGGCCTGCGCTATGTTATCGGGTTGTTTATTGGTACCAATATCGTCGCGATGGCTGCCATATCGGGCATCGCAGCTGTCGTGTTGTCCGTGCCGGTGGTGCGCACTGTTTTGCTGGTGAGTTCCGTCGTTTATTTGACGTATCTGGCGGCTAAAATTGCCTTTGCAGGGTCAAAAATTGCCTTTATCGAAGCCCGTTCTCCCCCCGGAATAAAGCAAGGATTGTTGCTGCAAGCGATCAATCCGAAAGCCTATAGCGTTAACATTACCTTATTTTCAGGCTTCGCTTTTGCCCCTGATAATTTGATCTTTGAAGCAGGTTTTAAGCTGCTCATCATCGCGTTGATTTGGCTACCGATCCATTTGGGGTGGCTCTATGCCGGTGTGGTTTTGCATCGCTTGAATCTGAGCGACCGGACACAACGCAAAATCAATTACGCCATGGCCTTGTCGATGCTCTTGGTGGTGGCTCTCGCAATTTTTTCGATGCGCGGGGTGGCATAATGCAGCGCCATTTTTCCGCCAATACAAGGACACTCACATGACAATTCAATCGGCTTTGAAAGCGCTCGAGCGACTTTTGGGGGATCGTTTGGTAACGGCCAGCGCCGTCTGTGCGCAGCACGGTGAAAACGAAACCTACTTTCCCAACACGCCTCCAGATGCGGTGATTTTTCCACAAAGCACGGATGAGGTTTCGCAGATCGTCAAGCTATGTAACACGCATGCCTGCCCGGTTGTGGCCTATGGCGCAGGCACGTCTTTAGAGGCGCAACATTTGCCTGTTCACGGTGGTGTCACGCTTGATTTTTCCAATATGAACAAAGTGCTAGAAGTACGTGACGAAGACCTCACGGCTGTGGTACAGCCCGGTTTGACCCGTGAAGATTTGAACACGCATTTGCGTGCAACGGGCCTATTTTTCTCGGTGGACCCTGGAGCCAATGCGTCTTTGGGCGGCATGGCTGCGACGCGGGCGTCGGGCACCACAGCCGTCAGGTATGGCACGATGAGCGGTAATGTTTTGGCGCTTGAGGCTGTGATGGCTGATGGCACGATCATTCGAGCTGGGACGGGCGCGCGCAAATCGTCGTCGGGGTATGATCTCACGCACTTGTTGATTGGCTCAGAGGGCACGCTGGGCATTATCACCGAACTGACGGTCAAATTGCATGGTGTTCCCGAAGCGGTTTCAGCCGCAACCTGTCGGTTCGACAGCATCGAAGACGCCGTAAATACCGTGATTTTGACCATTCAATCGGGTATCCCAATGGCGCGTATCGAGCTTTTAGATGACGTTATGGTGCGTGGTTTTAACACCTATTCCAAAAGCGATTTGCCAGAAAAACCGCATCTGTTTGTCGAATTCCATGGATCGCCTGCGGCCGTGGCTGAGCAGGCTGAAACCTTTGGCGATATCGCAGCAGAGTTTTCGGCAGAAGGGTTTTCTTGGACCACCAAAGCCGAAGAACGCACAGCCCTGTGGGCGATGCGTCACAAGGCGCATTATGCGTCGTGGTCTTTGAATCCCGGTAAGAAATTCTTGGCCACAGATGTTTGTGTTCCGATTTCTCGATTGGCCGAAGCTGTTGTTGAGGCCAAACAAGACAGTCTGCGTTTGGGTCTCACATCGACCATCGTTGGGCATGTCGGCGACGGTAATTTTCACTGTGGTGTTGGGGTCGACCCTGACAATGCAGGCGAACTGGCGCGGGTTGAGGAATTCACTGACAACCTATGTAAACTTGCGCTGCGCCTCGGTGGCACGGTCACTGGTGAGCATGGAATTGGCGTCGGCAAAATCAAATTTATGGCGGCCGAGCACGGTCCCGCCGTCGCTTTCATGCGTGCCGTGAAAACCGCGCTTGATCCCAATAATATAATGAACCCCGGCAAAATTTTTCCTGCTGTAGATGCGCAAAGGTAGACCCATGATTCCCCATTTAAACCCAACCCCTGACGCCACATTCGTGGGCCGCGTATGGCAGCCAAACATCGGACCTTGTGTTGTTGTTCTGCGCGGCGATGCTGTGATCGATATAACGTCTAAAGACGCACCAACCATGCGCGATTTGTTGGAGCGTGATGATCTCTTGGATTTTGTCAGCGCCGCCACAGGCGACGTGATTGGCACGCTGTCGGACGTGACAAAAGGATCTGTCGAGGCTGCAGGTGAAGATGCGCTACACTTTTTAGCGCCTTCAGATTTGCAAGCGGTGAAAGCCTCTGGCGTGACGTTTGCGGAAAGTATGGTCGAGCGCGTGATTGAAGAGCAAGCCGCAGGCAACGCGGATCGCGCCGAAGAGATACGTCTGAAAGTCAAAGCCAGCATCGGTGATAGCCTGTCTGGGATTGTACCTGGATCGGAGAAGGCGATGGAGGTCAAAGCGATCTTGCAGTCCGAGGGATTGTGGTCGCAATATTTGGAGGTTGGTATCGGTCCTGACGCAGAAGTGTTCACCAAATCGCAACCGATGGGCGCGGTGGGATGGGGCGCTTCTGTGGGCCTGCATCCGATGTCGAGCTGGAATAATCCCGAGCCAGAAGTCGTCTTGGCGGTCACATCCACAGGCAAAGTTGTCGGGGCAACTTTGGGCAATGACGTGAATTTGCGCGATGTCGAAGGGCGCTCTGCATTGCTGTTGGGCAAGGCCAAAGACAACAACGCGTCGTGTTCCATCGGGCCGTTTGTGCGGCTGTTTGACGGCAGTTTTTCTATGGAGGATGTGCACAGTGCCGAGCTTGATCTCAAAATCACGGGCGATGATGGATTTTTGCTTGATGGGCATTCCTTCATGAACAAAATCAGTCGCACTCCGCAAAGCATCGTTGATCAAACCATTGGCCGCCATCACCAATACCCTGATGGGTTTTTCTTGTTCCTTGGAACGTTGTTCGCACCGGTTCAAGACCGTGACACCAAAGGGCAGGGCTTTACCCATAAAATGGGGGATGTGGTCACGATTTCTGAGCCAACGCTTGGCGCGCTGACAAATACCGTGCGCTTGTCGACGGACTGTCCGCCTTGGACGTTTGGCACCTCGGCGTTGATGCGCAATCTTGCCGCGCGCGGGCTTATTTAATTCACTTTGGGAGACAGGTTATGAAAATTCTTATTCTTGGGGGTGGCGGTTTTGTTGGTCAAAAACTGGCGAGGTCTTTGGCTGCGCGGGGGACATTGCGCGGTGAAGCTATCGACACGCTTGTCCTTGCGGACATTGTCGATCCGCCTGTGGTTGAGGCGGGGTTTGCGGTTGAAACGACCACCTGCGATATTTCCGATACAACACAGGTGGCCAAGCTGATTTCCTACGACATAGATGTCATCTATCTGTTGGCGGCGATTGTGTCTGGTCAAGCCGAAGAAGATCTCGATTTGGGGATGCGTATCAATATGATGGGCACTCTGAATGTGTTGGAGCGGTGTCGCGCTTTGCCGCATGCACCTGTCGTTGTCTTTACATCGTCCGTGGCTTGCTACGGTGGCGATTTGCCAGATGTGATCACCGATCAGACATTGCTCAACCCGCAAACATCCTATGGGGCGCAAAAGGCGATCGGCGAGCTGTTGATCAATGACTATTCGCGCCGTGGTTTGATCGATGGACGCGGCTTTCGTTTGCCGACCATTTCCGTGCGTCCAGGCAAACCCAATCGCGCGGCGTCTGGGTTTATGTCGTCTATTTTTCGTGAGCCGCTCAATGGCATTACGTCCAATTGTCCAGTCAGTCGCGATTTTCCGCATTTTTATCTGTCGCCGCGCAAATGCATTGAAAATTTGATCAAGGGCGCAGAAATCCCTGCCGAAGATTTTGGAAAAAACCGCTGCATGACCATGCCGGGGCAAAACCTGACAATCGGCGAAATGATTGATGCGATGACGGCTGTTGCTGGGCCCGAACCCGAAAAATTGATCACCTATGAACCCGATGATGCCGTTTGGGCGATCGCGAAAGGTTGGCAATTTACCATCGAAACCGACAAGGCGCGCGCACTTGGGTTGAGTGCCGATGAAAGTTTTGAGGAAAACATTCGATACTACATTGAAGACGATCAGCCCAACGCGTGATCGCTGTAAAATATGAAAAAGGGCACCCGATTGAGGTGTCCTTTTTTGCGCCCTGAGGGGCTAGGTTTAGTTGACGGCGGTCAAAAGGTCTGTGCCATTCAAATGAGCCGTCACATTGGCCAGTTGCAATTCGGCCATGGCACGGCGTGTTTCCACGGTGCCTGATCCTTGGTGTGGCTGTAAAACCGCAGTTGGCAGGCCATAAAAACGCTCATCGATTTTAGGCTCGTCGTTGAACACATCTAGACCGGCACCTGCGATTGTACCGTCAGTCAACGCCGTGATCAGCGCCTCTTCGTCAATGGTTGAACCGCGTGAAATATTGATCACAACGCCACGTGATCCCAGTGCTGCGATGGCCTCGGCCGAGACGTATTTCTCGGTTTCTTTGCCGCCAACAAGCGCGATGACAAGATAATCAACAGCCGATGCCAACGACACCACATCGTCGTGGTAAGTCCAGTTCGGCGTTTGTTTTTCTGAGCGCGCATGATAGTGAATGTCCATCTTGAATGCCGCCAAACGATCCGCGATATCGCGCCCGATCCGGCCAAGCCCAACGATGCCAACAGACGATCCCGACATCTTGCGGTTAAGCGGTAAATTTTCGCCGCCAGCCCATTTTCCAGAGCGCACCAAGGCATCGCCCACGATCATGTTGCGCGACTGTGCGATCATCATGCCCACTGCAATGTCTGCCACATCATCGTTCAAAACGTCGGGCGTGTTGGTCACTTTGATGCCCCGTGCGGAGGCGTCGACCACATTGATTGCGTCATAGCCCACGCCGTAGTTGGCGATCACACCAAGGTTTGGCAACAGATCCATAGTGTTCCCATTCAATGGGTTATGTCCCTTAAATGCGATGGCTTTTACCGTGATGCGGACGGCTTCGGGCAGCTGTGACACCGCATCGGGCGATGCCGAAAATGATGTGTTGTGCGCCGTTTCAAGACGATAGCGTTCGTCATCACTAAAGGCCGCGCCAAGAATAAGAAGTGGAGTATCGGTCATTTGAAATGCCCTTTCACAATTTTATAGAAGACCGCGGATGCGGTGGATGGCGTCGATTATATTTTCCGTTGAGTTGGCATAGGACAAGCGCAGATACCCTTCGCCCCATGCCCCAAATGAGGTGCCCGCAACGGTGGCCACGCCAGCGTCGTTTAGAAATGTGTTTTGCGCTTGGGTGGCACTCATGCCTGTGCCTTCGATATTGGCAAAAGCGTAAAACGCGCCGGCTGGATCAGGGCAGCGTACCCCCGGCAAAGCATTCAGCTCACGCACGATCACGTCGCGGCGGGCATCAAATTGCGCCACCATGCCATGCACCGCATCTTGGGGGCCGTTCAGCGCCTCAATCGCCGCAAACTGTGTCGCAGCATTGACACAAGAATGATCATTGATGCACAGCCGCGTCACATGATCGACCATGCTGTCGGGCCACACAGCATAGCCAATACGCCAGCCCGTCATGGCATAGGTTTTTGACCAACCGTCCAGCATAATCAATCGATCACGAATGTCTGGATACTGTAGCAGGCTCACATGTTTGCGCCCACCATACAGCATGTTCGAATAGATTTCGTCGGACATCAATGCCACATGGGGATGTTCCAAAAGACCTGCGACGAGTTTGTCGATCTCGGACTTTGGTGTGACGCCCCCCGTGGGGTTTGCAGGGCTATTGATGATAATAAGTCGTGTTTTATCAGTAATTTGCGCCAAAACGGCCTCGGCGGAAAATGAAAACCCATTTTCTTCTTTCAGCGCCATAGGGACGGGTGTGGCACCAGAATAGTTGATCACACTTTCATAGATAGGAAAGCCGGGGTTGGGATAAATGATCTCAACGCCAGGTTGGCCAAACATCGTGATCGCGAAAAACATCGTGGGCTTGCCGCCGGGCACCACCACCACGTTTTTAGGGTCCACATCAACGCCGTGACGCCGGTGTAAATCGGCAGTCACAGCTTCGCGCAACTTGAGCAAGCCATTCGCAGGGGTGTAGCCGTGGTGACCATCACGCAAGGCTTTGATCCCCGCCTCGACAATGTTCTCGGGCGTTTGGAAATCGGGCTGGCCAATTCCTAGATTGATAATGTCACGGCCTTGGGCGGCCAAGTTTTGGGCGCGCGCTAAAACTTCAAACGCAGATTCCGTCCCGAGACGTGACAGGCTGTCAGCAAATTGTAATTGAGCCTCCATCATCATTCCTTTGTTTTGCGCCTTCCCGATGGGGGAAGCGAATTGTCACATTGAGCGTTGCCATACGAATAAGCATTTTGGTATACCAAATTCAAGCAGTCAGTTCGGATAGGCCGAATTTGATCATCGAAATTCAAGATCTGAGGCAAAACATGAGCGGACAAAAACAAAAAATAGGTGTGATTGGTCTTGGGTCTATGGGATTTGGTGTGGCGCACTCTGCGTTGCGGGCAGGGCACACGGTTTATGGATTCGATATCAACCCAGAACAAGTCGCGCGTTTCCAAGCCGAAGGTGGGGCGCAAGGTGCGATGGACGATGTGGCAAACACGCTGGATGCGGTGGTGATCATTGTTTTGAACGCGGCTCAAACAGAATCCGTGTTGTTCGGTCCTGATGGTATTGCTGCCAAGCTGCGCAAAGGCGCTGCGATTTTGTCGAGCGCCACAGTGGCACCTGATTTTGCGCGCGATATGGAAAAAAGATGTGCTGATCTTGGATTGCTTTATCTGGATGCGCCAGTGTCAGGCGGTACGGGGCGTGCCGCGTCGGGCGCGCTGTCGATTATGTCGTCTGGTTCTGATGCTGCTTATGAGGCGCTTGGCCCAACACTGGACGCTATCGCGTCGAATGTGTTTAAATTGGGTGACAGCGCGGGGGCGGGATCGGCGATGAAAGCTGTAAACCAATTGCTTGTTGGGGTTCATTTGGCGGCCTGCGCAGAGGCAATGACCTTTGGTATATCCCAAGGTATTGATCCTGAATTGATGATTGATGTGATCCGTAAATCTGCTGGCACAAGCTGGGCATTGGAAAACCGCGGCACGAAAATGTCAGTGGCCAATTATAAACCAGAGAGCCTGATCAATATTTGGCCGAAAGACCTTGGAATTGTCCAAGACATCGCACGCGGGGCGCAATTCTCAACCCCAATCGCCTCAGCGGCGTTGCAAGTGTATTTGACCGCACAAGGCATGGGATTAGGTCTTGAAGACGACTCTGCCATCACCAAAGTTTATGCCGCACAATCGGGCATCACGTTGCCAGAACCCAAAAAGATGGACGCATCATCATGAGCACAGTTTTGGGATGTATTGCTGATGATTTCACTGGCGCCACCGATTTGGCGGGACTTTTGTCGCGCTCTGGCGTGGCTGTGCGGCTGCGCCTTGGGGTGCCAACTGAGCCACCAAAAGATACAGAAGCCTTCGAAGTGATTGCCCTCAAATGCCGCACCTCGCCCGTTGAGGACGCGGTTCTTGAGTGCTGCGCGGCATTGGCGTGGCTCAAAGCGGCAGGCGCGCAGCGATTCTTTTGGAAATACTGCTCGACTTTTGACAGCACGGCTGAGGGTAACATTGGTCCCGTGGCCGAGGCTTTGATGAAAGATATAGGCACAGATCAGACGATCTATTGTCCCGCTTTCCCCGAAAATGGACGCTCTATTTACATGGGCAATCTGTTTGTGGGCCAACAGCCTTTGTCTGAGAGCCCAATGAAAGATCACCCGTTGACGCCGATGCGTGACAGCAATTTGATGCGCCTTTTGACCCCGCAAGTGACCAAACCTGTGGGGCTCGCCGCACAGCGGGTTGTGTCGCAGGGGGCAAAAATGCTGCGCAGCGAACTTGAAATGCTGCGCTCTCAAGGTGTGGCCCATGTGGTGGTTGATGCTGTGGCGGATGCCGACCTTACGACCATCGCAAATGCCTGTTGGGATATGAAATTATTGACGGGGGGCAGTGCGGTTGCGATGCCTCTACCGCAAGCCTATGTGACCCATGGCATTTTGCCCGCCGATGCGCCAGCTGTCGTTGTGCCGCAATTGTCAAAACGGGCTGTTGTGCTGTCGGGCAGTTGTTCGCAAATGACCCGTGCGCAGGTCGCATCCTATAGGGCCCACGCGCCGAGCCTACAGATTGATCCAATTGATCTGGCGGAAAATGGCGCTGGTGCCGCGATCGCATGGTTGAAAGCTCAAGACCTTGAACAAGCGCCTTTGATTTATGCCTCTGCTGAACCGGACCAAGTGCGCGCGGCCCAAGACAGGTTGGGGGCGCAGCGTGCAGGCGCGATTGTCGAAGAGGCATTGGCGCAGATCGTTATTACCGCACGTGATCTTGGCGCACGCCGGATCATTGCCGCTGGAGGGGAAACGTCGGGGGCTGTGGCCAAGGCGCTTGAGATTGCGGACTTGGCCATCGGGGCTGAAATCGCTCCAGGTGTGCCATGGTGTTACGCCACATCCGCAGGGAACGAGATCGCTATCGCATTGAAATCCGGTAACTTTGGCACCGAGACGTTCTTTGATGATGCGCTAGTCGCGTTGGATCAAACATGAGCATAGAAACCCAATTGCGCGAGCAGATTTGCCTATTGGCCAAATCGATGTTCGATCGTGGTTTGACTGGCGGCAGCACAGGCAATATTTCAGCACGCACTGAGGATGGTGGGCTTTTGGTGTCGCCCACAGGCACCAGTTTTGGCCGACTTGATCCGGCCACGCTGAGTCGTTTTGATGCTAAGGGTGTTTTGGTGAGCGGGGACCAACCGACCAAAGAAATGCCACTGCACAGCGCGTTTTATGACACCCGTTCGACCGCTGGGGCTGTCGTGCATTTGCATGCGTGCCATTCAGTTGCTCTATCGATGGTGCCAGATGTGGATGTCGATAATTTCATTCCACCGGTGACGCCCTATGCGATTATGAAGCTGGGCAAAGTGAAACTTTTGCCGTTCTTTATGCCTGGTGATCCGGCGATGGGCGAGGCCGTGCGTGGCCTTGCCGGAAAGCGGTCGGCGGTCATGTTGGCCAACCACGGACCTGTCGTGGCGGGTAAGGATATTGAGGCTGCCTGCAATGCCATTGAAGAGCTGGAAGAGAGTGCCAAATTGGCCTTTATGCTGCGCAGCATGAACGCCACTGTTTTGACCGACGAACAGGTCAAAAATGTTGTCGCAAAGTTTGATGTGGAGTGGGATGTATGAAGCTATCAGCCAATCTCGGGTTCCTATGGGCCGACCAGTCTTTGCCAGACGCCATCCATGCCGCCAAAGCAGCGGGGTTTGATGCCGTGGAGTGCCATTGGCCGTATGATTATGATATAAAAGAGATATCTAAGGCGTTGTCCGAGGCTGGCTTGCCGATGCTCGGGCTGAACACGCGGCGTGGGAATGCCGATGCGGGTGAAAATGGCCTGTCAGCCGTCGTTGGTCGTGAGAGTGATGCGCGTGCAGCAATTGACGAGGCGATCACCTATGCTGCGGCTTTGAATGTGCCCAATATTCACGTCATGGCGGGCTTTGCGCGAGGGCGCTCTGCCCATGACTGCTTCGTTCAAAACCTGCGATATGCCTGCGAAAATGCTGCGCAGCATGACCTCACGATTTTGATCGAGCCTTTGAATAAATATGACGCCCCGGGGTATTTTTTGACCTCCACAGATCAAGGTGTTGAGATCATCAAAGAGGTCGGACATGCCAACCTAAAGCTGATGTTTGATTGCTATCATGTTCAACTGATGGAAGGGGATGTGTCGCACAAGCTTGAGGCGCTTTTGCCTCACATCGGTCATATCCAATTTGCGTCTGTGCCCACACGCGGCACGCCTGATCAAGGCGAGTTGAACTATGCGCATGTGTTTGAGGTGATCAAAAACCTAAATTACAGGGCCCCTTTGGGAGCGGAATATAAGCCAAGCGGCGACACGGATGCTTCGCTTGGTTGGATGCAAACTCTGGCGCGTTAAGCTGTTGGCATTCTCAGCTCAAGCATCTCGCGGGCTTGGCGCCATGTCGCAACTGGGCGTTCATATTTGTCACAAAGCTCGGTCACACGGCGCACAAGTGCCGCGTTTGAGGGCGCGAGTGTGTCTTTGTCGATGCGCACGTTGTCTTCAAGTCCCGTACGTGCGTGACCGCCAGCTGAGACAGCCCATTCGTTGAGGGTGATTTGGTGACGTCCGATCCCTGCGGCACACCACTGGGCATCTGGCGTGAGACGTTCGACAGTTTTGATGTAGTAGTCAAAGACATCACGATCCACAGGCATCGCATTCTTCACCCCCATGACAAATTGCACATAGAGTTTTCCGTTGATGCGACCATCTTTGACCATGGCGGCAGCTTGGTGAATGTGGCTCAAATCAAAGGCTTCGATTTCGGGCTTTACATTATATGTGCGCATCTCGGACGCCAGCCAATCGACCAAGGCCGGCGGATTTTCATAAACCCGCGTCGGAAAGTTGTTGGACCCAACGGACAATGACGCCATGTCAGGTGACAGGTTCAACATTGCGCCACGGGTTTCACCTGCGCCTGAACGCCCACCTGTGGAAAACTGGATGATCATGCCGGGACAGTGCTTTTCCAAACCTTCCTTGAGCTGTGCGAATTTTTTGGGGTCGCTAGATGGTGTCTCATCATCATTGCGGACATGGGCGTGCACGATTGAGGCCCCAGCCTCAAAGGCTTCATGTGTGCTTTCAATCTGTTCAGATACGGAGATCGGGACCGCTGGGTTGTTTGCTTTTGTGGGCAAAGACCCTGTGATTGCGACGCAGATGATGCAAGGTTTTGAGGCTGCGGTCATGGAGGTGGGTCCTTTGATGAACTGCGAAATTTATACGGACCATTACCTATTTTGCGCGGATGATCCAGTTGGATCGTGATGTCAGTGATGTGTCATCAAGGTGCAGGATGCGTTTGGTCTCGGTGTTCAGGTGGATCGAATTGGGTTGTACTTCGTTTTAAAAGCGCTTTGAGTGTGATTCACGCAACGGTTTTTCGACAGCTGTTGTGGCGGAGATTTTATTTTTGAGTTTCGTGGCGCGTGGTGTAGATAGCGCTAACATTTTGGTGCGTGTGGGGCGAGCACATCGTCTGTTACACGTTTGAAAAGGGACAGAATATGATGCGCGAATGGTGGCGGGATGCCGTAATCTATCAGATTTACCCACGCTCGTTTCAAGACGACAACGGGGATGGTGTTGGCGACTTGAAAGGGATCACGCGCAGGCTGGACTATGTTGCGTCTCTTGGTGTCGACGCGATTTGGTTGTCGCCGTTTTTCACCTCGCCTGACAAAGACATGGGCTATGACGTCTCGGATTATACCAGCGTCAATCCGCTGTTTGGCACTCTTGAAGATTTCGATGATCTGGTCGCCAAGGCGCATGATCTCGGCTTGAAAGTCATCATCGATCAGGTTTTGTCACACACCTCTGACCAACACGCTTGGTTTGTTGAAAGCCGCAAAGACAAAACCAATCCAAAAGCGGATTGGTATGTTTGGGCCGATCCGAAAAAAGACGGCACGCCGCCCACAAACTGGCCCTCTGTTTTTGGGGGATCGGCTTGGATGTTTGACGCGCGTCGGCGTCAATATTATTTGCATAACTTTTTGGTTTCTCAGCCGGATTTGAACTTTCACAACCCCGAAGTTGTGGATGCGTTGATCGATGCGATGCGGTTCTGGTTGGAGCGCGGGGTGGATGGATTCCGTCTTGATACGGTGAATTTCTATGTGCACGACAAAAAACTGCGCGACAATCCCGCGTCCAATTGGGATCAGTTCCCCGGCAACCCCTATGAGGCACAAACACATTTGTTCTCAAAAACACAGCCTGAAAACATCGATGTGTTACGTCGCATTCGTGGGCTGATGAATGAATTTGATGACCGTATGCTGATTGGTGAAGTGGGTGAAGATGGTCTGCGCCAAGTTGAGGTCATGGGCGAATACACCTCTGGCGGTGACAAACTGCATATGGCGTATTCTTTCGCAATGCTGAGCCATGATCACACACCGGATCATTTCAAAAACTGTATTTCGGAGTTCTTGAACAAAGCACCAGATGGCTGGCCATGCTGGTCGTTTTCCAACCATGATGTGCAGCGTCACGTGACGCGTTGGGCGAGCACGCCTGAATTGCAAAACACTGTGGCACGCCAAGCGATCAATATGTTGATCAGCTTTCCAGGGGCTCTGGGCATGTACCAAGGCGAAGAGTTGGGGCAAATCGAGACAGACATCGAGTTCCATGAACTGCGCGATCTGGGCTACATCGACTTTTGGCCTGACAACAAAGGCCGTGATGGATGCCGCACCCCGATGGTTTGGGATGCTTCCGAGGCGCAAGCCGGCTTTTCAACGGGCGAGCCGTGGTTGCCTGTGAAAGCCCCGCAAATCGCGCGGTCTGTGGCGGCGCAAGAGGCGCGGGCCGACAGCGTGTTGGCGGCGTACCGCACAGCACTTGCGTTTCGCAAAGAGCGTGACGAACTGCGCTATGGGGACACTGTATTTCCATCATTGCCCGACCCGTTGCTTGCTGTCAGCCGCAGCTTGAATAGGACGGTTTTGACTGGCGTTTTCAACCTGTCTGAGTCTGAACATGTGGTATCTTTGAGTGCAGGGGCGACATTGGTCGGCGAAAGTCACGCAACGCTTACGGCGACGTCGCTGACCTTACCCGCTTTTGGCTTCGCGTTTGTCGAGACGGCTCACAATACTCCGGCCTTTGCATGACGAAAAGCGGTGCGAGGGACGTTCTGTGATTTGCGCAACAAAGTAACAAATCTAAGGGCGTTTCTATCGTACTTGTGGCTATAGGTGACGTATTCTGGTAATTTTGCACCTCAACATTGACGTGCCTGCGATAGAGAAACGTACAGAAAGACAGTTGATATATGCCAAACCCCAGTGATCGAACGCGTGATCTTTCTGCCGCTTTGCCACATGATGTCGCGCAAGATTTGGTGCACGCGCGGCTGAACGATCCGTTCCAGTACCTTGGATTGCGTCCGCATCCCGATGGGTTTGCCTTGAATGTTTTTGTGCCTGACGCGGATGCCTGCCTGTGCCTTACAGGCCAGAAAACGCGCAAAGAAATGGTGCCCGTGCCGTTTGCGCCGGGATTGTTTTGTGCGCTTTTGTCCAAAGAGGTCGCCTATAAGATTGAGGCGCAGTTTGGGGATACGTCGTGGGTGTTTGACGACCCATATGCGTTCGGGCCCAGTTTGACCGCAGACGATCTTTACTATATCGGCGAAGGCTCGATGAACCGTGTTTGGGATGCGCTGGGCGCCACGCCGATGATTTATCAAGATGTAAAAGGCGTACGGTTTTCTGTCTGGGCCCCAAATGCAGAACGCGTGGCTGTCGTCGGCGATTTCAACGCTTGGGATCCTCGTCGCCATGCCATGCGTAAGCTGGGTCATTCGGGTGTTTGGGAAATCTTTTTGCCAGGGTTGAGGGCAGGAGAAGTCTATAAATATGCAATCCGTGGACCAAATGGACAAGACTTGCCACTGAAAGCTGATCCGATCGGCTTTGGATCAGAGCATCCCCCAAAAACGGGGTCCGTGGTGCGCGACATCGATGGGCATACATGGTCAGATGACGCGTGGATGAGCACACGTGCCGAAGTGCAAAACATTGACGCGCCCATTTCAATTTACGAGGTCAATCTGGCCAGTTGGAAACGCGAACACGGTAATCGTCCGCTGTCTTATGTTGAATTGGCGACGCAACTGGTCGACTACGTGTCGGGCATGGGGTTCACGCATATCGAATTGATGCCGATCACCGAACATCCCTTTGATGGGTCATGGGGTTATCAACCGATTGGCATGTTTGCGCCGACCATTCGCCACGGCACACCGGACGAATTTCGCGCGCTCGTGAGTGCGGCACATGCTAAGGGGCTTGGGGTTCTACTCGACTGGGTGCCTGCACATTTCCCGAGTGATATTCACGGTCTTGGCCAGTTTGATGGCACAGCTTTGTATGAGCATGGGGACCCGCGCGAGGGGTTTCACCAAGATTGGAACACGTTGATCTATAATTTTGGTCGCGTCGAGGTGGCCAATTACATGCGGTCTAACGCACTGTATTGGTTGGAAGAATATCATCTTGATGGGTTGCGTGTAGATGCTGTGGCGTCCATGTTATACCGTGATTATTCGCGCAATGATGGTGAATGGGTGCCCAATAAAGACGGTGGGCGCGAGAACTATGAAGCCATCGCGTTTTTGCAAGGCGTGAACACATTGGTCTACGGCGAAGTGCCCGGCATTATGACCGTGGCCGAGGAAAGCACCGCCTTTCCGGGGGTGTCGTCACCCGTGGATCAAGGTGGGCTTGGGTTTGGGTTTAAATGGAATATGGGGTGGATGAATGACACCCTGCGCTACATGGAAGAAGACCCAATCAATCGCAAATACCACCATCATTTGCTGACCCATTCCATCAGTTATGCCTATACGGAAAACTTTGTTTTGCCGATCAGCCATGATGAAGTGGTGCATGGTAAAGGCTCGATGATTAACAAGATGCCGGGCAATGATTGGGAACAATTTGCCAACCTGCGGGCCTACTACGGCTTTATGTGGACCCATCCGGGCAAAAAGCTTTTGTTCATGGGGCAAGAATTTGCGCAGCGCGCGGAATGGAACCACAACCAAAGTTTGGATTGGCATTTGCTAGACGCGCCCGCGCATGCGGGTGTTCAAACTTTGGTGCGTGATCTCAACGCTGTTTACCGCGCCACGCCTGCGCTGCATGTGAACGATACGCGCCCCTGCGGTTTTGGCTGGATCGAGGGCGCTGATGTTGAGAATTCCATCTACGTTTACGTGCGCCACGGACAGGCCGGTGACCCGCGTGTGGTGACGATTTTGAACATGACGCCTGTTGAGCGCACAGACCACCGCGTTGGACTGCCTGCGGGTGGATTTTGGCGCGAAGCGATCAACACGGATGCCGAAATTTATGGCGGAGGGGGGCGTGGAAATCTGGGAGGGGTCCACGCCCAAGCGATCGAATGGATGGGCCAAGCTCAATCCGCAGAGTTCACACTGCCGCCTTTGTCGGCCGTGATTTTAATTGAAGGGGAGGAGACATAAATGAAACCGACACCGAACCAACGACTGTCTAACCGTGCGATGGCTTTTGTGCTGGCTGGGGGGCGCGGGAGCCGTCTCAAAGAGCTGACGGACAACCGCGCCAAACCGGCTGTGTATTTTGGCGGTAAAACACGGATTGTCGACTTTGCTTTGTCGAATGCGCTCAATTCTGGCATTCGCAAAATGGCGATTGCAACGCAATACAAAGCGCACAGTTTGATCCGCCATTGCCAGCGCGGCTGGGGTTTTTTGCGGGCCGAGCGCAACGAGTTTTTGGACATTCTGCCCGCATCGCAACGGATATCTGAGGAAAAATGGTATTTGGGGACGGCGGATGCTGTGACCCAAAATATCGATATTATTGACAGCTACGGTGTTGATTTTATTGTGATCCTTGCTGGTGATCATATTTATAAAATGGACTATGAGATCATGTTGCAACAGCACCTTGATCAAGGGGCCGATGTCACCATTGGGTGCCTGACGGTGCCGCGCATGGAGGCCACGGCCTTTGGTGTGATGAATTGTGACGCGAAAGATCGCATCACGGAATTTTTGGAAAAACCAGCCGATCCGCCGTGTATTCCAGGCGATCCTGATCATGCGTTAGCGTCCATGGGTATCTATGTGTTCCGTTGGGATTTCTTGCGTGAACTGTTGCTCAAGGACATGAACGATCCCAATTCGAGCCACGATTTTGGCAATGATATCATCCCGCAGATCGTCAAAGGCGGTAAAGCTATTGCGCACCGTTTCGAGGATAGTTGTGTCACCAGCGGGCTAGAGGTCGAGCCATATTGGCGCGATGTTGGCACGATTGATGCATTTTGGCAGGCCAATATTGACCTCACCCAATTCACCCCGCCGCTTGATTTATACGACAACACATGGCCGATTTGGACCTATTCAGAAAGTGTACCGCCAGCTAAATTCATTCACGATGAAGACGACCGTCGTGGCATGGCGGTGTCGTCGTTGATTTCGGGTGGCTGTATCGTCTCGGGGTCCGAAATTCGCGAGTCCTTGTTGTTCACAGGGGTGCGCAGTCATTCGTTTTCATCGCTGGATCAAGTGGTGGCATTGCCCTACGTTCAGGTGGGCCGCCAAGCGCAGCTCAGTAAATGTGTGGTTGACCGTGGCGTGATCATTCCGGATGGGTTGGTTGTGGGGCAAGACCCCGTTGAGGATGCAAAATGGTTCCGCAGGACCGATGAAGGCACGGTTTTGATCACGCAGACGATGCTTGATAAACGTGCCTCTGTTTTGGAGTGATAAAGATGCGCAATGTTCTATCTGTGACCTCTGAATGTGTGCCGCTCGTGAAAACGGGGGGGCTTGCGGATGTGGCGGGGGCTTTGCCTGCTGCTGTTGCGGCTCACGGATGGGACATGCGCACGCTATTGCCAGCGTATCCTGGACTGATCAAAAAGGCCGCAGCGCGCAAAGTGCTATGGCAATCGGATGACTTATTCGGAGGTCCCGCACGCGTCTTACAAGGAGAAGCAGCCGGCAATGTGATTTTGCTGTTGGACGCGCCACATTTGTACGATCGCGAAGGCGGGCCATATGGTAATCCCACTGATTTTTCAGACAATCCACAACGCTTTGCCGCTTTGTCATTGGTCGCTGCCGAAATTGCCCGCAATGGTTTGAGTGACGGTTGGACGCCCCAAGTTGTGCATGCGCATGACTGGCAAGCGGGGCTTGTGCCGACCTATTTGAAATACGGTGCGGCTTGCGATGTGGGTACCGTGATGACGGTGCATAACATTGCGTTTCAGGGGCTTGCACCTGCCGCAATGCTTGGGGCGCTGGATTTGCCTTTGAGCGCATTCAATTCAGATGAATTGGAATACTGGGGCCAAATCAGCACGCTGAAAGCGGGCTTGGTACACAGCGACGCGATCACCACGGTTAGTCCCACCTATGCAGCTGAACTGATGCGACCTGAATTTGGCATGGGGTTAGAGGGCGTGTTGGCGTCGCGTGCTGGCGATCTGTCTGGCGTTCTCAATGGCATTGATATGGACGTTTGGAACCCTGCGACGGACCCTGACATCACACCCTACTCTGTGACATCTTTGGCGGGCAAAAAGACCAATCGAAAAGCGCTTTTGGCCGAGTTTGGATTGTCAAACACGGACGGGCCTCTGGCGATTATCGTCAGCCGTTTGACGTCACAAAAAGGCATGGACTTGATTGCAGGTGCGGCGGAAGAATTCGTCGCCAATGGCGGCGCTTTGGCCATTTTGGGCAGTGGTGATCCGCAAATTGAAGATGCACTGCGGGTGTTGGCGCGCAATCACGGTGGCAAAGTCGGATTGCGCATTGGCTATGACGAAGCCTTGTCGCATCGCATGTTTGCCGGTGGTGATGTGGTGTTGGTGCCGTCGCGGTTTGAACCTTGTGGTCTGACGCAGCTTTACGGGCTGCGTTATGGCACTGTGCCTGTGGTTGCGGCCACGGGTGGTTTGGCGGATTCTGTTGTGCACCAAAATGTGGCGGCGGCTCAATTGGATGTCGCAACTGGATTTCAATTTCACCCAATTGATCAAATGTCATTCACTCACTGTTTGAGAGGCGTGATCAAGGCTTTTGCAAACAAATCGGACTGGACACGGTTACAAAAGCGCGGGATGAATCAAAACTTGGGCTGGGACGCATCTTCGGCGACCTATGCCGCCCTTTATGAACGAGTTGCCAAGTGATCTTTGATCTCAAACACGACCTGCCGGCCAAGCTTAAAAATCATTCATTATCAGCAGGGCGCCCCAATCCGATCGGTGCCACTTATGACGGGCAGGGCGTCAATTTCGCGGTGTTCTCTGAGCATGCGGAAAAGGTTGAGCTGTGTTTGTTCTCGGATGATGGCAAGGCCGAGATCGCGCGTATTCCTTTGTTGGAACGTGATGGTGATGTTTGGCATATTTATGTGGCAGGCTTGAGCCCGGGAACCTGTTATGGTTACCGCGTACATGGTCTTTATGCGCCTGAACAGGGCCACCGGTTTAACCCCAATAAATTGCTGCTTGATCCTTATGCCAAGCGCTTGTCTGGCGATTTGGTGTGGAACGACGCGATCATGGGCTACACGATTGGCGCAAAGGACAAAGACTTGAGTTTCGACACACGCGATTCCGCGCCCTATGTGCAGCGCAGTGTTGTGGTGGACCCAAGTTTTCACTGGGGCAGGGATCGACACCCTGATATTTCGTCATCGGACACGGTTATTTATGAGGCGCATGTCAAAGGCATGACGGCTGAATTCCCCGATTTGGAAACCGCACAACGGGGTAAATATCTTGGCATGTCGTCCGAACCAGTGTTGGAACATCTGACCAAGCTTGGCATCACCACGGTGCAATTGATGCCTGTGCATGCGTTTTTGGATGATAAATTTTTACTCGAAGCCGGACTGACCAACTATTGGGGCTATCAATCGATAGGATTCTTTGCGCCAGAGCCCCGCTATATGACCCAAGAGGGCATTTGGGAATTTCAAACCATGGTTCGGCGGTTTCATTCCGCTGGCATCGAGGTGATTTTGGATGTGGTGTACAACCACTCCGGTGAGGGCAATGAATTTGGTCCTACCTTGTCTTTCAAAGGGTTGGACAATAAATCCTATTACCGCCTGCCTGAAAATGAACGCCACTACATCAACGACACAGGCACTGGCAACACGTTGAATGTGCGTCATCCGATGGTGTTGCGGATGATCATGGATAGCCTGCGATACTGGGTTGAGGTCATGCATGTGGACGGGTTTCGGTTCGATTTGGCCACTGTTTTGGGGCGCGAAGCCGAAGGGTTCAATCGCAAGGGTGGATTTCTGGACTCGTTAGGCCAAGACCCCGTACTGAGCCAAGTCAAATTGATCGCAGAGCCGTGGGATATCGGCCCCGGTGGATACCAACTCGGCAACTGGCCGCATCCGTTTTTAGAGTATAACGACAAATTTCGTGACGATATGCGCAAGTTTTGGCGAGGGGATCAGGGGATGATGCCATTTATTGGGCGTCGTTTGTTGGGCAGCGCTATGACCTTTGATCATTCAGGTCGGGCGGCGACCAGTTCGATTAATTTTATCACCTGTCACGACGGGATGACCCTGCGCGATACGGTCAGCTATGACATCAAACACAACCAAGCCAACGGTGAAGACAACCGTGATGGCAAAGACGACAACTATTCAGACAATATGGGTGTCGAGGGACAGACAGATGATCCCGATATCAATGCCGCCCGTGCCCAACGCCAACGCAATTTCCTAGCCTGTTCGTTCTTGTCGCAAGGCACGCCGATGATTTTGGCGGGCGATGAAATTGGCAACACGCAATGCGGCAATAACAACACTTTTGGGCAAGACAATTCTATTGGCTGGGTCAATTGGGCGGAGGCTGATGAGCAATTGTTTGCCTTTGTACAAAAGCTCACAAAATTGCGCCGCGATCATAATGTTTTGCGTCAATTGCGGTTCTTGCATGCGCGTCCGCGTTTGAAAGATGGTAAACCTGATGTATTTTGGCGCATGCCTGATGGAACCCCACCCACGCGCGCCGAGTGGGAAAGCCCCGAGACAAAAACCATCTGCACTGAAGTGCGCACATCTTACGGCACACCTGAATATCGCGCCTCTGATGATGTGTTGTTTTTGGTGATCAACAACAACGGTGATATCGATGTCACGTTGCCTCCATGTGCGGGCGATAAGACGTGGGAATTGATCCTCGACACCTCCGCACCTGATGCTGGGGCGCAATGCGTTACTGGCACGACCACGCTCATTCGGGCCGCTTCTGTCTGTGTATTTGCTCTGATGCCTGCTGCTTAAAGGAATAGAATTATGACCATGAGAACGATCAAAACCGCGCCGATTGAAGGCCAAAAACCAGGTACATCTGGCCTGCGTAAAAAGACCCGCGTGTTCATGGGGGATCACTATCTTGAAAATTTCGTTCAGGCTATTTTTGACGGAATTGGCGGTGTCCAAGACAAGACCTTGATCGTTGGGGGCGACGGGCGGTTTTACAACGATAAGGCCACGGAAATTATTGTGCGCATGGCGGCGGCCAATGGAGCGGCCAAGGTCATCGCGGGGCAAAATGGTCTTTTGTCCACACCTGCCGCATCGCATTTGATCCGCTTGATGAAAACAGACGGCGGCATCATTTTGTCTGCCAGCCATAATCCCGGCGGCATTGACGAAGATTTTGGCATCAAATTCAACATGCCCAACGGTGGCCCCGCACCGGAGAGCGTCACAGATGCGATTTTTGGTGTGACCAAAACGATCACCGCGTATCATAGTTTTGAGGGCGGCACTGTTGATCTCTCTGCGATTGGCACCAGTTCTTTGGGCGGCATGCAGATCGAAATCGTTGATCCGGTCACGGCCTATGTTGATCTCATGCAAACCTTGTTTGATTTCCCCGCTATTCGTAAAATGATCGCGGGGGGCACGGCCATTCGGTTCGACGCAATGAACGCGATCACAGGCCCCTATGCTAAGGCCATTCTCGAAGACCTGCTTGGGGCCACCAAAGGCTCTGTCGTTCATGGCACGCCTTTGCCTGATTTTGGCGGTATGCATCCCGATCCCAATCCCACTTGGGCGCATGAATTGATGGCGGAAATGATGGGTGACAATGCCCCTGCCTTTGGCTGTGCCTCAGACGGCGATGGCGATCGCAATATGATCGTAGGCCCTAATTGCTATGTCAGCCCCTCTGACAGCCTTGCGGTGATCGCCGCCAATGCCACCGTGGCACCGGGATATGCAAGCGGGCTCAAAGGTGTGGCGCGGTCCATGCCCACGTCAGCCGCTGTTGACCGTGTGGCCGATGCGCTTGGGCTTGAGTGCTACGAAACACCGACAGGTTGGAAATTTTTTGGTAACCTGATGGACGATGGCCGTGTGTCTTTGTGTGGTGAGGAAAGCTTTGGCACAGGGTCGGACCATGTGCGTGAAAAGGACGGCGTTTGGGCGGTTTTGATGTGGTTGAACATAATGGCAAGCACCGGAAAATCTGTGCCTGAAATCATGCAAGATCATTGGGCCAAATTTGGGCGCAACTACTATTCACGTCACGATTTTGAAGCGATTGAAAGCGACAAAGCCGATGCGATGATCACGGCCCTGCGCAGTGCGCTGACAGGCCTTGTTGGGCAATCTTTTGGCGCGCTCACCGTTGAGAACGCTGATGATTATTCGTATCTTGACCCAGTTGATGGCAGCACATCTGCGCACCAAGGTGTGCGAGTTGTGTTCAAAGGCGGCGCGCGTTTTGTCGTGCGCCTGTCTGGCACGGGCACCAGTGGTGCCACGTTGCGTCTATACGCTGAAAAACTTGATCTAAATGCCTTTGATCAAGACCCACAAGAAGCCTTGGCTGAGGTGCTTGCCGCCGCTCACACCATCATCCAAATCGAAGCGTTCTCAGGGCGCACAGCGCCTGATGTCGTGACCTAAGTCAGTGTGCAAAGCGGAACTCAACCTGTATTGATACAGTGTCTGATCTGACGCCTACTGACCTCTCTTGCGGCACACCTACGCCTCAGGGAGGTCAACAGGTGAGAACATTCCGGCAGCTGATGTGCGATGGTATTCTCTTAAATAGAAGACAGACCAGAATTGGTGTTGAGGAAAAACTGCGAAAATATCGGCCCACTTGCTGCGCCAATGGCACGGGCGGTTTCGCCGATACCGCCCGCCGCGATTTGGGGCTCAATCAGGCCACGTTTGTCTTGGTTGACGAGATAACGTTTGACGCGTTCCACCAGTTCCGTGCGCACATCTTCAGGAAATGCACCATCAATGATGATCGCTTCAAAGTCGATAACGGAGCAAATTGACAAAGCGGCCTTGGCCAGTTCTTGCGCTGTTTCCCCAATCCAAGGGTCTACGTAGCGCGTCAGGGCACTCCAGTCTTGCGGTTGATCCCAAAGTTGCATGGGGTCCATGCCTGCCTGTACCAAGCGCCCTTCGAGTAAATGAAGGGAGGCGACATCGATCAGTTGAAGGCTTTCCCCAAGCGGGCCAGTGCTGCGTAGCGCGCCAAGGGCGCCCGCATTGCCTTGGTTGCCTTCAAACACGGTGTCATTCAAGACCACGCCACCGCCGATGAATGAGCCGATAAAGAAATAGGCATAGTCGCGAAACTTTTCGCCTCGTGCATACAGATGTTCAGCGCGACAGGCGGCGGTGGAATCATTGACCAATGAGACAGGCAGGTCACTAAACTCTGCGACGGCTTGCGCAAAGTCGAAGCCTTTCCAAGACCTGAATGTCTTCGCGGGTGCGCCGACAACATCATGCCATTTCCACAGCTCAAAAGGCGCTGCAACTCCAAGGCCGCACAAGCGTGAGCGTGCCTCGGGTGTCAGCTCAGCATAAATTTGCTCCATGCCATTTTGCAAAAAGGCTAAGATGGATTCGGGTAGGGGGTAAGCATAAGACGTATGAATGTGGCTACGCACATGCCCTGCAAAATCCAGCAGCAGCAGTTCTGCACTGCGACGTCCAACCTTTAATCCGAGTGACAGAACGCCATCTGGATCGAGTTCCATCGGGATCGAGGGTTTGCCCACTTTGCCACGAATGGGATCGCCACGTTTGACGTATCCATCTTTCTCGAGTTTGCGCAAAATGACAGAGACTGTTTGAGGTGATAGGCCTGCGCGCCGTGCCACGTCTATGCCGGGCATCGCCCCATGGCGTTGCAGCATAGATAGCATCAGGCGTTCATTATAGTCGCGAACCCCGCTTTGGTTCACGCCACTATTGTGCCCTTTGATCTTTCCACCATCCATGGCGCTAACCATAAGCGTCTCCTTCCTAGATAGGAAGATGCCAGATGCGCATTTAATAAATCAAGTTTATTTATTTATTGACAGGGCCAACAGAATCTGGCTTTTTAAGCTCGAACCTGATGCGTGGAGGCATTCAGGACCGGGTCACACATAAGATCCACATATGTATTTCTTGGGAGGAAATCATGAAAAAACTCATCACAGTATCCGCTATTGCCTTGGCATCAATGACAAGCACAGCATTCGCAAGCGACAGCGTCACAGCGTGCTTGATCACCAAAACAGACACCAACCCGTTCTTCGTAAAAATGCGTGAAGGGGCCGAAGCCAAAGCAGCAGAGCTCGGCATGGAACTTAAATCTTTCGCAGGTAAAGTTGACGGCGACCACGAAACACAAGTTGCTGCGATCGAAACATGTATCGCTGATGGCGCAAAAGGCATCCTTTTGACGGCGTCTGACACATCCTCCATCGTCACCGCCGTAACACAAGCCCGCGACGCTGGCCTTGTTGTGATCGCACTTGATACGCCACTTGATCCAATCGAAGCGGCAGACGCAACATTCGCGACAGATAACTTTCTGGCAGGTGAATTGATCGGTCAGTGGGCTGCTGCGAAACTTGGGGATGCCGCTGCAGATGCTAAAATTGCGATGCTTGATCTGGCGGTCAGCCAACCAACAGTTGGCGTTTTGCGTGACCAAGGTTTCTTGCAAGGTTTCGGTATTGATCTTGGCGATCCAAACAAATGGGGCGATGAGACAGACCCACGCATCGTTGGCAACGACATCACCTCCGGCAACGAAGAAGGTGGCCGCAAAGCCATGGAAAATCTTCTTGCGAAAGACGCAGACATCAACGTTGTCTACACAATCAACGAACCCGCAGCGGCGGGCGCATATGAAGCGCTTAAATCCATCGGTCGTGAAAAAGATGTTCTGATCGTTTCTGTTGACGGCGGCTGCCCCGGTGTCGAAAATATCGCAGACGGCGTGATCGGCGCGACATCACAGCAATACCCATTGTTGATGGCGTCCAAAGGCGTTGAAGCAATTTTTGCATGGGCCAACGATGGCGCAAAACCAGCACTGACACCTGGCAAGGACTTCTTTGACACAGGCGTCGCACTTGTGACGGACATGGCTGTTGATGGTGTCGACTCGATTTCAGTTGCTGAAGGCCGCGACCTCTGCTGGGGCTAAGTCCTTGCTTTGAAATCTAATAGAAGGGGGGCGTTCTGCGCCCCTCTTTGATATTAACTGCTTGAAGACAATCAGGAGAATGATCATGTCCGATGCCGAGAGTTTTGAGGGCGCAGCGAAGGCCGCTCCTGATCAAGTCGCGAAATTCGAAACCACCAAAAAAGGGTTCGTGCCGACACTCCAGCACTGGCTCCATGTCAATCCGGCCTTGGTGCCGTTGATCGTATTGGTGCTGTCCATTGCCATTTTTGGCCTGCTTCTTGGGTCTAAATTCTTTTCCCCCTTTGCGCTGACGCTGATCTTGCAGCAAGTTCAAATTGTTGGGATCGTGGCTGCCGCGCAAAGTCTTGTGATTTTGACCGCAGGTATTGATCTCAGCGTTGGTGCGATCGCTGTTTTATCCAGCGTTATTATGGGGCAGTTCACGTTTCGCTATGGGTTGCCTGTTGAAGTTGCCGTAGCTTGCGGTTTGGCGTTCGGCACAGCTGTTGGTGCGATCAACGGTTGGTTGATTGCTGTGATGAAACTGCCGCCCTTTATCGTGACGCTTGGCATGTGGCAAATCGTTTTGGCCGCGAACTTTCTATATTCATCTAATGAGACAATCCGCAGCCAAGAAATCGAAGCCGAAGCACCTTTGCTACAGCTGCTTGGCACGACGTTCAAAATCGGTGCCGATGCTGATGGGCGCGGCGGCGCGAATTTTACGTACGGCGTGATTGCCATGGTGTTGATCTTTGCGTTCTTGGCCTACGCGTTGCGTCAAACGGCATGGGGCCGCCACATTTACGCAGTGGGCGATGATCCTGATGCGGCGCAATTGTCTGGCGTGAATGTTCGCAAAATTTTGATCTCAGTTTATGCGGTCACAGGTCTCATTTGCGGCATCGCGGGTTGGGCTTTGATTGGTCGTATCGGCTCTGTCAGCCCGACATCAGGTCAGCTTTTGAACATCGAAAGCATCACGGCTGTTGTGATCGGTGGCATCTCGCTGTTTGGCGGACGCGGATCGATCATGGGGCCTTTGTTTGGCGCTTTGATTGTGGGGGTGTTCACCTTGGGCTTGCGTCTTCTTGGCGCTGATGCGCAGTGGACGTACCTATTGATTGGCGTGCTTATCATCTCGGCTGTTGCGGTCGACCAGTGGATCAGAAAGGTATCAGTCTAATGGAACCCATTCTCAAAGGCCGCAATCTGGTCAAACGGTACGGCAAAGTGACGGCGCTCGATCACTGCGATTTCGATCTCTACCCCGGTGAAATTTTGGCCGTTATCGGCGACAACGGTGCGGGTAAAAGTTCCCTTATCAAAGCTGTGTCTGGTGCGGTGATCCCCGATGAAGGTGAAGTGTATCTTGAGGGCAAACAGATCAATTTCACATCGCCCATTCAAGCGCGTGAAGCAGGGATCGAGACAGTTTATCAAACCCTTGCGATGTCACCTGCTTTGTCTATCGCGGATAATATGTTTATGGGCCGCGAGTTGCGCAAACCCGGTTGGCGCGGAAAATACCTGCGCCAGTTGGACCGTAAGGCAATGGAGGCCGCGTCACGTGACAAGCTAACTGAGCTTGGTTTGATGACAATTCAAAACATCAACCAAGCCGTGGAAACGCTGTCTGGTGGTCAACGCCAAGGGGTGGCTGTGGCGCGTGCTGCGGCCTTCGGGTCCAAAGTAATCATCTTGGACGAGCCGACTGCCGCGCTGGGTGTGAAAGAAAGCCGCAAGGTTTTGGAATTGATCCAAGACGTTAAATCGCGCGGCATTCCTATCATTTTGATCAGTCACAACATGCCGCATGTGTTTGAGGTTGCTGATCGCATCCACGTTCACCGCCTTGGCAAACGTCTGTGCGTGATTGATCCAAAAGACTACACAATGTCTGATGCGGTTGCCTTTATGACAGGGGCGAAAGATGCGCCTGTACAAGAACCTGCGTAACACGACCGATGTGGCGCTTGGTCGGTCCTGAGGCGTTCCATCACAATCTGGCCGAGCGTTGTGTCCAGCACCTCACAAAGTGCGCGGACATCGGGTTCGGCCTTTTTCTATTGTTTTGATCGCCGCCTCTTGGTGGCGCTGGTTGGCTTTTTCTAAACCACTTAGGGGTTCGTTAGAAATTCTAAGAGCTGCCAAGCCTGCGCGGTGGACCTTGATCTTTGCCGTGGCTTCAACATTTTCATCAGTGCGACGGGGCCCGATGGGCTCACACGGTCGCCGCGATTGCGCAGATGGTCAACTATCTTTACGATTTGGAAAATGTCGCACAAAGTCACGAACGAAAAGTCACGAACGATTTGTAACCACAAAACAGGTGGTTGTCTCTGCCGAGGTTTTAGCTCTCGCGCAGGCTGGTCGATCACTCAGACGGAAAAGGCCTAAGATTATGGCAAACATTTTATACGATACGCTTTTTGGGGCCCATGGGGGGAAAGCCACGCCGTTTCTACATCTTTTAGATGGCTCGACTATCACCCATCAAACGTTTTTAGCAACCTGCGCACAAGTTGCGAACACAATGACTCAAGCTGGTTTAAAGGCCGGAGACCGCGTTGCCGTTCAGGTTGAAAAGTCACCAGAGGCTTTGGCGATTTATGCGGCCTGTGCGCAGGCTGGGCTGGTCTTTTTGCCCCTTAATACTGCCTATACGGTGGATGAGTTGACGTATTTTATAGAAAACAGTGGCGCATCTTTGGTCATTTGTGACGGCGCGAGCAAAGCCAAACTGACGCCAGTGGTCACACGACTTGGTGCGAATTTGGAAACTTTAAACGCCGATGGCACAGGCACATTGATGTGCAAAGCTGATGTGATGCCATCGACTTTTGCGACTGTGGATCGCAACCTTGATGATTTGGCGGCGCTTTTATATACATCTGGCACCACTGGACGCTCAAAAGGGGCGATGTTGACGCAACAAAACCTTTTGTCCAATGCGCTGACTTTGGTCGACGAATGGCGCTTTACGGCGGATGATGTGTTGCTGCATGCCTTGCCGATTTTTCACACCCATGGGCTTTTTGTTGCGACCAACGTGACCTTGGCTGCTGGCGGCAGCATGGTGTTCATGCCCAAGTTTGATCAAGATGCTATCATCGAAAACCTGCCACGCGCGACGGCCATGATGGGCGTGCCGACGTTCTATACCCGCTTGCTTGGGGATCCGCGGTTTACCAAAGATCTGACCACACACATGCGTTTGTTTGTGTCTGGGTCCGCGCCCTTGTTGGCGGAAACCCATGTGCAGTTTGAGGATCGTACAGGTCACCGTATCTTGGAACGCTACGGTATGACTGAGACCAACATGAACACCTCGAATCCATACGACGGGACGCGTAAAGCGGGCACTGTGGGGCTGCCATTGCCGGGGGTTGAGTTGAAAATCACCGACCCCGCGACGGGCACGACTTTGCCGCGCGGCGACGTTGGCCAGATCGAAGTGCGTGGATCAAATGTGTTCAAAGGGTACTGGCAGATGCCAGAAAAGACTGCCGAAGAGCTGCGCAGTGACGGGTTCTTTATCACAGGCGATTTGGGTACGATTGATGGCGATGGGTATGTTACGATTGTCGGGCGTAACAAGGATCTGATTATTTCTGGCGGGTACAATATTTACCCAAAAGAAATCGAACTGGTGCTTGATGATCAAACGGGCGTGCTGGAAAGCGCTGTGATTGGCGTGCTGCACCCTGACTTTGGCGAAACGGTTGTCGGGGTGATCGTGCCGCAAAGTGGCGGAATACCTGACCTTGATGCCTTAATGGCGGCGTGTAAAACTTCACTTGCGCGGTTCAAGCATCCGCGCAAATTGATTGTTGTTGATGCTTTGCCGCGCAACACCATGGGCAAGGTGCAAAAGAATATTCTGCGTGACGCTTACGGCGATCTGTTTGCCACAGCGTAGAGCGATGCCCAGAATTTTGGTTTGTGGGGGGCTGTTACCTCGGCATCTCACAAAGCAAAGGCCGGTGCAGGGATGCTCCGGTCTTTTTATGTATGGTTTACATGGTGTTTTATAGGTGTGTCGCGTTTGGATGCAGGTGAAACCTTTGAAATGATCAACTCCAAATTAGGTGCCGAGCCAGATTGTTTTTCAACGCCAAATGGCGCGTTGGGGGCAATCCTTCGTGGCGGTTGACCCAAACAAAACCGGGATCCATAGATACGGCCAAGGTTTTGACTGCCTTACTGTTTTGGACCGGACCGAGGCGCTAAATCCAACTGACAACTCACATTTTCTGTGGCCAGAGCGCCTTCGATATCTGTGATGCGGATGATCGTCTTTGCGATATAATGGCTGGCAGTGAGGGTCCTTTGTCACAGCAAAGAGGTATTGCAATGCTTACTTAACATGTTATTTATTTTTGAGAAATAAATACTAGCATGTCATATCGCCCCCCTATTTAAGTGGGTGTAATCACGATCTTGCTCAATAAGATGGAGAGCCCCTTGATAAACTCACCCCAGTCCAGCGCCTTGGCAGTAGACGATTTTATACAGATGTGCCGCACTATCGTTGGGGCGGGGCATGTGTTGGCCAAGGCCGATGACCTAAGTCGCTATGGCACAGACTGGACAGGTCAGTATGCCGGACTGCCCGTTGCAATCGCGCGGCCAAATACGGTTGAGCAAGTGTCTGAGCTGGTAAAACTTTGCGGCAGGCATGGCATTGCGATTGTTCCTATTGGTGGACGCACTGGTCTGTGCGGTGGGGGTGTTCCTATCGAAGGACGGCCCACTTTGATGGTGTCATTGGAACGTATGAACACAATTCGCAACATCGATACAGTCGCGCGCACGATCACGGTTGAGGCTGGGGCCGTGCTTGAGACGGTACAAGGGGCCGTGCTTGAACAGGGGTTGATTTTTCCTTTGATGTTTGGCGCTAAGGGCAGCTGCATGATTGGTGGAAATCTGTCGACGAATGCAGGCGGATCGAATGTTGTGCGCTATGGCAATACCCGCGAATTGTGTCTTGGAATTGAAGCCGTGATGCCCGACGGGACGATGGTCACAGGACTGCAAGGCTTGCGCAAAGACAACACCGGTTATGACATCAAAAACCTGTTGATCGGCGCCGAAGGCACGCTGGGCATCATCACTGCGGCGGTGTTCAAATTGTCGCCAAACCCTGTCGTGCGTGCCACGGCATTTTTGTCGGTGTCAAATTTGACCGCGACTGTCGAGGTGCTGAATGTCTTGCAAGATGCCACAGGCGGCGCGGTGGAAGCCTTTGAATATATGCCAAAATCTTTGATCGACGTAATTTGTAAAACCTTTCCCGATATGCGCCCACCGCTTGAGGCGCCTGCGCAAACGGGGTTGCTGATCGAAGTCGCGTCCAGCCGCGCAGATGACGCCGAAATGTTGGACGACGGCACTGTTGTTTTGCAAAACAGGGTGCTTGAGGTTCTGGGGGAGCTTATGGAAAAAGAGATCGTGCTGGACGCCATGATCGCGCAATCTGAACAGCAGCGCGCCGATCTTTGGCAAATGCGTGAATCCGTGCTTGAAGCGATCACCGAAAATGGCCCGTGCTACCACATGGATATCTCATTGCCTTTGGCGCATGTGGCGCAATTTGTGAACGCAATGGACGTGTTTTGTGCGCCTTTGGGCGTGTTGCCATTGACCGTGGCGCATCTTGGTGATGGTAATTTGCACTATGGTCTTGCCGCCGCTGATGGCTATGCGTTTGCGGAATTGCCGCTGGAGGAGGTCAAACAAAAGGCTTTTGATCTGCTGGCCGAGCTTGGCGGATCGTTCAGCGCGGAACATGGCATTGGGCAAAGTAAACTTGCGTTGATGCGCCAGCTGAAAGACCCGGGGCAATTGGCGGTGATGCGCGTGATCAAACGTGCTTTGGATCCGCATAATATAATGAACCCCGGCAAAATGGTGCCAGATGCCTGACGCCGTTTCGATGGGCTTTTTAGCTTTTGTTGATGGGCGTGTGTGTGTGCAGATCTTCAAGTAAATCAAGCAAAGCCTCTATGCGGTCTTTGCCAAAGCTTTGCTCGAGTTGAGCTGTTATTGCAGCGCTTTCCTCGGAATGCGCTGCAATCAAATGTTTGCCCGCAGGTGCCAGCACCACAATCGTTTTACGACGATCTTTTTGGTCGGTCGCACGGGTGACAAGCCCTTCTTTTTCCATTGATGCCAAAATACGGGTCAAGCTGGGCAACAGCAGGCAGGCCCCCTCGGCGATGGCCGTTTGCTCCATAGGGCCCTTTTCAAACAGCACCCTAAGAACCCGCCATTTTTGTTCAGAAATGCCAGACTTGGCCAACATATCGCGAAATGATCCCATAACGGTTTCACGGGCCCGCAACAGGGCGATGGGGAGCGACCGAGAGGTCAGTCTGAAGTGTGTGTCATCTTTGTGCATGTTCAACAAATCAATGGATTTCGTTCAAAGTGCAAGGGGGATTCTGTTGACATGTTTCCCATGTTGCTTGGCATGCTAACTATAAGGAAGGAGCTCATGCCGACATTTTTGATGTCAAAACGAACCCATATGATTTTCTCCGAACAATAGGGATTGAGGCGCAGTTTCAGCCCTCTGGATGACTGCTGCTCAGAAAGGCGCAACAGGATTTTTGCTGCGCCTAGATATTTAAACATCAATTTGCGATACGCCGTCATCGCAGTTCCCGAGCCATGCACCTCTTTGAGTGTCACAGCAAACGGCGACACCACCCGCAACCTCGTGGTCACGTTTAAGACCAAAGACTTCATTCCGCAGCCCGTCCTCGACCCCAATCGCGTGACCAAGCTCGGCCTCGATCAATGCCAAGGATTGCTTAAGCGTCGCGGGGCAGGTGCTATTCGGTCAGCTCTCCAAAACCCGTGCGCGAGCTGCAATAAACCCAACTGCCGCGATCCCAACCGCAGTCAACAGCGCAGGCGAGGCCGTATGAATATCCACCATCCCTGCAACGTCTTGATAGCGAACGCTGTAGGTCTGCCCAAACACCTCGCGCGTCACAGGCGTGCCGTTCGAAGGTGCCGCATGGGGGCGCACTATGGGGAAGATCGTTTTGATGTCGTTAGTGGCGCTGGTAATATCAATCTGATGTTGAACTTTGGCAGTCGTTTAAAAAGACTCAAAGAGATCATCTAAGTGGGTGCTTTGCGAGGTTTTGGTCGCAGCGGAAGGACGCACGCCTTGGTGGGGATTGTGGCTTTATTAAAGGTAGGTGCGAAAATGCGACCATTTTGCAACGCTCTTGCTGCGCATATTCTTATGCCACAATCATGCCAGTTTCGAGACGCCGTATAGGGGCTGTTAACCAAATTGATCTAACCTCAGCCTCGACACTTGCCGCTCAAGGACGTCCCGTCATGCACAAGATTTTTCACCGCTTTATTGTTATGCTTTTTGTTTCGTTTGGCTTATTGGCCTCGCTGCCAGCTGTATCACAAGAGCGCCAAAATGCGGGTGTTGGACGGCTTTTTTCCAATGATTTTTTCGGCGATGGTCAAGATCGTTGGCACACAATGTCATATGCTTTGTCCGTGATGCGCGGACCGGATGCGAGTGGTGTTGCCCCCGAAGCTTTTGGACGTTTGGTCGAGCATCGCTTGCGCAGCGAGGTGATCGCACCTGAAAATTTGACGGCCGCAGTCGCAGATCGCCCCTACGCGGGTGTCTTGTCTTATGGCTTGCACAGTCATTCACGCGTGGGGGCAGTGCAAAGTCGCGTTGGTCTCGATGTTGTCGCTCTCGGTCCTCAGACTGGAATAGGGCGGCTGCACAGCTGGGTCCACGACGGTCTGAATTCACCTCGCCCTGATTTGACCACACAGTTGCCGAACGCTGTTTACCCGACCCTGAGTGGTGAAATGGCCCAAACCGTACATATTGGTGATTTTGAGGTGCGCCCTTTTGCCGAGGCGCAGTACGGTGTCGAAACCTTTACACGCCTCGGCGCCGATATCTTTTTTGGCACGCGTTCTTTGGATGTTGTGCGATTGCGCGATGTGACCACAGGTCAGTTATATGATCCTGTCATTAAGGGGCGGAATGAACCAAGTGTGGAATTCAGGCTTGGGGCGGATGTGGCGCATGTTTGGTCTTCTAAGTACCTTACCGGTGCGGGTGATCAGTCGCTTGAGCCCGTGCGCTTTAGAGGGCGCGCAGGGGTACAGTTGTCCGCGCCTCAAGCTGATTTGTTTTATGGTGTGAGCTGGTTGAGTCCCGAATTTGAGGGGCAAACTGAAGGTCAGTTGGTCGGTTCTTTGAACGTAAACTTAAGATTTTAAGCCCTTTGAACTCAACGGTTTTATGAAGTTTTGCAGGATGCAAAGAAAATAGTTAACAGACCGATTCGCCTGTGCTAGCTTGGCTGCAATAAAAAACGATAAAAACTAAAATTGGCAGGCATACAGGCTATGAGAACGGGCTTTTCCGGCACGTTTGTCATTGCGTGGACACAGGTAGAGGTCGAAGGCCTCACTCGTGCACCGCTTACGGCACTTACAATCGGCGCATCATGGCGCTGGTTCGGGGATGCCGTGTGCGTGGACGGGCCGCGTGATGTACTCGTGCTCGACGGTGCGATCGGCAAAGCAGAACTCCATCAACGTGCGGCACAATCTGTGCGGCGGTTGATTGGGTCGGCATTGGCGGGCGCACCTATATATCACGACCCTGAGGCGCGACAGCGTCTTTTTGACGGTGGATTTGATGTCACTGACGGGGTCAAGCGATACGAGATTACATTGATTGACACGCCCGATTTAGGGGCCCCTTTGTTGATGTTTTTAGGTGAAATGCCTCCCAAAGATACAGATCTTTGGGTTGTGTCCACTTACGTCGCGACTGCACGTGATGCACACGTGGATGACAAAGGTGCTGTGATTTGTTTCACGCCAGGCACTCAAATTTTAACGCCTGATGGTCCATGTTTGGTTGAACATTTATCCGAAGGCGATTTGGTGCAGACCAAAGACAATGGCCCTCAAGCTTTGCGCTGGATTGGCGGGCGGCGCATTTCCGGTGCGCGGCTTTATGCGATGCCTGAGTTACGCCCTGTTCGATTGCGTGCCGATGCGCTTGGTATGGGTAATCCAGACAAAGACTTGATCGTGTCCCCCCAGCACAGGATGCTTGTGTCTGGCGCGGCGGCGCGTGATCTGTTCAATGCTGATGAAGTGCTTGTTGCGGCGAAAGACTTGGTAAACGACCATTCAATCGTAATCGATCGCACGCAGCGAGAGCTACACTATGTGCACCTGCTTTTCGACGCGCATCAGGTGATCGTGGCTAACGGTCTAGAGACGGAAAGTTTTCACCCGGGAATCGCGGATCTTGATGAGGTCGCTGGCGACCAAAAGAAACGCCTTTTGGAACGTTTCCCAGATATTTGTACGTCTGTGGAGGCTTATGGGCCATCCGTGCGGCGCATGTTGACGGGTGCAGAAACAGCCATTTTGATGCACGGCGTCGCTTAAGTTTTAAAAACCACGCGTTTCGATTGGATCGCGTGGTTGACACCCCCCATCAGCCCTATATAAGCCGCCCATCCCGTGGGCAGAAATGCGCGCGGGCTAACTATTGGTGTTGGTGGCCCTCGCAAGGGGATGCCTGTCGGCTGAAAGCGATAACTGTGCTCAATGCACATAGTTCGTGGAAAGCAAAGGACAGCACCTTTCACAAGCTGCCGTTTTTGGCGCTGGGCATTCGGCCTTGCATCAATTGCGGCGCACCAACTTGAAAGGATCCAGATCGTGACCAAACGCACATCTGCCAAATACAAAATTGACCGCCGTATGGGCGAAAACATTTGGGGCCGCGCTAAATCCCCAGTGAACCGCCGTGAATATGGCCCCGGCCAGCACGGTCAGCGCCGCAAAGGCAAATTGTCAGACTTCGGTCTTCAGTTGCGCGCTAAGCAAAAACTGAAAGGTCACTACGGCGATCTGACAGAGAAACAATTCCGCCGCATCTACGCTGACGCTGTGCGCGTTAAAGGCGATACAGGTGAAAACCTTATCGGTTTGCTCGAATCCCGCTTGGACGCTGTTGTGTACCGTGCGAAATTCGTTGCAACAATCTTTGCTGCCCGTCAGTTCGTAAACCACGGCCACGTCACTGTGAACGGCAAGCGCGTAAACATTCCTTCTTACCGCGTAAAAGAAGGTGACGTTATCGAAGTGCGTGATCGTTCCAAGCAAATCGCAGTTGTTCTTGAGGCAACGCAATTGGCTGAACGTGATGTTCCTGATTACATCGATGCGGATCACTCCAAATTGAAAGCGACTTTCGTGCGCACGCCTGGTCTTTCAGACGTCCCATTCGCTGTTCAAATGGAACCAAACCTCGTGATCGAATTCTACGCTCAGAACTAATCTGAGCCATCACGATCAAGTTTTGAAAGGCCGCCCGAAAGGGTGGCCTTTTTCTTTGATGTAAGCATGTCCCTCGTAAGGAAGTGTGACGGTAAAACAGACGCGCCCGCGCAACATATTTGCGCCAGCTCTTGAAGCGACTTTCCTTGCTGCGCGCGCAAGGGTATGAGAGGGGCAACCTAATCGTGAGTTAAGCTATGACCCGTGTGATTGAACCCCAGCCCAAAATTCTTGACATCACCTTGTACCAAGGTGGGCAGAGCAAGATTGATGGGTTGAACAATGCTGTGAAACTGTCGTCGAATGAAAACCCGTTTGGCGCGCCAGACAATGCAAAGGCTGCATTTGTCAAAGCAGCTCATCAATTGCACCGATACCCAAACACAGATCACACAGCGTTGCGTCAAGCGATTGGTGATGTCCACGGTCTTGATGCGCAGCAAATTATTGTCGGCGTTGGTTCGGATGAAATCATCACCTTTTTGTGTCAAGCCTATGCGGGGGTTGGCGATGAGGTGATCCACACTGAGCACGGTTTCTCAATGTACCGCATTTCAACGCTCGCCGCGGGGGCCACACCCGTGTGCGTGCCTGAACGTGAGCGTGTGGTGGATGTCGACGCCATTCTTGCGGCTTGCACTGACAAAACCAAGCTTGTGTTCATTGCCAATCCGGCCAATCCGACGGGCACAATGGTTGGCCAACGCGAAGTGTCACGTTTGGCGGATGGTTTGCCCCCCCAAGCGATTTTGGTGCTTGATGGCGCTTACGCCGAATATGTCGAGGCCTTTGATGGTGGTGCGGCTTTGATTGAGACACGCGACAATGTTGTGATGACGCGGACGTTTTCCAAAATCTACGGACTTGGCGGGGCGCGCATTGGTTGGGGCTATGGTCCACAAGAGATCATTGACACACTCAATCGTGTGCGCGGTCCGTTCAATATGTCCGAGCCTCAATTGGCAGCGGCAGAAGCGGCTGTCAAAGACCGTGATTGGGTCGATAAATGCCGCGAGGAAAACACCCGCTTGCGGGCTTGGTTGGCCGAGGCGTTGATGGAGCATGGCGTGCCGTCTGACACATCTTGCGCCAATTTCGTTTTGGCACGTTTCATCGATGAGGCCGAGGCGATAAGCTGCGATGAGTTTTTGAAATCTAACGGTTTGTTGGTGCGCCGCGTGGGGGGCTACGGTTTGCCAAATTGTTTGCGTATCACGGTGGGCGATGAATCATCATGCCGCCGTGTGGCCCATACAATCGGCCAGTTTTTGGAGCAAAGCAGATGAGCGTCATGTATGAGCGTGTGGCCTTGATCGGGCTGGGCCTCATCGCTGGGTCTATGTCGCTTGCGATGCGGCGTGGGGGCGTGGCGGGCGAGATTGTCGGGTATGCGCGCTCGCACGACACGCGTGACACTGCACGCGATATGGGGCTCGTGGACCGCGTGTGTGATAGCGCTGTTGAGGCCGTGAAGGATGCTGATTTGGTCATTTTGGCCGTGCCTGTTGGGGCTATGGGCTCTGTCATGGCTGAAATTGCACCGGGGTTGAAACGGGGGGCTGTGGTCTCAGATGTGGGGTCCGTTAAAAAGGACATTTTTGCATCCGTTTTGCCGCATCTTCCTGAAAATGTAGAATTTATTGGCACACACCCTATGGCTGGGACTGAACATTCGGGCCCAAAATCTGGCTTTGCGGAACTGTTCGACAATCGGTGGTGTTTGATCGTGCCGACGGATACATCATCAGAAGCTGAAATTTTGCGGCTTGAAGAATTTTGGCGCGCACTTGGGTCTAATACCAAACGCATGGATGCCGAGCACCATGATCTGGTCTGTGCGGTTGTTTCACACACACCGCATTTGATCGCCTATACAATGGTGGGCGTGGCCGATGATCTGAGCCGTGTGACCGACCAAGAAGTGATTGAATTTTCAGCGGCAGGCTTTCGCGACTTTACGCGTATCGCGGCCTCTGATCCGACGATGTGGCGTGATGTGTTTTTGTCAAACAAAGAGGCCACACTTGAAATTCTGGGACGCTTTACGGAAGAGTTATTTGCTCTACAGCGTGCGATACGCCAAGGCGATGGCGACCATTTGCACGAGTATTTCACCCGTACACGTGCCATTCGCCGTGGCATTATTGATGCCGGCCAAGACACTGATGCTCCAAATTTTGGGCGCAACTCAGACGCGTCGTAATGAGCGGATGCATTGACATAGCACGCTAGCGCTCAGGCCGCTATTGCCGCTGATCGCTTTAACGAATGGCGATGCGTGGTGCGGGGCCAAGGGGTAAAAAACCAAGCGAAATTGATCCACGCGCCAGCGTTAATTCAGCGTCGATGGTGTTTGCATTGCCTGTCAAACCGGCCAACATTTCGCCGCCGCGCAGGGCCAAACTTTCAAAATTCTTAGGGATGATGCCAGCCGCCGCAGACAGGGTAATCATTTCGCGCCAATTGGTGGCTTTGATGGCGATTCTGCCATTTGGAAAGCCCCGCGCATCAACGTCAAATTCGCCAGCGATACGTAGATCAAGTGCGCCCCACGTGGCCGTCATATTGCGCAGCAACACATGCGTTGGTTGCGGGCGCGGCCCTTCAAGCGCGGTGATATCCCAATCTTTGTCAAAGGTGACGCTTGCGTCGATGGTCATGGCATCAAAACTATCCGACAAAATACCATTGGGATTTAGCTGTGCCATCATCGACGCTGAGGGGGCAAGATTGGCAATCGACACAGAAACATCATGCGCCAAACGATTGTCCTCGTGACGCACTGCACTGGCCGTGGCGCTGTCCAACGAAAATCCCCACCCCAGTGTAGATGTGGCGGTCAACCCCTCAAAATCAAAGGTTGCACGGTGCATGGTCAACGCAGACCCGACCTCGACAAATAAAGTGCCTTTTGCAGATTTATTGACGAAGTCGATGTGTTGAAACGGTGTGGATAGGCGCGCGTCTTGGGCCAAATTGGCGTGAAGGCGGGTCGGGGTAAAGCTACGGCTTGTGATCGAGACGCGTGATGTTTGATAGGCCAGACCCGTTGCAGGATCGGCCATGGCGATATCTGTCAACGTGGTTTCAAGGTTTAAGGGATAACCGTGTGTTTCCAATGTCGCGTAATCTGATTGCCAGCCTTGTGCCGCGCGTGCATCGAACCATGCTGTCACGCCGCGTTCACTCGTGCGTGACGCGATCAACCAATAACCAGAATAGAGAATTGCGAGCGCCAAAAATAACCAAGTGACTTTACGCATAACGATACCTTTCAAGGAGACTTCCAACGGCGACCAAAGACGTGTTTAACCACAGCCAAGCAACTTGGCCAGAGGGCCTGTGAGGCGGAGGTAGGATCGGATATGGATGATTTTGAAAATGGATTTTGGGTCTTTGGCTACGGGTCTTTGCTTTGGAATCCTGAGTTTGACTTTATAGATCACGCGCCTGCCACTTTGTCGGGATATGCGCGATCATTTTGCATGTGGTCGATTCATCATCGTGGCAGTGTCGAGGCACCTGGACTTGTTTTGGCTTTGGATGCCCAAAACGGTGCTATCTGCCGTGGCGTGGCGTTTCAAGTGGGCGCAGACACAGCCGTGCAATGCCTTGCAGATTTGCGGGAACGCGAATTGGTATCCTCTGCCTATGTCGAACATCACGTCAGCCTGCGTTTGGATGATGGGCGCAACATCACGGCCTTGGCCTATGTCATCGATCCAGATCACACCCAATACACCGGCGCCCTGTCGTTAGATCAGCAGGCGGATATCATCGCGTCAGCGACAGGTGGACGTGGTCCTAACAGTGCATATTTATTCAATACAGCGGCCCATTTGGCGGAACTGGGGATGGAATGTGATGAACTTACGTTGCTTGCAGGCAAGGTTCGTAACCGTTTGGAGGCAAAGTCTTGAAATCGCGTGTTGGCAGGACGGCTTTCGTCCCCTATCGTGATCTCAACAGGAAACGTTAGGTCAGGACAGGGTCAATGGACCAACCCGATCAAGAGGCATCGCAGTATTTTTCACAACCCGTGAGACAAATCACTTTGATGGTGATTGTTCTTGGGATGGTGAGCTTTGGGGGTTACGTGGCGTTGCCACGGGTTTTGCCTGTGTTTTTGGCCAACCCCTATCTCAACGGTTTTATAGCATTCGTTTTTGTCATTGGGATTATGGCCTGTTTTTGGCAAGTCTTCCAACTCGTTGGCTCGGTTCACTGGATCGAGCGGTTCATCGGTGTGCGCCCCAAACAAGAGGGCAAACGTGCACCTCGGCTTTTGGCGCCTTTGGCTGGTTTGATGCGCGAGCGCGGAGCGCAGTCGCAAATCTCAAGTTCCTCATCGCGGTCCATTTTGGATTCTGTGGCCACGCGTATCGATGAAGCACGTGATATCACGCGATATATATCTAACCTTTTGATTTTCTTAGGCCTTTTGGGTACATTCTATGGTCTTGCAACCACGGTTCCTGCCCTTGTTGACACCATCAGATCGCTGTCTCCAAAAGACGGCGAGGGGGCGTCGATCGTCTTTACGCGGTTGATGACAGGGCTTGAACAACAGCTTGGCGGCATGGGGACGGCCTTTGCCTCATCCCTTTTGGGCCTTGCTGGGTCGCTGGTCGTTGGCTTGCTTGAACTTTTTGCCTCACATGGTCAAAATCGGTTTTTCCGCGAGCTCGAAGAGTGGATGTCTTCGATCACGCGCATTGGATTTTCGGCTGGTGATGGCGATGGTGAGATGTCTGGTGCGGCTGCGGTGCTTGATCATATGTCCCAGCAAATGGACGCTCTTCAAACCCTGTTTGTACAATCAGATGTCTCGCGCGCACTGGTTGATGATCGCATTGATCAGCTCGCGAAATCTATAGACCGTATGGTTTTGCGGATGGAAAACGATGGGGGGACGGGCCCTGCTTTGGAAAAAATTGCCACCACGCAAGATCGTCTGGTCACGGTGCTTGAACGAAATGCAGGCACGGGCACTGGTGGTGATTTGGGCGAGGATGCCGAAAGTCGAATGCGGTTGAGATCCATTGACGTGCAGCTTTTGCGTATTCTTGAAGAACTCTCTGCAGGTCGTCAAGAAAGCACAACGGCTTTACGCGGTGAAATTTCTGCCCTGACGCAAGCCTTGCGCGATATCGCAGGGCAGGAGCAATAACAGATGGCCGTTTTGCGCCGCTCATCTCAGCGCATGTCAGGGTCGATTTGGCCCGGGTTTGTCGATGCGATGACGGCACTTTTGTTGGTTTTGATGTTTGTTTTGACTATTTTTATGGTCGTACAATCCATGTTGCGCGATACGATTTCTGGCCAGGAAACGGAACTGAATGCACTGACATCCGAAGTTGAAGCGTTGGCGCGTGCCTTAGGGCTTGAACAACAGCGTGCGTTTGGACTTGAGGATGAGCTTGGCACAATCAGAGCAACGTTAAGCGATGCGCGCGATATTGCTACCGCCCAAACGGCACTCATTGCAACGTTGCAGTCGCAGAATTCTGAAAAGGACGCACAGATTGCGTCGTTTGAGGCACAAGTGGCCAGTTTGTTGTCCGAACGTGACACGGCTTTGGCCCAGTCCGATCAGAAATCCGCAACCATTGCCGAACTGGAAGCGGCCAATGCGCGTGTCATAAATGAGCAAGAGGCCTTGCAACTTGCTTTGGCGCGCGCGCGTGATGAAATTGATGTGGCCACTGAAAATGCACGTTTGGCGGCCGCACGGCGTGAAGCGCTGGATGCGTTGGTTGCGCAGTTGCAAACGGATACCGCAAATAAGGACGCTGCATTGGCGGCTGTCATAGCGCGTGCGGATGAGGCTGAGACAGCTTTGTCAGAAGCGCAAAAGGCGCGTTTGCTCAGTGAAACAACTTTAAGCGAAGCAGAAAAAAATCGCATTTTGGATCAAGCGGCCTTGCAAGCCTTGCGCGATAAACTGGCGACATCACAAGACGAATTGACTGCACTGACCCTTGCGCTTGAAGAAGAGCGTAAATCCGCAGAGGATACTTTGACTTTGTTGGCCGCAGCGGAGGTTGCGCGCCAGTCATTGGATTTGGATGTGCAAACACAATTGTCAGAAGCCCAAAAACAGGCGGCGCTTTTGCAAGCCGCAAAAGTGGCGCTCTCAACGGAAAGCGCCAAATCGGCTGAAAGTGAACGCAAGGTCGCGTTGCTCAATCAACAAGTATCGGCCTTGCGCAGCCAGCTGGCCGCTTTGCAGGCTATTTTGGACGACCGTACAGATCGCGATGTTGAGGCAAATGTTCAAATTGATGCGTTAACGTCTCGTCTCAATTCCGCGCTTGCACAGGTCGCGGCCGAAGAACGCCGCCGTGCCCAGTTGGAAGAGGCCGAGCGCAAGCGGCTCGAGGTCGAGGCCAAGCAACTTGAAAACTACAGATCAGAATTTTTCGGACGTTTGCGTGAAATTTTAGGCGACCGTGACGGGGTGCGCATCGTGGGGGACCGCTTTGTGTTCAGCTCGGAAGTCCTATTTGACCCAGGATCGGCGACCTTGGCCTCCAACGGTCAAACGCAAATCGCACGGGTTGCGGGCATTTTGTCTGAGGTGTCAAAAGACATCCCTGATGAAATCGATTGGGTCATCCGCGTTGACGGGCATACGGACAAAGTGCCTCTGTCAGGCGCTGGAGAATATCAAGACAATTGGGAATTGAGCCAAGCCCGCGCTTTGTCAGTTGTGCGATATATGACAGATGCGCTTGGCTTTCCTGGGGGTCGTTTGGCGGCGGCAGGGTTTGGTGAATTTCACCCGATTGCCTTTGGCGATAGCCCATCTGATTTTGCGCAAAATCGCCGGATTGAATTGAAATTAACGGAAAAATAAGAGCGCAATACGGCTAAGGCATCACCACAGTTTGGTTCGACTTTTCGTCAACAACGACACCGTCACGTAAGATTTGTACCATCGCGATGTACTTGCCCGTTGGCCAAGGTCTTGGTGTTTTTTTGACAAAAGAACGCGCGTAAAGGGCTTTGAACTCTTCAACAGTCACGTCATAAAATGCGGTGATCTGGCTTGGCCCCACGAGCGATAAACGCATGACATCGCCTGGTTTTCCGCCGAATGCAAATCCGTAGATTAACAGTTCGGATGTGTCCGGCATCAGTGTTTCAGCGTGCGCGGTTCCTTTTTTGATTGAGGCATAGTCAAAGCCATGGCCAGTGATGCCCACAGATAGCAGGCCTGTCGATTGATGAATAAGCGTGTCTGCCCATAGCGTTTCCCCACCTGAAGTGTCGCAGGTTTCGACCCCATATGGGTTGAATGGATCTATGACTTTTCCGTCTTTTCTGATCGTGATGTGAACATGAGGGAACTGGGTGTGCCCAGAAATACCGACGAGCCCCAATACGGTACGCGCCTCAACATGGTCGCCTGTTTTGACGCGAACCGACTCTTTCATCATGTGGCAATATTGGGTGGTCCAGCCGTCCCCATGATCAATGACCACGCCGTTGCCGCATTCGACGCCTGATATGTCTGGAGCGCCTTCGACCCCTTGAAGGTGGTCCGCTATATGATTTCTTGTGCCTTGCACCGTTCCTGCTGCCGCGGTCAAAACATCAACGCCTTGCCACATTGCTTTGAGTGTGGGGAGGGCAAAATCGGTGCCTTTGTGTCCATCATACGTAAGCTTGCCGCAGGTGTAATCAGCTGCCGTATCATTGGGATCCGCATCGACGAAATTTTGAATGTAGCAGGTGTCGCCTAAGGTGCAGTCGATTGGTGGGGAAAAAGAAATATCCCCCGCAAGCGTTGGGCTTGTGAGGGATATAAATGTGATCAATGTCGATGTTAGAGCGCGCATTGAGACTTTAATCTGCTGTGAGCAAAGGTGGCTTTTTGCGTGCCGCAAGTTTGCGGTCACCGGGTTCTTCGATACGCAAATCGATCTTGCCATTTTTGACACCGACTTGAACAAGACCACCTTTGGCGAGTTTGCCAAAGAGCAATTCTTCGGCCAAAGGCTTTTTGATGTATTCTTGGATGACGCGGCCCAAGGGGCGTGCCCCCATTTTACTGTCATAGCCTTTGTCACCAAGCCATTCTGCGGCTGCGCGTGTCAGTTCAATGTGAACATTCCGGTCCATAAGTTGTGCTTCGAGTTGTAGCACAAATTTTTCAACCACTTGGAAAATCACATCTTTTGGCAGTGGTGCAAAGGAAATCACAGCATCCAAACGGTTGCGGAATTCTGGTGTGAAAGTCCGCTCAATCGCTGCCGTGTCTTCGCCCTCACGGCGATCACGGCCAAAGCCAATGGCTTCTTTCGCTTGCTCGGCTGCACCCGCGTTCGAGGTCATGATCAAAATGACATTGCGAAAATCAACTGTTCTGCCGTTGTGATCGGTGAGCTTGCCGTTGTCCATCACCTGCAAAAGGATGTTGTAGACATCGGGGTGTGCTTTTTCCATCTCATCTAGCAAAAGCACGCAATGCGGGTGTTGATCAACGCTATCCGTGAGCATGCCGCCTTGGTCAAATCCAACATAGCCGGGAGGTGCGCCGATGAGGCGGGACACCGCGTGTTTTTCCATGTATTCGGACATATCGAACCGCAAGAGTTCAACGCCAAGTGTGTCCGCAAGCTGCTTTGCAACCTCGGTTTTACCCACGCCCGTTGGCCCTGCAAACAGGTAGTTGCCGATGGGTTTTTCAGGCTCACGCAGGCCCGCGCGGGCCAGTTTGATGGCCGATGAGAGTGCGACGATGGCGTCGTCTTGGCCAAACACAACACGCTTGAGCGTGGACTCGAGATCTTTGAGAACCTCTGCATCGCCTTTGGATACATTTTTAGCCGGGATACGGGCAATCTTTGCCACGACAGCTTCGATGTCTTTTGCGCCGATGGTTTTGCGACGACGGCTTTCAGCCACCAAATGTTGCGCGGCTCCGGCCTCATCGATGACATCAATGGCTTTGTCGGGCAATTTGCGGTCATGGATATAGCGCGCAGCCAACTCGACAGCGGATTTGATCGCATCGTTGGTGTAGCGAATCTCGTGATGTTCCTCAAAGTAGGGTTTGATGCCCATCAAAATTTTCACTGCATCATCAATGGATGGCTCGTTGACATCAATCTTTTGGAACCGACGCGCCAAGGCACGATCTTTTTCAAAATGCTGGCGGAACTCTTTGTATGTTGTTGACCCCATGCAGCGCAATTTGCCGCCCGCAAGCGCAGGTTTGAGCAAGTTGGACGCATCCATCGCACCGCCTGACGTCGCGCCTGCGCCGATCACAGTGTGAATTTCGTCAATGAAAAGAACCGCATCTGGGTGATCTTCGAGTTCTTTCATGACCGCTTTGAGGCGTTCCTCAAAGTCACCACGGTAGCGTGTGCCAGCCAGCAAAGCCCCCAAATCGAGTGAGTAAATGGTCGAACCCGATAGAACTTCAGGTGTTTCGCCATCCACGATTTTACGCGCAAGACCTTCGGCGATGGCGGTTTTGCCAACTCCGGGATCTCCTACGAGCAGTGGATTGTTTTTGCGGCGACGGCACAGCACTTGAATGCAGCGCTCGACTTCTTGGGCGCGGCCAATCAAGGGGTCCACATCCCCTTCGGCAGCCTTTTTATTCAGATCAACACAGTATTTGGCCAGTGCAGATTCTTTTTCTTCGCCACCAGACGTCGGCCCGCTCATAGAGGGGCCGTCTTCGTCGTCGTCCGCGCCGGTGACGGGACGTGTTTCTTCAAAGTCTGGGTCTTTGGCAACGCCATGGGCAATGAAATTTACCGCGTCATAGCGTGTCATGTCTTGTTCTTGCAAAAAGAACGCCGCATTTGATTCGCGTTCGGCAAAGATGGCAACCAGCACGTTTGCGCCAGTCACTTCTGTGCGTCCAGAGGATTGCACATGGATAGCAGCACGTTGAATAACGCGTTGGAACGAGGCCGTTGGCACAGCTTCTGAGCCTTCGACATCGGTGATCAAAGTGGTCAGATCGTCTTCGATATAATCGACGAGCGTTTTGCGCAGCTCTTCCAGTTCAACATTGCAGGCTTGCATAACGCGCGCTGCATCGGGTTCGTCAATCAACGCGAGCAACAGGTGCTCGAGCGTTGCGAGTTCATGTTTGCGCGCATTGGCAAGGGCCAAAGCCGCGTGAATGGCTTGCTCAAGGGTGTTCGAAAATGATGGCACTGTGGGGGTGCTCCTTTCATTCGGGTCCAGACGGGGCCTATAGCGGCTCTATAGCCACCGTCGCCTCATACTCTTAAAGATCGATTGAAACCTGCGCACTTCAAGAGAATTTTTGGTTAACACACGTAGATTTTACACGATCTTCCAATATTTGTTCGGCACAGCACGCAATTGCCGCCCCATTGTTATCATGATGTATGTTGCGGCCCTGCCATTGCAAGGGCCAATTGCAACATCAGAACCTGTCTTTTCGGGCACGAATTTCTGTGAAGACCTCTAAATCAGACGAGTCGGTCATGCCGATTGCCGCTTTTAGGGCTGTGTTGTCTGCACGCAAAAACGGATTTGTGTCGATTTCCAGCTGCAAGAGTGACGGCACGGTTGGCAGATTTTGCGCCCGTGCGGTGGCGATATTGGCGATCCGATCTTTCAAGGCTGCATTGTCTGGGTCGATCGTAATCGCAAAGGCGCCGTTGCTTTGGGTGTATTCATGACCAGAGCACACTGTGGTTTGTGGCGGCAAAGCGCGTAGTTTTTGCAAGGTGTCCCACATTTGTGCAGGGGTGCCCTCAAACAGTCGCCCACAGCCCAGAGCCATAAGGCTATCTGCGGTGAACAGGGTGTTGATGCTGGGCAGGTGATAAGCAATATGGCCAACAGTATGGCCAGGCACATCGAGGATATGCACGGGGATATCGCCAAACATAAAGGTATCGCCATCATCCATTTGGTCGGTGATCAAATCAGCAGGCAGGCGGTGCATATCGGCGCGGGCGGCCACAACGCGCGGGGTCCATCCATTTGCGGCACAGGCGTCAAGCAAGGGGCCAAGCCCATCGATATGGTCCCAATGATGGTGAGTGATCCATATATCGGTGAGCGGCCAGCCGCGTTTTTCCAACTCTGCGACAAGAGGCGCGTGATCAGGCACATCAATCAGCGCGGTGGAATTTGAAACGGCATCATGCAGGATAAAACCGTAGTTGTCTTTGAGCAAAGGCAGGGTGACGAGTTCGGTCGCTGTATCGGTCATGGTGTTTGTCCGCATTTTGAGTCATGGTTGCCTTAACTCTCTGCCATGGACCCCGAATATACAATGCATCTTGACGTTGTTGATCTTAGAAATTTTTACTATCGCACTGGTCTTGGGCGCGCGGCACAGCGTGTGATCCGCACTCAAGTTGTGTCCTATTGGCCCAACGCGTCGCGCCAAACTGTGGCTGGGTTCGGGTTTGCTGTGCCTTTGCTGCGGCCCTATTTGACCGATGCGCGCCGCGTGGTGGCGTTGATGCCCGATCAGCAGGGCGTGATGCATTGGCCCGCTGGTATGGAAAACACATCGACCCTATGCCAAGAAACCCGCTGGCCGTTGCAAACGGGCGTGGTGGACCGGCTCGTGATGATGCACGGGCTTGAGACATCGGAAAACCAAGCGGCGTTGTTGGAAGAATGCTGGCGCGTTTTGGGGCCGGGGGGCAAGGCGTTGTTTGTTGTGCCCAATCGTGGCGGGCTTTGGTCGCGCTCTGATGGCACGCCGTTTGGCTATGGTCGCCCCTATTCTTTGGGGCAACTTGAGGCGCAGCTTAAGTTGGCGAATTTTGTGCCTGAGCGCCACAAGGCCGTGTTGTTTCAACCGCCGTCTGACAAGAAATTCTGGCTGCGCTCTGGGCCGATGTTGGAACGAATCGGCCGCCGAGTGACAGGTCATTTGGCGGGCGGGGTTTTGATGCTGGAAGTGTCTAAACAAGTCTATGCCCAAACCGGCACGGGCAGCCCTCAAGCCCTAAGCCGTGCCAAAGGCGTGCTGGGGGGGCTGCGGCCTGTGCCCGAGGCGAAGCCGGCCTAGGCTGCGCAGGTTTTCAGGGGCACTGCCTAGATTGGGTTATTGAATGGGGGTATGGGGTAAACTCGGTCCGTGACGCTCGTAAAATCGGATGGGTCGTAGACCAATGTCCCTACGACTGATGTTTCACCATCTGAGACAAAGTCGATCACAAGCACGCCTTTAAAAGATTCATCTGGCTGCCCGTTTTCATCATAAAAGTAAAAATACGGATTTGTATAGGAACCGCCAGTTCTGAATACGGGCGGCTCTGGGGAGAAACTGTGAACGATAAAGGCTTCTCCTTCGACATCGGTGGCCCATTCCTCTTGATCGGTAAATATCCAAGTGGTCGTGGCCTTCCGTGTCATCTGTATCTATAACCGTCTTGTCCTCAGTCGCATCGTCCTCGTTGAAAATATCCATCAGCATAGTGCCGATACCAAGTCCCATGAGGGATAATACGAGACGTTCTAATATAGGGCACCTGACGTGAAAGTTACGTCCAACAATTTAAAAAATGCACCTCGGGTTCAATTGCGTGTGCGATGGCTGGAATTTCAGTCAAAGGTAAATAGGAAACAAGGCAAGGTGTGTGCAATTGCCCATTTTTCAGCGAATGGAATGCGATCCGCGCCCAATGTTTGGTTTTTTGACGGATTGTTTCGCTTTGAGGCTTAATCGACACGGCTGGCAACTCAGATATGTCGCTCATTTTCACGACCGTTTACCATGCGCCCGTCACGGGCTCTGCAATGCGGCAACGCGCTCAGAGGAAAGATTCTGCGACAGATTCGTCTAATTAGGGGGGATTTCAAGCAGGACATTTAACTTTTTTTCGCGGCTTTGGCGTGCCATTTCGCCTAAGTGATTGAAATTGTGTAAATGCCCCCGCGACATCTTGGCACGAAAGGTCAGTAACAAGGTTGCGAGGTGGCAAATGCTCAGCTATACCCAGCGCGATTTTTGCTGCCTGTGCATCCGCACGGGCTTCTCAATATGCCCTACCTTTTTGGTTCACATGCTTGTGAATTAAGTTGGAAAGGCCCAACGACATCGGAAGGGTGGACGTGTCCGAACCAGCTTCGATTTCCCGCGGCATTGCCGCACGCTACGCCACGGCCTTGTTTGATCTGGCCAAGGAAAGCAAAAAACTAAAAGCGCTTGAGGACGATGTTGCGTCTCTCAGCTCGGCCTTGGCCGATAGTGCTGACTTGAATGCGGTTATCGCATCACCTGTTGTCTCGCGTGAGGAACATGGTGCTGTTGTTTCAGCAATTTCGAAAAAAGCGAAATTTTCGCCCATCACGGCCAACACATTGGCCTTGCTGGCGCAAAACCGCCGTCTTTTTGTGTTGCCACAACTTGTGGACGCACTGAACGCCATGCTCGCAGAAGAGCGCGGCGAAGTGACTGCGGACGTCACCTCTGCTAAGGCTTTGACCAAAACGCAGAGCGACAAATTGGCCAAGACACTCTCGGCTCAATTTGGCAAAGACGTGACCATCAATGCGATCGTGGATGAAAGCATCATCGGCGGTCTTATCGTTAAAGTGGGCTCGAAGATGATTGATACGTCAATCGCCTCCAAACTCGCTTCCCTCCAGAATGTTATGAAAGAGGTCGGATAATGGGAATCCAAGCAGCCGAAATTTCTGCGATCCTCAAGGATCAGATCAAAGACTTTGGCAAAGATGCCGAAGTTGCTGAAGTTGGTCGTGTACTGAGCGTTGGTGATGGTATCGCCCGCGTCTACGGTCTCGACAATGTTCAGGCTGGTGAAATGGTTGAGTTCCCCGGCGGTATCCGCGGGATGGCACTTAACCTTGAAGCCGATAACGTCGGTATCGTTATCTTCGGGTCTGACAAAGACATCAAAGAAGGCGACACAGTTAAGCGCACGAACTCCATCGTGGACGTTCCTGCCGGTGACGAACTTCTGGGCCGCGTTGTTGACGGTCTTGGCAATCCAATCGATGGCAAAGGCGAAATCAAAACCACCAAACGCCTCGTTGCGGATGTCAAAGCGCCGGGCATTATCCCACGCAAATCTGTTCACGAACCAATGGCAACAGGCCTTAAGTCTGTTGACGCGATGATCCCGGTTGGCCGTGGTCAGCGCGAGCTTATCATTGGTGACCGTCAAACTGGTAAAACAGCTGTGGCGCTCGACACGATCCTCAACCAAAAATCCTACAACGATGCTGCAACGTCTGAAAACGACAAGTTGTACTGTATCTACGTAGCGATTGGTCAAAAACGCTCCACTGTTGCGCAGCTTGTTAAAAAGCTCGAAGAGTCCGGTGCGTCTGAGTACACTATCGTTGTGGCTGCGACGGCGTCCGATCCTGCACCAATGCAGTTCCTCGCACCCTACGCCGCGACAGCTATGGCTGAGCACTTCCGTGACAATGGCCGCCACGCTTTGATCATCTATGATGATCTCTCCAAACAAGCTGTGTCTTACCGCCAGATGTCCTTGCTCTTGCGTCGCCCACCAGGCCGTGAAGCCTACCCAGGTGACGTTTTCTACCTTCACTCCAGACTTCTCGAGCGCTCTTCAAAGCTCAACGAAGATTACGGTTCAGGGTCTTTGACAGCTTTGCCTATCATTGAAACCCAAGGTGGCGACGTTTCTGCGTTTATTCCAACCAACGTGATTTCGATCACAGATGGTCAGATCTTCTTGGAAACAGAGCTCTTCTACCAAGGGATCCGTCCTGCGGTGAACACTGGTTTGTCTGTGTCTCGTGTTGGTTCATCTGCGCAAACAAAAGCGATGTCTTCTGTGGCTGGTCCTGTGAAACTTTCACTCGCTCAGTACCGCGAGATGGCTGCTTTTGCTCAGTTCGGTTCTGACCTTGATGCCTCCACACAGCAATTGCTGGCCCGTGGTGCGCGTTTGACAGAATTGATGAAACAAGCTCAGTACTCTCCATTGACCAACGCAGAAATCGTCTGCGTGATCTTTGCGGGTACAAACGGTTACCTCGACAAAATCGAAGTGTCCGATGTGAGCCGTTTCGAGAAAGGCCTTCTTGAGTTCTTGCGCGGCAAGCACAAAGACCTTTTGACTTGGATTTCCGATGAAGATCCAAAAATCAAAGGCGATGCCGCCGATAAGGTGAAGGCTGTTCTGGACGAATTCGCAGCAACCTTCGCTTAATCCTGGGAAAAGGACAGTTAAATGCCTAATCTCAAGGACCTAAAAAATCGGATCGCGAGTGTGAAATCCACACGCAAGATCACGAAAGCCATGCAAATGGTCGCGGCCGCAAAATTGCGCCGCGCCCAAGATGCAGCTGAAGCGTCACGGCCCTACACAGAACGGTTTAATGCTGTTCTGGGTGCGCTGTCCGCATCAGTAGGTGGCTCTGATAGCGCGCCCCGGCTTCTTGCCGGGACGGGCAAAGACGATGTGCAATTGCTCGTCGTGATGACTGCAGAACGTGGCCTTTGTGGCGGCTTCAACTCTTCGATCGTGAAACTTGCAAAAACACGCATCGCTGAATTGCAATCCGCTGGCAAAACAGTGAAAGTTCTCACTGTTGGCAAAAAGGGTCGTGAACAGCTGAACCGTGAATTTGGTGACCTCTTGATCGGCCATGTCGATTTGAGCGGCGTGAAACGTCTGGGCTATGCCAACGCACAAGACATCGCCAAGGATGTCCTTGGTCGTTTTGATGCGGCAGAGTACGATGTTGCGACGATTTTCTACTCGAAATTCGTCAACGTGGTCTCCCAAATTCCGACAGCTCTGCAGGTTGTTCCGGCAGCATATGAAGCAAGTGAAGATGACGGCGCGGCGCTCTACGATTACGAGCCATCCGAAGAAGCCATCCTCGCAGACCTTCTGCCGCGCGGCGTCGCCACGCAGATCTTTGCAGCTCTTTTGGAAAATGCTGCCTCCGAGCAGGGTGCGCGTATGTCCGCTATGGACAACGCCACACGCAACGCAGGCGACATGATCGACAAACTGACCATTCAATACAACCGTTCGCGTCAGGCTGTCATCACCAACGAGCTTATCGAAATCATCTCGGGCGCTGAAGCGCTCTAAGAACCGGAGTAACGAAACATGGCACAAGCAAAAGGCAAAATCACGCAGGTGATTGGCGCCGTTGTTGACGTTCAGTTCGTCGGCGACTTGCCGGCAATTTTGGACGCGCTCGAAACAGACAACAATGGCAACCGTTTGGTTCTCGAAGTTGCGCAACACCTTGGTGAGGGTACAGTTCGTACCATCGCTATGGACGCGACTGAAGGCCTCGTCCGTGGTCAAGACGTCACAGCAACTGGCAACCAGATCTCTGTTCCAGTTGGCAAAGCGACTTTGGGTCGCATCATGAACGTCACAGGCGACCCTGTTGACGAAAAAGGTCCTGTAAACACCGCTGATCGCCGCCCAATTCACGGCGAGGCTCCTGCGTTTGACGAACAGTCCACAGCCACTGAAATCCTCGTGACAGGCATCAAGGTCATCGACCTTCTCGCGCCTTACACAAAGGGTGGTAAAATTGGTCTCTTCGGCGGTGCCGGTGTGGGCAAAACAGTTTTGATCATGGAGCTCATCAACAACATCGCGAAAGTGCACTCTGGTGTGTCTGTGTTCGCGGGTGTGGGTGAGCGTACACGTGAAGGCAACGACCTTTACCACGAGATGATCGAATCCAACGTTATCGTTCCTGACAACCTCGAAGAGTCCAAAATTGCGCTCGTTTACGGTCAGATGAACGAGCCTCCCGGTGCGCGTATGCGTGTTGCTTTGACTGGTTTGACACTGGCCGAGCAATTCCGTGACGAATCCGGGTCTGACGTTCTGTTCTTCGTCGACAACATCTTCCGCTTTACGCAAGCGGGTTCCGAGGTGTCTGCGCTTTTGGGTCGTATCCCTTCTGCTGTTGGCTACCAGCCAACATTGGCGACCGACATGGGCGCGATGCAAGAACGCATCTCTTCCACGAAAAACGGTTCCATCACGTCTGTTCAAGCCGTCTACGTTCCTGCGGATGACTTGACTGACCCGGCACCTGCGACATCCTTTGCTCACCTTGATGCGACGACCGTTCTCGATCGTTCTATCTCTGAGAAAGGCATCTACCCTGCGGTTGATCCCCTCGGTTCCACATCTCGTTTGCTCGATCCTTTGATCATCGGTGACGAGCACTACAAAGTGGCAACTGATGTTCAGCAAATTTTGCAGCGTTACAAATCTTTGCAAGACATCATCGCCATCCTTGGTATGGACGAGCTGTCAGAAGACGACAAAATGACTGTGACACGCGCGCGTAAAATCGAGCGTTTCTTGTCCCAGCCGTTCGACGTTGCGAAAGTGTTCACCGGCGCTGACGGTAAACAGGTGCCTCTCGAAGACACCATCAAATCGTTTAAAGCTGTTGTGGCTGGTGAGTACGATCACCTTCCAGAAGGTGCTTTCTACATGGTTGGTGGCATCGACGAAGTGCTTGCTAAAGCTGAGAAAATGGCGGCTGACGCTGCTTAAGTCTGACGCCCCAAACGGCCCGGGATCAAGTTCATCAGAATTTGATCTCGGATCGTTCGGTCCCCAATTCTGGTGCGGTTATCGTGCTGCTGGGGGGCGGACCGGTTCGGGGCAAAACGCTTTAAAGGAGGCCATTCATGGCTGATACTGTCCAATTCGATCTTGTCTCACCAGAACGTAAGCTTGCTTCCGCACTGGTCACAGAGGTGCAGATTCCGGGTGCCGATGGTGACTTGACTGCGATGGCTGGCCACGAGCCGACCATTTTGTCTTTGCGTCCTGGTTTTTTGACCATCAAAGGGGCCGCAGGCGAAGAGCAGTTCGTTGTAACTGGCGGGTTCGCAGAACTGTCCGCAGGCACTATTTCTGTGTTGGCGGAAACAGCTTTGCCACGCAGCGAAGTGACACCAGAAGTCATCGCGGACCTCGTGTCCACTGCAGCGCAAGCCCACGAATCCGCAGAGGTTGATGCACATCACGAGACGCAAAAGCTTCTCGCGGATCTCATCCACATCGCGGAGCACTTGGGCTTCGACGCACACCTCTAAGTGCGGCAATGCTTTAAATTTTAAAGGCTCCTTGGTTACTCCAAGGGGCCTTTTGCATATCAGAGTTTCTGGGAGAGGGCGCATTGTCAGTGCGATTGCGGCCATTGCAGCACGAAACACTCAAAACACGCCTGCACGTGGACAAGTCCGCACGCGCAGCTTAGGGTGGCGTGGGGTTAGATCTAATCACCCTATGATGCAGCCCGACCGATTGAGACCGTTAGAGATACACTGACTTATGCAAAAAATTGACACGCACCAACTGGGAATTGAGCAAGATTCCCTTTTGCTGTTCTCCGACTTTCAAGACGGCGGCGCGATGTGGACCGGCACCGGCCCACGAGAACTGCGCCGTGTAATCGATTTTGATGAGCCTTTTTCGAGCCCTCCTGTGATCACTGTTGGATTGTCGATGCTCGACATTGATCAAGCCAGCAACCATCGTGTCGATATTTGTGCCGAGATGGTTAGCGAAGAGGGCTTTGTGATCGTGTTTCGCACGTGGGGTGATACCCGTGTGGCGCGTGTGCGTGCTGATTGGATGGCCATTGGTCCTGTACGCCATGCGGATGACTGGGACGTCTAATATTGACCCGAAATGATGAACAAAAAGGCGCGCAAGGTTTCCCCTACGCGCCTTTTTATACGTGATGTGCCGACTTGTTACAGGTGGTATAGGCCTTCGTACAAAGGCACCAAGGTGTCATTATCAAACAGGGACGACACAGAGGTGCCATTCCATGTGTTGATGATGCCTTGGGCCAAGAGCGGCGCTGTTGGCACGATCCGAATGTTCGGGCAATTTTTAACGGCATCCGTGGGTTGGATCGAATCCGTGATCACCAAGGACTTCATCACGGAATTGGTCACACGCTCAACGGCAGGGCCAGACAGCACGCCATGCGTGATGTAGGCGTGTACTTCGGACGCGCCGTGATCCATCAGGTTTTCCGCCGCTTTGCACAGGGTGCCAGCCGTGTCACAAATGTCATCAACGATGATACATTTCTTACCTTTGACATCACCAATCACAGTCATCTCTGCAATTTCGCCCGCTTTTTCGCGACGCTTATCGACGATGGACAAAGGCGCCTCAATTCGTTTGGCAAGTTCGCGCGCGCGCGCCACGCCGCCCACATCGGGGGACACAACCATGATGTCGTCCATGTTGCCTTTGAAGTGGTGTTTGATATCCAACGCAAAAACAGGCGAAGCGTAGAGGTTGTCGACTGGGATGTCGAAAAAGCCTTGGATCTGGGTCGCGTGCAAATCCATGGTCAAAATACGCTCAATGCCCGCTTCGACCATCATATTGGCAACCAATTTGGCAGAAATCGGTGTGCGCGCTTTGGTGCGACGATCTTGGCGCGCATAGCCAAAGTAAGGGATCACAGCCGTGATACGACCCGCAGAAGAGCGGCGCAGCGCATCGGTCATGATCAACAGTTCCATCAAATTGTCATTCGCAGGGTTTGATGTGGGCTGGATGATGAACATGTCCTCGCCGCGTACGTTTTCATACACTTCGACGAAAATTTCGCCATCGTTGAAACGTTCTACACGGGCGTCACACAGCTGTACATTCATGCCGCGATGCATCGACAAACGCCGTGCGACAGAGGATGCGAGTGGTTTGTTCGCGTTACCAGAGATCAGTTTAGGTTCAGAAGCGTTAGGCATTGCAGCATTCCCGATGAGTTATTTGGCCAAATGTCATGGAATCGTGATGTTGACACCGCTTACCATCCCTCTACGGTCTTGAAAACAGCGCTCAACAGGAGAGATGCGAAATGGCTCAGATTGACTACTATTTTTCACTGCTTTCAGGCTTTGCCTACCTTGCAGGGGACCGTTTGGAACAAATCGCGGCCAAACATGGTGCGACGATCAATTATAAGCCCTATGACATCGGCGCGCTTTTCGATCGCCTTGGCGCCCAAAAACCAGCCGATAGACCCGAGGGACGTAAAGTTTACCGCGCCCAAGAACTCACACGCTTGTCCAAAAAAACCGGATTGCCGCTTAAACTTGATGCGCGCTTTTGGCCAACCAATGCCGCGCCTGCGTCTTATGCGATTATTGCGGCGGCCAATGCCGGCGGTGGGGATATCGCAGCCATGATCGCCTCCCTCAACCACGCCATGTGGGCCGAGGACCAAGACATCGCTGATGATGCTATCGTCACCAAAGCTCTCAAAGCGGGCGGGTTTGATCCGATGTTGTCGATGACGGGTATGCTTGCTGGGGCAGAAACCTATGCTCGCAATTTGGAAGATGCCCATGTCGCGGGCGTGTTCGGGTCACCATTCTACATTGTCACGGATACGGATGAGCGGTTTTGGGGTCAAAACAGCCTAGAGGATTTGGAATTGCACTTGGCAGGCAAGCTCTAGTCTTGTCCCATACGTTTAGCCCGAAAATCGTTTAGCCCGAAAATGCGGCCAGCAACGTGTCCACATGCGCCTCAGTTGTGGACCAGCTGGCCACAAATCGTGCCATTTGCGGCGTCTCGGGGTCCCCGATTAAGGCCGTGTCATCACACCACAGGTGATAGATCGCGCCCTTTGCCTTGGCCTGTGCATGCATGGCGCGGGGCAGGGTGGCAAAGACCATATTTCCATCAACGCTATAATTCAGTGCGCCACCACGTTCGATGAGGCCCGCCGCCAAACGTGCGGCCATGGCGTTGGCGTGACTGGCCAATTCAAGCCAAAGATCATCCTCAAGCCACGCCAATATTTGCGCCGATACAAACCGTGCTTTCGACAGGTTGTGCCCGCCGCGCATGCGTTGGCTCTCAAAGGCGTCCACAAGCGCGGGGTCAAACAAGACGGCAGCCTCAGCAGCCATCGCGCCGGTTTTGGTTGCCCCCAAAGACAGCGTGCTCAGCTCGCGGGTCATTTCCCAAGGGCTTGCTTTGCTGGCGGCCATGGCATTGGCAAAACGCGCGCCGTCAAAATGCAGCGGCAGGCCGGATCGATTGGCCAGTTCTGCGATCTGTGCCGGCGTGTACAATTCGCCGAATTCTGTGAGGTTGGTCAAAGACACCGCTGCAGGCGGCATCCCGTGGACATCTGTGTTGTCACGATCTGCTGCAACCTTTGTGTGCAGCTTTTGCGGATCAATACGGCTGTCGTTCGATGGCAGAGCTTTGAGTTTCGCACCGCCTGCATAGAACGTGGCAGCCCCCCGTTCATCTACTTCAATATGCGCTGTCTCATGACAATAAATCACGCCCCAAGGCGGGGTCATCGCCGCTAAAAGTGCGGCATTGGCCCCCGTACCAGAGGTCATAGGATAGACCCGCGCGTCAGGGGCATCAAACATGTCGCGCAAGCGTTCTTGCAGCGCGCCCGTGTATCGATCTGCGCCATAAGCGGGCGCAAAGCCATGGTTTGCTTGTGTCAGCGCCTCAAGGATTTTCGGATGTACGCCAGAGGTGTTGTCAGAAGCAAAAAACATTACACAGGCTCCTCGATGATATGATGTTCCCAATCGTCGTCGTGTACGTTGACTTCCGACACCGTCATGCCCTGAACCGACACCCCCGCATCGTGAACACTTTGCGGATCACCTGTCAAAAGCGGGTGCCATTCTGGTAGGGCGTGGCCTTTGTATAACAAGCGATAGGCACAGGTTTCGGGCATCCAATAAATGTGTTTTTCCAAGGTGCTCGGCTTTAAAACGATGCATTCAGGCACGATGCTTTTACGTGTTTCATATTGGCCGCACTGGCAGGATTGATCATCCAATAAACGACAGGCCACGCGGGTCAAAAACACGTCGCCTGAATCCTCGTCTTCGATTTTGTTCAGACAACATTTACCGCAGCCATCGCACAGCGCTTCCCATTCGGCGCTGTTCATTTTGGTCAAAGGAACCTCTTCCCAAAACCGTGGGCGCAGCGTCATGTAAGTGATCCCAAAATGCGCCGTGCTTTGTCGCAATCGGCATGCATTTGGGTGATCAAATCATCAAGGTTCGAAAACTTTTCTTCGCCGCGCAAAAATTCGACAAAGCCGACCGACAGATGTTCTCCATACAAATCCCCGTCAAAGTCAAAAATAAAACTTTCCAAACAGGGGACATTGGCCCCAAACGTTGGCTTTACGCCCAAAGACGCTGCCCCATGATAACTGCCTTTATGTGTGCCAGTGAGCACATCAACGAGCACAGCGTAGACGCCGAATTTCGGTGCGTGCAGCCCGTCGATTGACATGTTGGCGGTGGGAAACCCAAGGTCCCGCCCGCGTTTGTCACCGTGGTTCACAGCGCCCTCAATCCGGTGCCAATGGCCCAGCATATCTTTGGCGTGCGACATGCGGCCATCTGCCAAAGCTTCGCGAATGGCCGACGACGATGAAATGCCGCTTTCGGTTTTCAACAGGGGCGCGATGGTGACGCCAAAGCCCATTTCGTTGCCAAAACGAACCAAATCAGCGGCGGTGCCGGCACGGCCTTGGCCAAAGCAAAAATCGGCACCGACAACAACATGGCTCAGGCCCAGCCCGTCCTTGATCACTTTGCGGGCAAACTCTTCGGGGGGCATCGCCGCCATCTCTGCATCAAATGGCAGCTGAAACAGATGTTCCACGCCGTTTTTTTCCAAACGGTTTTGTTTGGATTCCGCATTCATCAACCGAAACGATTTGCTATGAGGGGCAAAATATTCGCGGGGATGCGGTTCAAACGTGAGAATGCCAAGGGGACCATGGGCGCGCGCAATATCGATCACGGCGCAATGGCCAAGGTGGACACCATCAAAATTACCGATGGCGGCACTTGCCCCACGAGCTGAGTCAGGGATGTCTGTCCAATGTGTGTGCGTTTTCATGGGGCTCCTCGCGGGCGGGCCCCCGCGCGTCAATCAAATTTGCGACTGGGCGCCAGCACCATGGCGTCGCCCTTTAGGACAACGGTATCGCCTACGGTGCACTTACATTCAAGAGCAACGCGGCGTTTTGCGTGAATGATGTCGGTTACGGTCACTTCGGCCAAAACCATGTCGCCGGGGCGCACTGGTGCAAGGAACTTAAGCGTTTGCCCCATGTAAACGGTGCCGTGTCCTGGCAATTGTTCGCCAATGACGGCAGAAATCAGCCCTGCTGTCAGCATGCCATGGGCAATTCTGCCCTCAAAAATTGTCTCTTGGGCGTAGGCCTCGTCAAGGTGTACCGGATTTCGATCTGTGGACACTTCGGCAAACAGTTCGATGTCACGGTCCGTGACCACTTTACGCAAGGACCGTGTCATGCCGATTTCGATGTCTTCGATGCAGATCGTCCCGCGGGGAAAATTGTCGAGCATATGATGCGATTCCTTGGTCATGTTGCGTTGCAGCATAACACAAGTTTAATCGTGAAACAATCCTGCGCGCAAGATTGTTTCCACTTAAAGTCAATTGCGGAATTTAAGTTGCGAGGACAGAGGGCGACCTTAACGCAGAAGTGAAATCGCAGCCGTTGGAGCAAGGTTTTGATCTGCAAGCCACGTTTTCAATCGCTCAGGGTCTGGCTGCGCAGGATCATCGCCAAATTCATGGGCAGCCAAACCGCCCGTGATGAACAAAACGTCCAAGCCTTCGCCAATGCCGCCCATCACATCGGTGCCGATGCCATCGCCGATGCACATGATTTTTGTATCGTCGATATCAGCCAGTTGCGCGAGATGGCGGCGGGCAAGATCATAAATCGGTGGGTGTGGCTTGCCAAAATAGAGGCTTTCGCCCCCCATTTCAGAATACAGTGCCGCCACAGCGCCCGCACACCATTCGCGCGTCTCGCCGCGATCCACAACGATGTCGGGGTTGGCGCAGAGCAGCTTCATCCCCTTTTGTTTGGCGTATAAAAACTCGGCACGGTGCACATCAACATCCGCCATGGCATCACGCGGACCTGTGCAGACGATGCCTTCGGCCTCTTCCAAAGGCACTGTCGTGATCTCGACGGCGTTGTCTAGAATATCGCTGGGGGCAAAGAACACATCGATCTCATCCGGTGTGCCGATGTGGTACACGCGTTGGCCAACAGCGCCCAAATACATCGCTGTGCGTGCAGAATCGCCTGAGGTGGCAATCGCATCATAGGCATCTTTGGGCACGCCAAAGCCCAGCATCTGTTCGGCCACAGCGCGCCACGGACGCGGCGAATTTGTCACCAAAATCACAATGCCGCCGCCCTTGCGGTAGTCTTGCAGCGCTTTCACCGCCTCGGGAAACGCTTTGATCCCGTTGTGAACACAGCCCCAAAGATCGACAAACAAAGCGTCGTAGTTGGTGGAAATCTCGGACAGGGATTGGATCAAACGGGTCATAATGGCCTCATGCGTTTTCGGTGTTACGGCACTGGTATAGGGTGTTTGTGTAAAAGGAAAGAGACGGGGGGATGTGAAAAAGGGCGCCCCAACGGAGCGCCCTTGGTAGAGTTTCGACTATTCGGAACGCTTAGACTTTAAGGTTCGGGATGATCTGTTTTTTGCGGGACATGATACCAGGCAAGACAACAGCATCGCCGGTGACTATCGCGCCGAATGATTTCTCGGCCACAGATTTCACGGTGTCGTTTTGCACGAACAATGTCGCTTCTTCATTCAAAATGTCGACAACGAACAACAACACGTGATCCACGCCGTCTTCTTTTGCGACATCAACCATAGACGTCAAAAGGCTGGCTTTGCGGTCAAGAACGATCTTCGGTGCTGTTGTTTCCAAAACAGAGACGCGGAACGCTGTGCCATCGACCGTGAACTCTTTTGAGTCCATGCGGATCAGTTCCGCGTCAGAAAACTCGGACACGTCTGATTTGGCTTCAAACAGTTCAGCCGCATAAACTGCCATGTCGATGTTCAACTCTGACGCCAATTTCGTGGCCAAAGCTTTATCAACATCTGTCGTGGTCGGTGAGCGGAACTCAAGCGTGTCGGACAAGATGCAAGACAACATAGCGCCTTTGATGTTGTCGGGCATTTTTGCCGCGTCATCACCCATCAGGTCAAACATGATCGTCGCAGTACAGGCCAGCGGGCGGATCGTGATGTCGATCGGGCCTTTTGTTTCCAAGCCGCCAACCAATTTGTGGTGATCGATGATCGCAGTGATGTTTGCGTCGTTAATCGCGTCTGGCAATTCTGCTGGGTTGTTGGTGTCGACGATCACAACGTCTTGGCCTGCCGCGACTGTTGTGATGATCTCAGGTTTATCAAAGCCCCATTTTTCAATCACAAACGCCGCTTCTGTGTTTGGCTCGCCGAGCAAAACAGCCTTGGCAGGTGTGCCTTTGATTTCAGACAGGTACCAAGCCCAGATAAGGGGGGAGCCTGTTGAGTCGGTGTCAGGGGATTTGTGGCCGAATACGAGCGTTGTCATATGATATATCCATCAAAAGAGTGATTTTGCGCCCTTATAGGCAGTGCAGCATAGCTTGTCACCTGTTTGTAATGCATAGCGCCAAGGCACTTGGTCACATGGTAAAATAGGTGTAACAAATCTGGATGACACGTACTCTCGAAACCGATCTCTACCATCCCGTAAAAGCGCATTTTGAGGCGCTGGGGTATGATGTGAAAGCCGAGGTGAAAGATGCGGATGTCATGGCGATGCGCATCGGCGCGCCACAAGATGAGCCGCCTGTCCTCATCGAGTTGAAAACGGGCTTTTCGCTGATTCTTTTACACCAAGCCATCGCGCGCCAAACCATCACCGATCAGGTCTATGTCGCTGTGCCGCGCTGGAAAGGCAAAGCGGGCTGGAAGACGTTCAAGGGTAACATTTCGATTTGCAAACGGCTTGGGGTTGGCGTGTTGTCGGTCAATCTGATCGAGGGCACCGTGCAGCTTCACAATGAGCCTAAACCCTTTAGGCCGCGTAAAAACCCCAAACGCAAAGAAATGCTGCAAAAGGAATTCGAGGCACGGGAAGGCGATCCTAATGTCGGCGGCACTCCCGGAGGCGGGCGTCACACGTCATACCGCCAAGACGCCGAAAAATGCCGTGCTTATATATATGAGAACGGTGCTGCCAAAGCCAGCGAGGTGGCCAAGGCTACAAGTGTCATGCGCGCGCGTCAGATCATGGCCTCAAACCACTATGGTTGGTTTGAGCGTGTTTCCAAGGGTATCTATGGCATCACTGCGCAAGGGGCGGATCCTGAACAGGTTTGAGGCCATTCTTGCTGGCCTGTTTGATATTGTGTTTGGTCTCCGTCAAATATTTCTCAGCATTTGGTTGACAGCCCCCCAATCCCTTCCTAACTATTCATCGTTGTCACTCGCAGGCTGTGAGTGCTAACGAAGGATTTACCTTTGCCCTATAGGCGAAGACCGCAGTTTGCTTTCGGGCAAAATAGAATTGAAACTTTGTGCAAGGAGCCGCGCAAGATGGCCTTTAAACCACTCCACGACCGCGTTGTTGTTCGTCGCGTTGAAAGCGATGAGAAAACAGCTGGCGGATTGATCATTCCTGATTCCGCAAAAGAAAAACCATCCGAGGCGATCATCGTTTCTGTTGGCGAAGGCGCGCGTAAAGACAGCGGCGAATTGATCGCACCGTCTGTTGCGGCTGGTGACAAAGTTCTGTTCGGCAAATGGTCCGGTACAGAGATCACTGTTGACGGTGAAGACCTGCTCATCATGAAAGAATCTGACATCCTTGGCGTGATCTCCTAAGAGACCCCATTGGCCGCGCTGAAAGGCGCTGCACTCAGATTTTTCATCTATCCTATTAACCTGAATTCAGGAGAGAACTCATGGCTAAAGAAGTCAAGTTCGATACAGACGCCCGCAACGCGATGCTACGCGGCGTTAACATTCTTGCAAACGCTGTCAAAGTGACGCTCGGCCCTAAAGGTCGTAACGTTGTTTTGGACAAATCTTTCGGCGCGCCGCGCATCACCAAAGACGGTGTGTCAGTTGCCAAAGAAATCGATCTCGAAGACAAATTCGAGAACATGGGCGCGCAGATGGTCAAAGAAGTGGCCTCACGCACCAATGACGAAGCTGGCGACGGGACAACAACTGCGACTGTTTTGGCGCAAGCGATCATCAAAGAAGGTCTCAAGCAAGTTGCAGCGGGCCTCAACCCAATGGATCTGAAACGCGGCATCGATCTTGCGACAACAAACGTTGTTGAAGCGATCAAAGCGGCATCCCGTCCAGTTCATGACACCGCTGAAGTTGCCCAAGTCGGCACAATCTCTGCCAACGGCGAAGCTGAAATCGGTCGTCAGATCGCGGATGCGATGCAAAAGGTTGGCAACGACGGTGTGATCACTGTTGAAGAAAACAAAGGCATGGAAACAGAAACAACAGTCGTCGAAGGCATGCAGTTCGACCGCGGTTTCTTGTCCCCTTACTTCGTGACAAACCCTGACAAAATGGTTGCAGAGCTTGAAGATTGCATCATCCTCTTGCACGAAAAGAAACTCTCTTCTTTGCAAGCAATGGTTCCACTTCTCGAGTCTGTGATTCAATCACAAAAGCCACTCTTGATCATCGCTGAAGATGTTGAAGGCGAAGCGCTTGCAACTCTCGTTGTGAACAAATTGCGTGGCGGCTTGAAAATCGCAGCTGTGAAAGCACCAGGTTTCGGCGATCGCCGCAAAGCCATGTTGCAAGACATTGCGATCCTCACAGGCGGTCAAGTGATCTCCGAAGATCTCGGCATGAAGCTCGAAAATGTCACAATGGACATGCTCGGCACTGCTAAGAAAATCTCCATCACCAAAGACGAAACAACTATCGTTGAAGGCAATGGCGCGAAAGCTGAAATCGAAGCACGTGTGGCCCAAATCCGCGCGCAAATCGAAGAAACAACATCTGACTACGATCGTGAAAAACTCCAAGAGCGTGTGGCCAAACTCGCAGGCGGCGTTGCAGTGATCCGCGTTGGCGGCATGACCGAAGTTGAAGTGAAAGAGCGCAAAGATCGCGTTGACGACGCTTTGAACGCGACACGTGCGGCTGTTCAAGAAGGCATCGTTGTTGGCGGTGGTGTTGCTCTGGTTCAGGCTGGCAAAGGTCTTATCGATCTTAAAGGCGAAAACGCAGACCAAGACGCGGGTATCGCAATCGTGCGTCGTGCAATCGAAGCGCCGCTTCGCCAGATCGCTGAAAACGCAGGCGTCGACGGCGCTGTTGTTGCTGGCAAAGTGCGCGAATCCGATGACCTGTCCTTCGGCTTCAACGCACAAACCGAAGAGTACGGCGACATGTTTGGCTTTGGCGTGATCGATCCTGCCAAAGTGACACGTACAGCTTTGGAAGATGCAGCCTCTATCGCTGGTTTGCTCATCACAACCGAAGCTATGGTTGCTGAAAAACCATCCAAAGATGGCGGCGCCGGTGGCGGCATGCCTGACATGGGCGGCATGGGCGGCATGGGCGGCATGATGTAATCATCCGGTCATCCGACTGATACGATTGAGACGGAGGGTGCATATCGCATCCTCCGTTTTCGCATTTATAGAGGATTTGCCTAGGTTTTCACCGCTAAACCCCTCAATGAATTGCTAATTTTGTTGATGGTTAATTTTTACTTGTTATCTTGGCCTGAGGCCGTGATCATTTAACGACCTAATGTCTTGGAAAAAGTATGAACCTGCGCCCCCTCACTCAATCAGATGACCTTGCTCTATCCATATTCTTGGACAGTGAATGCGGCAGCTCGCAGATGTACCATACGGTTCTTAAGTTGCGTGAAACCAATATGGTCGCGATGGAGCGCTTGGCATTTGAGGGACCAAAAATTGTCGGTTACCTGTGCTGCGCCAAGATGGTGGCCCCCGCTGACTGGTGGGTGTTGTCTGTGTTGGTTGTGTCATCAAACTACCGCCGCAAAGGGATTGGCCGTGAGTTGGTTTACCGCGGCATGAACCACGCGCGACGTGAAAATGCCGCTGCTGTTGTTGTCGTCGGTGATCCAGACTATTTCGCGCAAGTGGGGTTCTCACAGCCTGCCGCGCGCAACTTGACGCTTCCGTTCGCTCAAAATTTCACATCTCTTTACCCGATTGCAGCAGGCACAGGGCTGTCTCGGCACGCGTTGGTGTACCCCGATGCTTTTGTACCCTTCAGTAGCGTCTCAAATACCTCCTCTTGAGACCTCTAATTGAGTATCACCTCGAGCGGATCATAAAGTGCAGCATTCGCCCCTGCTTTGGCAAAGGCGACGTCTGACAAGGTGCTTGGCTTGACGACCAATCTTGTCATCTCGGCTGCGCTGGCCCATTTTCGTTTGCTCACGACGCCTGCGATGTCTTTCCAATCCGGATCAATTTGACCTTTGACCAAGGTGCAGCGGAAAATCAAATCGACTTGATGAAACCCGCTTTTGGGGTCGTGAAATTCATTGATCAGCGCCAATTCTCCCACTGTGATGGTCAGCCCTGTTTCTTCAAAAACTTCACGGATCAGGTTGTCAGGAATGGAGCTGCCGCGTTCAACGCCACCCCCCGGTGCGCACCACAGCCCCAGATGATGTTTTGGATAGGCATTCACCAACAGCAAACGATCGTTGTGGATGATGATGGCGCGAGCAGCCAAACGCGGGGATTGTATTGATGGAGACATGGTTTCAGCATGGGGGTGCTTGCCCTGTGATGCAAGCTTATTGAACCGCGCCAGATCTGTCTTCGCGGTTTGGTGCAGGTGGTGGTCACGTTCTTGCGACAAGGGGATTTTGTACCAGACCTGTTGCTCAAGCAGGCCTATGCTCTGTTGAAACAAACCTCGCTGCATCGGATCCATGATGAAATTGTTTTGGCTTACGGCCTTGGCCATGGCGGCATTTGCTGCCAATTCCGTGCTCACGCGTGTGGCGCTCACCACGGGGTCTGATCCCTTTGCATTTGCTGCGTTGCGCGTGGTGTCGGGCGCGACTGTGTTGCTCGTGCTTGTGCGCTTTCGCGGGGCCATGCCGGCTTTGAACCTTGCAAAACGATTTTCATCAGTCGTGGCTCTGACCGCTTATATGTTAGGTTTTTCAATCGCTTATCTGTCTTTGCCCTCAGGGGGTGGGGCGCTGATCCTGTTTGGTTCTGTACAACTGTCTATGTTCGCGGGCGCAGTCATGCTCAAAGACCCTGTGCCGGTGCAACGCGGGTTGGGCGGCGTGTTGGCGTTGGGGGGCTTGGCGTATTTGTTGTGGCCAACAGAGCAGGCAGGCTTTGCCGTCTTGGCAACACTTGCGATGATTTTTGCTGGCATTGGCTGGGGCGTATATTCATTGATTGGCCGAGGCTCAAACGACCCTTTGGCCGATACTGCCTATAATTTCGCACTCGCCATTGTGCCAACCGCTGTCGTGTGGGTCTTTTTGCAAGGCACTCTTACGCTGTCGGGGGCGGTGTTGGGCGTCATCGCTGGCGCGATCACATCGGGACTTGGTTATGCGCTTTGGTACGGGGTTTTGCCGCGCCTCGGAGCCAGCCGTGCAGGTGTGGCGCAGCTGTCTGTGCCGATCATCGCGATGTTGGGAGGTTTCGTCTTTTTGGGCGAGGCAATCACGATCAAATTCGTGATTGCGAGCACATTGGTTTTGGGCGGGATTGGCGTCTCTATGATGCGCCAACCCCAAAAGCGTTAAGCCGTATCGCTTAGGCAGCAGGCCCAGTGATTTTGTTCACGTGGCCCATTTTGCGACCCACTTTGACATCATCTTTGCCGTACATATGGATCGCAACAGATCCGTCTTTGGCAAACTCAGGAATGCGGTCCACATCATCGCCGATCAGGTTGAGCATCTCGACATTGGAATGGCGTTGACCGTCGCCCAAAGGCCAGCCGACCACCGCGCGAATGTGCTGTTCAAACTGGTCAATCACACAACCATTTTGCGTCCAGTGACCTGAATTGTGCACCCGTGGCGCGATTTCATTTACCACAAGCCCTTGTTTTGTTACAAACAATTCAACGCCCATAACGCCAACATAGTCCAGTTCGTTCAAAATTTTGGCGGCCAAAAGCACGGCATCCATACGCTGTGGGCCCGTCAGTGTGGCGGGCACGGTGGTGGTGTGCAAAATGCCGTTGGTGTGGACGTTCTCACCGGGGTCAAAACAAGACACATCGCCCGCTTGACCGCGGGCTGCGATCACGGACACTTCATGGGTGAAGTCCACGAAGCCTTCCAAAACGCTTGGCGCGCCAGCCACATCGTCAATGGCTTTTGGGGCATCGGCTGGATCCATGATGCGCGCTTGGCCTTTGCCGTCATAGCCAAAACGACGGGTTTTCAAAATTGCAGGTGTGCCAATTTTGGCAATCGCTTTGTCCAAATCATCAGCCGTATCGACGGCCGCAAAGGGGGCAACTGTCAGGCCGAGACCTGAGAGAAATTCTTTTTCTGTGATCCGGTCTTGTGACACGGCCAAAGCGCGGCGATTGGGGCGAATGGGCTTGAGGGATTCAAGCAAGTCCAAGGCAGAGGTCGGGACGTTTTCGAACTCATAAGTGATCACATCAACGGATGACGCAAAGGCTTTGAGCGCCATTTCGTCCTCGTAGGATGCTGTGGTCACAACATCGGCCACATGCCCCGCGGGCGGGTTGGCCGCAGGTTCAAAGATATGAGTTTTAAAACCCAAACGAGAGGCCGCCACGGACAACATCCGGCCCAATTGACCGCCGCCCAAAATGCCAATCGTGGCGCCTGAGTTCAACACATCAACCATCGGTGGGCTCATCCGGAATAGAGGCCGCCAAAGCGTCGCGCCACGCGTCCAAACGTGCGGCAAGATCATCGTCAGAGGTCGCCAAAATACCAGCCGCCATCAGGCCCGCATTGGCCGCACCTGCCTCGCCAATCGCCATGGTGGCAACAGGGAAGCCTTTGGGCATTTGCACGATGGAATACAGACTATCGACACCAGAAAGCGCACGCGTTTGCACCGGCACGCCCACAACGGGCACGCGGGTTTTTGACGCCATCATGCCGGGCAAATGCGCGGCGCCACCCGCGCCTGCGATGATCACTTTGAGGCCGCGTTCGGCGGCTGTTTTGCCATACGTCCACAAGCGATCCGGTGTGCGGTGCGCTGAGACGATTTTGGTTTCATAGGCCACGCCCAATTCATCCAAAATATTCGCTGCAAGTTTCATAGTGGGCCAATCCGATTGGCTGCCCATAATAATGCCGACTTTGACGCTCACGATGCTGTCCTCATTGGTGCCTTGAGAGAAAGGCGCACTATAGCGGGGATCAGGCTGGGTGCAATAAAATGCGCCGCCAAATACACGCTTTAGGCGATGATGTCTGGGGTGATTTGGTCTTCGATTTGGGCGATACGGTCTTTGAGAGACAGTTTTTGCTTTTTCAACCGCTGCATACGCAAAGCGTCAGGCATAGGTTTGGATTGAATCGCGTCAATAGCCTCGTCCAAATCGCCGTGTTCGCGCTTGAGCACTGCAAGTTTGATGCGCAATACGTCTTTGTAATCCATACGGGAAGAGGTGTTCATGGTGCGTTCATTCGACTCATTTTTAGTGTTGAATTTACTCTACCCGCAAACGCCCAATTTTCAAAGCGCTGTGGCCTAAACCTTGAAGCGCACGCCGTAATCCCCATATTGTAAGGGAGGCCGCCGTTTTGGGGCCAAAATATACACCGTCGCTTGATTTGAAAGGGCGTGTTGATGACAAAAATGACCTTTGGTTCGCATCCGTTTTTGCTTGGGTTTGATCAATTGGAACGGCTGGTCGAACGTACTGCTAAGGCGGATTCTGGTGGGTATCCACCGTATAATATCGAACAGACCTCTGAGAACGCCTATAGAATTACTCTGGCCACAGCTGGATTTTCTGAAGAGGATTTGGCGATCACGTTGGAAAGCCGTCAATTGGTGATCCGTGGCCGGCAGGTGGACGATTCTGAGGGGCGTCTGTTTTTGCACCGCGGGATCGCGGCGCGCCAATTTCAACGATCTTTCGTGTTGGCAGATGGTGTTGATGTGGCTGGGGCCACAATGGAAAACGGCTTGCTGCATGTCGATCTGTCACGCTCTACGCCAGACAGTGTTGTTGAAACCATTGAAATCAAAAGGGGTTAAATCGATGGATGCGAATTTTGATAATCTTCCGACTGCGGATGAAAAAATTGTCTATGTGCGCTCGGTCTTGGTGGCAGATTTGCCAGATGAGGTGCGCGAAAAAGCGGGCGACATGGAGCGGATTTATTCGGTTCACAATTCTGACGGCGACCGGATGGCTCTTGTTGCCGATCTGAAGCTGGCGTTTGATTTGGCGCGCGAACATGATTTTTCACCGGTGAGTGTGCACTAAGATCAATGCGGTGTAGGTGAATGCAGAAATTCATTTTCAAATAAATCTCTTACAAATGCAAAAACGCCCCGATCGAATGATCGGGGCGTTTTGTGTTCGGTGAAGGCGCTATGGCTTAGTTGCCGGCGATAAGACCCATGCTTTCAAGTTTCAAAATCACCTGATGTGCACAGTTGTCGACGTCTGCGCCAACTGTTTCAACGCGCATTTCAGGTGTCTCAGGAACGTCATAAGGATCAGAAATCCCTGTGAATTCTTTGATCTTACCTTCGCGAGCCAATTTGTAGAGACCCTTACGGTCGCGTTTTTCACATTCCTCGATGGATGTGGCAACGTGCACTTCGATGAAGGCACCGAAGGCTTCGACATCTTCACGTACAGCGCGGCGTGTCGTGGCGTAAGGTGCGATTGGCGCACAGATCGCGATGCCGCCGTTTTTGGTGATTTCGGACGCAACATACCCGATGCGGCGGATGTTGAGATCGCGGTGCTCTTTAGAGAAGCCAAGCTCGGAGGACAGGTTCTTGCGCACGATGTCACCATCAAGCAATGTCACCGGGCGACCGCCCATTTCCATCAATTTGACCATCAAAGCGTTGGCGATCGTGGATTTGCCTGAACCGGAGAACCCAGTGAAGAACACTGTGAAGCCTTGGTTCGCACGTGGTGGTTTTGTGCGGCGCAATTCTTTCACAACTTCAGGGAATGAGAACCACTCAGGGATCTCAAGGCCTTCTGCCAAACGACGACGCAATTCTGTACCAGAGATGTTGAGAATGGTGACGTTGTCACGATCTTCGATTTCATCATTTGGCTCGTATTGCGCACGCTCTTGGACCCAAACCATGTGTTTGAAGTCCACCATTTCGATGCCCATTTCCTCTTGGTGCTCGCGGAACAAGTCCTGTGCATCATAGGGACCGTAGAAATCTTCGCCTTGTGAATTTGAGCCGGGGCCCGCGTGATCGCGACCAACGATGAAGTGTGTACAACCGTGGTTGGCGCGGATCAAACCGTGCCAAACAGCTTCACGTGGGCCAGCCATACGCATCGCCAAGTTCAACAAAGACAAAGATGTTGTCGCTTGTGGGTATTTGTCCAGCACAGCCTCATAGCAGCGCACGCGTGTGAAGTGATCCACATCACCAGGTTTGGTCAAACCAACCACTGGGTGAATCAAAAGGTTTGCTTGGGCTTCGCGGGCGGCACGGAATGTCAGTTCTTGGTGGGCGCGGTGCAATGGGTTGCGTGTTTGGAACGCAACAATGCGACGCCAGCCCATTTTGCGGAAAAACGCGCGCAATTCATTCGGTGTTTCGCGGCGCGCACGGAAATCGTAGTGCACAGGCTGTTGGATGCCCGTCACAGGGCCGCCCAAATAGATTTTGCCAGCTTGGTTGTGCAGGTAGTTTACCGCAGGGTGCGCATCGTCATCTGCACCGAACACTTTTTCGGCCTCAACCGCTTTGTTTGGCGCCCAGTTGTCTGTGACAGTCATCGTCGCAAGGATCACGCCCTCTTGGTCACGCAATGCGATGTCTTGGCCGACTTCCAATTTACCCGCGAAGTCTTCGTTCACGTCCAGCGTGATCGGCATTGGCCACAAAGAGCCGTCTGCCAAGCGCATGTTTTCAACAACACCGTCGTAGTCCGCTTCGGTCAAGAACCCTTTGAGTGGGTTGAAGCCACCGTTCATCAACAACTCAAGGTCGCAAATTTGACGGGGTGTCAAATCCCAGCTGACAAGATCAGCGGCTTCGACTTTAAGTTTTTGAGCGCTCTCATATGAGACGTAGAGCTCAGGAATTGGGGCGAGGTTGTTTTCCATCGGATGGGTCCTATGTTTAAGCGGAACCAAGCTGCTGCTGGTGCCAGTTAGTTCCGCGTGCAAAGAATTGTATTCTGCGAGTTTGCGCGCCAGAAATCGATCTGTGAGGCGGGACTTTTCGGCGCCGCCACGGGATGTGAGTGAGTAGGCAAAACGTTGACGTTTGTCGGGGCCGTTGCGATTGCTGACGCTGATAAGGCCCGATTCCGTCGCTGATTTGATCAGTGCATTGAGACGCCCTAAGGACACACCAATCGCTTGTGCAATTGTGCGCTGGGATGCATCCGACGCCGTGTCGAGCTGGCGTAGGAGTTTGAAGAGCTGGTCTTCATCATCAAATTTGGCTTTTGCGGTGGTCAAAATAGGGTCCTGCGACTCAAAGTGTGTTCATGCGTGAACACATTGCACAGAATCGTGTTTGAACAAAGAAAAAATTATGGGGAATTTTGTCTTTCTTTTGACCTGCGCGGCGGTAACGATCTATTTAAAGGGGGGCTCGACCGAATAGCATTATCTCAAGGGGGGGGGGAGAGACGTGCTTTGCGCGGTCTTATATTACATATGACGGGGCGAGCACCTCTACAGCGTTCGCCCCGTTTGTTCGGTCGTGGCCTCAAAACCATCCCTATCTGCGATGGTTTTACGTGTTAGTCGTCTTGTTCTGCCAAAAAGCGTTCCGCATCAAGAGCCGCCATGCACCCCATGCCTGCCGACGTCACCGCTTGACGGTATGTGTGGTCTGTCAAATCGCCAGCCGCAAAAATGCCCGGGATTGATGTCAGGGTCGTCCCTGGTGTCACTTTGACATAGCCGCCGTTATGCGTTTCCAAGACATCTGACACCAATTCGCTGGCCGGCGCGTGGCCGATGGCAACAAACACGCCTTTGGCTGGGATCTCTTTAATCTCGCCGGTTTTAACGTGTTTCGCACGCACGCCATTCACGCCGCGCATTGGGGCCTCGTCGCCGAACACTTCTTCAAGCTTGTGATCCCAAAGCACTTCGATTTTCTCATTTTTGAACAAACGGTTCTCGAGGATTTTCTCACAGCGCAAGGAATCGCGGCGGTGGATCAAGGTCACTTTTGAGGCGAAGTTGGTCAAAAACAGCGCTTCCTCCACAGCTGTGTTGCCGCCGCCGATCACAACGATTTCCATGCCGCGGTAAAAGAACCCGTCACAGGTGGCACAGGCAGACACGCCAAAGCCTTTGAACGCCTCTTCAGAGGGCAGGCCAAGCCATTTCGCCCGCGCGCCTGTCGCCAAAATCACCGCATCGGCCGTATAGGTGGTGCCACTGTCGCCCAAAGCCACAAAAGGCCGCTTTGATGTATCAAGGTTGGTGATGATGTCTTGCTTGATCTCACAGCCCATGGCTTCGGCGTGGGCTTGCATTTTGACCATCAACTCAGGGCCTTGGATTTCTGTCTCGCCCGGCCAGTTTTCGACCTCAGTTGTGGTGGTCAATTGGCCACCGGGCTCGATGCCTTGCACGAGCAATGGCGATAGCATCGCACGCGATGCATAAACGCCCGCAGTGTAGCCCGCAGGGCCAGATCCAATGATCAGAACTTTTGTGTGTTTTGTCTCAGACATATCGGCCTCTTGTCATTGCTCTTGTGTTGAACCCGATATAGACACGCCGCTCCGCGCACGCAAACCCCGAAGGCGCTTTTAAAGACGTTCTCATGAAAGTCCTCATGCAAATGTGGTCTTTTTGATAGGGCGTCTTTTAAACGTTTGGAGATGTGTTGTGGAATGTTCTTGAATTTATCGCCGCTAAATGAGACATATCATTGCGCCCAGAAGGGCGTTTTTAGTTGTTTCAATAATATTGCGTCGATTACCCAATGCTTGGAGATATGAATGCCCACCCATAAACTTGATGAAATTGACCGCAAGATTTTGGCTGAATTGCAGGCGGATGGGCGCATGACAAACGTCGAATTGGCCAAGCGAGTCGGAATCTCGGCCCCCCCATGCCTGCGCCGCGTGCGCACATTGGAAGAGGCAGGCTACATCACCGGCTACCACGCCGTGGTGGATGCGCGCGCGTTGAATTTCGAAGTGCAGGTTTTCGCGATGGTCGGATTGCAAAGCCAAGCCGAGGTGGACCTATCCGCGTTTGAGGCCAAATGTCGCGAGTGGCCACTCGTGCGTGAATGTCACATGCTCAACGGCGAGGTGGATTTCATTTTGAAATGTGTGGCCCCTGATTTGTCGACATTCCAGACGTTTTTAACATCACAACTTTTGTCGACGCCCAATGTCGCCAGCGTGAAAACGTCGCTGGTGATCCGTGGGGCCAAAGATGAACCCGGCGTGCCATTCGATGTACTTGAGGCGCGTTTGGCACAAAATGCCTAAACGGCTATAGAATTTGGTTTTTAGATATCGTGATACAAACGATCCCAAAACGGGGTCGTTTTATATGCCGTATGAAACGGGTGACACCAAACCTATGCGGCATCCAAAGTTATCAAATCGCCCGCAGACAATCGCGGATGTGCCATGGCCCCAAAATCACCAAATTCGTTCAAATGGGGGAACATATCCATAAATGTTTCGCGCATTTCGCCAATCAATTGACCTGAGGCTGCCGTGCCCGGATGATAGGTTTCCAAATCGACACCGTTGACGCGGATCAAACGGTGCTGGGGCAGGCAAATATGGTAGGTCTTCACTGATGACATCGGTGTCACTTCGATCACCGAATGCCCGTCAACCAAGCTTGAGACTGGGGCCAGAGCCACAGCTGTGCCCAAATAAGATTTAAGCGCGTGGGCACGGTGCAAGTAGCGTGCGCCACGGCCCAACAGCAAATCAGGGGCAGGGCGACCATAGCCAAAACTGTCGGCCATCAAGCGATACAAGCATTCCGGGGCTATACCTGCGCTGCGTGTACCTTGCGCGTCTAGCTGCATGGATCCAATCCATTTGATCGGCAACAGATCACCATCAACAGTTTCCACGCGATCCCCGGGCAATAGATCTTCTATCGCAACAGGGCCATGGTCGGTCGGGATCAACGCACCCCGAGCAAAAGCACTAAAGGCGTCCTCAAAAATGGGTGAAGCAGGCGCGGATAGGCGACGATCCATGATGTCACCATTGTTTGCAGTCCACATTATTTCACAGCTGCGTGTCGCAATGGCGGGGCGCGGTGCGGGGCGTGTGCGGCGCACGGTCCACGCCGTGTGTTCTTTGGTCGGATGTGCTGCGCCAAGCGGCGCGGCGGTGTGCTGGGGGCTCAGCACAGATTTTGTGCCGAAATGGGGGTGCGACATTGAACACTCCTGTGGTCACTGGTCGGCCCCCACCGATGCAGTGCGTCAACACTCGCAGGTATATGGATTGATTGTCAAAAATTTAATGTCATTACCCAAGGCAGCGGAACCAGTACATGGGGTCGCTGTTTCTTTGTTTCCAAATCTGTGGGGAATGTGGCGCCGATTTGCTTAAACAAGTGGCTGTCCGTGGCGTAACTATTTTGGCATGGCTGTGAATCTGTGAAATGATTCTACGCATTTTGTTTGGGGGCGCAGGTCGAAGCAGGGAGAGCGCCTCGATCTGCGGCAAAGCTGCTTTATGCAGAGGCGGCTAATTTGGTGCCAGAGGCGCGAGCAGCAACCTTGGCTTTCCACTCGGATCGGCGTGATCCACGCGCCCAAGGCAATTGTACGTCAGAAGTCTTAGCTTGCTCGATTGCGGATGTGAGCCAGCGGCGATTTTTGATTTTGGCTTGCTGTGTCATGGTCGCTCTCTCAAAATGCCCCGTCTGCTGCGGGTTTGTGTTTGTTGAAGCTAATATGACGGTGGCGTGAGGCGATACTTGGGCGCAGGCATGTGTTTTTTTCAAATGTTCATAAAAATGACGGTATGATTTTGGAATGCTGTGCGCTTGTCTTTAGGTGTTGAAAATACTGAGTTTTTTATATTTGGAAACAGTAATTGCCGAGTGGCATTGATTGTTTCGGGCAAAAATGGGGCAGGGACCTGCCCTTTTTCAGCCCCATTGCGAGCCTTACAGGCGAATGGTGGACAGCAAGCGACCGTAGTCGGCTTCTTTTTTGTGAACCGAACGGCGGTAGGAATAGAATCGGGCCGGATCGGCATATGTGCAATGGCGTGTCCATTCAGCGTGGCCAACGCCCGCGCTGCGCAAACGGTGCAAGCCAAAGGACGGCAGGTCAAACATGTAGCGATCATTCTGACCGTTTGTAAAAAAACGCGCGTTGTCGGGGTCGGCTGCGATAAAGTCGTCGAGAAATTCAGGGCCAACCTCATAAGCGCTTTGCGAAATGCTGGGCCCGATGATGGCGGTAATGTTTTCGCGTTTGGCTCCAAGACCAACCATTTCCTCAATCGTGCGTTCTAATATTCCATCAACGGCACCGCGCCATCCGGCATGTGCCGCCCCGATGACGCCCGCAGATTTGTCGGCAAACAACACTGGCTGACAATCCGCGGTGAGAATGACCAAGGCCAGCCCCGGTTGATCGGTGACCAAAGCGTCTGCACGTGGGGCATCGCCTGTTTGCGGGCCGGTGACACGCACGACATCGTTTGAATGCACTTGATGCAGGCTGCAAAGCTGCCCGTGATCCACGTTCATCGCCTTGGCAACACGGGCGCGATTGATCGCAACGATGTCGGTTTGATCCGTGGACCCAAGCCCACAATTCAGACCGGCGTAGACACCAGAAGACGCACCGCCTTTGCGGGTGAAAAATCCATGTTCAACGCCATCCAAGGCGTCTGCGGTGATCACTTCAAGGTTCATATCAACCGATCTTTCCAACAAAGGGGGCGCACTGATTTTCAATCAATGCTGGCAAATCCCGCGGGCAACATGGCAGCGGATGGAGCGATGGCAATCGCTTTGAAAAGCAAGCCCATTTTATCGACGTTGGTCAACCTGTCAAATGCTGCGATGTGATTGTCTAATGCAGCGCCCTGCAATTGAGTGGCAAGGGTCTCGGCGCGTTGAGCGATGCCAAGATGCGCCAAAAGCTGGCCTTGAGGGATCATGTTCGAGGCAAAAGCCCCCGCGTTTTGGGCCTCAATGCTCAGAGATTCAAAATCGACATGAGCCGTCAAATCCGCGGCGCCAGGCCTGTCCAGCGGGTTGACCATTTTGTGCCGTTCCAAGGCCTGAAATGTATCGCCGCGCGCGTGCCAATCCCCGTAATCCACCACAATCGCCGCGCCGCCGTGTTTGGCAATGCGCCGCGCAACCTCATCGATGATCGGCGCCGATGCGGGACACATCTCAACAATATCGCCCTCAGATGTGTCCTCAAGGCGATGATCGAGCATGGCTATGGGGGCGGGCTGAGACAGGCCAAGTATCAGTTTGTCGTCGACCAGCCCAACTTGGGTTTCGCGCCAGCCTTTGGCGTCGCGTGTGAATTGACGAATGGGCAAGGCGTCGAAAAACTCATTGGCGATCAAAAACAATGGCTGGTTTGGCAGGTCTGCCACGGTGTCGACATAAGTGATGTCAAACCCGCTGAGCAGTGCGCGTTGTTTCGCGCGCAGCGTGGGTGAGGCCTCGACCAATGTCAGCTGCATTGCGTCATGAAACTTTGGCACGCTTTTTGTGGCGCGCAAAATATCGGTCATCAATGTGCCGCGACCGGGGCCAAGTTCGGCCAAAGTAAACGGGGCAGGGGCCCCTTGATCGATCCAGCTTTGGGCCAAACACAATCCCAAAAGTTCGCCAAACATCTGACTGATCTCAGGCGCTGTGGTGAAATCGCCCTCGGCGCCCAATGGATCACGCGTGGTGTAATAGCCATGCTCAGGGTGCAGCAGGCATTCGGCCATATACTGCGCCAGTGAAATCGGGCCGGTTTTGGCAATGCGGCGCGCAAACAGATCGTACAGCGGAGTGGTCATTTTCGTTTGGCTTTCAACGCGATCCCGAGACCGACCAAAATCATCGGCACAGACAAGATCTGGCCCATTGATAACCCGATAAAGACGTGGCCCAGTGGATTGTCTGGCGTGATGAATTGCGCGTCAGCTTGGCGGAAAAATTCAACGATAAAACGCGATACGCCGTATCCGGCTAAAAACAGTCCCGCGATCAATCCGGGCTTTTTCAACGCCCCAAAGCGCCAGACCAACACCAACAAAAGCGTGCCCAGCAGCAGACCTTCCAACAGGCCTTCGTACAGTTGTGATGGATGGCGGGCGCAATATGTGGTGGCTGTGGCACAGGCCTGGGCTGCATCCCCTGGAAAAATAACCGCCCAAGGGACATCCGAGGGGCGCCCCCAAAGTTCTGCGTTGACGAAATTGGCGATGCGCCCAAGCAAAAGCCCCGCAGGGGCTGACA
>JBLHXX010000003.1:0-114616 GCA_047630475.1 Celeribacter sp. | reverse complement strand
CGGGGGATGACTGGATCTACGATGACAAACTCAACCGTTTGGACAGTGAAGGAAACACTTTGGTCACCTCCGACTCTGTGCTGAATGGTGGAGGTGGTGACGATGTGATCGAAGCCGGAAAAGGCAATGACGTGGTCAACGGCGGAACCGGTGATGACCTCATCGCCGGAGGCCAAGACAATGACCGGTTGTATGGAGAGGCCGGTGATGACCAAATTTGGGGGGATGCGGGCCGGGATCGGCTTTATGGCCATCGTGGTGATGACACACTTTATGGTGGGTCAGGCAATGACATTTTGCGCGGTGGAGAGGGGCGAGATTGGCTACAAGGCGGGACAGGAGACGATGTCTTTAGCTTTCAAGACGGCGATCTGACGGAGTGGTCAGACAGGCCTGCCTCCATCGAAGATCAAATACAAGATTTGGACATCATCGATGATTTTACAATCGGCGAAGATAAACTGTCCTTTTCAGACCATTCCAAAGTTGAAGATCTTTCGGACCTCAATGTGTGGAAAGTTGAGATTGATGAGAACGTGTTGTTCATGTTGCAAATCCCATCCACCAATGAACGGCTTTTGATCGATGTCGAAGAGGATGCAAGCTGGTCGGATATGATGGATGAAGAAAATTTTAGCTTTCTGTAAACGTGCTGACCTTCACGGGTCGTCTGATTTGACCTGACATTTGGATGCCAGCGTGGGTTGCAATGGTCAACAACCGTCTGGTGACCACGGGGACATCAATTGTGCGCCAAATATACGCGGATCGCGGCATTGATTTGATCGCGCACCCAGATATGCATTTTTGACTTATGGGTGCGAGCGGTCCACACAAGATCTATGTTGATCGGCGCAGGAATGGGGCAGGGCACGGTTGTCAATGATGGGCCGATATGGTGCGTCAATCGTGCGGGCACCGTTGCCACAAAGGTTGATCCTGTGATGAGGCTTTCTAACCCTGCGGGGCTTGGAACTTTTAACGCGATGTTCGGGCTGTGACCCATGGTGTCCAGCGCTTTAATATAACGCGATTTCCATTTGCCTCCATAGGTGATCAAAACATGATCTAACAGCAAATAATCATTGAGAGTCAAAGGGGTTTTCGCCATGGGATGGGCTTTGTCCATCAGGCAGACATAGTGTTCTTTCAGCAATGTTCGGGTGTGGAATGCGGCCTCGTTACGCTCAAACGGTCCGATCAGAATATCGGCCTCACCCGCCAGCAAACGCGCGTGCCCACTGTCAGACGAATCGATGATTTCAAGCGTCAAATGAGGCGCTTTTTGTTTGAGGTTTTGCACGATCTCAGGCACGAACAAAAGCCGCTCATAATAGTTGCATGCAATCACCAGCCGCTCTTTGGTTTGGGCCGGATCAAAGGTACTGGGGCCCGTGAGCGCCAGAAAATCGTCGCTCATGCGTACAGCCATATCAAGCACATCCAAACACCGCGGCGTGGTGATCAGACTGCGCCCTTCGCGGACGAACAAAGGATCGTCAAACACGTGGCGCAGTTTGTCGATGGTGTAACTGATCGCAGATTGATTGACATCAAGCTCATCTGCAGCCTGCGTAAACGATAAATGTTTGTGCACGCAGATCAACACTTTGAAGGCGTAGAAATCAACGCTTAGAGGATCATTTTTTTTACTCAAAATGTGCTGTCTCATCGTTGGAAAGGGGGATGCAAAACTGCGCAGCTGCATCAAATTATTAGATTTATACCATCAAATCAATCGTATTGATTGATGTATTTTCTCGCGCCACTGTGTTTCAGCAGGCTTTGGGAGGAGAATTGCAATGGCTTTGGCCCCAGTGAACAACGATGTGACGCTTCAGCAGCTCACAGATGATCCCTATCCGATTTACCAACAGATGCGCGCACGCACGCCGATTGTCTCGGTGCCAGCGGCCAACAGGATCATGCTGACCAAGGCTGTGCATACCAAAATGGTCAAAGAAGACCCTGACCGATTTAGCTCGGACGATCCTGTGACGCCGATGACGCGCGCCTTTCAGGCGCAAACATTGATGCGCAAAGACGGGATGGAACACCGCGCAGAGCGTATGGCAATGCAGCCGGCCTTCACGCCAAAGGTGATCAAAGCTGATTGGGCGGATTTGTACACTCAAATCGCATCAGACTACTTGGACCGCTTGCCACGCGGTGAGACGGTGGATTTATTCACGGATCTTTGCGGTCCAGTGTCTGCACGTATTTTGGCACATATTCTTGGGATGCAAGAGGCGTCAGATTTCCAAATGCAAGATTGGTCGCAAAAGTTGATCGATGGCGCGGGTAATTTTGGCTTTGCCGATGGTCCGTTTGAAGCCTCGGACAAAGCCAATGCAGAAATTGATACGCTGTTTGACCAGATCATTCCGCGCCATTTAGAGGCCCCGAACAATTCGGCGTTGTCGAAAATGGTCAATGCCGCCAATCCGATCGCCAAGACACAAATTCATGCCAATATGAAAATTGCCATTGGCGGTGGCATCAACGAGCCACGCGATGCTTTGGCCACGATCATCTATGGGCTTTTGACCAATCCAGATCAACTGGACGAGGTGCGCCGCAAAGACGCGTGGAGTGACGCCTTTGAAGAGGGCGTGCGTTGGGTCGCCCCGATCCAAGCCTCGTCACGCCGCGCGATTGAAGACACTGAAATTGATGGGATCGACATTCCCAAAGGTGTCACGGTGATGACCATTCAAGCCTCTGCCAACCGTGATGAAGATATCTATGAGGACGGCGAAAATTTTAATGTGTTTCGTGACAAAAACCTGCACCAAGCCTTTGGCTCGGGCCCGCACCACTGCGCAGGCGCCCATATCGCGCGGCGCACTGTGGGGCAAATTATGTTGCCGATGCTGTTTGATCGCTTTCCCAATATGCACCTGCCCGATCCCGATGCGGTGATCTGGAAAGGCTTTGGCTTTCGTGGCCCGCTCAATCTGCCAGTGATGCTGGCCTGACATATAAACACAGGCGCAAAAGCGTCGAAACAGGAGGCCTCGATGGTCGAAATTACATTCAAACAACCCGATGGCACAGAAAAAACTGTAGAGGCCGCTTTGGGTGACAACGTCATGCGCGCGGCCGTGAATGCAGGTATTGATGGCATCATCGGTGAATGCGGCGGGGCGATGATGTGCGCCACCTGTCACTGTTATGTGGATGAGGCGTGGGTGGGCAAAACCGGTGATCTGCAAGACGGCGAAGAGGACATGCTGGATTGTGCCGAGGCTGAAGTCAAAGCCACATCACGCCTGTCTTGTCAGCTGACCGTGACAGAGGAACTTGCGGGATTGGTTGTTTATATTCCCCATGAATGATGTTTTGTGGCTTTGCTCGTGGCTTTATTTGACGTTGGAAATCCAACGGCATTGATAGGGCTCGAAAGACACGATGCCGTCCGACAGATCCAATTTTTGCCCCGTCAAAAGATCATACCAATCTTCACCATCGATCAGGTTGATCGACAAAGTTGGCACCACTTGGGCCTCATCTGACACATTGTGCAGTGCGAAAATCGATTGGTCGCGGTTTAAAGATTGCCGCCACAGGCCAAAGATTTTATCGCCCAATTGCATGGTGAATTGCGTCGCGTTGGGGTGAAATGCCTTTTGGGCAGTGCGCACCGCAATGCGTTGTTTCAAAGCGGCCAAAACCTGTGCATGGAGTGTTGCGGGGTCATCAAGCTGTTTGCGCAGATCGGCGTAATCCCAACGGCGGCGATTGATCGCGCGATTCATGCCGCTTTTTTCGACGGCGTCCACATCGTTGGGGGTCGTCAGCAACGAATGCACGTAAAAAGCGGGCACGCCTTCGAGCGCCATGACAATGGTTTGCGAACACAAGAAACGCGCGATTTGATGGGCGTCCTCGCCGCTCTCGATCGTGCCTTTGAGCGCATCAAAAAACGTGATGTTTAACTCGTATGGTTTTTCCGATCCGTCGGGCAGGGCGCGCATGGATACCTTGCCGCCAAAATCACGTACAGCGTTGATCACACCGCCAAGTTCTTCGCCTGACAACAATCCTTCGGTCCCGCGCACGCCGATACCGTCATGAGAGGCTGCAAAATTCAAATACGCACATCCCAATTGCGCCGGAGGCATCCGCATCAACCATTGGTTCAAATGCACGCTTGTGCCGCTCAAAAGTGCATGCAGCAACAAAGGCGGCAGTGAGAAATTATAGATCATATGCGCTTCGTTGCGATTGCCAAAATAGCTGAGGTTTTCCGCATTGGGCACATTGGTTTCTGTCAGCAAAACCACAGGTTCCTCAGCATAATCACATAAGACCCGCATCAGGCGCACGATGGCGTGGGTTTGCGGCAAATGAATGCAATTGGTGCCGATCTCTTTCCACAAAAACGCCACAGCGTCCAAGCGCACGATCCGAATACCATGATCGATATGCAGGCGCGTCACCCGCAAGAATTCCAACAAAACCTCAGGGTTTTCAAAATCGAGATCGATCTGATCGTGACTGAAGGTACACCACACATGTTTGGGGCCATTGACGGTTTCGACCTGACGCAAAAGCGGTGAGGTGCGCGGGCGCACAACCTCGCTGAGATCATCATTGGGCAGGGCTTCTTTAAAAAATTTATCATAGGGCGCGTGCCCTTGTAGATAGTCGGAAAACCATTGGGAATTTGAGGATACATGGTTGAGCACCAAATCCGACATCAATCGAAAATCGGTGGCGATGCGTTTAATATCGGCCCAATCGCCCAGTTGCGAATTGACGGCACGGTAATCTGTAACCGAAAACCCATCGTCCGAGGTAAAGGGAAAAAATGGCAAGATATGTACGCCAGAGATCACACCTTTGACATAACGATCCAAAAAGTCACGGAGTAAATCCAGTGGTTTATGTTGTCCATCGATGAACGTGTTGCCGTAGGTGATGACCAATGTGTCGGCCTCACTCCACAATGTGTTGCCCAAAGCACGCCCACGTCCGCGGGCTTTCATATCATCGGGCCAAAAGGCTTGCGTGACCTGATTGGCCAAAGGGGTGGCGTCATGATCTGGGTAAATTTGGGTCAATAGCGTTGCTAGGGTATCGTGCAGTTTTGAGGATGCTTTTGCCATTGGCCCGCTTTCATTGCTCTTTGGTTCTGTAGAACAAACTGGCGCAGTCTGGGCAATGCGTGGTGCATGGCGCGGTATATGCTTTTGGGGCACGTCGGATGGGTTTTGATTGGTTTTTAGGCGGATGTGCAAAAAATAGGCGCAGCAAGTCTACCCTAGACGCGGTCGCCCGCCGTAGTGTTGATCAACCATCCCTCAGGGCCTGCGATGCGGTTGGGCAACAAAACGATCATCGCTTCACGGATGGCAATCACAGTCATAATGGACATTGCCACTTGATCGAATGTGAGTGTTGAAAAATCCATGGATGCCTCGCTTATTTACCTTGCGTTGAGACAGATGTCGCGTCTCAATGCGGCCAAATGAGGGCAGGGGGTAGGCACTGTTTGGGCATCGTCAAAAGTGCGGTCTTTTTGGGGGCGGAGTCGTTAAAATCCGAACGGTTTTGTCTCGTACCCCACGCCTGTCATATATAGCCCATCTGGCGGGCTCACGGGGCCACATTCGGTGCGGTCGCGTGCGTCTAACACCTTGGTTATGTCCTCAGGCGTCCAATATTTTGCCCCAACACGTTCCAGCGTCCCCACGATAGAGCGCACTTGATTGTGCAAAAACGACCGCGCTCGCAAATGGAATTGATACTCTTTGCCGTAAGGAATATCGATTTCTTCAATGGTGATATCATCCATGGTTTTGATCGGGCTATTGGCCTGACACATGGTGGACCGGAACGTGGTGAAATCATGGGTGCCGATCAGGCGCGCAGCCCCCTCTTGCATCAATTCCAAATCCAACGGGCCGCGCACTTGCCACACCAATCCGGGACCGTGTGTCATGGGCGCACGTCGCGCCACCAATCGAAACGTGTAGCGTCGCTCATTGGCCGAATAGCGCGCGTGCCAGTCGTCATCGACGCGCACCGCATCCAAAATCGCAATCGGCTTGGGTTTGAGGTGAAAATTCACCGCTTCCATCAATCGGAACGTATCCCAATCGCGCACCAGATCGCAGTGGGCCACTTGGCCTTTGGCGTGCACGCCCGCGTCCGTGCGCCCCGCCGCGCCAATTGCAGGGCAGGCAGGGTCAATCTTGCGCAGGGCTTCTTCCACGGCTTGCTGGACAGAGGGTTGATCCTTCTGTCGTTGCCAGCCTGAAAACGGCGCGCCGTTGTATTCTATGAGCAGTGCAAATCTGGGCATGCCCGCCATCTATCGCGGGTGGGCGCCCACGTCCAGTCTTTCAGGTCCAGTCTTTCATGTGCAAGATGTGTCACACCTTTCAAAAACCTCTGCGCCTGCTTATGTTGATGACAGAAAAACTGTGAAGGGGCAGGGGCTTGATCATCGGGGATATCGCTGACCGCATTGTGCGCGGCGTTGAAACAGTACAGGATGGCGTCAACGAGGCCTTGTTTGAGCCGGTGATCCGTGTCGGTATCACGGGGCTGTCGCGGGCGGGTAAAACGGTGTTTATCACATCGCTGGTGGCCAATTTATTGGATCGCGGGCGCATGCCGCAACTTGGTGGCGCGTCTGCCATCACCGCCGCCTATTTGCAGCCGCAACCCGATGACACGGTGCCGCGGTTTGATTTTGAAACCCATCTGGCCGCTTTGACCGCCCCTGACCCTCATTGGCCCGACAGCACCCGTGCCGTGTCTGAGCTGCGCTTGTCGTTCAAGGTGCAGCCTACGGGCATTTTGGGCATGTTCTCTGGCCCGCGCACGGTTCATTTGGATATTTTGGATTATCCGGGGGAATGGCTGTTGGATTTGGGGCTGATGGAAAAATCCTATGCGGACTGGTCCGCGGCCGCCATAGCCGCCGCCAAAACGCGCGCTCAAAGCGTCGATTTTCTCAAAGCTCTTGAGGTGGCAGACCCGAACGCGAAACACGATGAGCAAGATGCCAAAGCGCTGGCGCAAAGTTTTACGACTTATCTTAAAGCTGCGCGTGAGGCAGGCTATTCGGATTGCTCGCCAGGTCGGTTTTTATTGCCGGGCGAACTTGAAGGCTCGCCCGTTTTAACCTTTGCGCCGTTGCCGCCAAATGAAGCCAAACGTGGCACGCTCGCGCGCGAGTTTGAGCGCCGCTATGAGGCCTATAAACGCGAAGTCGTCAAACCGTTTTTCCGTGATCATTTCGCCAAAATTGACCGCCAAGTTGTGCTTGTGGACGCGCTTGGCGCCATTCACGCAGGGCCAAAAGCGGTTGAAGATTTGCGTCGCACATTGGCTGATATCTTGGGCGCCTTTCGCCCCGGTCGGGTTGGGCGCTTGTTGGCTCTTTTGGGGCAGCGCCGCGTGGACCGTGTGCTGTTTGCCGCCTCCAAAGCTGACCATATTCACCACTCACAACACCCGCGTTTGACCGCGATTATGGAAGCCCTCGTGCGGGACGCCAAAGATCGTGCTGATTTTGCCGGCGCGGCCACCAATGCCATGTCGATTGCCGCTTTGCGTGCCACGGTCGAGGAAACGATTGATCACAATGGCGAGGCGTTGGACTGTGTTCGCGGGCGCACAAGGGGTGGAAAACAAGCGGCTTTTTACCCCGGTGAATTGCCTGAGGATCCATCGCATATTTTGACGCCTGCCCGCAAAGGGGCGGAAAAATGGTTGGATGGCGATTATGAAATTATGCGGTTTGAGCCGGCACGTTTGACGCTCAAACCCGGCGAAGGCCCGCCGCATATACGTTTGGATCGCGCGGCTGAGTTTTTAATCGGAGATAAATTATGACTGACGCAAGCGCGCCAAAATCCAAACGAGGCCCTGTCATGATTGAGTTGGACGATCTGTCCACGGTGACACCGTCAAATGCAGATCCTGTGCCAGATTTGGCCCCTGTGCGCGTGCCTTCTGCGATGGAGCGCGCGGCGGTATTTGCCGCGCGTAAGCCGTCTGTTTTGGCGCGTTGGTTTTGGCGGCTTTTAACCACGTTGTTTGTCTTTGTTGTCACGCTGGCCAGCTATGATTTCGTCGCAGGCTTGATCGCGCGCAATCCCATTTTGGGCTATGGTGCCTTGGCTTTAACAGGTGCGTTTCTATTGGTTCTGGCGGCGATTGCAGTCAAAGAATTGGCCGCTTTTGCGCGCCTCAAACGCATTGATACCCTGCATAAAGCGGCCGTTGACGCCGCAGCCAGTGGCGATTTGAACGCGGCGCGTGCTGTCACTGAGAAATTGCAGTCGGTCTACAAATCCCGCGATGATGTGTCTTGGGGCGGCGAGCGGTTCAATGAGCGCAAAGGCGAAGTGTTTGATGCGGATGGTTTGCTGCAATTGGCGGAAACTGAATTTTTGATCCCGCTTGATGCGGCCGCGCGACGTGAGGTCGAGGCCGCAGCGCGCCAAGTTGCCACCGTGACGGCCCTTGTGCCCATCGCATTGGCGGACGTGTTCACGGCACTCACGGCCAATTTGCGGATGATCCGCCGTATCGCTGAAATTTATGGCGGGCGGTCAGGCACACTTGGATCTTGGCGCGTCACGCGCTCTGTTTTGACCCATTTGGTCGCCACGGGCGCTGTGGCTGTTGGTGACGATTTGATCGGGTCTTTGGCTGGTGGTGGTGTCTTGGCCAAGATCTCGCGCCGTTTTGGCGAAGGTGTCGTCAACGGTGCTTTGACCGCGCGCGTGGGCGTGGCAGCGATCGAAGTGTGCCGCCCATTGCCGTTTGTCGCGGCCCAAAAACCATCGGTGACAGGCACGGTGAAACGGGCTTTGACGGGACTGTTTGGCAGCGGTCAATAATTGAAAGTCAAAATAGTTTTGGGATCGCGCCTGGGATCGCATCACGCTGATCTATGCTCATTTTCAGAGCACGTCCAATCCGGTGAGCCAGTGCAGACCATGCCGCGGCGGTCTCTGGCGGCAGTGTCTCATTGAGCGTTTCGTCAAACAGGCCAAGCCACAGTTCAAAATGGTGGCCTTGAATATCATGTGCGGCCATATGTACCTGCTGTGGATTGCCGTCAAAGCTGCGATCCAGCCCGATCGCATTGCGCCAAAAGCTTGCGATTTTGGCCTCGTGAGGCGACCAGTTATGTACGTGGTTGGCAAAAATGGGACTCAGTGCGGGGTGCACGCGAACTTTGGCATAAAAGCGCCGCACCACCTCATCGATTTGGTCGTGCGTTACTGGGAATTTGGGTGGCACCGCAGGGGATGTCGAGGGCATCATTTTGGCTCCGAAAGGATGATTGCACGGTAAGATGGGGGCGCGGGGAGCGCCAGTGTGCACGGTGTCGCAGAGTATCCTATGATTTTTCTAGGGAATATGTCTGTAATCCTGACTGTTTTTATGGCCTACAAAAATAGTCAACTATTTGTTTTTATTGAATAAATTATTGACATCCTGTTGTTGATGGTCTAATTGGGTTCTCAGCGCCAGCAAGCACACGTGCCAGCCAGCTAGATTTTTCGCCCAAAGCCTAAATCAGTTATGGAGTACACCAATGTCTGCTACAGCCTGTAAATCTTGTTCATTTTTCGAAACTAAATCCGCAGCCGTCGCTGATGCTGGTTTGTGCCGCTTGAACCCGCCTGTTTTTTTGACAGAAGCCGAAATGCGCGGTGCTTGGCCCGTTGTGAAAACCGATGACTGGTGTGGCAGCCACTCTGGCTCAACCGCTGCACACTAAGCGCAGTTCACGATCTGCAAAGTATCAAAAGGGGCACGTTTAATGCCCCTTTTTTCATGCCCGACGCACAGACAGCTTTACCCCAGCGAGAGCGCGCCATATAAGCGGGCCATGATTTTCATGGTATCGATCATTATTCGAATTACCAGCCCGGCGCTCTAAACGTGAGCCGCCGGGACAAGGCGTATGGACCACCGCGCCGCCCCCACCCTTTGACAGACTTTTCTGACAGGATATGCCGCGATGTGCGCTGATACCCCTCTTGAGACCCCCGCTGAAAAACTCGATTACAAATCCACGTTGAACCTGCCCAAAACCGATTTTCCAATGCGCGCGGGCCTGCCCAAACGCGAACCCGGTTGGTTGGAACGCTGGGCGCAAATCGGCGTCTACGACCAATTGCGCGCCAAAGGCAAAGCCGATGATCGCACGCCTTTCGTGCTGCATGATGGCCCTCCTTATGCGAACGGGCATCTGCACATCGGTCACGCGTTGAACAAAACCATCAAAGATATCATTGTGCGCTCGCATCAAATGATGGGCTTTGATGCACGTTATGTGCCGGGTTGGGATTGTCACGGTTTGCCGATTGAATGGAAGATCGAAGAGCAATACCGCGCCAAAGGCAAAAACAAAGATGACGTGCCGATCATCGATTTCCGCCAAGAGTGCCGCAAGTTTGCCGAAAGCTGGGTGGATATTCAGCGCGAGGAATTCAAACGCTTGGGCATCGAGGGCAACTGGGCTGATCCCTATTTGACGATGAACTATCATGCCGAGGCGGTGATCGCCGATGAGTTCATGAAGTTCCTCATGAACGGCACGCTGTACCAAGGCTCCAAACCTGTGATGTGGTCGCCGGTGGAAAAAACCGCGCTGGCGGAAGCTGAGATCGAATACCACGATCACAAGTCCCACACGATTTGGGTGCCGTTCTCTGTGCGCGCTGGGGCGGACAATGATCTTGCCTCTGCTCGCGTTGTGATCTGGACCACGACCCCTTGGACGATCCCATCAAACAGAGCTGTCGCGTATAATCCGAAAATCAACTATGGCCTCTTTAAGGTGACCGAGACCGAAGAGGAAAGCTGGACTGCGGCTGGCGATTTGTATGTCTTTGCTGATGCTTTGGCCGAAGAAACCCTGACCAAAGCCCGCGCCACTGCCTTTGAACGTGTGCGTGATGTAACCTCTGAAGAACTTGATGCTTTGACGCTTGCGCATCCGTTTGCCGGTCTTGAAGGCTCAAAAATCGACAAAGCTATCTTTGCCGAGCTTAATCCACATATGAATTATGGGGAATTGGCCAACGAAGTCGGTTTCTGGGACTACGACGTCCCCATGATCGACGGCGATCACGTGACGGCCGATGCAGGGACGGGTTTTGTGCACACAGCGCCAAGCCATGGTGCGGACGATTATGAATGTTTCGTCAAACGCAACTGGATCGACCGTATGACCCACAATGTCGGCGAAGAATCCGAGTTTTTGCCACATGTACCGTTCTTTGGCGCGTCCATCAATCCGATGGGCGGCGAAGGTAAAGCCCTGCAAGTCTTTGACCGCAAAGGTAAAGAGGGCAAAGCCAACACATCAGTGATCGCGAAACTTGTTGAGGCTGGCGGCATCATTGCGCGCGGTCAAGTCAAGCACAGCTATCCGCATTCTTGGCGCTCCAAAGCGCCGATCGTATTCCGCAACACGCCACAGTGGTTTGCCTCCGTTGACAAAAAACTCGACGACGGCATGGGCCAATATGGCGATAGCATCCGCGAACGCGCGCTGCGTTCCATCGATGAATTGGTCACGTGGACGCCGCAATCAGGGCGCAACCGGTTGTATTCCATGATCGAAAGCCGTCCCGATTGGGTGCTGTCGCGTCAACGTGCTTGGGGTGTGCCTTTGTCATGTTTCACCAAGAAAGGCTTGCTGCCCACGGACCCCGATTTCTTGCTGCGCAACGCCGATCTGAACGCGCGCATCAAAGCCGAATTTGAAGAGCACGGCGCGGACGTTTGGTACACCGATGGGTTCAAAGAGCGTGTCTTGGATGGTCTCGCCAATCCTGACGATTACGAGCAAGTGTTTGACGTGTTGGATGTGTGGTTCGATTCCGGTTGTACGCACGCCTTTGTGCTGCGTGACCGCGAAGACGGCACCGAGGATGGCATCGCAGATGTCTACATGGAAGGCACCGATCAACACCGTGGCTGGTTCCATTCGTCCTTGTTGCAGGCGTCCGCGACCAAAGGCCGTGCACCCTATAAAAACGTTGTGACACATGGGTTTACCTTGGATCAAAAGGGCATGAAAATGTCTAAATCCATCGGCAACACCATCGTGCCAGAAACCATCATTAAACAATACGGCGCGGATATTTTGCGTCTTTGGGTGGCGCAAGCCGACTACACAAATGACCAACGTATCGGGCCTGAGATCCTAAAAGGCACGGCAGACAGCTATCGTCGTTTGCGCAACACCATGCGTTATATGCTGGGGTCATTGTCTGATTTCTCGGATGCAGACCGCGTGGCACCTGCTGATATGCCCGAACTTGAGCGCTGGGTTTTGCACCGCGTGGCTGAGGTCGATGAGGCCGTGCAAAAAGGCTACCGCGGCTTTGATTTCTCAGGCGTTTGGCAGGCTGTGTTCAACTTTGCCACGGTCGATTTGTCGGCATTCTATTTCGATATTCGCAAAGATGCGTTGTACTGTGATGGCGACACCTTGAACCGCCGTGCTGCGCGCACGGTTTTGGATATTTTGTACCATCGGATCACCAAATGGCTTGCGCCAATCTTGGTGTTCACAATGGAAGAAGTGTGGCTTGAGCGCTTCCCAGGTGATGACAGCTCGATCCATTTGACCGATTTCACCGAAACGCCAACAGCATGGAAAGATGATGCTTTGGCCGCAAAATGGGCCGGTATTCGTCAAGTGCGCCGGGTTGTGACCGCCGCTCTTGAAATCCAACGCACGGATAAAGTCATCGGTGCGTCATTGGAGGCCGCACCTGTTGTGCATGTTGACGACAAAGATGTGATCGCTGCGCTGAACACGGCGACGTTCGATGATCTTTGCATCACCTCTGGTATTTCCGTGACCGCAGATCCCGCACCCTCCGAGGCGTTCCGCTTGACGGACGTAGCGGGCGTTGGGGTCGTGTTTGAAAAGGCAGAGGGCGAAAAATGTCAGCGGTGTTGGAAAATCTTGCCTGACGTTGGCACGCACAGTCATGTTGGTGTGTGCGGGCGCTGTGATGACGCCCTAAGCTAACATCAAAATGCGCTAAACATTAAAAAAGCCCCGCCATTTAGGTGGGGCTTTTTTACGCTTTACAGCAAGGCTTAAAGCTCATCTGTGGGCGGGCCGATAGGATTGTCCCTGTCTGATCCACAGCGCGACCGCAGAGGACAGGTGTCCTATAAATCTGTTAGGTTACGCGTCAGTCTTTTAGACGTCGTGGCGGCACAATTTGTTGCACCGCGCCAGCCCCAAGCAAATAGAGACTGGTCACAATAAGGCCCGTTCCCAGCCAATGGGCATAGGGTCCGACAAGCAATAGGACGGAACATAAGATCCACGCAAATGTCACCGGCAAAGTGATGTAACGCCAGCGCATGGTGCGCATTGGGTGCACAAAACGGATTGGCATGAACATTGCGGGGGTGAGCACAAGCATCACTGTGATCATCGTCCAAACTGGTGGCTCAAGTGCAAAAAACACCAAAGCGACCATGTTCCAGCAACCTGGAAACCCCTCGAAACTGGCGTCTTCTGTTTTCATGCGGGTGTCGGCAAAATAAAGCGCGGACACGGTGGTGATTGTGAGGGCACACAACCAACCTGCCCAACCTGAGATCATGCCAGATTGCACAACGGCAAAAACCGGCACGAAAACATAGGTTAGGAAATCGACCACCAAATCCAGCAAAACACCATCAATGCGCGGCGCGTTTGTTTTGGTGTCAACTTTGCGCGCTAAAGGCCCGTCTATGCCGTCAACCACAAGAGCGGCGAGCAGCCATAAAAACATGTGATTCCATGCGCCTTGGGCAGCAGAAAACAGCGCCAATAAAGCGAGAGCTGCTCCGATTGCCGTGAGAACATGGATGGAATTGGCTAAGATGTGGCGTGCGTTCATAATGCTTTGATGCCTGTCACGACGCTATCTTGCAAGGGGATGTTGTCAGGGGCTTAGGTTTTGGTCGCTTTGGAAAGCGATTTTTGCAATGCATTTTTGTATGAGCGGGCGTTTTGGGTTTGTTTCATTTTGGCATGCACAGATGTTGACTATGCGCAGGTAAAACTGACCGCACGCAGATGCGCGAGGTCAGTATTGTGTTTTCAGATCATGTCATGAGGTCGCGTTGTTTCTGCGCTAGGTCGATAAAAGATTCAACGCTGCTGAATACCCAGCCTCTGCCGCGTTTTCAGCAGCTTGTGTCGATGTGTCCTCGTCGCTGTCCTCGTCAGTTTCGTCTGAGGTCAAGCTTTCGAACAGGGACGCCAGATCGGCATCTGACGTTTCTTTTTCACCGCCTGGAGGTGGGCCACTTGGCGGAGGGCCACCTGGGGGTGGTCCACCGGGGGGAGGACCACCAGTTGACGCGCTTGCGGCTTTGCTTTCGTCTGTTTTTGCGGATGCAGTTGTTGATGATTGGCTTTGCAGGCTGGTCATCATGCCCATTGAGGCGGAGGTGACGGACAGGGTCATATTTCGGTCCTTTGGTCATTAAAGCGCAGCACGTTATGCGGCTGGCGCGTGGAGACCAATCTGGGCGGTTTGGTTAAATATCTATTTGAGATTTAAGATCAAATTTTAACGAGCCACAGGGAGTTCGTTCCAAATTAAATCACTTTGTAATCAATGGAGCAAGTCAACGGCCTTGATGCGATCCTAAGCCGTTTTGCGCAAATCATCGGCTACACGTTGCCAGTCATCGTCACTCAAAAGGCCATCACCATCGGTGTCATAAGCGGCAAGCGCTTGGGTGAGTTGGGCCAAAAAGTCGTCTTGTTGAATGCGGGTGATTTGCATGTCGGTGGTCTTGGCTGCGACCTGTCGCGGCTGTTTTTGTGGGATCGTGGCGTGGTGTGAATGTGATGAATGCGTCATGAGGTCTCCGTCGCGTTGCGTTTACGGTAGCGGATAAGACATGAACAAAAGGTGGAGCGCGCAGTGATTATACGTTTTTTGCGCGCGGGTGTGCGGCCTCGTAGACTTCGAGCAGGCGCGCGGTGTCAACGGCGGTGTAGGCTTGGGTCGTGGCCAAAGAGGCATGGCCCAAAAGTTCTTGGATCGCACGCAAATCACCCCCTGCATTGAGCAAATGCGTTGCAAAAGAATGTCGCATCGCATGCGGGGTCACGGTGGACGGCAGGCCAAGTTGCATGCGCGCTTGTTCTGTCACTTTGGAAATCAGGCGCGGGTTCAAGGCACCACCGCGTTTGCCGCGAAATAGGGCTGCATCGTCGTCCAAATCAAAAGGGCAGTCTTTGACATAATCGTCCACTGCGCGCCGCGCGATGGGCAACACGGGCACGATGCGTTCTTTGTTGCCTTTGCCGAGGATGCGCATGGTCTCGCCCAACGGTACATCTTTGCCCGTTAGGGAGAGCGCCTCGGAAATCCGCAACCCGCAGCCGTACAGCAGCGTCAAAACGGCGGCGTCGCGGGTGTTGATCCATGGCTCGCTTGATTGCAGCTCGACCGTGGAAATCATGCTTTGCGCTGCATCTGCGGTCAGGGGACGGGGTAGTTTTTTGCCAAACTTAGGCGAGCGCGCAGACAAAACCCCCGTGGCATCAAAGCCATCGCGTTCGGCAATCCAGCGGGTGAATGTTTTCACCGCAGACAGCGCCCGCGCCAAGGACCGCGCCCCGATGCCGCGCGCGCGTTCAGAGGCCATCCAAGAGCGCATGTCGGAAATGGTGAGGTCCGCGATTTTGCCCGTGCCAAACCCGTCACCGTGATGATGCATCAAAAACGACAGCCAGCCAGTGACGTCTGAGCGGTAAGCGGTGATGGTGTTCTCGGACACGCCTTTGAGGGCGCGTTGCAGGTCGAGCCACTGGTACACGGCCATGCGCAGGCCCTCAGTCAGCCCCCCAGCGGCCGCATTCATGCCAGCCAGCGGCGCATCGTCCGCTCGAACACACCGGCAAAAAATGACAACAAATCTGTGCCTTGGGTGGGTTTGAACATATGCGGATCTTCTGCGCCCAAAATCAACAATCCCGGCAAACGCCCCGAGCCAAAATCAAGTTTGAGACAGGCCTCTGACCGGATAAACCCTGTCTCGTCGCCGTATATAATGTCCGTGTCGGGGGCGACTTGGCGCAAGGTGACCGCGCGCGCAGGGATGTTGCGCCCAAGCGTCAGGTAACTGTCGATAAATCCCGGTTCCGCCGTGACCAACACGTCGCCCAATTTGCGCATAACAGGATCGTCGTCTTCGACCTTGGTTTCCAACAACAACTTGACCGCATCAACGCGCAAGATGTCTGCGACCTCGCCGCCCAAATCGCGCAAGAATGTTTCGAAATCCAACGGGTCCATCATGCGTAAAATGGCACGGTGAATTTGGTTGGTGCCCGCCAAGTTTTCATAGGCCGCCGCAATCACGCCGCGGTGGGTGTCCTCTAAGCGATCAAGACGATCCTCAAGCCGGTCCATGGCAATGCCGCGCAGATCGACAATATTGCCGCCGCTGCCTTTCTCGTTGGCCGCGATCAGCGCTTTCATCACGTCGATATCATCCAAAATCATATCGGGTTCGGAAATGATTTTTTCGCGTAATTCTTCGGCCAATGGGGCCATGGTTTTGGAATAAGGGGCCGTGGGAAGGTGGGTGCTCATAGGGTACTGCCTCAAACATAAGCTGGATTTTTCCAGTCTCTTGGCGTGTAATGTGACGGTTTGGGCGCAGCGGCGCAAGGAAAATGGCGCGTGATGAGCGCGCATCAGCCCTGCGTGAGTCCCCACGGCCACATCCCCCAAAATAGCAAACGCCCCGCAACCGTGTGGTCGCGAGGCGCAATGGCGTCATAAATCCCTCGAAGTGTGAGGGGGATCAATTAGAGAATTTTGATGCCAGCTGCTTTGATGTCAGCCACAAAGCCAGCGAGGCCTTTGTCTGTCAAAACATGGTTCGCCATGGCTTTGATGACATTGGCTGGGGCTGTGATCACGTCTGCGCCGATTTTCGCACAATCAGAAATGTGGTTCACGGTGCGGATGGATGCCGCCAAGATTTCAGTCTCGTAACCGTAGTTGTCGTAGATCGTGCGGATGTCTTCGATCAGGTCCAAACCATCGATGTTGATGTCATCCAAACGGCCGATGAAAGGCGAGATGTATGTCGCACCCGCTTTTGCGGCCAAAAGCGCTTGGTTGGCAGAGAAACACAATGTGACGTTGATCTTGTGACCCTCAGAGGACAAGATTTTACAGGCTTTCAAGCCGTCCAAAGTCAAAGGCAATTTGATTACAACGTTGTCAGCGATCTTGGCCAATTTGCGACCTTCTGCGATCATTGTATCCGCGTCCAATGCCACAACTTCTGCGGAGACAGGGCCATCGACCAAATCACAGATTTCTTTGGTGACTTCAAGAATGTCACGACCAGATTTCGCAATCAAAGATGGGTTTGTTGTCACACCATCGCAAAAGCCAAGATCGTTAAGCTCGCGGATTGCATCTACATCGGCTGTATCGACGAAAAATTTCATAGCACAGAGTCCTTTTGTACACCTAAGGTTTCGTCGCCTTGATAGCGCAAACTATGGACGTGAGAAAGAGGCTTTCGTGCAAAAGCGGCTCTGGTGTGGGGCGCGCAAACCCCGTATTAAATTTGTCTATGACGCAAGACGATCATTTCCCCGAAGGCACGCTTGTTGCCGTGCTCACAACCGAACCGCTGGACCGGCCGCTGGATTACAAAGCGCCTGAGGGCGGCTGTCGTTTGGGCGATTTTGTGCAGGTGCCGCTTGGCCCGCGCAAAGTATTGGGCTGTGTCTGGGGTAAGGGGCGTGGCGGGTTTGACCTGAGCAAAGCGCGGCGCATTTCCAACATCTTAGATGTGGCCCCGATGTCACCTGATATGATGACGTTTTTGACCCGCGTTGGCGCGTATACCTTGACGCCGATGCCGGCGATGTTGCGCCTTGCCACGCGCGCGCCGGGGTTGGTCGATCCGCCGTCTATGCGCAAAGTGTACCGGCTGGGCACGGGCGAGATGCCGCGCGAAACCGAGGCGCGTCGCCGGGTGATTGCCACGTTGAAAGACACGCCGAACCTGTCGTTCACGTTAAAAGAATTGGCCGAACACGTGGGCGTGGGCACGAGTGTGATCAAAGGCATGGTGCCGTCTGGGGCGATTTTGGAATGCGACAGCCCACGCGATTTGGAATTTCCCCGCCTTGATCCCCACGCCAGCGGCAAGACCTTAAGCGAGGATCAGGCCGCGGCCTCAACGGCGTTGCGCGGGGCCGTGGCATCGCAAGCCTATTCCACAACCTTGCTCAAAGGGGTCACAGGATCGGGCAAAACCGAAGTCTATCTTGAGGCCGTGGCCGAATGTTTGGCCCAAGGCCGCCAAGCTTTGGTGCTCTTGCCCGAGATCGCGCTGACCTCAGAATTTTTGGACCGCGTGGAAGAACGCTTTGGCTCAAAACCTGCGGAATGGCATTCTGGTGTGACCATGACCGAACGCCGCCGTGTGTGGAAAATGGTCGGCACGGGCGGGGCGCAAATGGTGATCGGCGCGCGCTCTGCGTTGTTTTTGCCCTACCGTGATCTTGGGCTGATTGTGGTCGATGAAGAACACGACACCTCATACAAACAAGAAGAGGGCGTGTTGTACAACGCCCGCGATATGTCTGTGCTGCGCGCCTCTTTGTGCTCTGCCACGGTGGTGCTGGCTTCGGCCACGCCAAGTCTTGAGACATGGGCAAATGTCGAGGCGGGAAAATACAAACGTCTTGATTTGGAAAGCCGTTTTGGACCCGCTGTCATGCCCGAAATGCGTGCGTTGGATATGCGCATCGAAACCCTATCCGCGACACGGTTCATTTCGGACCAACTGGTGTCTGAGGTCAACAAACGGGTTGAGAAAGGCGAGCAATCCTTGCTGTTTATCAATCGTCGCGGCTATGCGCCTGTGACGATTTGCAGGGCGTGCGGGCATCAAATTGCCTGTGATGATTGCGATGCGCGTATGGTCGAACATCGGTTTTTGAAACGCCTGATGTGCCACCAATGTGGCGAGACCAAAGAGATGCCAACCACATGCCCATCGTGCAAAGCCGAAGGCCGCTTGGCCCCCGTTGGCCCCGGTGTGGAACGGCTGGCTGAAGAGGTGGTTGAAAAATTCCCCGATGCCAAAGTTGCGGTGCTTTCAAGCGATTTGTTTGGCTCTGCGCGGGCTCTGAAAGAACAAATCCAGCTGATCGCAAATGGCGACACGGATATTGTCATCGGCACGCAATTGGTGGCCAAGGGGCATAACTTTCCCAACCTCACTTTGGTGGGGGTGATCGATGCCGATTTGGGGCTGCAAGGGTCCGATTTGCGCGCGGCAGAACGCACGTTTCAGTTGATGCGCCAAGTGGCCGGACGGGCAGGACGCGCAGAAAAACGCGGCACCGCTTTGATGCAAACCTACCAGCCCGAACACCCCGTAATCCGTGCCATTCTCGCCGGCGACGAAGAAGGTTTTTGGCGTGCCGAGGCCGCCGAGCGCAAAATGGCGGGCGTGCCGCCTTACGGGCGTATGGCGGGGATCATCCTATCAGGGCCTGAGCTGGGTGATGTCACCCGCGCGGCGGGTGATTTGGCGCGCAACACCGGACCTTTGCAAAAGATCGGCGCGCAAGTGTTTGGACCTGCGCCCGCCCCCATTGCCCGCGTGCGCGGCAAACACCGCATGCGCCTTTTGGTGAAAGCCGAAAAAAACGCACCGCTGCAAAACGCGCTTAGTCGTTGGGCGGCGGGGATCAGGTTGCCCAAAGGCGTCAAATTGCAAATCGACATCGACCCGCAAAGCTTTTGGTGAGATTGCTATCCAAGGCGCAAGTCGAACAGATGTGTCGTGATCACAGCGCCGATCCACATGCAAAACAGCGCCAACCAAGCGGTCGCGGCAAACACCGATCCGCCTGTGACACCCGCACCAATCGCACAGCCGCCCGCCAACATCGCGCCGAATCCCATCAACACCGCCCCGATCATAGCGCTGCGCATCACGGGTACAGAATCGAAGGCTTGCCAGCGAAATTCGCCCGCGATCAACGATGAGATCAATGCCCCCAAAACCACGCCTGGCACCAAACCCACATCAAATTCCAACACGGCATTGCGGTCTAAAAAGAACATCAATGTATTGGCCGATGGCCCAGAAAACGTAGCCGATGTGACGGGCACAGGATCAAAGGCTATTTGGGCCAGCGACCATGTGAGCATCCAGCCAACGGCAACGGAAAACCCAACGCCGGAGGCAAATATCCATGTTTTGGGGCCGATTTTGTGGCGGGCCGCTAGGTAAAGCGCTAAGGCTGCCGTCACCGCGCCAAGAACAATTCCTGTCTGTTGCGGCAGGTGCAGGGCGTTCAAAAGATTGACGTTTTCACCGTTTGGTGTGATCCAAAGCATCGCTAATTTATCGCGATATGGCGCGAGAATGCCGTGTAGGCTCATTTGTGCGGTGACCGCGAAAATCAACCCCGTGATCACGGATCGCAGATTGCCGGTTGAGGCCAAAACCAACAATCGCCCCGAACAGCCCCGCGCCAAAACCATGCCTGCGCCAAACATCAACCCGCCGATCACCGCGCCCGACCACGACCCCGTGACGGCCATGATCCGCGCGTCTGATCCGCGAAACAGGCCCAACATTTGCGCGCCTTGCACCCAAACAAGGGCCGTGGAAAATGTCAAAAGCCACACCGCCACCCGCGGCCCCATGACACCGCGGGCAAATTCGACGGTGGCGGCGCGCAAACAAAAGCGCGAGCGCTGTGCCGAGACGCCAAAGATGACACCTGTGATCAACCCAAACAGGGCGGCGGTTGGGCTTTCTCCGATGCGTTCAACGAGTGTGAGGGTGTCCATATGAGTGTCCTTGAGCCAAGGCCTTGAGCCAAAGAATTTGGGCAAGCGGTTTTGGGCACAATGACCTGTGGTGCGGCCGGTCACATTGATCTGGATCACATGAATTCACATGGTGGAATGTGAAAAGGCGAGGGGCGAGCCAACAACAAAGGGATCATCAAACCCAAGACCCACAAACAACACATCCGAACCGTTGTCGAAGCTGACAAAAAGGCCGTCGTATGTCGCCTCATAGGACGCGCTGTAGATGCCAAAACGCCGAGTGCGAGGGGGTCGATACCTGTTTCAAAGTCTTGAACAATCGCGGTGCCTTTTGGGGCGCCATTGTTCGATTGGAACGTCAATGTGTTCGTATTTTTTCTGCCGGACAACTGGTGAAAATGTTTTCACCGCAAGCCCTAAATCTTTTGGAAAATATGGGCAGATTGACGTTGGTCAGTAAAGATTGAATTTTACGATGCTGAATGTTGCAAAATTTATCTTTTCAGTTTGCCAACAAAGTCCTACACGACAGATATGACACATACAGTTCCCACATCTGAAGCCGCCAATTTTCCCATTTGGCGCCGTCCCGTATTTTTGCTGTTTTTGATGGCTTTTGCCATGCCGATAGCGTTCAACACATGGAACGCATTGCTTAATAATTTCGTGATCGAAGTGGCCGGTTTTACCGGTGTTGAGATCGGCTGGCTGCACACGGTTCGTGAAATTCCTGGGTTTCTTGCCATTGGTGTGATCGCGTTGATGATGTTCATACGTGAGCAGGTATTGGGGCTGGTTGCTTTGTTGATGCTGGGGATCGCGACGGCGTTGACGGCCTATTTTCCCTCGTTTGGCGGGATTTTAACCCTGACAATGCTGTCATCCATCGGGTTTCATTACTACGAGACCGTGAACCAATCTTTGCAGTTGCAGTGGATCGATAAAGCCCGCGCACCGCAAGTCATCGGTTGGTTGATGGCCGCAGGATCGGCGGCGTCTTTGTTGGCGTACGGCGTTTTGGTTTTGACGTGGAAGGCCTTTGGTTTGTCCTATGCGCTGGTCTATATGGTGGGGGGCGGAATTACCGCACTTATTGCTGTTTATGCGCTGATCGCTTTTCCACAATTCGAATCGCCGACACCGCAAGTGAAGAAATTTATCCTGCGTCGCAGGTACTGGTTGTACTACGCGTTGCAATTTATGGCGGGCGCGCGGCGGCAAATTTTTGTGGTTTTTGCAGCCTTTATGATGGTCGAAAAGTTTGGCTTTGATGTGCACCAAGTGACGTCTTTGTTCATGATCAATTTTGTCATCAACATGGTCGTCGCGCCGTTGATGGGGCGTCTGGTTGGACTGCGGGGCGAACGGTTTGTATTGCTGTTGGAATACGCTGGATTGATCTTGGTCTTTTTGGCCTACGGCGGGTTGTACTGGCTTGGGTGGGGTGTTGTGGTCGCGTCTGTTTTATACGTGGTCGATCATATGTTGTTTGGCTTGGCCTTTGCGTTGAAAACCTATTTTCAAAAAATAGCAGATCCGCAAGACATCGCGCCAACGGCGGCTGTGGCCTTTACCATCAACCATATTGCGGCTGTGTTTTTGCCCGCAGCTTTGGGGTATTTGTGGATTGTGTCGCCGTCTGCTGTGTTCATCTTGGCAGCCTGTATGGCAGCTGTGTCATTTGGCTTGGGTCTGTTGATCCCGCGTCATCCTGATAAGGGCAATGAGACAGTGCTCAGTGCGCGTTTCAAGCCGGCACAATCGTAGGGACGAGGTTATGGGCCACTCGATGCGCACAACTGCGTGAGGTGGGACTATCCCCCCTTTGACCTTGTGTGGGCAGGCTCTATATTTGTGAGACGCCAAACAAGATATTTACGAGACACCAAACAAGGACCGACACATGTTTTCGCTCTTTAACACATCCGGATCGCCAACAGCAGACATCGCATTGATTGGTCGAGATGAGGCCATCGTGACGGCGCAGGACCATTTCGTTTACGGCACAGCTTTGAAGGCGGATGTCGCGCAAGGGCACCAAGTCGTGGTGTTTGGGATGGGGTGCTTTTGGGGTGTTGAACGCATTTTTTGGTCATTGGACGGGGTTGTAAACACCGCCGTTGGATATGCCGCAGGGATCACCCCAAACCCAACATATGACGAGGTGTGCACGGGCCAAACCGGCCATAACGAGGTGGTGCGGATTGTGTTTGATCCTCAACGCATCAGTTTTGACGCCTTGCTGAAAACCTTTTGGGAAAACCACGATCCCACTCAAGGCATGCGCCAAGGCAATGATCGCGGTACGCAGTATCGCTCAGGCATTTACACAACCACCAACGCACAGATGACTGCGGCGCAGAGCAGCCAAGCTGCCTATGCGCCCTCGTTGCTCAAGGCGGGCCATGGGGCGATCACCACTGAAATTTTGATGGCGCCTGAGTTTTATTACGCGGAAGACTATCATCAACAATATCTTGCCAAAAACCCACAAGGCTATTGTGGCATTGGCGGCACAGGTGTGAGTTGCCCGATAGGTTTGGGGGCCGTGTCTGATCCAATGTGATCAGTCCCGTCAGTTTAACGCGTCAAACAGCCTAGAGGCCAAAGGCCTCTAAGATGGGCTGGTACACCATGTCCAATGGCGGTTTGTCAGCAAAGTCAGCCATAATGCCAAAGAATGAGATCAAAAGCCCCGCAATGAACGCGCTGGCCCCAAGGCGCAGTTGCTTTACGCGTCTATGGTGACTGAACCCTAGAAACGATGACAATCCCCAAATCGCAGCCCAAAACAGGCCGCCTATGCACATGGCATAAAGAGGGCTGCCCCAAGCAAGGGATTTGATAAATATATTCGGCGCTGCATCTGATCCGTCCGACGTGTTCGGATGCGCCAAATTCAATCCGGTATTGAGAATGAGTTGCCAGAGATAAAAACCAAGCGCGAATGAGATAAGGGCGCTTGTTACCGCAAGATATCGGCGTGAACGTGGAACAGTGTCATACATTTCCGTGGCCTAATTTTGAGGTTTTACGAGGAAACAAGGGACAAACTAAAACTAACATTATTTAAGGTTCATTGAATGTTTACGCTAGGGCATGCAAGGGGGGTGGTAAGATTTTTAGCTTAGATTTGTAAAAAAGGCGCTACAGTGAGCATGCCTTTTGCAAATTGATCTTGTGTGTGAAAAAAATGCGCGCAAAAAATATAGGCGCCAAAAATTAACGTGTGATGTGCGATATAAATTTGTATGATCCAATTTGCACATTTTTGACGATTTTAAGCGGGTATTTTCTGTTGGCAGGGTCTGCTTTGCGAAAAGGCATGGACCACGAGCTGTCAAAACTGTTTAAGCGGACCCAACACCAAAAGGAACGCAGCTATGCCCACATTCACAGCCTTCACCAAAACCAACGGTCGTTTGCCCGCCGAGGCCATTTCTGAAGTGCTGGAAACCTTGATGCCTGAGCCAATTGGCGTAGGCGTGTTCGAAATCGAAGATGGGTCTGGGTTGTGGGAAGTGGGCGCCTATTTCACGGAAAGCCCCGATGTGGTTGGCCTTGCCTTGGTCGCGGCCGCAAATGGTGCGAAAGATTTCGTCATCTCAGAATTGCCAGACACTGATTGGGTCGCCAAGGTGCGCCGCGATCTGGCCCCGGTCGAGGCGGGACGGTTCTTTGTCTATGGTGCGCATGATGCAGATAAACTGCCGAGCGACAAAATTGGCCTGTTGATCGAGGCGGCGATGGCGTTTGGCACGGGGCACCATGGCACCACATTGGGATGTCTGCGTGCGTTTGATCGTTTGCTCACCGAAGGCGGCTCTTACGCGAATGTCGCGGATATCGGTTGTGGCACGGCGGTGCTGGCGATGGCCGCGGCCAAGGTGAACGATACGCCTGCCTATGCGTCTGACATTGATGAGGTGGCCGTGGCTGTTGCGCAAAGCAATGTTGATGCCAATGCTCTTGGCGATCGCGTGATCTGTCTAGAGGCCGCTGGCTTTAACCATGAACAATTGGCCGCCAAAGCGCCGTTTGATTTGGTGTTTGCGAATATCCTCAAAGGCCCGCTTGTGGCACTGGCCCCTGACGTTGCCCGCCATACCAAAGACGGTGGGGCGGTGATTCTGTCAGGAATTCTCAATCCGCAAGCCGCCGAGGTGATCGAGGTTTATACACGCAACGGGTTCAATCTTGCCCATCATGAACAGATTGTTGATTGGTCTACCCTTACGTTAACCAAGAGTGCCTCAAATTAATCTCAAAAATCTACTTTTTGCCTCTTTTGCCCCATTCTCGCCACATTTGGCCGCAATAAAGACATTGTCGGTGGGGGCCGGTATGAGGACGTTGCCATGGCCTATTCAGGTACGCAGCAATTTGACGAAAGATTAACACGGGTTGAAGCCAAGCGGCGTTCGATTTCCAAAGGTGCAGTCTACTCAGTTAACCACGATGGGCTTATTATCTCGCGCCCACGTCGCCGAGGCCTTCGTTTCCCATTGCGCGGTTTATTCGTCGCAATCGTTGGCCTCATGATGTTTAAAATCGGTCTCGTGGTCGCTTTGGGTGCATCGACTTATGCAACGCGCGTTGGTACTTTGGCCGATGGCACAGCCTTTGAACGTGCCGGTGCTTGGGTGATGGCGGCTGATCCTTCCACATTGTGGGTCGCGACACAGATCAAACTGTTCCTGTCCTAAAAAGAATTCTTTTGGTCATGCTCTGGCGCGTTTCCCAAGCCGTGCTTGACCGGTCCACGTAGAGACCCGCATCCCTCCAGTGCGGGTTTTTCCACGTCTTGCGACCATGGTTCGTCCATTGGTGTTTGCAATGTTCTCGTTTCGTGCTAATTGTGAACAAAAGCATAAAACAAAAACCAAACAAGAGCAGGGGTGAATATGCGGGTACTCGGGATCGACCCAGGGTTGCGCAATATGGGCTGGGGCGTCATCGATGTCGCGGGCTCGCGCATCACGCATGTGGCAAACGGCATTTGCCATTCGCTGGCCAGTGATGATTTGGCCATTCGCCTGTTGTCGCTGTTCGATCAATTGGCTGACGTGGTTCACACCCATCAACCCGATTGCGCCGCGGTCGAGCAAACCTTTGTCAACAAAGACGCCGTCGCCACATTGAAACTGGGCCAAGCACGCGCTGTGGCTTTGCTGGTGCCCGCGCAATTCGGCCTGCCGATTGGGGAATATGCGCCCAATGCGGTGAAAAAGGCCGTGGTCGGTGTGGGCCATGCGGGCAAACACCAAGTCGAACACATGATCAAACTACAATTGCCGGGGGCAAAACTGGCAGGGGCTGATGCCGTCGATGCGCTGGCCATCGCGATTTGCCATTCTCATCACGCGCAATCTGGCGCACGCTTGAGTGACGCGATCCAAAAAGCCGCCGCCAAACGTCCACAAGTCAAACGTTCGCCCACCAAAACACCCGCCACTCGAAAACCCACCACTCAGAAAGCAAAAGCATGATCGGCAAACTCACAGGCATCGTTGATTACATCGGTACAGATCACGCCATGATCGATGTGCGCGGGGTGGGTTATATCGTTTTTGTGTCCGAACGCACCCGTATGGCAATGCCGCGCATGGGCGAACCTGTGGCGCTCTATACCGATATGTTGGTGCGCGAAGACAACATGCAATTGTTTGGCTTTACGTCTTTGTTCGAAAAGGAATGGTACCGTTTGCTGGTGTCCGTCCAAGGCATTGGCGCCAAAGCGGCCATGGCGATTTTGGGCACGCTGGGGCCAGAAGCCACAGGGCGCGCCATCGCACTTGGTGATTGGAACGCGATCAAGGCCGCTCCCGGTGTGGGCCCCAAAACGGCGCAGCGCGTGATCATGGAACTCAAAGACAAAGCGCCCAAAGTTATGGCCATGGGCAGCAGCCTGCCCGAAACGCTGGATGCCGCAGATGCGGCCGAGGTGATCGAGGCCTCAGCGCCGCAAGCCGCCCGTAAATCCGTCGCCAAAAAGCCCGCTGCCAAAGCCAATGCTGCCGCCGAGTCTGAGGCGCTGTCAGCCTTGCAAAATCTCGGATACAGTCCGTCCGATGCCGCCAGTGCCGTGGCGCAGGCCGCCGTGGATGATCCTGATGCCACCACATCGACGCTTATCCGCGCGGCTTTGAAATTGCTCGCGCCAAAGGATTGATAGATGGACGAATTCGACCCGATTGAGCCAGACGAAACCCTGCGTCCTGAGCGCCAACCCCAAGACGCTGATCGCGCGTTGCGGCCGCAAATTTTGGACGACTTTATCGGTCAGCAAGAGGCCCGCGCCAATTTGCGCATTTTCATCGAGTCCGCGCGCAAACGCGAAGAGACCATGGACCACGTGTTGTTCTACGGCCCGCCCGGTTTGGGCAAAACCACTTTGGCCCAAATCATGGCGCGCGAACTGGGTGTGAATTTCAAAATGACCTCCGGGCCAGTGCTGGCCCGCGCAGGCGATTTGGCCGCGATTTTGACCAATTTAGAAGCCCGCGATGTGTTGTTCATCGACGAAATTCACCGCATGAACCCCGTTGTTGAGGAAATTCTATACCCCGCGATGGAAGATTTCGAGCTGGATCTGGTGATCGGCGAGGGGCCTGCTGCGCGCACCGTGCGCATTGAATTGCAGCCCTTTACACTTGTCGGCGCGACCACGCGGATGGGGTTGCTCAGCACGCCCTTGCGCGATCGTTTTGGCATTCCGACACGGTTGCAATTCTACACCACGGACGAGTTGCACGAAATCGTCACCCGCGGCGCGCGCATGTTGGGCGTGCCTGCCGATGACGCGGGCGCGCATGAAATTGCCAAACGCGCCCGTGGCACGCCGCGTATCGCGGGCCGTTTGCTGCGCCGCGTGTTGGATTTTGCCGTGGTTGAGGGCGACGGGCGCATCACCCACGCGATTGCCGACAATGCGCTGACGCGCCTTGGAGTCGATGATTTGGGGCTGGACGGTGCAGACAGGCGGTATCTGTCTTTGATTGCAGAAAACTACCAAGGCGGCCCTGTGGGGGTGGAAACGCTCGCCGCCGCTTTGTCCGAAAGCCGCGATGCGATTGAAGACGTGATCGAGCCTTACCTGCTGCAACAAGGCCTCATCCAACGCACCCCGCGCGGGCGGATGCTCACGCAAAAATCGTGGCATCATTTGGGGATGCAACCACCCCAAAAGTCGGAACAATCGCAGCTGTTTGGTAAATAGGGCGCGGACGATGTAGCTCTTGCGATTTGCTCAGGAATTGCGCATTTACGGTGCGCAAAGGAGACCCTCATGTCAGACACAGCGCAGCAGTTCACACCGGAATCCGTAGAAGCCTATTTCACCCGCGCCAGTGGGGATTATGTGTTTGCCCGTTGGGGACGACCTATTGCGCCGGTTGTGTTTGGCGTCGAAGAGGCCTCGCTTGCGATCATTAAGGGCAGCATTGAGGCGGCTGTGGCCATCGCGGGCGCCGAAGTGGCTGAGACTGATCCCGAGTTGGGATCAAACCTGATGATGTTCTTTTTCTCGGATTGGAAAGAACTGTTGGACGTGCCCAACATGGGCGACATGATCCCCGATTTGGAAACTCGCGTGGCCACATTGATCGACCGAAATGCGCATCAATATCGTGCTTTTCGGTTTGATGATGACGGCGCGATCAAGGCCTGTTTCACATTCGTGCGCATGGGCGGCGCGATGGATGAGGTGCCCGCCGATGTCATCGCGCTGTCTCAGGCCACCCAAGCCTTGTTGTTGTGGTCTGACACCGTGTTCACCCAAGACAGCCCGCTGGCATTGACCGAAGCAGGCACTGTGATCCGCCCAGACGTGGCCAATGTTTTGCGGGCGTCCTATGATCCGATTTTGCCCGCTGCGGCACGTGATGCATCGCACGCTTTGCGCCTTTATGCGCGGCTGATTGCGGGCTAGTTTCCCCGCGCGTCTTGCGCTTGTCATGTGCCGCGCATAGCGTGATGAAAACTGGTTGAGGGTATTGAGATGAGCCATACATTTCCCGTGCATGTGTATTACGAAGACACCGATTTGGCGGGCATCGTATATTACGCCAATTATTTCAAATTTATTGAGCGCGCGCGCACCGAATGGGTGCGTGAGGCGGGTGTCGATCAGGTGGCGTTGAAGGCGGATGAGGGCATCGTATTCGCGGTGCGCCGTGTCGAGGCCGATTACCTTGCGCCTGCGAAATTTGATGATGATTTGACGGTGGAAACCGAGGTCGAGGCCATGACAGGGGTGCGGATCGTGCTCAACCAAACTGTCAAACGCGATGATGCGATCTTGTTTACGTGCCAAGTAACGCTTGTTGCGCTGTCTGAGACAGGCCAGCCCACGCGCCTGCCGGCAAACATTCGCCGAAATTTGCACTGAACTGGCCGAAATCTGCATGGTTTACGGCGTTTTTCCCCGCAAATCACGCGGGCTTCACAGGTAAGTGTTGGCGATAGCCCTGCTCATGGGGTAAATCATGAGGTAACAACAAGTCGCGCAAACAGCGACACAGGCGAAAAGAGCAGGTCATGGAACAAACTACCCTCGCGATGGCGCAGGAGATCGATTTCTCCTTGCTGGCGCTTTTTATGAAAGCAACCTTTACCGTTAAACTCGTGATGCTGATGCTGATTGGCGCGTCCTTTTGGTCGTGGTCTATCATCATTCAAAAACACATCGCGTATCGCAAAGCCAAAGCGGCAGCTGCGGTGTTTGATCACGCGTTTTGGTCTGGCGAGCCTCTGGACGAGTTGTTTGATAAAATCGACGGAAACCCCGCCACAGCCCCTGAGCGGGTGTTCGTCTCGGGCATGACCGAATGGCGTCGCTCGCACCGCGCGGATGGTGGCCTGATCGCAGGGGCGGCCTCGCGCATCGACCGGTCTATGGATGTGGCGATTTCCAAAGAAGCAGAGAACATGAACAGCCAGTTGTCTGTTTTGGCCACGGTGGGCTCAACAGGCCCGTTCATCGGTTTGTTCGGAACTGTGTGGGGCATCAAGACGGCCTTTGAAGACATCGCTTTGGCGCAATCAACCAATTTGGCCGTTGTGGCCCCCGGTATTGCTGAGGCACTTTTGGCCACGGCCTTGGGTCTTTTGGCCGCGATTCCCGCCGTGATTTTTTACAACAAGTTGTCGGCGGACAGTGACAAAATCTTGGGCGGGTATGAGGCCTTTGCCGACGAGTTTTCCACCATTCTATCGCGCGAATTGGACGCCTGAGCCATGGGCGCAGGAGTCGTAAAACGCAAAAATGGTGGGCGCAGCAGCCGCCGTCGTGGTCAATCCGCCGCCATGAGCGAAATCAACGTCACGCCTTTTGTGGATGTGATGTTGGTGCTTTTGATCATCTTTATGGTCGCCGCCCCGATGATGACCGTGGGCGTGCCAGTTGAATTGCCGGAAACAGCCGCCTCAGCTTTGGCACAAGAGTCCGAAGATCCGTTGTCGATCACATTGACCGCAGATGGCCGCGTGTTGTTAATGAATAATGAGGAAAACCAAGACGAATTGGTGACCAAATTGCAAGCAATCGCGGCGGAACGTTCTGATGATAAAGTGTTTTTGCGTGCAGATGGATCGATCCCATACGAGAAAGTTGTCCAAGTCATGGGCGCGCTCAATGCAGGCGGGTTTCGCAATATCGGTCTTGTGACAGAACAAGGCGGACCACGCCTTGATGGCACTAGCGCAAGCGCAGGCAACTGAGGGACCGCGCGTGAACACAGGTCAATATATTTCGGCAGGGGCTCATTTCGGGCTGATTGCCTATGTGTTGTTGGGCGGGTTTTTCCTAAACCCCAACGACACCGACCCTGTGCAAACGCAAGAAGTGTCTTTGATTTCTGAATCTGATTTTGCCGCCCTAAGCCGTGTGGAAACAGCACCTGATGTGCCCACCGAGGCCCCCGAGATCACAGCGCCTGAGATCACGCCTCCCGCTGTTGACACGGCCGCTGTCGCAAATCCCGCGCCTGCGCCAAGCCCGCCAGAGCAACCCGCACCTCCAACGGCATCAGACGCTGCCCCAAGTCCCACCGTAGACCCCGAAGTGTCTACTGAGGATCCAGGCGCTGGTTTGCCCGAAATTCCCGATCAACGCCCGACGCCGCGCCCCGTGCCGCGCATCGCGCCTGAGGCTGTGATCAATCCTGAGCGCACACCAGATATTGCGGATCAAGTGATCCCCGAAGTGTCCCCCGATGCCACTCAAACCGCCACGCCCGTGCCGGACGACCCCGCGGCGGCCCCGCAAGAAGCGGTGACCGAAATTGTGACAGAGGCTGAAACACCATCGGGCATGTCCACATCGCCGCGCCCCAAATCGCGCCCGCAAGCGATTGTCACGCAAGCCGCTGCCCAAAAAGCCCAAGCCGCAGCGCAAGCGGATTCCCAAGCGGTTGCACAGTCTGATGCAGCCGCACGTGCCGCCGCAGATGCGGCGTCCGCTTTGGTGGCCGAGGCGGCATCGAATACGCCCGCCGCGCCCCGCCGCCCAACAGGGCCGCCCATGAGTGCGGGTGAAAAAGACGCGCTGCGCGTGGCGGTTCAGCAATGCTGGAACACGGGGTCGATGTCGACCGAGGCGCAGCGCACAAAAGTGACTGTTGGGGTGTCGATGAACCAAGACGGCACGCCGATTGTCGGCTCTATCAAATTGCTCGGCTCAAGCGGAGGCACGGCGGCCTCGGCCGAACAAGCTTTTCAAACTGCCCGCCGCGCGATTATCATCTGCGGCAAGCGCGGGTTCAATCTTCCGGTCGAGAAATTCGACGAATGGCGTGAAATCGAAATCGGTTTCGATCCTGAAAAAATGAGGTTCAAATGATGTCTCTTTCGTCCCTTACGCGCAGTCTTTTTGCCACGTCTGTTTTTGCGGCTTTGGCGCTTGGGTCTGTTGTGCCGTTGGCCGCCCACGCCGCGCCTTTGAAAATCGAGTTGACCGAAGGGGTGATCGAACCCTTGCCGGTGGCCGTGCCTGATTTTATCGCACAAACGGCCCAAGCCGCAGAGTTTGCGAAACAAATATCCGATGTCATCGCCGCAGATTTGGTGAACACTGGGTTGTTTCGCGAAGTGCCCGACAGCGCCTATATTTCGAACGTGACCTCGTTTGACAGTCCCGTGCAATACGCCGATTGGAAAGCGATCAACGTGCAAGGGTTGGTGACCGGCGCTGTGTCTGTGGATGCGGGCGGCAATTTGTCGGTCAAATTCCGCGTGTTTGACGTGTTCTCGGACGGCCCACTGGGGTCGGGGTTGCAATTTGGGGGATCGACCCAAAGCTGGCGCCGCATTGCCCATAAAGTGGCCGATGTCGTCTATAGCCGGATCACGGGCGAGGGCGCGTATTTCGACAGTCGTGTGGTGTTCGTATCTGAATCCGGATCAAAGCAAGCGCGGGAGAAACGTTTGGCCGTGATGGATTATGATGGCGCGAACCTGCAATATCTGACCGATGCCTCTGCGATCGTTTTGGCACCGCGGTTTTCCCCCACCGGCGACCGCGTTTTGTACACGTCGTATGAAAGCGGGTTCCCGCAGATCATGATGTTGGATGTGGGCACTGTGACGCGTCGCCGGTTGCCAGTGCCAACCGAAAGCATGTCGTTTGCGCCGCGGTTTTCCCCCGATGGGCGCTCGGTTGTGTATTCTGTGTCCACAGGGGCCAACACCGATTTGTACCGCATGGACATTGCCTCAGGGCAGGTGGCGCGTTTGACCAACACGCCCGCGATTGAAACGGCACCGTCGTTTTCCCCTGATGGATCTAAGATCGTGTTTGAAAGCGACAGGTCTGGCACGCAGCAAATCTATCTTATGGATGCAGCAGGCGGCGATGCAAAACGGATTTCCTTTGGCCAAGGGCGTTATGGCACGCCTGTATGGTCGCCGCGTGGGGATTTGATTGCCTTTACAAAGCAAGCCAACGGGCGTTTTCATATCGGAGTGATGCGCACAGACGGGTCCGAAGAACGACTTTTGACGGCCTCGTTTTTAGACGAGGGGCCGACATGGTCCCCCAATGGCCGCGTGATCATGTTCACCCGTGAAACCCAAGGGGCCACGGGGGAATCGGGATTGTTTTCGGTGGATATTTCAGGCCGCAACCTGCGCCGTGTGCCGACCAATTCGGGGGCGTCGGACCCTGCATGGTCGCCGCTGTTGAAATAGTGAATATGCGGCACTCCCCAAGGGGCTTTGGGGGTGCTATACTTGACAAAAATGAGCAGTATAATTTCCGCAAAGGATAAACAGATGACACAGACTATTTTCTCGGCATCACGTAGATCACGCAGCACGGCGGCGCTTTTATTGGTGTCCGCTTTGGCGCTCACGGCCTGTACAAACCCTGACCGCTTTGGTGCAGGCGGTGCTGGCGGTGCGGGGGCCGGTGTTGGCGCAAATGGCGGCATCGTGGCAGGCTCACTCAATGACCCGACCTCGACGGCGTATTTCAACCAAACCATTGGGGACCGTGTGTTGTTCCTTGTGGACCAATCCACATTGACAGACAGCGCCCGTGGCCAGTTGGCGCAGCAAGCGACATGGCTTTTGGCCAATCCGGGCTACACCGCGATTATCGAGGGTCACGCCGATGAGCAGGGCACACGTGAATACAACCTTGCGCTTGGCAGTCGTCGTGCGGCCGCTGTGCAAGATTATTTGATCTCGCAAGGCGTGAACCCATCGCGTTTGAAACCAATCACATACGGCAAAGAGCGCCCGATTGAAGTGTGTTCGAATGAGAGCTGCTATGCGCAAAACCGTCGTGCTGTGACTGTTTTGGCGGCTGGCGCTGGCGTAAGCTGAGGCAGGTAACATGACAAAAGGTGGCGGCATGAAACGTATTTTGATGACAACTGTGGTGGTCTTTGGGGTGAGCTTTGGCGCGACCTTTCAAGGCGCTGCTGCACAAGATGCGCAAACCTTGGCGGATATCCGTCAAGAGGCCGCCGTTTTGTCTGTTGAGTTGCTGAAGCTTAAACGCGAATTGTCCACGACAGGCGCGCCGAACACCGCGTTTAGCGGCGCGTCGACGTTGGAACGTGTGGATTTGATGGAGAGCAGTCTCACCAAATTAACATCCAGTATGGAACAGCTTGAATTTCGCATCGACCGCATCGTGGCCGATGGCACGCGCCAGCTGGATGACTTGAATTTCCGTGTGTGTGATTTGGAAACGGCTTGTGACATTGGCAATCTTCCCGCACTTGAACCGCTGGGCGGGGCACAGGTCACCAGTGGCGCCGGCGATGTTGTTGCTGTTGGGCCAGGATCTGAGGCGCCAATGGATGGCGGCGGGCAATTGGCCGAAGCTGAACAAGCCGATTTTGATGCGGCTCAAGCGGCCTATGACGCAGGCACCTATGATATTGCCGCCTCGGCCTTTGGGGCATTTGCGCAAAACTACACAGGTGGTTTTTTGACCAGCGAAGCGCACTTTATGCGTGGTGAGGCCTTGAACAAATTGGGCCAAACCTCTGATGCGGCGCGTGCCTATTTGGACAGTTTCAACACCTCATCCGAAGGCGACCGCGCGCCTGCCGCTTTGTTGCGTTTGGGCGCGTCGATGGCGGCGCTTGGGCATGTGGACAAAGGTTGTGTGATGTTGGCCGAAGTGGGCAGCCGGTTTCCGGGATCTCCTGAATCAACTGAGGCACAAACCGCACGCCAGACGCTTGGGTGTTCGTAACGTTTTACCCTTCGCGATGCGTCGCGGTTATCTGTAACGAATTGACAGCATTGCGTTTTATATGACCCAATCAGACACTCATAGCGCGATGTTGAAACATTTTTTCGCCTCAGCGTTCACATTCGACAAGCCCGATCACGTTGGCATTGCGGTGTCTGGTGGCGGCGATTCCATGGCCTTGTTGCGGCTTATGGCCGATTGGGCGGGGGAGCAACATGTGCGCCTGTCTGCCGTGACGGTCAATCATGGCTTGCGTCCCGAAGCCGCGCGTGAGGCACAGTTCGTGGCCGAGACCTGTGAAAAACTGAAAATCAAACACACCACGTTGACTTGGACGGGCTGGACGGGCGCGGGCAATTTGCAAGACGCCGCCCGCCGTGCGCGTTACGGGTTGATGGCGGATTGGGCCAAGCAAAACGGGATCAACACCATAGCGCTTGGGCACACAGCAGATGACCAAGCCGAGACGTTTTTTATGCGCCTTGCACGGGCCTCTGGCATCGATGGTTTGACGGGCATGCAGCGTCGGCGGCAATCGAATGACATCACTTGGGTGCGGCCTTTGTTGATGCAAGAGCGCTTTGAATTGCGCCAATATTTACGCGATTTGCACCAGCCATGGATCGATGACCCTAGCAATGATGACGAAGCTTATGATCGCGTCAAAGCCCGCAAAGCGATGGCCGCTTTGACGGATTTGGGCATCGACGCTCATGTTGTCGGGCGGGTGATGGATCACTTGTCACAGGTACAATCGGCGCTTGATATCGCGACCCATGATCACGCGGTTGATTGCATGACACAAGACGCCGGTGATTTGATCATTGATCGCAAAGCCTTTGCCACGGGATCGCCCGAGGTGAACAGACGGCTGGTGTCGCACGCGCTGAAATGGATTGCCTCGTCAGATTACGGGCCGCGTGGGATGAAATTGCAAGAATTTATGTCTGCCATGCTGCGCGGACATCACGCGACGTTGCATGGGGTGCAACTGATTGGCGGCGCCGAAACCTTGCGCTTGTGCCGCGAATTTTCTGCCGTGCAAGACAAAGTGAGCGTCCCCGAGGGTCTTTGGGATGGGCGTTGGCAGATTACCTGCGACAAATCGGATGGCATGATTGTGCGGGCTTTGGGGGAGGATGGCCTGTTGAAATTGGGGGGGCGTGACACAAATGGTTTGCCCCGAACCAGCCTAAAGTCCACGCCTGCGGTGTTTGTTGGTGATGAATTGATCTGCGCCCCCTTGGCCACCCCCAGTGTCCCCGATGGGCAAAATGCCGTTTTGGTGCATGCAAAATTGATCCACCCACGCGGTCACGTGTTTACTTCGCTTTTATCGCATTGAACTTATGCCCCTGATCCCTATTTTAAGGGGGAACGCTTGGCGCCTCTTGTGCTGAGTCTGAATTTTCGAGGAGACCTCTGTTGGGTAATGCACGAAATCTCGCCTTTTGGCTTGTGCTTTTGATGCTTGTTGTGGCGTTGTTCAACGTCATTGGTGGCAATCAATCGTCTTTGGCGTCTGACGAAACAGCCTATTCTGATTTTATGACCAAAGTTGAGGCTGGCGCAGTCTCTTCGGCCTATATCAATGGTGAGAAGGTCAACTATACGTTGTCTGACGGCACTGAACTTTACGCGATCAACCCCGGCGACACCGATCTGGCCCGCACGCTTGTGGACCAAGGCGTCACCGTCAAAGGCAAAGCGCAAAAACAAAGTGGTTTGACGTCATTGTTGATCACCTTCTTGCCATTCGTTTTAATCATCGGGGTGTGGATATTCTTCATGAACCGCATGCAGGGCGGTGGCAAAGGCGGCGCGATGGGGTTTGGCAAATCCAAAGCCAAGCTGTTGACCGAAAAAGCGGGGCGCGTGACTTTTGACGATGTCGCTGGCATCGATGAGGCCAAAGAAGAGCTCGAAGAAATCGTAGAGTTCCTGCGCAACCCGCAAAAATACTCACGCCTTGGTGGTAAAATTCCAAAAGGTGCCTTGCTTGTTGGCCCTCCGGGCACGGGTAAAACTCTGCTGGCGCGCGCGATTGCGGGCGAAGCTGGCGTGCCATTCTTTACCATCTCAGGGTCTGATTTTGTTGAAATGTTCGTCGGTGTCGGGGCCTCTCGTGTGCGCGACATGTTCGAGCAAGCCAAGAAAAACGCGCCTTGTATTGTGTTCATCGATGAGATTGACGCCGTGGGCCGCGCCCGTGGGGCTGGTTACGGTGGCGGCAATGATGAGCGCGAACAAACGCTCAACCAATTGCTTGTTGAAATGGATGGCTTTGAAGCCAACGAGGGCGTGATCATCGTGGCGGCGACCAACCGTCGTGACGTTTTGGACCCCGCTTTGCTGCGTCCGGGTCGTTTTGATCGCCAAGTCACCGTGCCAAATCCAGACATCAAAGGTCGTGAGAAAATTTTGGGCGTGCATGCGCGTAAAATTCCTCTCGGGCCTGCGGTTGATCTGCGCATCATCGCCCGCGGCACCCCCGGTTTTTCCGGTGCGGATCTGGCCAACCTTGTGAATGAGGCCGCTTTGATGGCTGCTCGCATTGGCCGCAATGTGGTGACGATGATTGATTTCGAATCTGCGAAAGACAAAGTCATGATGGGCGCGGAACGCCGCTCCATGGTGATGACGCCTGAGCAAAAAGAAATGACAGCCTACCACGAGGCGGGCCACGCGATTGTTGGCATCACCCTGCCCAAATGTGATCCGGTTTACAAAGCCACGATCATTCCACGTGGCTCTGCTTTGGGCATGGTGATGAGCCTGCCTGAAATGGATCGCTTGAACATGTTCAAAGACGAATGCCACCAGCGCATTGCGATGACCATGGCGGGCAAAGCGGCTGAGATCATCAAATATGGTGCCGATCAGGTGTCCAACGGTCCTGCCGGCGACATCCAACAAGCGTCCGGTTTGGCGCGTGCGATGATCTTGCGCTGGGGTATGTCAGACAAAGTCGGCAACATCGATTACGCCGAAGCCCATGAAGGCTACCAAGGCAACACCAGCGGGTTGTCCATGTCGGCATCGACCAAAGAAATGGTCGAGCAAGAGGTCAAAGACTTTATCCAAGCTGGCTATGAGCGCGCCTATAAAATTCTCGAAGACAATAACGAAGAATTTGAACGTCTCGCTCAAGGTCTGTTGGAATATGAAACCCTCACAGGCGACGAGATCAAGCGCGTGATGAAGGGTGAATTGCCCCAAGTGGATGAAGCCGCCGAACAGGCCGCTGCCGATGCGACGCCCTCTGTGATGGCTGTGCCAAAAACGCGCAAGCGTAAATTGGAGACACCAAAGGCGGATGACACCGATACAGACACTGACGCACCAGAATAGGTCGCGCCAGCACTGTTAAAACTTTTAAAACCGCGCCTTCGGGGGCGGTTTTTTATTGAGCAGACCTCTAAGATTTGCCACGCAGACCGCGCTGTTGCCGTGCTGTGATGGCGTGCCCTCTTTCCTCACTGAGCGGCCCATGCTAAAGCGCCCGCAAGAGGATTTGATATGACACTGCGTGACCCAAAAGACATCGATACAATGGCCGACCTGCGCACACAGATCGATGCGCTGGATCATGATTTGATCCGGTTGCTGGCCGTGCGTCAAAGCCATGTGGACCGCGCCGCCGAACTCAAACCCAATGAGGGCCTGCCTGCGCGGATCGAGAGCCGTGTGACTGCCGTGGTGAACAATGTGCGTGCCAAGGCCAAAATCGCCGGCTTTGATGTGCCAACCGCCGCTGCCATGTGGCAATTGATGATCGAAAGCATGATTGCGCGTGAAGAGCAGATCATGTCCAAAGGAGAGACCAAATGACAGCTCAAGTGATTGACGGAAAAGCCTTTGCGGCCACCATGCGCGAAAAAATCGCCTCTCATGTGGCGCGTTTGAAAGAGGTTCACAACGTGACACCGGGCCTCGCGGTGATCCTAGTGGGCCAAGACCCTGCGTCCGAAGTTTACGTGCGCAACAAAAACAAATCCACCGTTGAGGTGGGGATGAACTCCTATGAACATAAACTGCCAGCGGACACATCCGAGGCTGATCTTTACGCGTTGATCGATCAACTGAACGCCGATCCTGCGGTGCACGGCATCCTGTGTCAGTTCCCCGTGCCGGACCACCTGTCAGAGCGCGATATCGTGGCGCGTATTGATCCTGCCAAAGATGTCGATGGGTTGCATGTGCTCAACGCCGGTCTTTTGGCCAGCGGTCAACGTGCCATGGTCAGCTGTACCCCGCTGGGGTGTTTGATGTTGCTGCGCGATCAGCTTGGGGATTTGTCGGGTAAAAATGCCGTGGTGATTGGCCGCTCAAACTTGGTGGGCAAACCTGTGGCCCAGCTTTTGTTGCGCGACAGTTGCACCGTCACCATCGCGCATTCGCGCACCGCCAACATCGAAGAGGTCGTGCGCCGCGCGGACATCGTTGTTGCCGCTGTGGGGCGTGCTGAAATGGTCAAAGGCGATTGGATCAAGCCGGGCGCCGTGGTCATCGACGTGGGCATCAACCGAATTGATGCGCCTGAACGTGGCGCGGGTAAAATGCGTCTTGTGGGCGATGTGGATTACGCCTCTGCGGCCCAAGTTGCAGGCGCGATCACGCCTGTGCCAGGCGGCGTCGGCCCGATGACCATCGCCTGCCTTTTGGCCAATACGGTCACGGCCTGTTGTCGGTCCAATGGGCTTGCCGAGCCCGAGGGTCTGACGGCCTAAGCGATCCAATTTTAAATTGACAAGCCCGCACAGACAAAACTCTGTGCGGGCTTTTTCGTCATCTCATGGGCCTTGCGTTAACGCATCGGTTCCAAATCATGTAGCATTTGTTTGAGCAACTTGGGCAGGGCGGTGTTCGCCGCCTCTGGCGCCGCATCCAGCGCTGCCGCCACGTCTTTTTCCAAGATCGCGATGGTGTTGCCTGCCTCATAGCCTTGGCGGGCGAATTCGATTTGATCAAAGCGTGAGGCGAACCAATTTTGTCCCGTGGCCTTTTCAATCAACGCCAAAAGTTTGCCGTGGTCCAGATCGGCGTCCGTGGCCCAATCCAAAATCAACCGCGTCATCACCGTATGCGAGGCGCACAAAAGATTGTTCAGCACCTTGGCCTGAATGCCATCGCCAAAACCGCCCATACGGTGGACATTGCTGCCCATGGCCTCGAACAGTGGCCAAGCGGCACTCACGGCGGCATCCTCGCCACCCACCATAAAGGCCAGCGTGCCTTCAATCGCGCCGACCTGTGCGCCCGACATCGGCGCGTCGATCAGATTGATATGGTCTGGAATGCGGTCACGTAACGCGCGGACGTATTTCGGCGATAGGGTCGAACAGACAATGATGGTTTCTAGATCGGTTGCGCGCAGCACAAACCCTTGGGGGCCAAACAGCACCTCGTCGGTCTGCACCGTGTCTCGCACCACGGTGATCAGCGTCGTCAGACCACCCGCGAAATCATCGGCATCATTGCTCACCGGCAGATTGCCAAATTCACTTGCAGGGCGAATGTCAAACCCCACCGCATCAATCCCGTTGGTCCGCATATTGGTCAGCATCCCACCGCCCATACGGCCCACGCCTGCCAGTCCTATTTTTGTCATGTTGATGTCCTCCTATGCAAAAGGATGGCGTGAGAAATCTTGGTTGAAAAGGCCAAAGTGACCCACGCCGCTTTGCGCGCCTCGTGCACCACAATGTCGTGTTGCGCACAAGGGGGGCATTTAGGGGCGCACGTAAGCGTAGCCGTTTTCTTGCAGTTCAATCAAACGCACAACGCCGGATTGCACCACAGTTGCCTCGGACATCAACGGCACGGTCTTTCCCGCCTTTTCAGACATCTTGGCATGGGTGTTGCCGCAAGCCGCAAAGGTGATGTTGTCCATGCCCAAGGACATCACAGAAATGCGGTCAGCAACGGGGCTTTTGCCGGGGATCAACATGTTCAATCCCGGGCCATAGGTGACCACTTCGATGGTAACCTCGTCGCCGATACTTTCATAGTAATTGGTCACATTTTGCGCATTGTTCAGCGCAAGATTCATGACATGTGGATCGTTTTCATCGACATGAATGGCGACGTAATGCATGTCGCCGGCCATCGCGAGATGTGCCAAAACTGAAAAAGCAGCGGCCAAAATGGGTGTGCGCATTTTTCCCTCCCTGAGAAAAGTTATGAAACACCCAAAAGACGTAAGCCGTCGATCTAAGTCAATGCGTTTGTTTGAATTTTTCAAACGCCACCTAGTGATCAAACTCACTTTCAGCGACAAACATATTGGCCCAAGCGCGGTCGATGAGATCGGGGGACATGTGATAGGGTTCGCCTTCAAACTCACAAATTGCGATCATTTGATCGATCAAAAAGATCGGCTGGTAATTGGCGTAAACGCTATTGATCGTTGGGTATTTTTTCTTGAGCAGATGCACCAATGAGGCCTCATCCAGAGGGATTTTCTTCCGACGTGCCATCATGGCAAAGATTTTCAAAAACCCTTCTTGGTCTGGACCATCGATTTTTATTTTGTAGAAAATCCGCCGCAAAGCCGCTTTATCGAAGATCTCGTTGGGGTGAAAGTTGGTCGAGAAAATCACCAAAGTGTCAAACGGCACTTCGAATTTTTCACCCGATTGCAGCGCTAAAATATCTTTGTTTTCCTCAAGCGGAACAATCCATCTGTTGATCAGTTTTTGTGGTGGCTCTTCTTGTCGTCCAAGGTCATCGACGATGAAAATGCCGCCGTTGGATTTCAACTGCAACGGCGCTTGATAGGTGCGCGCGGTGGGGTTGTAGACCAGATCGAGCATGTCCAACGTCAACTCACCCCCCGTGATCACAGAGGGCCGCTGAATGCGCACATAGCGGCGATCAAAACGGTTGGCTGAGCGGCGCAGTTGCGTGGCGCCATCTTCGGTCTCTTCACGGATCGTGTGGATGATCGGGTCATAGACCGTGATCACCTGACCATGATAATCGATGGCGCGGGGCACATAAATCAGATCGCCCAAAGCGTCACGAATGCCGTTCGAGATCGACGATTTCCCATTGCCCGGAGGTCCATACATCAAAATGGAACGCCCAGCCCCCACCGCTGGTCCAAGTTGGTCTAACAAATCAGGGGGCAAAATCAGGTGGCCCATCGAGTCGACCAACGCTTGGCGGGTGATACGCATATTGCGCACCGATTGACGTTTCACTTGGGCGGCGTAGATCTCAAGTGGGATCGGCATTGGGCCATAATATTCGGACTGTGACAGCGCGTCCAAAGCGCGTGCTTTGCCTGAATCAGACAAACGGAACCCCATTTCCGATCCTTGCCCCGCTGCCATGGTGCCTGTGGCTTCGACCAAGCCCTGTTCGCGCACCATATCAACCAATTCTTGGGTGACATTCACGGGCAAACAAATGGTTTGCGATAGGATCGAGACCTGTTCTTGGTTGGTGCGAAACATCGTTTTCAACAAAATATCGCGCATCATAACAGTGCCCAACCCTGTCTCCGCAAGGCTGCGTGGCACGGGGGGCGCTACCACATTTGGGGTCACATCCATGTTCATTTGTCTCGTCCCTCTGCTGCGCGGCGCTGGTTTTTGGCCGATGTTTGGCTTGGCTGGCACACGTCTTTTGCACACTCTAGCCACACCTATGCCCGAGGCCAAGAATTTACCGTGCAATTCTTTGCAAACCATCTCAATTGGGCCTAATCTTTGAAAAAAATGATACGGGGCAGTGATGAGAACAATTTCAAGCACACGATATGGGCTATTTTTGATGGGACTTATCGGCCTTTTGGGGGGCGTGGCCTTGGCCAAAGGTGGCCTGTACGTGGACCGTTACGAGGGCGATGTCGCGCATATGTTGGATATTTTGCTGCGTATAGATGCGGGGCAAATTCCACACAAAGACATATCCACCCCGCTGGGGATCGCGGCATTTTACCCGATCACTTTGTTTGGCAAGCTTGGGCTGGGACTGGGACAAAGTTTTATCGCCGCGCAGATTTTGATCGCGGTGCTTTTGGCGCCGATGGTCTTGCGTGTGGCGTGTTCGCGGTTGTCGGGATTTGGCGCGTGGCTGTTTGGTGTGGTGATGATGGCCACGATTTTATCGCTGGTGCACGGCGAAGCCATCGCGTCGCAATCGGTGTCGATGTATTACAATCGCTGGGCGTGGGGCATGGCGTTTGTCGCGATCCTTTTGGCGGCGATGCCTGCGCATGAGGGACGTGACACACCGCGCATGGATGGCGTTTTGATCGGGGTTTTACTTGCCGCGCTCGCGTTGGTGAAGCCAACGTATTTTGTTGCCTTTGTGGTGCCGATCAGTGCCGCATTGGCGTTGCGCGGCGCATGGGTGTCGTTGGTGTTTGGTCTTGTATCTGGCGCTGTCGTGGCCGCGTTGGTGGCGCTTGGGTTCGGCGTTGATTTCTACATGGCCTATGTCAGTGATTTGTTGTCTGTTGCGCAATCGTCCACGCGATCTGCGCCCGGGGCAGGGTTGATCGAAGTGCTCAACGGGCCGCGGTTTTTGATCGGCACGCTTGTGTTGGTGCTGAGCATCATCGTGTTGCGTCAAGGCGGGCAGGGGCGTGCGGGGTTGGTTTTGTTGTTGCTGGCACCGGGGTTTATTTATGTGACCTATCAAAACTTTGGCAATGATCCGAAATGGCTTTTGTTCTTGTGCATTTATCTGATCGCGCACCGACCTGTGCGGGGCACGCGGGTGATTTTCAATGCCGATGCGCGCAATGCCTGCGCCGCTTTGGCTTTGGTGAGTTTCGCTTTGATTGCGCCTTCGTTTCAAAACATGATCACCAGCCCCTTGCGCCATTTTGGCGAGGTCGAGGCCGACTATCAATTGCTGCTGGATGGCACCTCACAAACGCGGGATGTTTGGGTTTATACGGACCGCGTGAGCAAGCTGCGCGAGCGCAGGCCTGTGGCCGATCGCATTCCTGCTGTGGCCACTTATGGCGCACCCGTGGAAGACCCCGTAACCTTTTTGGGCCAAGAATTACCGCGCTGTGTTTTGCTGTCTGGGGATGCCATGATGCACGCTTATATGGCGGATCGTTTGAAAGATGCGCCCTTTAATTTTGGCGTTGAGGCACAGTTTTTCGTGACGGATGTGGCGACTGTAATCTGGATGGAAGGCGGGTTTGCCCCCCTTAAAGGCGGCGCGCCGTGGTATTATTCCGGCACGCCCGGGATTGAGAATGCGGATGCGATTGTTATCCCTTTGTGCCCCGTCGATCCAAGTTCGCAACGCGCAGCGCTTGAAGCACTTGAGACGGCGGGCTTGGTTTTGAGTCAACCGATCCGCGATGAGGTGATGTGGGTGTATCCGATTAAAAAGCCGGTTCAATAACGCAGGCGTGCGGGCCTGCTGACATCAAAACCGTCGCGCAACCTGTGCGGCGGTTGTGTTTGAAATCACTGGTGCGCGCGGATCACAACCCGAAGGCAACAAAGCCAAAATATGTGCTAAATGTACCTGCCAGCGCCAATCCTACGGGGAATTTTTTATGCCCCCAAGACACCCAAGTCTCAGTGGCATCGCGCACCACAGGCATAGCGCGAAAGAGGCGGTGGGTGACAAACGCCCCCAGCAAATAAGCGCAAAATAAAGGCACAACAAATCGCGCATCGGCCATGGGAATGAACATCGCCATCGCAGCCGCATATTTGCCGTCTCCCGCGCCGACACCCATGAACGCATAGGCGAACATGCCGAAGACATACATGACGGTCCCATGGGCAAATCCCCATAGGTAGATGTCAAAATCGAACAAAAATGGGCCTAAAATGACATAAAGAGCCACCAAAACCAACACAATCGCGTTGGGCAACTTCATACGGGCCAAGTCATTAAACGCCGCCAAAAACGACAAAGGCGTTGTGATGATCAGTATCCACAATGCGGCCGTTGCATCGAGCGTGAACATCAGTTGGTGACGTTGGATTCAAGGGCCCGCAGGGACCGTACCGCCGTCTCGAAATGCTGAGGATGCGTATCGATGGCTTCTTTTATCAACCCTTTGCCGATGGTGATATCGCCGGATTTCACCGCAGACAGTCCCAAAGTATACAGCAGTTGAGCCCGCTCAATTTGGGTCATGGTGACCACCGGCAATTCGTATTTGCCTTGCGCGCCGCGTGACAACACAAGGTTGTTTTTCGCGGTGAACAATTTGGGATCATAGGTGATGGCTTCTGCGAACAGGCGTTCAGCAGATGCAAATTCGCCGCGGGTCATTTTGGAATAGCCCCAGTTGTTGAGCACAGACGAGGGTTTTGTGGTCAGTCCAACAGCGGTTTCATAGAAACTATCGGCTTTTTTCCAGTTTTGATTGCTGTCTGCAATCATCGCTTCCAAGCGGTAGCGTTTGTATGTCTCATGAGTGGGGGGCACGAGGTTCAGCTGGGCTTCGGCCTCTTTCCAATTGCCGGACCGGATCAAGGCATCCGCAAAATCAACGCGATCGTTGCTGGTGGCGTCGGCGTGTTTGACCACGGCTTTCCACGCTTGAGCACCTGTCGATGTGTTGCCCGCACGGATCAATGATTTGGCCAGCCCACGCATGAGGTCAATGCGGTCAGGATCATTGGCAAGGGCACGGGTGAAGTAGGACACGGACTCGTTTGGATCCGCTGCCGATAGCATCACATCATTGAGGTTGTTTTCATCGATGACGTTTACAGACGTTTTCGCCCGTTTTACATCTCCGAATGGCGGTTTTTCACAACCGGCCAAAAGCATCGCGCCCGAAAGGGTTAGCGAAATCATAATCACTTTACGCATGGTGCCTGCCACCTCTTTGACTGCTCGCTTCACCTAAAATCGGCCTTTTTACGTCCGGTTTTCACAAGGTCCTACGCAAATCGCAAAACTTTGAGACCACCACCGCCGGGTTAATCCCGAGATCCGATCAGCGCGCCAAGATCAGGTAGTCCCCTGTTCCGCGACGCACCAAGGTGAAATCACTCTCATTTTGAATTATTGTATCAGGATTTTTTAATTTGGCGAGCGCCAAGCGTAAATTGTCGCGGATTTCGGCAGATTGGCCACTATCAAGCGCAAAGGCCATGCGAAACACGCGCTCTGCTTCGCCGAAATTGCGCTGCTCCATCAAAACAACGCCCAGATTGTTCCACGCAGGCACAAATGTTTCGTCCAATTTGACCGCACGGCGCAAGATTTTTTCGGCTTGGCCCAAACGTCCCAATTTCAAATTGGCCGAGCCAATGGCAGACATCACATCCACATCAAGGCCACGATCGCCCGCGGCCCGCAAGTAGGCGCGCAACGCCAGTTCATATTCACCCGATGCCATCAATCTGTGACCGACGATCAACCCGTCTTCGGACTGTGCGCGTAGATTGATGCCCGTGGGTGCATAAATGCCGCCGTCTTTGAGGGGGGCCAATTTATTGGGGTCACAAGCAGTCAAGGTTGCCAAAGCCAAACCCGCCAACAGGGCCGAGCGCAGACGCGGCACAGCGCGTTTTGAGGTGTCAAAGCGGGCAAATTGGATTTGGTGAGCGTGCATGTCGGGGCCTTTGCGTCTAGGGCACCATCACGGCACCCTAGACGATGTGTAAAGGCTTAGAAACTCGACGTCGAGAGCAAGGTGTAAATGTCGTACACAGATGGCCCGATCAAGATGATCAAAAGCGGTGGCACGGTCAGCATCATCGTCGCCAAAGTCATTTTGGTCGGCAATGTGTTGGCCTTTTCCTCGGCGCGCATCACACGTTTATCGCGCATCTCAGAGGCATAAATCCGCAAAGCATCCGCGATCGATGTCCCGAAGGCTTGCGATTGAATAAGCACGGTCACGAACGAGGCCACATCGGCCACACCCGCGCGTTCAGACATATCGCGCAGCACGTTGATTTTGTCTTTACCGGCCTTGATTTCGTAGCTGACAATTTCAAATTCATCGGCCAGCGCGGGAAAACCTGCGCGAATTTCACGGGCCACACGCACGATCGATTGGTCCAGCGATTGACCGGCTTCCACACAGACCAACATCAAATCGAGCGCGTCGGGAAAGCCGTTGGTGATTTCTTCTTTGCGCGCTTCCACGCGGCGGGTGATCCAATATTTTGGCGCCATATAACCGATGCCTGCGGGCACCAAAACGGTCAAAATCATCGCCTGAGTTGTGACCTCTTGGTTGCCACTTTTGATCACAGCCATCAACACACCGACGGCCAAAAGCCCAAGCCCCAATGCGAACTGGGCAAAGTTATACATACGCACAGCGTTCTTGCCACGATAGCCTGCTTGGATCAGCTTGAGCTGCATGGCCGAGTATTCTTCTTCGTCTTGTGGCTCTAAGAAATCTGCGTATTTCTCTAATTTGTCTTTCTTTTGCGCTTGACGCAGCTTGGCCGGCTTGCCGTTTTTGGCGTGGTGAGCTTGTGCGTCACCACGCACTTGGGCGCGCAGGCGATCCAATGGATCATTGCGTTTTTTCAACAGGGCAGGGGCTGCGAACAGCATCAACACTGTGCCCAGAACCCCCATGAGGATCACAGGGCCAAAGGGGCCAAGCTGTTCGCCGAATATTGCTGTAAAAAACTCTAGCATGATGTGTCCTTTCCCCGTTTAGACTTTGATGTCCACGAGGGAGCGCATGATGAAAATATTGGCGACCAAAAAGCCAGCAACCACAAGACAGGCAGGAATGAACGCGGCGGTGTCTTTCACGTTGTCATAGTAATCGGGCTTGGTCACAGCGATCAGCAACAGACAGCCAAGCGGAAACATGGACAAGAACATGCCCGACCATTTTGCCTCGGCGGTGATCGCCTTGACGCGGCGAAACAGTTTGAACCGCGACCGGATCACTTTGGACAAGCCGTCCAACACCTCGGCCAAGTTACCACCAGATTGCTGTTGGATCGCCACGGCCACGGCCAAAAACCGCATGTCTTGCATATCAAGACGTTCCGCCATGTCTTTCAACGCCTCGCCCACATCGCGCCCGTAGGCGGATTCATCGGCGATGACGCCCATTTCGGTACCAAGCGGATCAGGCACCTCTTTGGACACAATCGTCAACGCGTTGGAAAACGGGTGGCCAACACGCAAAGAGCGCACCATCAATTCGACGGCTTCTGGCAGTTGTTCTTCGATCATCGCCATGCGTTTTTTGGCTTTGTTGTTGATCCAAACGAACACCGCCGTGATGCCCATGGCAAGAGCAATTCCCACACGCAATGGTGCGGATGTGGCGGTGCCAACTGTCAAACCAACAAAGGAAATCATCGCCAAAAGCAGCATGATTCCAATCAGTTGGATCGGGGAAAATGCGATATTCGCCTTTTGCGCCTTTTCGGCCAAAATAGAATAGAGCGGCACTTGGCGTGATTTTAGGTGCTGGCCCATCTCTTTGCGCAGCTGGTTGAGCACCTCTTCGCGATCGCCGCCTTTTTCAAGCATCTCAAAGCGCCGGTTCACCTTGCTGTTGAGCGAGATGGATTTGCCGAACACGGTTAGATAGATGCCCTCAACCAGCAAAAGCACGGCGACAAAGACGATAACGTAGATGATAAGATCGGTTGAAATGGCCATAACGGGTCCAGGTCCTTACTGCGGTTTTGTGGGTTCGAACAATGAAGGTGGCAAATCGTAGCCCCACATTTTGAACCGCTCGGAAAAGTGGCTGCGCACGCCAGTCGCTGTAAAATGACCGATGATTTTATTGTCTGGTGTCAGACCTGTGCGCTGATACCGAAAGACTTCTTGCATCGAAATGACATCGCCTTCCATGCCGGTGATTTCGGTGATGGACACCATGCGGCGCGAGCCATCTTGCAAACGCGAGGCCTGCACGATCAAATTCACAGCGCTTGAAATCTGGCTGCGCACCGCTTTGAGCGGCATTTCGATGCCCGCCATCGCAACCATATTTTCCAGACGTGACACCCCATCGCGCGCCGAGTTGGCGTGGATTGTGGTCATCGATCCATCGTGACCAGTGTTCATCGCTTGCAACATGTCGATCACCTCTTCGCCGCGGGTTTCCCCCACGATGATCCGGTCTGGACGCATCCGCAAAGCGTTGCGCAAACAATCGCGCTGGGTCACGGCCCCTTTGCCCTCGACGTTGGCTGGACGACTTTCCATCCGCCCCACGTGGGTTTGTTGCAGTTGCAATTCGGCGGTGTCTTCGATCGTCAAAATACGTTCATCGTCCGCGATAAACGAGGACAGCGCGTTGAGCGTTGTGGTTTTACCAGACCCCGTACCGCCAGACACGATCACATTGAGACGCGTGGACACAGCGGCTTGCAAATAGGCGGCCATTTCTTCGGTGAAGGCGCCAAAATTGACCAAATCATCAATCGCCAGTTTTTCTTTTTTGAATTTCCGAATGGACACCAACGAGCCATCCACCGCAACAGGCGGCACCATGGCGTTGAAACGTGACCCATCGGCCAAGCGCGCATCGACGTAAGGGTTGGATTCATCAACCCGACGCCCAACAGCGGACACGATTTTGTCGATGATGCGCAGCAGGTGTTTCTCATTCTTGAACGTCACATCCGACAGCATCAATTTTCCATCGCGCTCGACGAAAATTTGGTTCGGGCCGTTCACCAAAATATCGTTGACAGTGTCGTCTTTGAGCAGGGTCTCAAGCGGGCCCAAGCCTTTGACTTCGTCGAACAAGTCCTGGTTCAATGTCATCCGCTCGTCGCGGTTCAAAACCATGCCTTCTTCGTTCAAGAATTCGGTGGTGATGGCTGCAATTTCTTGTTTGAGCTCTTTCTCTGGCGCGCTTTCCAACGCGGCCAGATTGAGGTCTTCGAGCAAACGCTGGTGCATTGACACTTTGATGTCGGAAATGCGCTCTTTACGTTTGCGATCCTTTTCTTCGGGCACAATCACTTCGCTGCGCTGAATGTCGCGGCGCTGCACTGTTGCCTTTGGCGCAGGGGCTTTTTCGGGGACGGGCGCCTTTTGCGCGGGCGTGCCTGCTATCGGGCGCGCTTGTTTTGTGTCTGTCTTTTTGTATCTCGAAAACATTTGTTTTCCCCTAAACCTGTAACCCCCTCACGAGGTCTTATTGTGCTGCTGCGCTCATCTCATCGCTTTGGCGTGCATGTATTGAGAGCGCGAGCTTTTGAATCTCTTTGCGCAGTGGGTTTTTAGCGGCTTCAATCGCCAGCGGCAGACCTTGGTCATTCGATTGCAACACCGCTTTGCCGCCATCTGGCAGCTGCACTTCGATGGCAATTTCCAAGCTTTCCGACATGCGTTTGATCCGTGATTTTGCCGATAGATCCATGCCTTTAGGGGCGCGGTTCAGCAAGAAACGGAACTTTTCAAACGGCAGTTCTTCGGCCTTTAACGCAGATCTGAGGCGCAAAATGTTTTGCGCAGACCGCATATCCAATTCAAATGGTGCAAACATGATGTCAGCTTGGTTCAAAATCACCTCTGACCAATTCACCAAAGTCGATGGCATATCGATGATCACGTAATCAAAATGATGACGGGCCATTTCCATAATGCGCTCTAAGTCTTCGGAATCGATGAAATCGAGCGGCAGCAAATCTGCAGGCGCTGTCAAAACCGACATTTGATCGTTGAAGTTGGTCAACGCCGATTTGAACGCATCGTCGTCCATGTGTTCGGTTGAGGACAACAATTCGTACACCGCTTCGCGGCGCGGCAAATCAAGATAGGTTGAAACAGATCCGAACTGTAGATTCAAATCCATCAACAACACACGCGGTTGTGCGCCTGTCTTTTCAACATGGGCCAATTCCCATGCCAAATTGACGGCCAACGTCGTGGCTCCTGCGCCGCCTGATACGGCTTGCACCGGCAAAACAATACCGTTGGCCTCGCGTGTTTTTGAGGTTCCAGGATCAACGAAATCGGCAGCGATCACTTTCTTCGGGGCATCAAGACGGGTGATGGCCTCGCGCAATGCGTTTTCGGGCAAAGGGTAGGGGATGAAATCTTCGGCACCAAGTTGCAGCAGCTGGTGCAAGGCCATCGGACTGACTTCATCGGCAATCAAAATGACCTTAACGTTTTGAATTTTAGCCGATTTGATCAAATCCGCGATCACGGCCAACAGACCTTCGTCATCTTGGTCAATCGCGACCGCGACAAATTTCAACGCTCCAGATTCTGGCTGGCGGAAAAATTGTCGTGCGTCTTCAAAGCTCAGATCGCCCCAGGATTCTCCCAGTTCGGTTTCCATATCTTCGATCAACAGATCAAAGTTCTGAACATCGCGTGAGATTGTACACGCAACCAGTTGGTCTTGTTCAGTATGCAATGCAGTTTCACTAGCCATTGCTGCGTCCTTTTTACCTTGGAGCGCCAAAGCCAAAGGAAAACGCTTTCAAAACAAAGCCCGCCCCTTGATCCCTGGCGCATGTTGTCCGACTCACTGTCGGACGAACTGCTCCCATTGGGTCTAAGGTGACGGGCAATGTGGGCAACAATAGGGCCGAAATAGCGTAATAATGCGCTAGATCGGAACGATTGTTATTCTTCGATCTTAGAAACGCCAAAGTCCACAAGGTCAGACGGCCCTGTCGCACTTTCAATGTACTCGCGGTGAATGATGTCAGCGTATCGGCTGTCCATGATCAACGGGTTGTTGCGCACAAAGCCTGACACTTCGGTCACTGTGCGACGATTGCGGCGTTCTGGTTCTTGCGTGGCGACCAAAGGCTGTGTTTCTCCCTCGGAAATCACCGCCTCAACACGCGATTTGGAAATCCCATAACGCACCATTTCGTTCACAACAGCCCGTGCGCGGCGCATGCCGAGCGCTTTGTTGGAGGCATCCGTGCCGACCAAATCGGTGTGGCCAAAGACGCGGAAGCGCACCTCGGGGAATTGCGCGATGTATTCGGCTTGTTTCTTGATCGTGGCGCGGGCAGGGCCGTCCAAGATCGCTGAATTGAATTCAAAGTTAACTGTTGTGTCAACTTCGGCGGCAAAACGTTCATTCATACTGATGGCGTAAGACAGTTCGCCATTTTGAATCATGATGTTGTTCATGGTCGCATTGCCAAAGGTGCCGTTGTCCATATAGCCGCCGGCTTCTTGCGTCCAAGACGAAAAGAGTTTGGCATCAGAGCAGGCGGTGATGGCCAAAAGGCTTGTCGCGGCCAGTGTTATTTTGATGTGTGCACGCATGATCTTACTCCATCACGTAGCCGTAGGACCCGGAAAAGTCTTGCTTGGCGACTTCAGCCGCAGCACCTTTTTTCGGGCGATCCGTGCCACCATATGTTTTGCCAAACAAGAACAGTTCAGATTCCGTTGGGATTTTCACGCGGTCCGTCGGCAAGGCCAAAGCCAAACCATTTGTTGGCGTGACCAGATGCGGCGTGACGATGATCACCAGCTCGGATTGTTGACGCGAATAATCGGCCGAGCGGAACAAAGCGCCCAGAACCGGAATATCCCCCAACCATGGCACTTGACCTGCAAGGTCTTGGAAATCGTCTTGCAACAGGCCCGCGATGGCAAAGCTTTCGCCGTCACGCATTTCCACTGTTGTCGAGGTTTCGCGACGCTTAAAGGAACTGACCGAAAATCCTTCGAGATTGTAGTTCACGGTTGTATCGATGCCCGACACGGCCGCTTTCAGTTCCAGATTGATTTGATCGCCATTCACAACCCGTGGGGTGAAATCAAGTTCCACACCGAAAGGTTTGTACTGAATTACAATGCCATTTTCGCTTGCAACAGGAATTGGGTATTCGCCACCCGCAAGGAATTTGGCTTGCTGACCGGACAGGGCCGTCAGGTTTGGCTCGGCAAGGGTGCGCACGATGCCTTTGTTTTCCATGGCTTCCAGCAACACAGCAATCTCGGTGCCGCCGATGGATGCCCCAAGTTTCAGCGCCCCAAGCGAGCCGTCTTTAGTGACAAGGCTCGAGGTCACACCATTGTCGTCGCCAAGGAATGTGCCCGTCTCAGAGCCAGACCAGTTGCCGTTGGTGCCCACATTGGCGGCAAAAGCCAAAGACCCAGACAGGTTTTTCGACACCGCGCGTGACATTTCAGCAAAGCGCACTTTCAACATGACTTGCTGTGTGCCGCCGATGTTCAAAAGGTTGGACACGCGGTCTGGCGCATAGCGATTGGCCAATTCAACAGCACGTTCCATCGAGGTGACCGATGTCACAACGCCTGACAAAACGATGCCGTCATTGGCTGTGCGCACTTCGATCGGCTCATTGGGCATGATCTGGCGCAGGCGCTCTTTGAATTCGGAAATATCAGGGGTGACTTGGATCTGAACGTTGGTGATCAGCGATCCATCGGGGGCCAAAAGCGTCATGGTCGTCAAACCAGGCGAGCGCCCAAGCACGTAAATGGATCGATCCGACAGTGTAGAAATGTCAGCGATCTCAGCGTTTGCGACAGAGATTTCAGCAAAAGGTTCGTCGCTTTCAACGACCACCGCACGGTTCATGGGGACATTCAGTGCACCAGATGGTGACCCTGTCATAACCCGCAGTTTATCTGCAAATGCCACCTGTGGAACCATGTTCGCGACGGCGCAACCCAATAGGGCTACCTTAAGAATATTCAACATTTTCATGTGACCTGCCTCTGAATGATCACGCCTCTAGATTTGGGCTCTAACGACCCGATTGCGCTTACCATGGGCTAAAACCAGTTTATTTGCAAGAATCAATCGCTTGGCTGGTTTTTGTGATGTGGGCAAGTCACATATCGGGGGGCTGCGCTGGGATTTCTATGGGGCAAGTCATTGAAAAAAACGGCACCTTTAAGAAGATGCCGTCTTCAAAGTGTTAACGAATAATCGTTGATAATGTTCGAATTTGAACATTTTCCCCAAATCTATTGGCTACACGGAATTGGGGTTTCAACAATATCAGCGCCTTTCCGGGTGCGTACGGTGCAGACCCGTGCAACGGGGGCGGCTGCGATTTGTGCTGCCGCCTCAATGCCCAGCAATGTCTTTTGGTCTATCTCAACGCCGCTGATAATCGTATCATCACCGCGCCCAACAAGCGATAAAGACAAACGACCTGAGGACTGAGCTTGCGCCAATGCCGCCACCTGTTGTGGGGTGATTTCAACGGTGACCGTACGCGCAATGGTCGGAGATGATCTTTCGCCGTCAGCCATTTGGTCAATCGCCACCAAAGGCACTGAGGATTCAATCAACTTGGTGACCTCACCAGATGTTTGTCCGGGCAATTTTCCTGTCCAATACACATCCACTTTGTCGCCAGGGCGCAAGAACCCAGACACACCTGTGGACACATCGACCCGAATGGCAAACGCACGCATGCCTTTGCTCAGACGCGATGCAACACCAGCGTCCGCACCGGGTTCTGTCACTTTGACTGTTAATAGCGGTTCCATCGGTTCGATTGCGCGCAAAGCGATGCGCGGGACGTCGATGCCTTGTGGGAACAATTCTTCTTCGGTGCGAAACACGCCTTTGGGCATGTGTTCAACGGGCCATTTCGCGAGGGTCACAGCATCGGCATTGATCGCGTCGCCATAAGCAACTTTTGAAGTGACGATATAAATGTCTTCGGTTTTGATCACGTTTTGGCGCAACGATTTCTCACGGCTCAATTCCGCTTGGTACGTTGATAGGTACCCCTTTGTCATATGAACGGCAAAGCCCGCGAGGGCCATCCCAACCAAAAGTACCAATCCAAAAATAATACGCATGTTTACGTCCTCTTGCCTCTGGCCCTTGTGTGTGGACCTTCTGCTCACTGTTCAAAAATGACTACTGAATGTGGCGAATTCGTGGTTTTCGCGCGTCAACAGCAGGGATTTTGCAAAAATCAAAAACAAAGCGCTGCCCTGCTGTCTTTGTTGTCACATTCAACCCAATAGCGCGTGATCTGGCGGATCTGGGCAGGGGCCCCAAATGGAAAAGACCGCGCCTAAAAAGCGCGGTCCTATCAATGGTCAGAACTTTCGTCCTAGCCGATCTTATTCAACAACTGTGCGTGACGCGAGGTTTGAAGAGATCTTGCCGCCCAAAGTTTTTGTGCCGTTGGATACAGTTGCGAGAACTGCGACGCCGAGGCCCACGATGGCAGAAGTCAAAACAACCCAGTCAACAGTCACTGCGCCGTCTTCGTTTTCATTGAAGTTTTTGTAAAGCTTGAAGAATTTCATCGTATGTCCAATCTTAGAAGAGGTTAAAAAGTTGCTTATTCAACAACTGTGCGTGACGCGAGGTTTGAAGAGATCTTGCCGCCCAAAGTTTTTGTGCCGTTGGATACAGTTGCGAGAACCGCAACACCGAGGCCCACGATGGCAGAAGTCAAAACAACCCAGTCAACAGTCACTGCGCCGTCTTCGTTTTCATTGAAGTTTTTGTAAAGCTTGAAGAATTTCATAGTGTTACCCTCCGGGGTATATCAGATGTCCACGTCCTGAGCGTTTCCAGCTAGCGGTGTTTCCCGTACCGCGTTGTCTGCCTTGTCGCTTTCGATGTGGCTATATGGCCTGCGAACTGGGGCAAGAGTGGGGCAGGAATAGTACGTTTTTGGTACACCTCAAATTTGAGCTTTTAAAACTTTTAAAGCATTGAAAATTAAAGGTTTTAAAAATTAACCTTTTTGCTATATTTCGTTTGGCGGCATATTTTATATAAAATTAGATCCAGCTTTGGTGTCGATTTCGTGCTAATCACTGGCCGAATGCCCCTATTTTTGCGAAACTAGGGAAAATTTTATAAAAACAGGTCGGGCATCTTAATGAGTGGAATCAGAAATCGTTTCGCAAGCAGCCGAAAGCGTGCGTTGAGCGCGTATTTGAGCACATATATATGTGCCGGCTTGGTTTGGACCGCTATCTGTGCGGCTCCATTTGTGGCCTCGGCGCAAGACAGCCAGCCTAATACACCCGAAATCATGCCTGCCCCTAAAGTCACACCCGCGCCATGGCCCGAAGTGCGCCCGCGCCGTCTCACGCCGCCCAAGGCAGGGGCAACAAACCGCATCACCATCCAAATCCACCCCTCTGCCCCCAGCGCGCCCAAAGGCCCCGCAGCCCCTGGTGGTCCATTGCCCGCAGGCGCTGTGACCCCCTTGGGGGCCGCGCCCAAAGTGCCCGCCGATTTGCAAGACTGGTATTGGAACAGGGTGCCACATGATTTGGCCGGCGCAGGGCCTGAACGGTTCTCGGCGGCTTTGGCAGGGCTCAAAGATGACGGTGCGGCCAAGCTGTCCAAACCCACGTTCCAACAGGTCACCAATTTGGCCAACACCTATGGCACTGATCTTTTGATCCATTCCATTGGCACCGATGTCAGCCCCGCTTTGGCTTTGGCTGTTATTTCGGTCGAATCCGCGGGACGTCGTGATGCGGTTAGCACGGCAGGGGCGCAGGGCGTGATGCAATTGATCCCCGCCACTGCCGCGCGCTTTGGGGTGACCGATTCTATGGATGCCTCGCAAAACATTCGTGGTGGCATCACCTATTTGGATTGGTTGATCAAAGAGTTCAAAGGCGATGTGGTGCTGGCTCTGGCCGGTTACAACGCAGGTGAAAACGCGGTCAAAGACAATCACGGCGTGCCGCCTTACGGCGAAACCCGCGCCTATGTGCCCAAGGTTTTGGCGGCATGGCAGGTGGCGCGCGGCCTTTGCGTGACCCCGCCAGATTTATACTCAGACGGTTGCGTGTTCGCGACCAATGCGGTGCGATCGGCCAATTGAAAACAGGGGTATGAACGCGCGGTATTGATAACAAAAAGGGACGCTCCATTTGGGCGTCCCTTTTGCCATCTATAGATGTCGCGACATGCGGCGCGTCAGATCGACATCTTCTTAAAAATGAACTCAGGAATAGTGCGGATGATCAGCATGATGTAGCGCCAAAAGAACGGCGTGTAGATCACGTTTTTGCGTTTTGCCACGGCGTTCAAAACATCAATGGCCACCTTTTCAGGGGCCGCGACCAAAAACATGCCCTCGACATCCCATGTCATCGCCGTGTCGACAAATCCCGGTTTCACCGTGACCACATGACCGCCTGCGCGCGTCAAACGATTGCGCAATCCCGATAAATATGTCGCGAACCCTGCCTTGGCCGATCCGTACACATAATTGCCAATGCGTCCACGATCCCCCGCGACCGATCCCACGCCGACAACGGTACCACTGCCGCGGCGTTCCAGCTCAGGGGCGAGCATTTGCAAAAATGTCGCTGGGCCGGTGTAGTTGTCTTGCACCGTGCCCGCGATCAAATCGGGGTCTGCATCAATGGCGTCTTGCGATGGCATCGAGCCCACAAACACCGCACAGTTGATCACGCCCTCTTGTCCAGAGGCGCGTTCAATAATCGGGGTGAAACGGGTGGTTTCACGCGCATCGAACGCACAAGCCTGCGCATCTGTCGCACCGCGCGCCATGCAATCGGCCGCCGTGCTGCGCAAATCGTCCATATCGCGCCCACATAACAAAAGCGTCGCACCGCGTGCGGCCAGCTTTCGCGACAAGGCCCGCGCCATCGATGATGTGGCCCCCAAAATGATCCATGTTTCGGCTTGGGATGTCTGGCTCATGCGGCGTCTCCTTTTGTGGGCGAGGGGATGTCCATCGCAGGTCCGCGCAATTCCAAGCGCCGCACCAATTCGGTTTCCATGGCTCTGTCAGGGTCAGCTTTCGCCACTTCTTTTTGCCACTTCTCATGGTTTGGGTACATGCCGATGACCTGTTTGGCCTGCGCTGATCCGTCTTTGGCAAAGTAAACACGCCCACCTGCATCGCGCGCCAAATCCGTCAATTCACGGATCAGATAGGCCGCGCTGCCACGGTTGGGGAAATCCACCGCCAAGGTATAGCCTTCCATCGGAAACGACATATAGCCCGCGCGACCCGCGCCCATTTTTTTCAAAACCGCCAGCGGTGAGGCCAAACCCGATGCCGCAATACGTTCCAACATGATCTGCAAGCATTTGGTGGCCTCTAAGGGCACAACACATTGAAATTGGTTAAAGCCCGCTTTGCCGTACAAGCGGTTCCAGTTGTGGATCGCATCCAGTGGGAAAAACGGATCGGTGATCGGTTTGACGCTGGTGCGCCCAGAGGCCGGCACGCGGCGAAAATACAACTCGTTGAACAATCGCACAATCGGCGCAGACAGCGCCCATCTTGGGGCATTGAACGGCACCGATTTGGCTTTGCTTGACCCCGGGTTCACACCTGATGTGATTTCGCTTTCTTCCAAAACACCGCGGCCCAGATTGGCCCCTTTGGCGGTCGCGTCGATCCAGCCGACAACGTAATCTGCCGTGCTGTCATCAAAGGCCACAAGGAATTCATCCAACCCGTCGATGCGCCGTTCTGTCAGCACCATCAAATCACCTTTGCAGGGCGCCAATTGGATTTTGGCCGAAGCAATCACACCGGTTTGACCCAATCCGCCCACCGTCGCTTGGAACAGTCCCGCATCGGATGCGGGCGTGATCACGCGGACCTTGTCGCCTTGGATCAACGTGATCTCAAGCACATGTTGGCCAAAAGACCCCGCGACATGATGGTTTTTCCCGTGCACATCATTGGCGATACAGCCGCCGATGGTGGCAAATCCAGTGCCGGGCATCACAGGCGGGATCCACCCTTTGGCGGCAAACATCCGCCCCAAATCGCCAATCGGCAAGCCCGCTTCGACATCAACCACACCCGTGGCGCTGTCAAACGACACCACACGGTCCAGCCGCGTCATGTCCAACGATTGCCCGCCAGCTTTAAGCGGGGCATCGCCATAGGACCGGCGCATGCCAAAGGCGGGCATAGCCGACTGCGCCAACAGGCGTTTTAAATGTGTGTTGCGTTCAGGGCGGGCCACAGAACCAGTGGCGGCATGTGCGCGCCCCCAGCCTGTGGTTTCAAGGATTTTCCAGCTCATTTTGAACTTTCTTTGATATGCGTTCTGCGATGGGAAAAAGGATCAGACCGATGACGATGGCGAACCAAAGTGTGGTCAAACGAATGATGGCTGTGGCGGGCAGGGACAGGGCCATGGGCACGCCTTCTAGACTGAGCAGCGCGATCATCGCCGCTTCTGCACCGCCCACGCCCCCCGGTGCGCCGGTGAGCCCACCTGCGAGTGTTGAAAAGAGGAATATCGCGATGGCGGTGGCGGCGGTGACATCTGCGCCCATCCACATCAGCAACAGGTAAAAGGCGATGCCCTCGGCCAACCATCCGGCAAAAGCCAAGACTGAGCCTTGGAACAATGTGCCGCCTTGCGCAAAGGGCTCAAGCGACCGTGCCGCGCGGCGCACACGGGCAAACAGCCGCGGCAATTGCCCCGTGGTTTTATATCCGATGCGCGCCAGATGCGCCAAAAGGGCAGGCCGCGTCGCCACAAAAGCCGCGATCAACGCGAGTATGACAACAGGCACGCCGCCTGCAATATGCGCGCCGGACACCAGCAATGCGGCCCCCATCAAAATGGCCATCGCTGCCAAATCAGAGGCGCGGTCGACCAAAACCAAAGGGGCAGTACGGTCCACAGCCCAGCCCGTCTCTCGGCGAATCCAGCGCATGCGCACCAATTCCCCAACACGACCCGGCGTGACGGTCATCGCAAACCCGCCAAGAAAATGACGCATGTTTGCTATCAGCGAAAGGCGCAGCCCAAGCCGCGTGGCAAACAGATGCCACCGCATCCCGCGCAACGCGTAATTGACCAAAGAGAACCCCAAAAGCGCGCAGACCTGCCACATCGACAGTTTGCGCATTTGCGCAAGCGTTTCATCCCATCCTGTGGCGGCCGCAGCCCCCAAAAGACCGATGAGAAGCAAGGCCAAAAGCCCAAACAGCACCGCACGATCGCGCAGGCTTTTTGGCACGCGCGGGGCGGGTTTGAGAGTGGTCGCTGTGGTTTGCTCAAGCTGCATGTGATTTTTCTGCCCGTATTTCATGCTGTTCTAGCGACAAATTAGGGCAAGAATATGATGCTGTTGCCAATTTGGCGACAATGGGTCAATCAAAAAAGGTGGATTTTAGACCAAAGCCCCCCAAGTATGGGAGGCTTTGTGATTTTTAAGCGCTTAGAGTGATCAGTCGACAATCGTCGCCAATGTCGCGGCGCGCAGCTCGGCCTCGGTCACGCCCTCCGCCGTCTCGACGATTTTCAATCCGCCCTCAACCACGTCCAAAACGCCCAAGTTGGTGATCACACGGTCCACAACCGCTTTGCCGGTCAATGGCAGGGTGCACTCTTTCAACAGCTTGCTGTCGCCGTGTTTGTTGGTGTGATCCATGACCACAACCACGCGCCCCACGCCTGCGACCAAATCCATAGCGCCGCCCATGCCTTTGACCAGTTTGCCGGGGATCATCCAGTTGGCCAAATCGCCTTTCTCGTCCACTTCCATAGCGCCCAAAATCGCCATAGCAATCTTGCCGCCGCGAATCATGCCGAATGAAAAGGCACTGTCGAAATAGGCGGTGTTGGGCAGCTCTGTGATGGTCTGTTTGCCCGCGTTGATCAGATCCGCATCCTCGGTGCCCTCAACCGGAAAAGGCCCCATGCCAAGCATGCCGTTTTCCGATTGCAACGTCACCTCGACGCCCTCAGGAATGAAATTTGGCACCAAGGTCGGAATGCCGATCCCAAGGTTCACGTAAGTGCCGTCTTCCAATTCTTGTGCTGCGCGTGCAGCCATTTGATTGCGATCCCACCCCTTTGGGGCCTGTGTGTCTGTCGCCATGTTCTGCTCTCCCTATATATCCGCGTTGTGCGGTGTGTTCCATGTGGGGGAGGGCCTCTCCCCCCTGTTTATGTGTGTGGTGCCGATGCTGTCACTGCGGGGGCTGCATCGCGGGCGTTAGCCCAAGCTGTTGCAGGGCATAGGCTGCGAAAATGTCTTGTCCATAGGCGGCGTTGGTGTGTCGATTGTCGACCTTATTCCCAACATCACGCGCAGATGAATTTGGGCGTGCGTAGCGGTCTTTGGTTGCAAAAACACCCTGCCGTGTGCCGAGGGGCTGCGCCATAAAGCGGTAGCCATAGTGCGCCAAAGAGGCCGCGATCAGGTCCTCGTATATCTGCGACCAGTCTGGTGCGGTGTTGCGTGTGTTCAAACGGGCCATAGTGGCCTCGAACCCCGGGCCACGCTGTGCCGCGCGGGCCAAAGGATAGGGGGCAGGCATAAATGTGAAGCGCGGATCGTCGTCAAAAACGCTGTGACGTGTCGCGACAACGTCATCGATGGCCGATCCGATCAATGCCTGAGCCGCACTCAACGACATCACCGGGCGCAGACTGCGTTCTGGCAATTCCAAAACATCGAAATCCGCCATCAACCGCGTGATCGCGCCCATGGAAAAGCGTTCACCGATATGAAAAATATGTGCGTAAGGTGCCAAGTCAACGATCATGCGGTCGTTCCAAGCCCCACTCATTTTGCAGCCGTATGTATCACTTGGGGTTGGGCCAAAGGTGCTGCCAATCATCAACGATCTGGCATGAACCGCACCGGGCAGCGCGTAGTAATCCACGTCAAGGGTTGGATAGGCGCGCGCAATCCAATCGGACGCCAAACGCACTGCCGCGCAATGAGATGTGCCCAAAACCAAAACCTTCATGTCAGGCCTCTGGTCTTGGGGTCTAGCAAAACCTCTTCGCATTGCAGCGCGTTATCGCCGTCGTCCGAGAGGCTTGGCGCGGCGCGGCTTTTGGCGGGCGTTGTCGCCACATCTTCGCCGTGGGCGTGAAAGAACATGGCCATCGCACGTGTCACGCCGCTGTCTTTGACGCTGCGCTGATTGGCCTCGAAAAACTGCCCTTTTGCGGCCGCATTGGTGATCACTTCAAAAGATGGAAAATAATCCACGTTGTCTTGGGCGCGACAAAATTCGCCCGCCGCAGACCGCAACACCGCTTTGGAATAGGTCGAGGCAGGCAACACATGCCCGCCCGTGGCCGTCGCGGTCAAAGGCACAGGCGAAACTGTTAGCAAAAGCTTGAAATTCGGATTTCGGCTTTTGCCAAAGTTATTCAGCGTGGCCAAATCCGCCATGATCTCGCGCTGGCCTGCGTTGTGAAACACGTACTCTTGTGGATCAGGCGGCGTCCCGATGACACCCGGCGCTGTGGGATAGACCGTACCGGTGGTGGTGTGGCGCCATGTTTCGGTCAGCCCAAGCGTAAAAATCAACAGTTCGGTGCATTCAAAGGTTTTGCGCACATTGCGCAGATGATGATCACGTGCATCCGTCACAAGATCAGGCGCGCCATAGCCATCTGGTTCGATCGCGGGGCGTTGCGCATCAATGTATTTGCCATCGGGGCGTTGCCAAACAGGCGCGTGCGGCCGCGCGATGTCATAGGCTTCATGCAGCAGTTGAACCATCTGGCGCACGGAATAAATATTGCCGTAACGCGCAGAGTATACCCCATATCCATAACGCCGCATCACCGCGCGGTTGAACCGATGCTGTGGGCTTTCAAAGTCCAAAACACCCCAGTCACGGTCCACCAAATTGCGGTGAACATGCTGGGCAAAACAACTGCCAGCAGTCATGATGGGGATGTCTTTTGTGATCGCGAATTTCGGCACGTAAAGTCCCTGAACCGCTTCGGGCGGCTCAGTTGCGACACCTGTACGCCAAAACGCGCTTGGGGGCAGGGTATCATAAGGGGATATCACGCGCCGTAATCCTTGGCGTTACGCGGCAGGGCGCGTTGTGCGCTGCTCGATGCGTTTCTCGTGCTGGCCTTGGATCAGGCGGTGCACATAGACGCCGGGCAGGTGGATGGCGTCTGGGTCGAGTGAGCCTACGGGCACGATCTCTTCGACTTCCATGATGCAAATCTTGCCGCACATCGCGGCGGGTGGGTTGAAATTGCGGGCCGTTTTGCGGAAAATCGCGTTGCCAGTGGCATCCGCTTTCCACGCTTTCACGATGGAAATATCAGCAAAAATGCCCTCTTCCAAAATGTAGTCTTGGCCGTTCCATGATTTCACATCTTTGCCGTCCGCGATCACGGTGCCCACGCCAGTTTTGGTGTAGAATCCCGGAATGCCCGCGCCGCCTGCGCGCATGCGTTCGGCCAAGGTGCCTTGGGGGTTGAATTCCAATTCCAATTCGCCACTCAGATATTGACGCATGAATTCAGCGTTTTCGCCCACGTATGACGACATCATTTTTTTGATTTGACGTGTGGCCAGCAGTTTTCCAAGGCCGAAATCATCGACGCCCGCGTTGTTGGAGGCCACTGTCAAATCTTTGACGCCACTGTCGACCAAAGCATCGATCAGCAATTCGGGAATGCCGCACAGGCCAAAACCACCCGCCGCAATCAACATGCCGTCTTGGACAAGCCCGTCCAAAGCCTCACTTGCAGATCCGTAAATCTTTTTCATAGTGCTCTCCCTCACTGTCAAATTTGCGCAATTGGACGCAATTGAAGGGCAAGTGTCAATGGGAATGCTGCAGTGCAAAAACGCAAACCGCCCACCAAGATTTGGCAGGCGGTGCGATGTGTTGCGATGTTGGCGCTAACGAAAGGTGTGCTCGCAGAGCAGGCTGTTTCACAGGCTTAGTCAGCAGCCTTCTTTGGGGTCGCTGCTTTTTTGGCGGGCGCTTTTTTCGCGGCTGGTTTTTTGGCAGCCGGCTTTTTCGCGGCGGCCTTTTTAGGGGCTGCTTTCTTTTTCGCAGGTGCTTTCTTTTTGGCCGGCTTTTTCGTGGCGATCAATTCAAGCGCTTGCTCGACTGTGATGTCCTCGGGCTTGATCTCTTTGGGCAGGGTCACATTGACCTTTTCCCATTTCACATAGGGCCCGAATTTGCCGTCCATCACATTGATCGCGCCGCCATCGGGGTGATCGCCAAGCGCCTTCAAGGCTTTGGCCGCCGCCCGCCCACGACCCGGATTTTCACGTTTGTGCGTGATCATTTCCATGGCCAAATTCATCCCAATTTCAAAGACCTCGTCGGTCTCTTTCAAATTGGCGTAAACGGGTTTTTCCGCATCGGGCAATTGGTGCATCACGTAGGGGCCAAAGCGCCCAAGGTTGGCCACAATCGCGCCGCCCTCGGGGTGAATGCCAATTTCGCGCGGCAAGTTGAGCAACGTCAAAGCCTTGGCCAAATCGATGCTTTCGGGGGCCCAGCCTTTTGGCAAGGACGTGCGGGGTGGTTTTTTGTTCTCTGCCGTGGCTTCGCCGCGCTGCACATAAGGGCCAAACCGACCGGAGCGCAGAGAAATTTCGTCACCGTTGTCTTCGCCCAAAACCTTTTCATAGCTTTCGGCACCTTCGCCCGAAATCGGGCGGGTGTAGCGGCATTCAGGGTAGTTGGAACAGCCAACAAACCCGCCAGAGCGTGATGTTTTCAGGTGCAAATTGCCCGCGCCACATTTGGGGCAAATGCGGGGGTCTGTGCCATCTTCGCGTGGGGGGTACAGCGTGGGGGCCAAAGCGGCGTCGAGTTTGTCCAACACCTCGGAAATGCGCAAATCCGAGGTCTCTGAGATCGCGGCCGAGAAATCGCGCCAGAACCGTTTGAGCACATCTTTGTAATCCAATTCGCCCGCAGAGACGCTGTCGAGTTCGCCCTCAAGATCGGCAGTGAATTCATAGCCGACATATTTGCGGAAAAAGTTGGTCAAGAAAATCGTAACGATCTTGCCTTTATCCTCAGGGAACAGACGGTTTTGTTCTTTGCGCACATATTCGCGCTCAACAATCGTTGTCAAAACAGACGCATAGGTCGATGGACGCCCGATGCCGAGCTCTTCCATACGTTTGACCAAAGTCGCCTCGGTGTAGCGTGGCGGTGGGTTGGTGTGGTGCTGCATGCCCAAAACAGAAGCATCGCCCCCAAGCGCCGCTTCTTTGCCTTCGGCGTCCGCTTTGAGAGCGCCTGCGACCTTTTTGGCCGCCTCATTTTCCATGATCTGGGGCAGGCGCGCGCTGTCTTCTTCGCCTTCCGCGTCGTCTTTGCCTTCGGTGTACACGGCCATAAAGCCGTCAAACGCTACGACCTGACCTGTCGCGCGCAGCACAACTTCTTGATCTTGTGATGTAATATCAACTGTGGTGCGTTCCAAACGGGCCGCTTCCATTTGCGAGGCAATGGTGCGTTTCCAAATCAGGTCGTAAAGCTTGGCTTGGTCACTGTCCGACAGGGCCGCGTCTTTCGGGCCTTTGTTCAATTCTGTCGGGCGGATACATTCGTGGGCTTCTTGCGCGTTTTTGGCTTTGTTTTTGTACACACGCGGAGAGGCGGGCACATATTTATCGCCGTAGCGCGCCTTGATCGCATCGCGCGCCTCGGTGATGGCCTCGGGCGCCATATCGATGCCATCGGTCCGCATATAGGTGATGAGACCGGCTTCATACAGGCGTTGTGCTGCGTTCATCGTTTGACGCGCGCCCATGCCGAATTTGCGGCTGGCCTCTTGTTGCATGGTCGAGGTCATGAACGGCGCAGAGGGATTGCGCGTGCCGGGTTTGGCCTCGACCGATGCGATTTTCAAATCGCGTGATGACACAGCTTGCACAGCCATTTCCGCCGACAACCGGTCGCCCAAATCAAATTTATCTAACTTTTTGCCAGAGAGCTGCGTCAAGCGTGCTTCAAATTGTTGCCCGCGCGGGGTCTCAAGCATCGCTTTGACGGTCCAGTATTCTTGCGGATTGAACGCCTCGATCTCGTCTTCGCGTTCCACGATCAAGCGCAGGCACACCGATTGCACACGGCCCGCAGAGCGCGCGCCGGGCAATTTGCGCCACAACACGGGCGATAGGTTAAAGCCCACCAAATAGTCCAACGCGCGGCGCGCCAAATAGGCGTCCACCAGCGGCATGTCCACTTGGCGCGGGTTTTTCATCGCCTCTGTCACAGCCGTTTTGGTGATGGCGTTGAACACAACCCGCGACACGGCTGTTGATTTTTTAATCGCGCGGCGTTTGGTTAGCGCCTCTTGCAAGTGCCATGAAATCGCTTCGCCTTCGCGGTCAGGGTCGGTCGCGAGGATCAGTACGTCATCGGTTTTCAAGGCGTCTGCGATGGCTTTCACATGTTTGCGACTGTCTGCGCCGATGTCCCAAATCATCTCGAAATCGTTGTCTGTATCGACCGATCCGTTCTTGGCTGGCAGGTCGCGCACGTGGCCGTAAGACGCCAGAACCGTGTAATCGCTTCCAAGGTATTTGTTGATCGTTTTGGCCTTGGCTGGGGATTCGACAACGACAACTGGCATGATACATCCTTTATACGACTCTGATGGCCTTATGGCGGCGCAAGATGATTTGCGCAACTGCGGATTGTCAACGAAAGATCGTGAAATTGCGTTAATATCTGTGGTGCGCACTGGTTTAGAGCACAGTTTAGGGCGACTTTGGTACAAGGCAAATGTTTGGTACAAGGCAAATGAATGGGTGTGATCTTGGCTCGAGGTGAATTTGGACAGATGCTGCTTGCCATTGGCACTGCCTTTGTCAGCGGTGTAGGCGATGCGCATGCCCCCATGTCCTGTGTTGGCCATAGGTGGTGTGGATGGTTTTGCTTGGCCTGCAAAGGGATGATCTAAGACTTAATGGGACCAAACCTGTTACAGTATCGCGCGCATTGGTAGGGCTTTTGCAATAAATAATTTGGTCAAAACACCTGATACGCCCGCTTTAAAACATGTAAACTGCGGTGGGGCAAAAGGTTTAAACCTTTGCAAACCCGCGTCCAATTGTTGTGCAAATGTTTAAAACATGCGGGATATCGCGTGTTCAGGCGCGCGCCAAAAGTCCGCCCGCTTTGCGCAAGATTTGCCCATCCAATTCCAATGTCATGATCTGGGAACTGACGTCTTCGGCCCGCGCGCCGATGTCACGGATCAACTGGTCTTCTGCCACGGCTGACCCGCCGAGACGGGATAGAATTTCACTGTGCAAGACGGTGAGATCATCAAAGGAACGGGTTTGCGGCTCGACTGCTGTAAGCGCGTCTTCGGGTGTTTCCATAGCGGTGATCGCCAAGGGCGACGCATGGGCCAGCACATCAATCACGTCACGCGATCCACGGATCAAACTGGCCCCATCGCGCAGCAGGTTATTGCACCCAGACGAGCGGGCATCAAAGGGATGCCCTGGCACCGCCATGACTTCGCGGCCCTGTTCCATGGCGTTGCCAGCGGTCAAAAGCGACCCAGATTTGGCCGCAGCTTCGATCACCACGGTGGCCAAGGCCATGCCCGACACAATGCGATTGCGCATGGGAAAATGCCGCGCAAAGGGTTTCATGCCCATGGGTTGTTCAGACACGATGACGCCAGTGTCGGCTATCTTGTGGTAGAGGTCTTTGTTTTCAGCAGGATAAATCACATCCAAGCCGCCGCCCAAAACGGCCACTGTGCCTGTCTCGATCGCGGCCTCATGGACGGCTGCATCTATGCCGCGCGCCATGCCGGAGACGATGCCAAAGCCTTCGGCCCCGAGATCGCGCGACACAGCGCGCGCCATGCGCAGCCCCAAAGACGACGCATTGCGCGCGCCGACGAGGGCCACCATAGGGCGTTCAAAGAGGGATACATCACCTTTGACCCAAATCAGCGGCGGGGCATCGGGGATCAAGGATAATGCAGCGGGGTAAGTGGGGTCGCCGATGGCGATCAGACGTGCCCCCGCTTTGCGGCCAGCGTTTAATTCTTTGTCAATCACGCTCATGGGGCAGGTTTGATAGCCACTGACGCCAGCTTCGCGCGCGATTTCGGGCAGGGCGGTGAGCGCCGCCGCGGCCGATCCGTGGTCTGTCATGAGGCGATAAAAGGTTGAGACGCCAACGCGGCGTGATCGCAAGAGTCGGAGCCAGATGGCGCGGTCTTCCGCAGTGTGGGGTGGGGTGAGGGGGTGGTGGGAAGGGATGAAATCCATTTTGACCAGCTCTCTCCGTCTCTTGCAATGTCACCATCGCGCAAAATGGTTAATGACCCGTTACCGTTACTGAACAATCCTCAAATTTATTGATTTTGACCAAATATGCGTGGATTTCCTTGATTTTATTGATTTGCGTCATGTTTGAGGGCGCAAATATTGAGAAAGGCGGTGCAATAACCGCCTTAATCTTAAGGGTGTTTCAATAGGAGAATCGCGGTCGTTAACCTTTGTAGAGGCTTAAGTGGCTGATCCGCCCACAGTCAATTCGCTGATCATCACGGTTGGCTGACCAACGCCAACAGGCACCCATTGACCGGCTTTACCGCAATTGCCCATGCCGGGGTCTAGCGCCATATCATTGCCAAGCGCACGGATGTGTTTGAGCGAAGTCGCCCCATCGCCGATCAGCGTTGCCCCTTTGACAGGCGCGCCGATCACGCCGTTTTTCACTTGGTAGGCTTCTGTGCACGAGAACACGAATTTGCCGTTGGTGATGTCCACCTGTCCACCGCCGAAGCCCACAGCATAAATACCGTCTTTGAGGCTGGCGACGATGTCTTCGGGGGGCGTGTCACCGCCGAGCATATAAGTGTTGGTCATGCGGGGCATAGGCGTGTGCGCATAGCTTTCGCGGCGTCCGTTGCCTGTGGCCTCGACGCCCATCAGGCGGGCGTTTTGGCGATCTTGCATGTAACCCACAAGAATGCCGTCTTCGATCAATGTGTTTTTCGCGCTGGGCGTGCCTTCATCATCGACCGAAATAGACCCGCGGCGATCTGGGATGGTGCCGTCGTCCAAAACGGTGACGCCTTTTGCCGCCACTTGTTTGCCCATGAGGCCCGCGAAGGCCGAGGTTTTTTTGCGGTTGAAATCGCCCTCGAGCCCGTGACCGATGGCTTCGTGCAGCAAGATGCCAGGCCAGCCATGCCCGAGCACGACATCCATCACACCCGCAGGGGCAGGGACGGCGTCGAGATTGACGCAAGCCACACGCAGGGCCTCATGCGCGACGGATTTCCAGTGCGCGGGGGCCAGCATGCCCAAAAGCCCCGTACGCCCGCCGCCGCCCGCAGAGCCGCTTTCACGACGGCCATCTTTGTCGACAATGACAGAAATGTTGAGGCGCGCCATGGGGCGTTGATCTGAGACGAGCGTGCCCTCGGGGCGCAAGATAAAGACTTCTTGATACGAGGCGGCGATGGAGGCGGAGACTTGGACGACGCGGGGATCGAGGCTGCGTAAAAAATCGTCGATTTCTTTGAGCGTTTCTATTTTGACGTCAAAGGCGGCCCCGTCCATCGGGTTCTCGTCGGTGTAGAGTTTGACGTTTGTGGCACGGGGGCCATCCGCCAATGTGCCGCCACCGGCGCCCACGGCCAAACGCGCTGTTTCAGCGGCGCGGCGCAGCGACGATTCGGAAATTTCGGTCGAATGAGCGTAACCAGCGGTCTCACCACGCACGGCGCGCAGGCCGAATCCCTCGGACGCGTCATATGTGGCGTTGCGAATGCGCCCATCGTCCAACACGATGCCCTCGGATGTGCGGCGCTCGAAGAAAAGCTCGCCATCATCGGCCCCTGCGGTGGCATTTTGCAAGATAGACAGGGCTGACGCCTGATCCAATAGGGTCTCGAATGGGTCAAAACGTCTCGTTGTCATCTTATTTTCTCCTTGGGGACTTGATCTAAATCAAAAAACACGGTCAATGGCGGCGCGGAAATCTTGTCCCACAGCAACTAATATGGTTTTTGGTGGGCAAGACTCAAACGAAATTCGTCCGAACATCGGGCACTGCGGCGCACATACCACTGTTGCGCTTGCGAAATGGGAAAAGAATATGCGCATAGAACGCTTTTTGTCCGGCTTTGCCGCCACAGTTTTAGCCACCACCGTTTCAGGTGCAGCCTTGGCGCAGCAAGCCGGCGAATTGCTGGGCGCGCCTGTTGACGGAAAAATGGGTTTTCAACCCGCCGCGACTGAGCTTGCGCGCGATTTGCAAGGTCTCGACAATCTGCTGTTGTGGATCACTGGCCTGATCACATTGTTTGTGTGTGTTTTGTTGGCGTGGGTCATTGTACGTTACAATCGCAAAGCCAACCCTGAGCCAGGCACATTCACACACAACACCACAATCGAGATCGCTTGGACAATTATCCCGATCCTTATTCTTGTGGTCATCGGCGTGTTCTCGCTGCCAGTGTTGTTCAAACAGCAAGAAATTCCAGAAGGCGACATGTATATCAAAGTCACAGGGTACCAGTGGTACTGGGGCTATGAATATGTTGACGAAGGCTTTGCGTTTGACAGCTACAAGCTTGAGCGTGACGAATTGGAAGCGGCTGGGTATGACCAGAGCTTGTACTTGCTCGCGACAGACACTGCCGTTGTCGTGCCTGTTGGCGCAACGGTTGTTATGGGCGTCACTGGTGCGGACGTGATCCACTCTTGGACCATCCCAGCGTTTGGCGTGAAACAAGATGCGGTGCCTGGTCGTGTGGCTGAACTTTGGTTCAACGCAGAAAAAACCGGTACGTTCTTTGGTCAGTGTTCAGAGCTGTGCGGCAAAGACCACGCCTACATGCCGATCACTGTGAAAGTTGTCTCCCAAGAGGATTACGACGCTTGGTTGGCGGGCGCGAAAGAAGAATACGCGTCCTTGGATGCTGGTGATCAGTTGATCCAAGTGGCCTCAGCTGAGTAAGCGCTGACTGCGACATCAGGGCGCGGGCGATATGGATCGCCCCGCCCATTTTGCGACCTATCTATGCGATATCTAAGCGGGGCTGTTATAGCGTCGCGCCCCAAATACCCCGCTGGCACCAATAGCAAGGCACACCATGACCGACGCGACCACAACATTAGATGACGACTTTGAGGCGAGCTTTGGTGATTTCTTTGCCTTGTTGAAGCCACGCGTGATGTCACTTGTCGTGTTCACCGCGATGGTGGGGTTGATTGTGGCACCCGGAACCGTGCATCCGTTTGTGGCGTTCTTTTCCATTTTGTGTGTCGCCATCGGGGGCGGGGCGTCTGGCGCGTTGAACATGTGGTACGATGCGGACATCGACCGCGTGATGAAACGTACCAAAGGCCGTCCTATCCCCGCTGGCAAAGTGACCGCGGGCGAAGCCTTGGCCATTGGTGTGACCCTGTCTGCCTTTTCGGTCATCATGCTGGGGCTGGCGTCCAATTGGGTCGCGGCGGGGCTTTTGGCCTTTACGATCTTTTTCTACGCTGTGGTTTACACCATGTGGCTCAAGCGTTCGACACCGCAAAACATCGTGATTGGTGGGGCCGCTGGCGCCTTTCCTCCGATGATTGGCTGGGCTGTCGTCACGGGGGACATCACCGTGGCCAGCTGTTTGATGTTTGCTTTGACGTTCATGTGGACGCCGCCGCATTTCTGGGCTTTGGCCCTGTTTATGAATTCTGATTACGACAAGGCAAAAGTGCCGATGCTGCCTGTGACCCACGGCACGCGTGTCACCCGCAATCATATCCTTGTCTACACCTTGCTTTTGGCCCTCACCGCTGGCGCGTTACTGTTCACATCGATCGCAGGCTGGTGCTATCTTGTCGCATTTGTTGTGATGAACGCTTTGTTTATCATCGGTGCAATCAAGATTTGGCGTCGCGATGATGCGGCCTCAAAGGCGGATAATTTCAAAGCAGAGCGATCCTTTTTCAAGCTCTCTTTGGCATACCTTTTTGCGCATTTCACTGCGCTTATGTTTGACGCGATGCTTAGTGGATTTTTGAGCATTGGGGGGCTTTTCTAAAATGGCGATCACCAAACTTCACGAAATTCACACCCGTCGCAAGTCACGCAATGTGGGACTTGGCCTTGTGTTGGCGGCCTTCGTTGTGTTGATCCTTGGGTTGACCATGGTCAAAGTGACCACCACGCCCATAGGCAATATCGGCTCTGCGGAGGCGCATCAGTAATGGCACTACAAGGTCCACAAAAAACGGCTTTAACACTCGTCGGCGTTGTTGTGCTGATGGGTGGTTTGGCGTGGGCGTCTGTGCCATTTTACAGCTGGTTTTGTGCGGTCACGGGCTTTGGTGGCATCACTGGCGTGGCGGATGCCGGGTCTGACGTGGTCTTGGACGAGACGATCAAAATCCGTTTCGACGCCAACACCGATCCGAGCATGGCGTGGGATTTCAAACCCGCGCAACGCGAAATGGAGTTGCGCATCGGTGAAACTGGATTGGCGTTCTATGAGGCGCACAACCCAACCGATCGCGTGATTGCAGGCACCGCGTCCTACAATGTCGCGCCCTACGAGGCGGGTGGTTTTTTCACCAAGATCGATTGTTTTTGTTTCACAGAACAGGTGCTTCAGCCCGGCGAAACCGTGTTGATGCCCGTGACGTTCTATGTGGACCCCGAAATCACCACAGACCGTGACGCGAAATATGTACATCGCATCACATTGTCTTATACATTCTACGAAACCGATCTGCCTGAGGAACTTGCCGCTTTGCAAAGCGACGCTCCGAAGGTTACAGATCTTAACTGAACCCATTAGGGAAAATACCCCAAGGGAGAGGGACGCAAGACTATGGCTCATGTAAAGAACCACGATTATCACATCCTGCCACCATCAACGAAACCGCTTTTGGGCGGTGTCGCTGCCTTTATCATGTTCTTTGGCGCGGTCATGTGGATGGCCAAAGGCACACCTTGGATGTTCTTGGCGGGCCTTTTGGGCGTGCTCTACGTGATGTGGGCGTGGTGGAGCGAGACGATAGCGGAAAACAAAGCCGGCGATCACACACCTGTTGTGCGCATCGGCCTGCGCTATGGCTTTATCATGTTCATCATGTCCGAAGTGATGTTCTTTGTCGCGTGGTTCTGGGCGTTTTTCAAAAGCGCGATTTACCCGATGTATGAATATGCGGGCACAGAATACGTCAAGCCCGATATCATCCCTGTGGATGCGTTTCACTTGCCATTGATCAACACGCTGTTGTTGCTCTTGTCTGGCTGTGCGGTCACTTGGGCCCACCACGCGCTGGTCCACGGCAATGTGCGCAAAGACTTGATCGCGGGTCTGGCCATCGGCGTTGGTTTTGGTGCTGTGTTCACCATGTTCCAAGCCTATGAGTACTACGAATTGTTGGTACACGAAGGTTGGACATTTGGCGGCGACGTGTTCTTTGGCGGCTTCTTTATGGCCACTGGGTTCCACGGCTTCCACGTGCTTGTGGGCACAATATTCCTGACGATCTGCTTGGTGCGCTCGATCAAAGGCGACTTCACACCTGATGATCACATCGGGTTTGAGGCGGCTGCTTGGTACTGGCACTTTGTGGATGTTGTTTGGCTCTTCTTGTTTGTGGCCGTCTACATCTGGGGCCAATAAGCGCCACGACGCCGGGCTTTGCCTTTGGCAATTGATACGATACAAGGGCGCGGCATTGCTGCGCCCTTTGGCATTTTTAAGGAACACTCCATGATCAAACCTGTGATCAAACGCATGATTGGCCCGAGCCTTATGGGCGTGGTTGGCATCGCTATTTTGCTGTGGCTTGGCACATGGCAGGTCCAGCGGTTGGCGTGGAAAGAGGGCGTTTTGGCCGAAATCACTGCTGAAATCTCTGCCGATCCCGTGCCGTTGCCCGCTATGATATCCGCCGACATGAAATACCTACCTATCACCGCCACGGGTACCATCGGCCAAGAGGAATTGCATGTGCTGGTGTCGCGGATGCAAATCGGCGCGGGCTACCGCGTGATCGCCCCGTTTGAATTGGAGGATGGACGCCGCGTGTTGTTGGACCGTGGGTTTATCAAACCTGAGGCCAAAGACATATTTCGCCCCAGCGGGCCTGCTATGATCACCGGAAATCTGCATTGGCCTGATGATATGAACAGCTCGACCCCTGCGCCTGATTTGTCTGAAAATATTTGGTTTGGTCGCGATATTGCCGCGATGGCAACCGCTTTGGACACCTCAGAGGTGCTTATCGTTGCCCGAAAAGACACGGGCCAAGCCATCGAAGCTATGCCTGTGGGCATCACGGGTATTAAAAACGACCACCTTGGCTACGCAATTACATGGTTTTCGCTCGCATTTGTCTGGTTTGGGATGACACTCTTTCTCTTGTGGCGTATCAAAACCCGAACTGTTTAACGCGATCCCAACTTTGATAGGGCCCCATGCGATATATCTCCACACGCGGCACTGCGCCGGCTTTGAATTTCGAACAAGCAATGCTCACAGGTTTGGCCTCTGATGGCGGGCTCTATGTGCCTGAAACCATCCCCACCATGACCGCAGACGAGATCGCCGGTTTGGCTGGCCTGTCCTATGAAGACATCGCCTTTCGTGTGATGAAGCCGTTTATTGGCGACACGTTTACAGACGCAGAATTCAAAGACATCATCGCCAAATCTTACGCAGGTTTCGGCCATGACGCCCGTGCGCCTTTGGTGCAACTTGGGCCGAACCACTTTTTGCTGGAACTGTTCCACGGGCCGACGCTGGCGTTCAAAGACTTCGCCATGCAACTCATTGGGCAGATGTTCCAAGCGGCGCTGTCGCGCTCTGGCAAACGCGTGACCATCGTTGGCGCGACCTCTGGCGACACCGGATCTGCTGCGATTGAAGCGTTTAAAGGCCTGTCCAATGTCGATGTGTTCATCATGTACCCACACGGTGGTGTGTCCGATGTGCAGCGTCGCCAAATGACCACGCCGTCTGAGAGCAACGTTCATGCGATGGCGGTTGAGGGCGACTTTGATGATTGCCAAGCCGCGCTTAAAGACATGTTCGCAGATATCGATTTTCGCGATACAGTGAAATTGGCCGCTGTCAATTCCATCAACTGGGGCCGCGTTTTGGCGCAGGTGGTGTATTACTTCTCATCCGCTGTATCGCTGGGCGCACCGCATCGCGAGGTGTCATTCACCGTGCCAACAGGCAACTTTGGTGACATTTTCGCGGGCTACATCGCGCAAAAGATGGGCCTGCCGATCAAAGATTTGGTGATCGCCACCAACCAAAATGACATTCTGCACCGCACCATGCAAACCGGCGCCTACACCAAAGAGGGCGTGACGCCGTCCATGTCGCCCTCGATGGACATCCAAGTGTCATCCAACTTTGAACGCGCTTTGTTTGATGCCTACGGGCGTGATGGCGGGGCCGTGGCGCAGTTGATGGATGAGTTGAAGTCAGGTGAATTTAAAATCTCCCAAGGGGCGATGCAAAGCTTGAACGACACGTTTTTGTCGGGGCGCGTGTCCGAGGATGAAACCTCAGCCACGATCAAAGACATGCAAATGCGCACCACCGAAATTTTGTGCCCGCATTCCGCCGTGGGCGTTAAAGTGGCCGAAGAGCATCTGTCGGATGTGCCGATGATCACGCTGGCCACTGCGCATCCTGCGAAATTCCCTGCGGCGGTTAAAGCCGCCTGTGGTGTTCATCCCGAATTGCCCCCGCATATGGCGGGTCTGTTTGAGCGCGATGAGCGTTTCACTGTCGTACCAAATGATCTGACCACCCTCAAAACATTCGTAAAGGAGCGCCTTTCTTGAGTCTCAAAATACACCGGCTCAGCAATGGACTGCGCATCGTGACCGAACATATGCCTTCTATGGAAAGCGCCTCGATCGGCGTTTGGGTCCAAGCGGGCGGGCGTCATGAACGTCTTGAGCAAAACGGCATCGCGCATTTTCTGGAACACATGGCGTTCAAAGGCACGGCGCGGCGCTCGCCTTTGGAAATCGCGGAAGTTCTCGAAAACGTCGGTGGGTATTTAAACGCCTACACATCGCGTGAAACCACCGCCTATTATGCGCGCATTTTGAAAGAAGACGTGTCTTTGGCTTTGGATGTCATTGCCGATATCGTGTTGAACCCGATTTTTGATGCCCGCGAATTGGAAATCGAGCGCGGCGTGATTTTGCAAGAAATCGGCCAAGCGCTTGATACGCCAGACGACATCATTTTCGATTGGCTGCAAGAGGTGTCCTATCCGGGCCAAGCGGTCGGACGTACGATTTTGGGCCCAGAGGAACGCGTGCGCGCCTTTACCCGTGATGATCTTGCGGGATTTGTGCAAGAACACTATTCGCCAGAACGCATGGTGTTGTCTGCGGCGGGCAATATCGATCACGACAAAATCGTAGCCGAAGCCGAGGCGCTGTTTGGTCATCTCACGGCCCATGGCAGTGATCACGCGGACCCTGCCAATTTTGTCGGTGGCGAATTTCGCAAAGACAAAGATCTGGAACAGGTCCATGTGGCCATCGCCTTTGAGGGGCCAAGTTATCGCGACAAAGATATCTATATCGCCCAAGCGGCCAGTACGGCACTTGGCGGCGGTATGTCGTCGCGATTGTTCCAGTCCATTCGCGAACAAAAGGGCCTGTGTTACACAATTTACGCCCAAAGCGGGGCCTATTCGGACACGGGCACAACCACGATCTATGCGGGCACATCTGCCGAGGATGTGGCGCAGTTGACCGAGTTGACCATGGATGAATTGAAACGCTCAGCCGATGACATGTCCGAGGCCGAAGTGCAGCGTGCTTGTGCGCAGATAAAAGCGGGTCTTTTGATGGGGTTGGAAAGCCCTGGATCACGCGTTGAACGCAATGCGCGGATGATTGGCATTTGGGACCGCGTGCCGACACTGGCTGAAACCGTTGCCAAAATCGACGCAGTGACACCCCAAGACGTGCGCCAATTTATTGGCCAAATGGGCGAAGGCCGTGCGGCAATGGCACTGTATGGGCCTGCCGACACCGCGCCGTCATTGGATGCGCTCAAGGCAAGGCTTGTTGCGTAATGTTTTCACGGCGGCCCAAGGTTCGGATCGAAACAGAGCGCATGACGTTGCGCTTGCCGGTGCATGGGGATTACCGCGAATGGAGTGAGTTGCGCTCATGCGGGCACGCCTTTTTGCAGCCATGGGAACCGACGTGGTCGACTGATCATTTGTCGCGCAAGGGTTTTACCAATCGGGTGTATTGGGCGCAGCGGTCCGTGGCCTCTGAAACCGCGGTGCCTTTGTTTTTGACACGCCGCGAAGATGGGGCTTTGCTTGGGGCCTTGACGCTCGACAATATACGGCGCGGCCCCGCCCAAGCGGGCACTGTTGGCTATTGGATCGGGGCAGAGTTTGCGCGTCAGGGCTATATGCGTGAGGCGTTAAGCGGTGTGGTTCACTATGCCTTTACCAAGCTGGACCTCAGCCGTGTTGAGGCTGCGTGCCTACCTGAAAACACCGCCTCGCGCGGGGTTTTGGAAAAAGCTGGATTTAAATACGAAGGCGTGGCGCAGTCGTATTTGCAGATCAATGGACGTTGGCGCAATCACGTCCTTTACTCTTCTTTGCGCAATGATCGACGCGGGCCGACCCAAGTGGGTTTGGCCTAAAACCGGAGTGGTCTGATGGCGAAAACGTGGATCGCCTTGATGCGTGGGGTCAATGTCGGGGGACATGCCAAATTGCCCATGGCCGCGTTTCGTGCCCTTTTGTCGGGGCTTGGGTTTGGCGATGTGCGCAGCTACATTCAATCGGGCAATGCGGTGTTTACGACTAACGGTGTGGCCGATGATCTTGCTCAAAGAATTAGCGCGGCTGTTGAGGCCCGTTTCGGGTTTCATCGCCCCTGTTTGGTGATCGGTGCTGAGGCGTTGGAGACGGCCATTGCCCGCACCCCATTTGTGCAAGCGACCGATGATCCCAAAACTGTGCATCTTATGTTTCTCAAAGGGTGCGTGCAGTTTGATACAGACGCTTTTGCAACACTGTGCACCGCAGGCGAGGTCGGCGTTTTGGATGGCTCCGTGTTTTATTTGTACACGCCCAACGGATTTGGGCGCTCAAAAGCTGCCGCAAAGCTAGACGATGTGCTCAAATCGGACGTGATGACTGCGCGCAATCTAAACTCGTGCCGTAAAATAGCAGAACTGGCAAAGACCTAAGCCTTAGGCTAGATCTGCCCCTAAGGAGATTATTCATGCCCAAAACCGCCACATCTGATTTTGTTGAGACACTACACGCGGCGCTTCCTGAGGGGACGTTTCGTGTACAAAAAACAGGCGAGTTGGATGATCCACGCGGGCGTCATCAAGGATTAAGTGCCATTGTGGCGATGCCGCGCACTGTTTTGGACGTGTCAACAATTGTGCGGCTGTGTCACGCGGCTGATGTGGGGGTTGTCCCGCTTGGTGGTGGCACGGGATTGGTGTTGGGGCAGGTGGCGTATGAGGGGCCTGCGCCTGTTGTGATCTCGCTGGAGCGCATGACGGCTGTGCGCGCAGTCTATCCGACTGAAAATGCGATGGTTGTCGAAGCTGGGGCCATTTTACACGATGTGCAGCTGGCCGCCGAAGCCGCTGATCGTCTTTTCCCGCTGTCTTTGGCGTCCGAAGGCACCTGCCGCATTGGTGGGAACCTCGCGACAAATGCGGGCGGTTTGAATGTTTTGCGTTATGGCAATACACGCGATTTGTGTTTGGGACTTGAGGTTGTCATGGCCGATGGCACGATTTGGAACGGGCTTAAACGCCTGCGAAAAGACAACACTGGCTATGATTTAAAAAACTTGATGATCGGCTCTGAGGGCACGCTTGGCATCATCACGGCTGCGACCTTGCGACTGTTTCCACGGCCCAATCATGAGGCCGCCGCGATCTTTGTGGTGAATGATCCGCAGGGCGCGATCGATTTGTTGGCGCTGGCGCAGGCCACCGTTGGCGAAGGTATTTCTGCGTTCGAGATGATGTCTGGCGTGGGGTTGGATTTCTTGACGGAAACGATGCCTGGTGTACGCCAACCTTTTGAAACGAAACCCGATTGGTCTGTGCTGATTGATCTTGGGGTGTCAGGTGACACTGACCCGCAAGAGATGCTTTTGACACTCTTTGAAAAAGCGCAAGCGGCTGGATTGGTCTCGGATGGGGTGATTTCCCAAAGCGAGACACAACGCCAAGAATTCTGGTCTGTGCGTGAAAATATTCCCATTGGCAATCGCAACATCGGGTCCATATCGTCTCATGATATTTCGATCCCGCTGTCGCGAATTCCCGATTTCATCCCCGAAGGCATCGCCAAATTACAGGCCTTGGGCGATGTGCGGATCAACTGTTTTGGCCATCTCGGGGACGGGAATTTGCACTACAATGTGTTCCCTGCCAAAGGTCGTGACCGCAATGATTTTGACGATATTCGCGCGGCGGTTAAAGCCTGTGTTCATGATCTGACGCACGCCTATGACGGGTCTGTGAGTGCCGAGCACGGCGTGGGGCGATTGAAAGTCAGTGATTTGGAACGCTACCAAGACCCTGTGAAATTGGCGGCGATGCGGTCCATTAAACAAGCGCTTGATCCCAAGGGCATCTTGAATCCTGGTGCTGTGTTGCGGCCTATTTAGCGGGATATTTTGGTCCACAGAATGCGCTGTATACGGCGCATTCTGTCACGTATTTGTGTCAAATTAGCGGTTCAAAACCCGACCTGCGACAGCATCAAGTTTGCGGACCAACGCAGGGTCGCGTTTGTCTGGTGCGGTCATCACCGCGTAGTCCAACGCATGGTCGCAGCCATGATCACAAGGCGCATATTGGGCCGTCAACAGTTTGGGCATCGCAGCCACAAGCGATTTAGCATTGTTTGAATTGGCCCCAAGGGTGGCGATAATCGCGTTTATATCGACCGCACCGTGATCTGGGTGCCAGCTGTCAAAATCGGTGATCATCGCGACAGACGCATAGCAAATTTCGGCCTCGCGCGCGAGTTTCGCCTCGGGCATATTGGTCATGCCGATGACATCACACCCCCATGCGCGATACAGTTTACTTTCTGCCATGCTCGAAAATTGCGGGCCTTCCATGGCCAAATACGTGCCGCCTTTGTGAACGGTCACGCCCGTTGCACGCGCGGCTTCATAGGCCAGTCCTGACAGGCGTTCACACACCGGATGGGCGACTGAGACATGGGCCACGCACCCTGTGCCAAAGAACGATTTTTCGCGTGCAAAAGTGCGGTCAATGAATTGATCCACAATGACAAAATCGCCCGGCGCCATCTCTTCGCGAAACGATCCACAAGCCGACACAGATAGCAGGTCTGTCACGCCAAGACGTTTCAACGCATCTATATTGGCACGATACGGCACAGTCGAAGGGGTATGGACATGCCCACGTCCGTGACGTGGCAAAAACGCCATTTTCACCCCGTCCAATGTGCCCGTGAGAATTTGATCCGACGGATCGCCCCAAGGCGTTTCAACCGTTTGCCATGTCGCGTTCTCTAATCCATCAATCTCATAGACGCCTGAGCCGCCCATTACGCCAATCATCCGTTCCATCGCGACCTCTCAAACTGTGTGGTTTTCCAAAGCCTAAGCGCTTATCTGGATGCCGAAAAGGGGCAATTGGCCCCAAGTCACGATATGTTTGGTGTTGGTGTCTTGAGGCTGGTGCAATCACGCAAAACGCAATAAAAGCGCCCCAAATAAGCAGGTTTTGATGCGTATACAATTTGACACAGGCCCTCTTGCGGGGGCATCGCGATTGGCCCTTGGTGGTGCTGCGCATGGTTCGGTGTTCGAGGCACCGTCCTCAATGATCTGCGCGTACACGCCAGATGAGTTGCCCGATGCCTTCAAAGCGATCGAGGTCGCGAAAGCCCAAGGGCAGTGGCTCGCGGGCTATATGTCCTATGAACTTGGCATGTGTCTGGATTCTGCCTTGGACCCGTTGGTGCGATTTGGTGCCCGATCTGATAATAACCTGCCATTGTTGGAATTTGGTGTTTATGCTGCACCAGAACCTGCGACAATGACCTTAAATGTGGAAAATGTGCAATCTAAGCTCACGCCCGTTTGGCCTTTGGCGCGCTATACTGACGCTTTTGATCAGGTGAAATCCTATATTGAGGCGGGCGATTGCTATCAGGTTAATCTGACATTTCCTGTCGCGGTTCAAACGAACGCGGCCCCACGCCAATTGTATGACGCATTGCGCGGGCGCCAGCCGGTGCCTTACGGCGTGTTGATTGAAACGGATCATCACGCATTCCTATCACGCTCGCCCGAGTTGTTTTTCAAAACCGATGCGCAGGGACAAATCACAGTGCGCCCGATGAAGGGCACCGTGGCGCGCGCCAAAAACGCGGATCAAGATGCCAAAGCCAAGGCATGGCTGGCGGCCTCGGAAAAAGACCAAGCGGAAAACTTGATGATTGTTGATCTCTTGCGCAATGACCTGTCGCGGATCAGTGGCATTGGCAGTGTCAAAGTGCCGTACTTGTTCGATATCGAAGCCTATAAAACCGTCTATCAAATGACCTCGACCATCACAGCACAGTTGTTGCCAGACACTGATTTTCACACCCTGTGTAAAGCGTTGTTCCCATGTGGGTCCATCACCGGTGCGCCGAAAATTCGTGCGATGGAAATCATTGACGAATTGGAGCAAGCACCGCGCGGGGCCTATTGCGGCGCGATGGGGTGGATCGCCCCTGATGGCCAATCTGAATTCAACGTCGCCATTCGCACGCTTGTTTTCGAGACGGGATCACAAACAGGCCACATGAATGTCGGTGGCGGATTGGTCTATGACAGCACGGCTGAGGCAGAGTACAATGAGGCTTTGCTCAAAGCAGAGTTCGCACGGCTATGACTGATCTCATTCCAGAATTTCACGTGCCAGAATTCCGTGTGATTGAAACGCTTGGTTGGTCGCCTACAACTGGGGCTTTGCGGCTGGACCGGCATCTTGCACGGATGGCACGGACCTGTGACGCTTTGGGGATTTTGGTCCCCGAGGCGCGTTTGCGTGACTTGATATCCGCGTTGACATCGAAAGGCGATCTGCGTGTGCGGCTGACTGTGGATCGTGACGGGCAGGGCCGTTTGGAACACTGGCCTCTGGCCCCTGCAGCGGATCACTGGACGATTGCGATTGCAGATACGCATCTAAAAAGCACGGATATTTGGCTTGGGCATAAAACCACCAACCGCGGGCTTTATGATGACGCGCGGGCGACTTTGCCAAAGGGTATTGATGAAATGATATTTCTCAATGAGCGCGATGAGGTGTGCGAGGGGACGATCACCAATGTGTTTGTGCAAAAAGGCGATGTGATGCTGACGCCGCCTTTGGCGTCGGGTCTCTTGCCCGGCATTTTACGTGAGGAATTGTTGGAGACAGGACGCGCCATAGAGGCCGTTTTGATCCAGAAAGATTTACACGATGCTGACGCGGTTTTTTGCGGAAACGCCTTGCGTGGCCTCATCCCATCCAGCCTCATTCGCGGCGCATAACCCCGCGATTACCGTAGCATCCAAGTGCCGAAATGATCCCGCCCGTGGCGGTACAGACCCATTTCGAAATCTAAATAGGTTGGCCCCTCCAAAAATCTTACTTTGCATCGACTATGACCTGTCACGAAGTGACCGTCTAGCAATAGAGCAACAGGTTTTAGGTGAAACCCGTACTTGCACACGGAGTGTGTGTGACAGTTGGAAAAAGCCGTGGTATACGCGCGGCAAACGTACAATCAGACATTTGGGGAATTCCCGTGACACAATCTACGCTCGCCGCTTTTGCGGAGAAATTATCATTGCCAAATTCAGGCAACACACGGCTGACGCCGATGCAGGCCAAGACGGATATTTTGTCTGGCTTGACGGTGGCTTTGGCTTTGGTGCCTGAGGCTGTGGCTTTTGCGTTTGTCGCAGGTGTTCACCCGCTTGTCGGTTTGTATGCCGCGTTTTTGGTGGGGCTTGTGACCTCGCTTATTGGCGGGCGTCCGGGGATGATTTCCGGGGCGACTGGTGCGCTGGCTGTTGTGATGGTGGCTTTGGTGGCCGATCACGGCGTTGAGTACCTGTTTGCCACTGTCGTTTTGATGGGGATTTTGCAGATTTTGGCGGGGGTGTTCCGCTTGGGTAAATTCATTCGCCTTGTGCCGCATCCTGTGATGCTTGGCTTTGTGAATGGGTTGGCGATCGTGATTTTCCTCGCACAGATGACCCAGTTTAAGGTCGCTGATGCGGCTGGAAACATGGCGTGGATGCCGACAGGGACGCTGGCGATTATGCTGGGTCTTGTGGCTTTGACCATGGTTGTCGTTTGGGGGTTGCCGAAATTTACCAACGTGATCCCAGCGCCTTTGGCGGGGATTTTGATCACGGCCGTGGTTGTGATCGTCTTCGATATTCCTGTGCCACGTGTTGGTGACTTGGCCTCTATTGAGGGTGGTTTTCCAAAATTCCATGTGCCAATGGTGCCGATGTTTGAAAGCTCTGCACAGTTCTTTCACGTGATGGAAGTGATCTTTCCTTACGCGTTGATTTTGGCCGCCATTGGTTTGATTGAGAGTCTTTTGACGTTGAACCTTGTGGGCGAAATGAAGGGCGAACGCGGCGGCGTGTCGCAAGAATGTTTTGCCCAAGGCGTGGCCAATGTGGTCACCGGGTTCTTTGGCGGTATGGGCGGCTGTGCGATGATCGGGCAGTCCATGATCAACGTGAAATCGGGCGGACGCACGCGGTTGTCGGGCTTTGCTGCCGCGATGTTTTTGCTGGCGTTTATTATGGTGGCCTCGCCCTTGATCGAGACCATTCCATTGGCCGCTTTGGTCGGGGTGATGTTCATGGTTGTGATCGGCACCTTCGCGTGGAACTCGTTCAAAGTGATGCGCAAAGTGCCCCGCATCGACGCTTTTGTGATTGTCTTGGTGACTGTTGTGACAGTGCTTGAAGACCTCGCGATTGCGGTGGTTGTGGGCGTGATTGTATCGGCTTTGGCCTATGCGTGGCAAAACGCATCGCGCATTCACGCCAAGACGCACACCACACCTGAGGGCGCGAAAGTGTACCAAATTCAAGGACCGTTGTTCTTTGGATCTGCCGAAGGATTCCAAGAGTTGTTTGACCCTGCGAACGACCCGAGCATGGTGATCGTTGATTTTGCAGACAGCCGTGTGGCAGATCAGTCTGCATTGTCTGCGATCGAAAGTGTTGCGGCGAAATTTGAGGCCGCTGGCAAAGAAATTCAGTTGCGTCACCTCAGCCGCGATTGCCACCGGTTGTTGACCAACGCAGGTCACTTGATGGTCGATAGCGATGATGATCCTGACTACGAGATCGCCACGGATTACACTGTGCGCACAGGGATTTTGTCGGGCGGTCACTAAGATCTAAGTTCACATAACGGTTTAAAAAGGGCTCCCAAATGGGGGCCCTTTTTGTTTGAGATGCGAATTTGGGATGGCGAAACCCGTGTCGTATTTTTAACCGGTTTGATGCGCCCCCATGACGCGTCTGCGAATGAGAGGGCTGATCGAGATCAAGATAATACCGATGGAAAACAGGCACCAGATGGCCGGTTGCTCATTGGGGTTTGTTGTCAGTGATCGCGCCAGCAGCGGGCCGATGAACAGGTGGAGTAGGGAAAAGCGCCACGCACCATACCACAATGGAAGGACGAAAACGGCCAAAAAATACGTCGGAAACCACATATGAAATCCAAAGAAGGGTCCAATGCCTTCCATCATGCCGTTCAGCGGCAACATCCAACCGATGTGCCAATCCCCCGAGATCAAGCAGGTTTGTAGCCCACACATTGGCGAGCCTGGGGTGCAGGGGCCGAACGTTTCCAGAGGAACAAGTTTGAGCAGCATAAAAGCTGTCGCGATAGCCGCAAAGCCATAGACCCAAACCCTTTTCCACGCGGGCACAACAGTTGGTGCGATGGCCATGGCAAAGGCATTGAGAAACAAAGGCTGAAAGGCGATGTGTAGGTAGGAGAGCAAGGTGATTGAGGTATTCGCGGGGTTGGAACAGTCGTCCACCACGGCGTACCCTAGGGCCTGCAATCCCTCCATTGCGGTGAAATATCCGAGTGTGACCCAAATGGCTTTGGGGTCTTTGCGCAGGATCGATACCGCCATCGCTGCACTGCCAATGGCCACCATTGAAACTGAAGCCGTCGCACTCCAACACATGTGATCGTCCCCTTTTGTCCCCAGTATGGATGACATCTACATGATGTGGCAAGTGAGGTAACCTCGACGGGGCATCACATTGAAATCACAAAGGGTCTTTCAGCACTGAACCGGACATGAGACGATGGATCTTTCACAGGTCATATCGTAAAAGACACATGTCGGGCGGTCTGGGTTTAGGGATGTCTTATGACACTCAATCATCAGGCCGTGTGAGTTCAAAAAGCTCGGTCACTTGGGCATAATCGCGGTAGCCCAAGCGCGACAAAAGTTGGGCTGCGACCACATCAAAACGCCCGTCTTTAATGCAATCGTCGCGCATGTGGACGCCAGTGACTTCACCAAAAACGGCGTGGTTGTCAGGGCCTTCCAAACGGATAATCTGCGTGACTTTGCATTCCAACGTGGCAGGGGCCCCCTGCACACGCGCGCAATCAATGGTGTCGCAATCGGCTTTGGCGATGCCTGCATGCGCGAATTCATCCACGTTATGTGGCACCGCTTGCGAGGATTTGTTCATCACATCGGCCAAGGGCGCCCCCACCAAATTGATGGCGAAAACACCCGTGGCTTCAATGTTGTTCAAACTGTCTTTGCGCCCCGACGAGGCAAACATCACTTGCGGCGGCACATAGGCGACGGCGTTGAAAAACGAATAGGGCGCAAGATTGTCGATGCCGTCTTTTGACCGACTGGAAATCCACCCAATGGGGCGTGGTGACACAATGGCGTTGAATGGATTGTGCGGTAGGCCGTGGCCGTCTTCGGGGCGGTAAAACATAGACAAGTCTCTTTATGGATGTGCGGCACGAATTGGCGTGCGTGATGCGTTGCCCCTTACCTAGTGCCGTGGTAGCAAAATTTCGAGCGAAATATCACAAAGCACGTCACGTTGTGCGATGCGACGGGTGTAAACGGGGGGCTGGGGTGTACAAACTCGAGGTCGAAACTGCAGATGACATGTGGGAGGTCGAGGGCCTTTATGACACATGTTTTGCCCCTGGACGTGAGGCTTTGTCATCGTACCGGTTGCGTGATGGTGTGCTTAAAGTGCCCGAACTGTGTCTGGTTGCGCGTGATGCTTTGGGCATCGTGTCCGCCGCCATTCGCTATTGGCCCATCCATATTGGGGCGGATAAAACCGTGTCTTTGCTGCTGGGGCCCATTGCGGTTCACCCTACGCGGCAAGGCGAAGGATTGGGCGGGTTGCTGATGCAAGACAGTATGGAGCGTGCCCGTGCGTTGGGCTGGGAACGGGTGATGCTTGTGGGGGACGCGCCCTATTATCGCCGGTTTGGTTTTGAATTGCTGCGTGATGTGAAAATGCCGCCGCCGACAAACCCTGAACGTGTTTTGGGGGCTGCCTTGGTTGAGGGGGCTTGGGACGGCGTGCACGGCGTGGTCGAACGCGCGATCTGATCACAAGGGCAGGGCTTGGCAAAGTGGACGTCAGGCCCCACATTGATCCCATGAAACACAAAACACCCACCCTGTATGACGGAGAGGCCGCTGTTTTGCAGGCGCCCACACCCGAAGCCATCCGTGCCTTGGCCGCGCGTCTCAAGCGCGCCAATAACGCAGGAATGCAGGTGCTCAACATGGTGGGGGGGACAGCCGATGGGTTGTTTGGAAAACTGCCCGCACCGATCCGAACCCAACTGGAAACCGTTACGTTGTCAGCGCTTGAGCTGGCGTTCGATGGGGCCACGCGGTCGCGCAAAAACGGGTTCGAGGGGGGGGGCTGGTTGTCCAAGGCGGTGTCCTCTGGTCTTGGGGCCGTGGGTGGGGCAGGTGGCTTGCCCACGGCGTTGGCCGAATTGCCCGTGACCACAACCGTTTTACTACACGCCATCCAAGCCGTGGCGCGCGAACATGGGTTTGACCCTGAGCGCAGCGATGTGCGCAAGGCCTGTATCAATGTGTTTGCCGCAGCTGGCCCGCTTGACGATGATGACGGGGCTGATTTGGGGTTCTTGGCCGCGCGCACGACGCTGACGGGCACAACACTCAATGGCATCATCGCGCGTGTCGTGCCGCGCTTGTCGGTGGTGTTGGGGCAAAAATTGGCGGCGCAAACCGTGCCGATACTGGGGGCCGTGGCAGGGGCTGCGACCAACTACGCTTACACGGCCTATTACCAAGATATGGCCCATGTGACCTTTGGCATGCTGCGTCTGGCTGAGGACAGTGGCGAAACCTATGAGACACTCAAAGACATGCTCAAGGCCGAAATGGTGTCCTAATTTAAGTCTTAGGTGACTTAGGGCGTGATGCCTTGATCTGCCAAATAGGCCGCCACATCGGTGCGCACGCTTTGCTCGCCCCGATCTGCTGCTGCGTTGATCAATTCCGCCACCGCATCCAAATTCACTTGGCGCAGCACATGTTTGATTGGCCCGATCGAGGCCGGACGCATCGACAAAGATTTAAGCCCCATCGCCGCAAAGCAGACGGCTTCTAAAGGGCGCCCTGCGTCTTCGCCACAAAACGATACAGGCGTGCCATGGGCGTCACAGCGGGCGACGATTTGGCGAATAAAACTGAGGAATGACACATTGAGCGTGTCATAGCGACGGCGCACGCGTTCGTTTTCACGGTCCGCGGCAAAGAAAAACTGCTTCAAATCATTGCCACCAATCGAAATGAAATCCGTTTCGATGAAAAACTGATCCGGCGCAAAGGCCAAAGACGGCGTTTCCAACATCGCGCCCACTTCAACGGATGTTGGCAAAACATGCCCCAAACGTTTCTCGTTCTCGAGCTCGGCGTCAACCATGGCACGGGCGGCGCGGAATTCTTCGAACTGGGCCACAAACGGGAACATGATGGTCAAAGGGCGTCCCGCACAGGCACGGATCAGCGCTTGCAATTGCATCCGCATCACGCCGCGCTTGTCGAGGCCCACACGGATCGCGCGCCACCCCATCGCGGGGTTCGGCTCGTCTTGGGGTTTCATATAGGGCAGCACTTTGTCTGACCCGATGTCGAGCGTGCGAAACGCCACACGTTTGCCGCGCGCGGCATCCATCACGTGACTGTAAAGCGTCGCAAGCTCGCCGCGCTTTGGCACGGAATTGCGGATCAAAAATTGTAACTCTGTGCGAAACAACCCCACACCTTCGGCACCAGAGGACGCAAGCGACGGCAGATCGGCCATCAAGCCTGCATTCATGTGCAACGCGATGGTTTTACCGCAAGGCGTGGTGGCCTTTTTGTCAACGATGTCGATATAGGCTTTGCTGGCCTCGGTTTGCATCGCAATTTTATCGCGAAACGCGGCGGCAACACTGTCTTCGGGGCGCAAATGCACCAAGCCTTGATCGCCATCGATCAAAATAGCGTCGCCGTTGAGGGCCTCTGTGATGATTTTATTGGCGTGGATGACCAAAGGGATCGCCAGAGCACGGGCCACAATCGCCGCATGAGAGCCAACAGACCCCTGTTCCAACACGATCCCGCGCAGGGATTTTCCGTAATCCAACAATTCGCCAGGGCCGATATTGCGTGCGATCAAAATGGGATCGTCCGGCATTTCCGCGCCTGTGTCTGATCCTTGCCCCGTCAAAATACGCAACATACGGTTGGACAGATCGTCGAGATCATGCAAACGCTCGCGCAGATAGGCATCGGGCACATTGGACAACCGTGTGCGGGCCAAAGATTGTTCTTTTTCTACGGCGGCTTCGGCGGACAATCCGCGATCGATGTCTGCTTCCATTCGGCGCATCCAGCTGCGCGAGTTGGCGAACATGCGGTAGGCTTCCAATACCTCGCGTTGGTCTTTTTCTTTTGTGTCCACATCCGACAGCATATCGTCGACAGAAATGCGCAATGTGTTCACAGCATCTTGTAAACGTTCCAGTTCGACAGCGGGATCATCGGCCACAGGGTTGGTGACAACCACCCGTGGTTCGTGCAAATACACATGCCCTTCTGCGACGCCTTCTTGGCCCGTCGTGCCACGGAACAACACCGGATTTTGATGCAAGGCCCCAAGCGCGGATTCTTCGCCGATAAAGGCGCCAAGTTCGGTCATCTCGGCCAACACCATAGCCACAACTTCTAGGGCGTATGTCTCATCATCTGAAAATTGGCGGGATTCTTTCGACTGGACCACCAAAACGCCCAATGTGTCGCCAAGGCGTTGGATGGGCAGACCTAAAAATGATGAATAAATTTCCTCGCCGGTTTCCGGCATGTACCGAAACCCTTTGGACGATGGGGCGTCTGCGGTGTTGACGATGCGTTTGGTTTTGGCAACGCTGCCGACCAACCCTTCGCCAATGCGCAAACGGGTTTGGTGAACCGCTTCAGCGTTGAGGCCTTCGGTGGCGCACAGCTCTAGCGTTTCACTGTCACGAAACAGGTAGATAGAGCACACTTCGGTGCGCATGGAATCGGCAATGAGATTTGTGATGCGGTCCAGGCGCGCTTGCCCTGCGCCATCTTCGGCCAAGGTATCCCTTAAGCGACCAAGCAACTTTCGGCTTTCACTTTCACGACTTTGCGACATTATGTGATGCTCGTCCCTAATTGGCCTGTTTTAGGCTCTCATTTTACTAGAACATACATGGGCCTCTTGCCTATAGAAAATCAAGGACAAGAGGCGTCATTTTTGTAGGGTACTAAAGAATAAGCACTTATTTTCCGAAACTTACGCTGCAACCGCGAGATTTTTCTGCGCATGCAGCATGTTTTGGCTGGGGTGTTTTTCTATCCTAAGCGACTTTTGCCTTATGAGGGGCGTCTGTTTTTTTTGGGACGAAATCTGCTTTGGCCGATCACGTCCGCTAAAATTTGGCTAGTCTGAAATCATGTACGATTGTACCATCGTGCGGATTTTCATAGCTTTTTCGAAATGATCTAGCTTGTGGGTTGCGATCCACCACGTGGCCGCTTCCATAAGCAACTCTGGATCGTCGTTCTTGTTTTTAAAGAAGGCATAAAAGGACAGGCCAACGCCATCGCCCTTGGCGGCAATTTTCGCATTACAGACGTCGATAATTTTTTGGCATAAACTGTCGCGCATCGTTGCGTCCTTTTTATAAAAAAAAGCCCCCGCACCGGTGTCGGGCAGGGGCTTAAATGTGATTGCCATTGCGTGGCTTTAAGCTTTTTCCAGCTCAAAGGCATCGTGCAACGCTTGCACCGCCAATTCGGTGTACTTGCGATCCACAAGCACCGAGACTTTGATCTCGGATGTGGCGATGACTTTGATGTTGATGCCTTCATCAGACAGCGTTTTGAACATCTTGGCCGCGACGCCAGATTGCGACCGCATGCCGATGCCAACCAATGAAATTTTGGCAACATCTGTGTCAGACACCAAGGATTCATAGTTCACTTCGCCGCGTTCTTTCGTGGCGGCCATAGCGGCCTCGGCACGTGCAACTTGATCGACGGGGCATGAAAAAGTCATGTCCGTGCGGCCATCTTCTGAGATGTTTTGAATGATCATATCGACATTCACGCCACCCTCGGCCAATGGGCCAAAGATTGCAGCAGCAATGCCAGGGCGATCCGCCACAGACACGAGGGTCATTTTGGCTTCGTCACGGCTTGCGGCAACGCCGGAGACTACATTGTTTTCCACGATATCCTCCTCGGCACAAATCAAGGTGCCAGCATTGGGGTCATATTCTTCAAAAGACGATAGCACGCGCAGCTTAACTTTAAAGCGCATGGCCAATTCAACAGAGCGGGTTTGCAAAACTTTGGCACCCAAGGACGCCAATTCAAGCATTTCCTCAAAGGACACCTTTTCCATCTTGCGCGCTTTTTTGGTGATGCGCGGGTCGGTGGTGTAGACGCCATCGACATCTGTGTAGATGTCACACCGGATTGCATCAAACGCGGCAGCAAAGGCCACAGCCGTGGTGTCAGATCCGCCACGCCCCAGCGTGGTGATCCGGCCTTCGTTCGAGATGCCTTGGAACCCTGCGACAACGGCAACTTTCATGCCCTCGCCGAATTTTTCATTGATGTTGTCGGTCGGAATATCTTCGATCCGTGCCGCCCCATGTGCCGATGTGGTTTTAAGGGGCACTTGCCACCCTTGCCAACTGCGCGCAGGGATATCCATCTCTTGCAACGTCAGTGCCATAAGGCCCGCCGTCACGTTTTCGCCCGATGATACAATGGCGTCATATTCGCGCGCATCGAACATAGGCGACGTTTCATTGACGTAGCCAACAAGTTTATTGGTCTCGCCGGACATGGCGGACACAACAACAATCACGTCGTTGCCATTGGCAACTTCGCGGCTGACACGTTTGGCCGCACGTTTGATGCGGTCGAGTGTGGCGACAGATGTGCCGCCGAATTTCATTACGAGAACTGGCATGTTTGGCCCTTCTCCCCCGTCTGGAATAATCAAGGTGTCCTAGGGTGCATTTTGTCAAAGTGCAAGAGAGGCCTGCACAACATAGTCTGTTGTGACCTTAAATACTGTGATGAAAGGCTGTTGGCGCGCTGGTTGGACCGATTTGGTTCAGTTCAGCTTGCGTTTGGGCATAAACGGCAGCGGTAAAATGGGCACGCCTTCTGCGAGCAGGGCTTTGGCGTCTTCGATTTTGGCTTCGCCGTAAATGGATCGTGCAGGGGCCTCACCGTCATTCATCGCACGGGCCTGTTTGGTGAAATCCGATCCGACATAATCTGAATTTTTTTCCACATGATCGCGCATGGCTGATAAATCTGCCGCGTGATCCGTAGGCGTGATGTCTTTTGGCTGTGCAGGTGTGATGTTTGTGCTTTGCGTGTCCGCCGAAGGCGTCTGTGCGTCTGGCTCATCCGAGAGTGTAGGGCCTTTGCGCGCGGTGCTGACGGGGGGAGCCATCAGCGATTTTCCGATTTTATCCGAACCGCAATGCGGACATGATAATTGGCCCGCCGCCTGCAGTGTTTCAAATGCAGAGGCAGATTTAAACCAGCTTTCAAAGCTGTGACCTTCGCTGCATTTGAGCGTGTATCGGATCATATTTTTCTACTGTTGTTGGTGGTGTTCATGCGGCACCAGAATAGCGCGCGGTTGCGATCATTGTAAATCATTAGTGACCAGAGGTTTTGCCAAAAGGCTAAATTGGCCTCAAAGCCGCATCAAACGTGGATCAAAATGGCGTAGTATTTGCGCCAACTCGGGTTCACCTGCCATTTCGGCGGCTTTTTGGGGCGAGACCCATTTGCGTTTGCGTTGACCTTTTTCGGGGTAATCTTTGAGCACCTTTTCAGCCTTCATCGGAAAAACGGCCACCATGCAAGGCAGGGGGTCTGTGCCTGTGCGCGGGTATTTGGTGTAGCTGTACAATCCAATGCAAATCGGCGCCACTTTGCCGATAATGCCCGCTTCCTCAAAGGCTTCCATAGCGGCGGCCTTGGCTGGAGTTTGGCCTTCCATGGGCCAGCCTTTGGGCACGATCCAGCGTTTACGTCGTCGTGTTTGAACAAGCAAAACTTCAATGCGGTCTTTGCGAATGCGCCAACACAATGCGCCAAATTGAGTTCTGACACCCATCTTTGTTGCACCCAAAAGCCGCAAAGGACGTTGTTTGGTTCGTACTGCGTTCACCTCGATGGCTCCGTTACCGTCTTTTGAAGTCTTTTCAAAAACGTAGCAAATAGAACTGATTTAGGAAATGGTTTTCATAGCATCGTGGTGTATTTGATTGCAGTAAATCGATTGCCTATGCATCTACTGTATGTGTTCAGCGTCGAGTGTGCTTTTACGTGGACCGCGCCTTGCGTGACAGAATAGCCTCGTCAAGGGCAGACCAAAACGCCGTTTGCGCCGTGTGGGATGGTCGCAATTGTGCCAATGCGTTGCTGCCAGATTGTGCAAGTTTTGCAGCCTCGCTTGGGGCGATCAAAAGCGCGTCCAATGTGGCCTCAAGATCCGTCGCGTTGGTCACTTTCAAAGCGCCGCCAGCCTTGTCCAGCGCGTCAAATGCCGGCGCATGGTTTGACACATAGGGGCCGTGTAAAATAACCGATCCAAATTGAGCTGGCTCAAACGGGGTGTGTCCCCCATGATCAACCAAAGACCCCCCCACAAAGGTGATCCCGGCCAGCGCATACCACAGGGCCATTTCGCCCAATGTATCGGCCAAATAGACCGATGCGGTTTCTGGCGCATCCCCCGCGCTGCGCCGTGCAACGTCTAGGTCCAATGTGCGGGCAAGTGTTGCAATTGCATCCGCGCGCGCGGGATGGCGTGGTGCCAGAACCAATCGTAGATCGGGATGCGTTTTCAAAAGCTGCGCAAAGCTTTCAAGGATGATTTCATCTTCGCCCTCATGGGTTGAGGCGGCCAAAACAGTTCTGTTTTTATGAAACGAGGCCCGCAAGCGCGCGACGTCCAAGGGCACATAGGTGCCCACATCAACACTGCTTTTCAAATTGAACAGCGGCAAAAGGCGGGCAGGATCAAGACCAAGCGCAACAATACGATTTTGGGATTCTGTGTCTTGCGCGGCCAGTGCCGTGATCGCATCCAACGTCAACTGTGAGACGTTTTTCAAAACAGGGGCATATTTTTGCCAGACCTGCAGCGTCTTTTTTGACATACGTGCGCCCACGACAATCACCGGAATGCCGTGGCGTGCAAGCTGGGTAAATCGGTTTGGCCAAATTTCATTTTCAATGGTGACCAAGGCATCGGGCTGTGTGCAGGCGATGAAATGATGCACCGTGCGTTTGAAATCCAAAGGCGCAAGACGCACGGTGACGCGATCAAGACCCCAGCTTTGCACCAATGCGCGTGCTGTCACGCTGTTGACGGTGACAATGATGCCGCGCCGTTCATCACGCGCCAAAGCGTCTTCGATCAAGGCGCGCGCACCTGTCAATTCGCCGTTTGAGGCGCCATGCACCCATAATGTCGATCCCGGTAACATCGGCGCCGAGGACAACCCCGCGCCAAAGCGCTCTTGGATGTCCGCAAATGTTTCCTTGCCGCGCACCATTTGACGCAGCGCCATGAGCGCGGCCAGAGGGGCCACAAGGGTCAAAAGAAGACGGTATAGATACACAAATGGATCCGCATAGAGACAGGGTGGTCTTGCTCTACGCGGGTGCATGCACTGTTGGCAAGAGGCTGCGATGTAGCTTTTGTGCTATTCCGGCCTTTGGTTTCGGATTGGATGGGCCGCAACATTGGTCCCTCTCGATAAGAACGATTGCATTAAACTTATGCCAATTTTGTCAACCAAATCTGATAGTTTTGGATCGCCATGTTCGCAATAGTAGTTGCATACATCATGCAGTTGTTCGATCAGTTTGGCTTCGTAATCCGTCAACACCGAAGGCTCTCCATTTATGGAAAAATAGGGTGCGCGCTGCATATTCGAAATATGGACGTTCGTTTCGTAACAAAAAAACGGATCATCCGATGTCAAAGAAAACTGTAATGTGCGATCACCCGAAGTGATGGCCATGTTGATTTTTTTGGTGTTTTTTTCATTTCGTTAACGGTTCGCTGATCGTGTATCAAGCTGTGGGCCTTCAAAGACGGGCTGGGAAAAGAGTGCGGGTCGTGAAAACACAAGAATAGGCGCCAGTTTAGAGAGCGTATTTGGGGTGATGTCGTAATTTAAAGCGCTTTGAGTGTTCGGTTCTAGAAACAAATGGTGACAGATTGTTAAAGTTGTTTGTAACATTGCTTGTAACGACGTGTAACGTGAATAAATAGCTGCGATTCTGCTCATTTGGCTGATCGAGCCACGGACATTTGCGATGAACGCTAAGGATCTTTTTAGTCCTGCTAAATAGGTCCCGGTTGGGAGCGCTGAGTGGTGGTAAACTCCAAATTGTCAAAAGATGCTGTAGATTTGCTTCAGCAAGCTGCGGCCGCAGTATTGAGTGGAGTTGTCTTTCAGCGATCAAAAGCCAACGGCCAGATGTTGACCTATTTGCTTACAGAAATTTGTGCCGGGCGAGCCGAAAGGATAAATGAATACAGTATCGCAATTGATCTGCTGGGACGTGATGGCGATTTTGACCCATCAGCAGATCCAATCGTACGCGTTCGGATGCGCAGGTTGCGCGAAGCGCTGGGTCGACATTATGCGAACGAAGCCCCTTCAAATGGACCAAAAATTGTTTTACCAAAAGGGCGTTATTTGTTGCACGCCTATGTTCCCGATATGGAAGCCAGCCAAACAGTGGCGTTTGGCCTATCAAGTCAAAGCAACGATTTTTTAAGGCTGCGAACAGTGCAATGGCTTTCTGTTTTGTTCCTCAGTTTGGCTGGTGCGGCCATGGTGTGGGATATTTGGCAGCTGGTAAAAAGTCTCGGTTCCACAAGCGAGACCACGCAACCCCAGCCTTTGTCTGACTACCCTTTGATCGATATTTTTGCATTTCAAAATGTAACGGGACTTCTTGAAAACGACAGGTATGAGCGCGACTTTCAACTGCAACTGGCCGCAGATATTCAAAACTTTGAACGACTGCAGGTGCGTGTTGTGTCCCTTGATACGCCCAAGCATACACCTGCCGAAGCACCTCATTTTAAACGTGTTGGATCGCTTTTACATCTTGATGAAAAGATAGATATCTTTGCCTCGCTTATTGATGTTGAATCCGGTGTGCAAATTCTAGCCAAGCGGTTTTCAACTGATGTGGAACAAGACAATATTTCAACAGCGCTCTCGACAGTGTCTGAGATTGTCAGCGGTCCTATCGAAGGCCAAATCGGTGCCGTCAGTCATTTTTTCAGGACAAAATGGCGCTAGAGCCCAAGACGCAAACCTTAGGTATTCTTAAATGTGTGATCCTCACAGATGTGTTTTTGGAAAGTTTACGTGCAGATGACCATAACGCAGCACGCAACTGTTTCGAACCCTGTGTAGGTGCGGACTCAAGGATCGCGTTGCGGCAGCCTCTTGGGGCGTGCTTCTCTTCCATACTGTCCCAGAGTTTCATTTGATGTCGCTGGATGATACCCCGCAAAACCTTCTAAGCACGCAAGGTGAGGTGCAGCAAAACATGTCGCGCGGCAACAAAGCCCGGGAACCGACACGGCCTTGTTGGTTGCAGCGCAATTGGCTGGGGATGCCGTGCGTGTCGAGTGGCTCAAACCAAAAGTCGAGGCACTTGAGTACCCGATGCAGGGTCTTGATGTTTTCGTGCGCGGTGACGTGGCGGTTAGAGCTTTTGGGACATTGCTCGCCGCTGCGGGGATCGCGGGGCCTTATGGGGCCGAATAAGGTGTTCGGGGTTTGAAGTGGTCCTTTTAGGTGAAGAATCTGACAATTCTTTTGTGGCAGCATCTCGAATAAATCGGATAAAATTGACGATAATGGCCTCAATTCCTTGTGAAGAACACTTAGGCTTTTGAACTTTTGAATATTTATAATTCATTTAAGCGTTTGATAAAAAACTGAAATATTTCCAAATTTGCGCACCACGGATTGCGTTGTTAATTGTTCATTGACATAACAGTTGTTCGCACTGCATTGTCACGCCAAATGGGAGGGCATTTTATGCACGTGAATGGATCTGTGGCACTTGTCACGGGCGCAGGGAGCGGTTTGGGCGAAGCAACTGCGCGGCGTTTGGCGGCCCAAGGTGCCCGTGTCGCGGTGCTTGATCTGTCTCTTGAGGCGGCTCAAAAGGTGGCGGGTGACATCGGTGGATTGGCCGTCGCGGCAGATGTGTCTGACACGGGTCAAGTCGAAGCGGCTTTTACACTCATCGCGAAAACCTTTGGATCTGCGCCCAGAATCGTCACCTCTTGTGCGGGCATTGGCACCGCCACGCGTATTTTACCCCGAGATGGGTCTTTGACGATCGATGCGTTCGAGCGCACGGTCCGTGTCAATTTACTGGGCACCTATACGGTATTGAATATCGCGGCCCGTGAGATGGCCAAACTGGATCCTATTGACGATGATGGCGCGCGCGGCGTGATCATCAACACGGCGTCTGTCGCGATTGAAGACGGGCAAATCGGCCAATCAGCGTATTCCGCATCCAAAGGCGGTGTGGCGTCGATGACTTTACCGGCGGCCCGTGAATTGGCACGCTTTGGCATACGCGTGATGACCATCGCGCCAGGCCTGTTTGAGACGGCGATGAGTGCAGGTCTGCCCGATGATGTCAAAGCTGAAATTCTAACAAATGTGCCCTTTCCAAACCGGATGGGCTTTCCTGATGAATATGCGAAGCTGGTGCAAAGCATCGTTGAAAATCCAATGCTGAACGGCACTGTGATCCGTTTGGATGCGGCCACGCGCATGCCTATTAAATAGTAAGAAAGACACGAATTTTATGTCAAACCCCATGCCAAATTCTGCGCAGAACACACCCGTTGGCACCATGCTTTTGGTTGATGTCGATGGCCCGATTGCCACGTTGACGATGAACCGCCCCGGCAAACGCAATGCGATGTGCGACGAGCTTTTGGATGAAATCGAAGCGTTTTTTGCCAAGCCCCCTGAAGACGTGCGTGTGGTGATTATGACCGGCACAGAGGGACATTTTTGTTCTGGTCTGGATTTGTCAGAGCACACAGCGCGCGATGCCGAAGGGACTTTGCGCCATTCACGCAATTGGCACCGCGTTATGGATATGATCCAGTTTTCGGGTCTGCCTGTGGTGTCCGCGATGTTCGGCGCTGTGATTGGTGGCGGATTGGAAATGGCCGCAAGCACCCATGTGCGCATCGCTGAAGAGGGCACGATTTTTCAATTGCCCGAAGGCATGCGCGGCATTTTTGTTGGCGGCGGCGCGACCGTGCGGATCGGGCGCATTTTGGGTGCAGACCGCATGGGCGAAATGATGTTGACGGGGCGCAAATATAATGCGGATCAGGGACTTGATTTGGGCCTCACACACTATAGCGTGGGCAAGGGGGAGGCTTTGCCTTTGGCGCGCAAACTGGCGACAGGTATCGCGAAAAATGCAAGCTTGTCCAATTACATGATGATTCAGGCGATCAGTCGGATTTCAGACATGTCACGGGCCGATGGGTTGTTTACCGAAAGCCTGTGTGCCGCAGTGTCGCAAACCAGCGCCGATGCCGCAGAGGGCCTAAACGCCTTCTTGGAAAAACGCAAACCGACCTTTCGGTAGGCAACAAGGATACCCGTTAAGGTCATATGGCCCTGTCGGGGAGGAGAGACTGATATTGAGGCACAAGTTCGCACGCCATGGTGTGTGAGTTTGAGCCACGTCAGATGTTAGAAAAAAAGGGAGGACGACCAATGACTACGATGACACGCCGCGCCGCACTGGCGACTATGGGGGCCGCTTTGGCCACCCCTGCGTTTTTGAAACAAGCACATGCAGCCGAAGTCACACTGCGTTTGCACCACTTCATTCCACCAGTGGCCCCAATGGGTAAGTTTTTTGAAACTTGGGCTGGTGAAATTCGCGAGGCGTCTGAGGGCGCGATCGATATTCAGGTGTTCCCATCCATGCAACTTGGCGGCAAGCCAGGTCAGCTTGCAGACCAAGCGCGCCAAGGCATCTGTGACATCTCTTGGACGTTGCCTGCGTATACACCGGGCCGTTATTTGGTCGCGGAAACCATTGGTTTGCCTTTCTTGGTGACCAACGCCGAAAAGACATCTGTTGTGATGCATAAAATCATGGATGAGTTCGGTGTCGGTGAATACAAAGGCCTTAAAAACCTTGCGTTCCACACGCATGATGGCGGCAAATTGCACACAACTGATGCGCCAATCTTGTCTGCGGCAGACATGAAGGGCAAAAAGTTGCGTGCGCCAAACCAAGGCACAGGCGAACTTTTGGCCAGCTTCGGTGCGGAACCTGTGTTCTTCCCTGTGTCTGACATGGTTGTTGGTCTGTCCAACGGCGTGATTGATGGCTGCTGTCTGCCATATGAAATCGTGCCGCCATACAAGCTTCAAGAGTTGACAAAATACACCTCTGAGGCGGCGCCTGGTGCGCGTGGGATTTACACAAACCCCTTTGCGATTGTCATGAACGAGAAAGCATACGAGGGCATGTCAGACGATCTACGTGCCGTGATTGATGCGCATTCTGGCATCGAAATGTCCCAGCGTTTGGGCAAAGCTTTCGATGGTTTCGAAGCCTACGGCCGCAAAGTTGTGGTGGATAACGGCAATGAGATCAACGAAATTCCAGCCGAAGAAATTGCATCATGGGCAGAAGCCGCCCAGCCGATCCAAGACAAATGGGTCGCAACACTCAATGACGCAGGTCATGATGGCGCCGCCATTTTGTCACGCATCAATGAACTGCTTGACGCAGGCTAAACATGTCAGAGCAGATGCAACATGCAGCCGTACAGGGGGGGGGAACCCTCCTGTACCGCGGGCTTCGTATTGTCTGCACGTTTAGTGCAGGCCTTGGTGGCTTAACCATTTTCGTAGCGTCCCTTGTGGTCGCGTATTCCGTGATCATGAGAAACCTTGGTTTGGGTGGTGTGCGCGGAGATTTCGAACTTGTGGAACTGGTTTGTGTGACCTGCGCCTCGCTCTTTTTGCCTTTGTGCCAATTGAACAAAGGCCATGTCATGGTCGATCTGTTCACGCTGCGCTTGCCTGCGCGTGAACAAAAAAGAATTGATGGCGTTTGGACGCTTTGCTTTGCGGTCGTTTGGGCGCTTTTGTGTTGGCGCCTGACTATTGGGTTGGGTGAAATGCATGAATACGGTGACAAAACGATGCTGCTCAAAGCCTCGGTTTGGTGGGCCTTTGTACCAGCCGTCTTTGGCACAGGACTGTCTGCGATTGTCGCTTTGATCACGGGCTTGCCCATGGTCAGTTCCATTTTTCGTGCATTGGAGGCCAAATAATGGATCCGTTTACAATCGCTATTACGATGGTCATCGTATTGTTACTGCTCATTTTTGTACGTATGCCAATTGCTTTGGGCATGGGGTTTGTCGGCGCTGTTGGCTATTCCCTTTTGGCCAGCCCCCAAGCCTTGTTCGCCTATTTTAACACCGCTTGGGTCGATAAATTCATGTCCTATGAATTTGCCATCGTGCCTTTGTTTATCCTCATGGGGCATATCGCGACGCGCTCGGGTATTTCGGCGGCTTTGTTCTCGACATCCAATGCGTGGATCGGCCACTTGCGTGGCGGTTTGGCGATGGCGTCTGTGGCGGGCTGTGCGATGTTTGGATCGATTTCAGGATCGTCTTTGGCAACCGCGTCTACTATGGCGCGTGTGGCCTTGCCTGAAATGCGCAAAGCAGGGTATTCAGGGGCGATTTCAGCGGGCTCTTTGGCCGCTGGTGGCACGCTTGGCATTTTGATCCCCCCTTCGATTGTGTTGATTATCTATGCTCTTTTGACCGAGCAAAACATCGTCAAACTGTTTCTGGCTGCAACCATTCCGGGGCTTTTGGCCGTGGCTGGCTTCTTTATTGCCATTGCTATTTATGTACGTGTTTTCCCAAATGAAGCCCCAAGACAGGCCAAAGCGCCTTTGTCTGTGCGGATCAAATCGTTGGGGGATGTGTGGCACATCGTTTTGATTTTCGTGGTCGTGCTTGGTGGCATTTATGGTGGGCTGTTTACCCCTGCCGAAGGCGCGTCTGTCGGGGTTGTGTTGACGTTGATTATCGGGTTTTCGACACGTAAACTCACACCGCGTGCCTTGATAGATTGTTTGATCGATACGGCGGCATCCTCTGCGATGATCTTTGCCATCGTCTTTGGTGCTGACATCTTCAACGTGGCCTTAGCGCTTAGTCGGATGCCTATCGAAGTTGCGGATTACTTCAGCGGTGTGAACGTCGCGCCGATGTGGATCTTGTTGGCGATGATCGCGTTCTATTTGGTCATGGGCTGCGTCATGGACAGTTTGTCGATGATCTTGCTCACGGTGCCGGTGTTTTTCCCAACCGTTATGGCGCTTGATTTTGGCTTGATGCCTGAACAACAAGCCATGTGGTTTGGCATTATCACATTGGTGGTGGTCGAAATGGGGCTGATAACGCCGCCGGTGGGGATGAACCTCTTTGTTATCTCATCGATGGCCAAAGACATCCCGACCAGTCAAATTTTCCGCGGCGCAACGCCATTCATCATCGCAGAGTTTGTTCGCATTGCCATTTTGGTCAGCTTCCCAGTCTTGAGTTTCTGGCTGGTGGATTTGGTGGCGAATTAACTCATACCGAAAAGGACGTGAAGATGCCCAATACGATGCAAACCATCATGACAGACACCAATCTGCGTAAATTTGCAGGCTATAATCTTAAGCGCGTCTACCTATTGGTGCGGGCGGATATGATGAAAGCAATCGAACCTTTGGGCTTGCGTACAATGACGTTCTCGGCGCTCAGCGTGGTCGCCGAGAACCCCAATTTGACCCAATCCCAACTGGCTCAGACACTTAAAATCGAACGCTCCGGTGTGGTGGTTTTGGTGGATGAGCTGGAAAAAGCCGATCTGATTTCGCGCAACCGTGTCGAAGGGGACCGGCGGTCCTACGCGCTTCACACCACGCCTGCGGGCAAGGCGCTTTTGAAAAAAGCCGACGGCCTCGTGCAGGCACATGAAGACAAAATATTTTGCGACCTGACCAACGAGGAACGCGACACATTGCGCGGCCTTTTGGACCGGATCGATTCTCACAATACTGAACTTTAAAGGCATGACATGATCGATCAAACCACTGGCCTAAACTTGGTCCCGCACGCCGTGGACACCATTAAACGTGCCGATTCACTTCTTTTGAAAAGCCGACACGTGATTGATCCTGTTGTGAAAAATACAGGTGTATGGCTGCACAAATGGGCGCTTGAGGCCCCTGATCGCGTGTTTCTAGCGGAACGCGATGGCGAGGGCTGGCGCGAGTTGAGTTATGCCCAAGTTTTAGAATCTGTGCGCGGTATTGCGTCCTCTTTGGCCGCGCGGGGCATGGGAAAAGACACCCCAATTGTGATCATGTCCGGCAACTCTGTTGATCACGCGTTGTTGTCTCTGGGCGCGCAATACGCAGGTGTTCCGACCTCGCCTTTGGCCGAGCAATATTCCTTGATCGTCGAGGCCCATGGGCGTTTGATTTATGTGCTCGATAAAATCAAACCCGCTATGGCCTTTGTTGATGACGCCGCGCGCTATGGGGCCGCAATTGGTCTGAGCAATTTGAATGACATGGAAGTGGTTGCCTCTAAAACCGATGGCGCGCCACGTGATGTAACCGCCTTTGCCGATCTGGTTGCTGGCGATCCTAGCGTTGATATCGATGCGGTGCACGCAAAGGTTGGCCCTGATACCTTGGCGAAAATTCTGTTCACCTCTGGATCCTCTTCTGACCCCAAAGGTGTTTTGACCACGCAAAAAATGATGTGTGCCAACCAAGCGCAAATGGCGGCCGTCTTGCCGTTTCTCAAAGAACGCCCCCCTGTGATCAATGACTGGTTGCCTTGGAACCATGTGTTCGGCGGGTCGCACAACGTCAACATGATGCTGGCCCATGGTGGCACGCTTTATATCGACGATGGCAAACCAACCAAACGTGGCTTTGCGCGGACCATTGAAAACATCATTTCGCGCCCTGGCACTTTGGCGTTCAATGTGCCGGTTGGGTTTGCGATGCTGGCCACCGAGATGAACACCAATGCGGATTTGCGCAAGGCCTATATGGGCAATCTTGATATGTTGTTCTACGCGGGCGCGTCTCTGCCACAAGATGTTTGGACCAGCTTAGAAGACGTCGCAATGGCCGAGCGCGGGCGTTTGCCACTTATGATTTCCTCATGGGGCATGACCGAAACTGCGCCTGCGACCGTGATGGTTCACGAACCGATTGGCCGCTCAGGCGTCATCGGTGTGCCGTTGCCCGGCACCGAAATTAAACTCTTGCCAGATGACGAGATGCGCTGCGAATTGCGGGTCAAAGGTCCCAACATCATGACGCAATACTACGGTGATCCCGTCAAAACGGCTGAGGCATTTGATGAAGACGGCTTTTTGATCACGGGTGACGCTGTGCGCTTTGTGAACAATGACGATCCGGATCGCGGTCTCATTTTTGATGGGCGTGTCTCTGAGGATTTCAAACTGCTCACAGGCACTTGGGTGCAAGCGGGCAAGCTGCGTCTTGATGCTTTGGATGCCTTGCAGGGCCTTGTGCAAGACGTGGTGATTTGTGGCCATGATCGCGATGCGATTGGCCTCTTGATCTTTGCGCGCCCCGATCAAGTCCACGGCGAAAACACGTCAAATGGTGCTGTGATCGACGATGTGTTGCAGGCGCAACTCGAAGAGCGTCTGCGTGATCTTGCTGCGAAATCCTCAGGCTCTGCCAAACGGATTTCGCGTGCGATGATCTTGGCCGAAGCCCCCTCGCTGAAAGATCACGAAGTCACCGATAAAGGCTCGCTCAACACCCGTAAAATCATCACACGCCGCGCTGATTTAGTTGAGCGTTTGTATGACAATGAAGATCCCGCGTTGATCCGCGTTTAAGGAATAAAACCATGGTAGATTTTTCAAAAGTCCGCGCAATCGATTTTCACACCCACGCCGAAGAGGCCTGCGGTTGCCACAATGATGACGGCTATGATGAGTTGCAAAGCACGATGGCCAAATACTTTGGCGCACCTTGGGCGCACCCGCCCACCATCGACGAGACCGCAGCGCATTACCGCGAGATGAACATTGCAGCTGTGATTTTTCCCGTCGATTCCGAGCGTGAAACGGGCTACCGCCGCTACGACAATTACGAAGTTGCTGACGCTTGTGCAAAGAACGACGACATTTTGATCCCTTTCGCCTCAATCGATCCGCACAAGGGCAAACTTGGCGCACGCGAGGCTCGTGATTTGGTTGAAAACCACGGTATTCAAGGCTTTAAATTCCACCCGACCATGCAAGGTTTCTACCCCAATGATCGCTTGGCCTATGATCTGTACGAAGCCATCGCCGAAACGGGCAAACCTGCCTTGTTTCACACCGGTCAAACCGGCGTTGGGTCCGGTATGTCAGGGGGGAACGGGATGCGTTTGAAATATTCCAACCCTATGTATATAGACGATATTTGTGTTGATTTTCCCGATATGCCCATCGTGCTCGCACATCCGTCTTTCCCGTGGCAAGAAGAGGCGCTCTCGGTCGCAACACACAAGCCAAACGTCTATATCGACCTGTCTGGCTGGTCGCCAAAATACTTCCCGCCGATCTTGATCCGCTACGCCAATACAATGTTAAAAAAGAAAATGTTGTTTGGCTCTGATTGGCCGATGATTGCACCAGAAAAATGGCTGAATGCTTTTGATCAGGCCGAGTTCCGCGACGAAGTGCGCCCGCTGATCTTGAAAGAAAATGCTATGCGGTTGCTGGGCGTTTCAGCCTAATTTAATGTGGGGGGCCTTTCCATTTTGCCCCCTGCCTTTCCCCCGCTCGATCCCTGCACATTTTGCGCGTGGCACGCCAGCGCACTCTATACATGTGCATTATATTTTGCGGCTTTACTGATTAAAGGACATGCCATGATCCCGTTTAAATCGCCCAATTCCGACATCCTATGGTCCTTGACGCATGTTGCAAATGCCACGCGTGTTGACCATTTTGACGCGGACATGACAGGTGAAATTCTAACGCATTTCGCCAGTTTTGCCGAAGGCGTGCTTGCCCCGATCGATGAACAAGGCGATGCCCAAGGCTGCCGCTTGCAAGATGGCAAAGTTCATATGCCAGACGGTTACAAAGATGCCTTTGATCAATTGGCCGAAGGCGGGTGGCAAGGGCTGACAGCGCCTGAGGATTTCGGGGGTATGGAGATGGATCACCTGACGGCTGCGGCTGTCTCAGAAGTGTTTTCGGGTGCAAATCACGCGCTGCAAATGGTCTGCAATTTGGTGCCGGGTGCGATTTCAACTTTGAGGCGCTTTGGCACCGATGCGCAAAAAGAAACATGGATTCCGCGCCTTGCCTCTGGGGAGGTGTTGTCCACCATGTGCTTGACGGAATCCGGTGCGGGGTCTGATTTATCGCGTATTCGCACCAAGGCTGTTCAGGACGGCGATCTGTGGAAAATTGATGGCGAAAAGATATTTATCTCGGGCGGAGATCAAGACATGTCGTCGGGCATCTTGCACCTCGTGTTGGCGCGCACTGGCCCTGCGGACGCAGGCATTAAGGGGCTGTCATTGTTCTTGTGTTCCAGTGACATAGGCGGGGCATCCAACGCCATCACCGTGACGCGGATCGAAGAAAAACTCGGGCTTCATGCGTCTCCCACATGCCAGATGTCTTTTGACGGGGCTGTGGCTGAACTGATCGGGGATGAGGGCGCGGGATTGGCCGCGATGTTCACCATGATGAACCACGCGCGTTTGGATGTCTCATTACAAGGTGTGGCCCATGCAACCCGCGCTCATGATATTGCCGCTGCTTATGCCGTCGAGCGCAAACAGGGCCGCAAGGCCGATCGCACCGAGGCCGTTCTCAGCGATCATGCTGATGTCAAACGTATGTTAGAGACACAGCACAGTTTGGCTCTTGGGGCCCGCGCCATGGCGCATGTCACTTTGGTGGAAATGGAGCTGGGCGCACGGCCTGAACTGGTCGATTTCCTGACGCCTGTGTGCAAAGTTTTTTGTACTGAGGCGGGGATCATATCTGCTGATCTGGGCATGCAGGTGCTTGGTGGTTATGGATATTTGACAGAATATCGCGTTTCGCAAACATGGCGGGATGCGCGGATCACTTCGATCTATGAAGGCGCCAATGGTATTCACGCGCAGGCGCTGGCGACACGCGGTTTGCGCGGGCAGGGGGCTGATCAATTTGCTGATTTGGTCGGCGAGCTTGCTGATACGCCCGAGATCACATCACTGTTGGAGGCTTGGACGACAGCGCGCCAATCGGTTGCCGCGTGCGATGATCCCAGCGAACGGGCGCATGATTTTATGGCATTCACGTCAGAATTGTTTTTCCGCGCTGTTTGGGCCCGTATGGTGGCCGTTGCAGATCACGCCGCAGATGCGAGCACCATTCACCGTCTTGCGGCACGCGTGCAAAAACGCGCTTTGCCGGTGACGTTGCCGATCTAGGGGCGCTCGGACCGATCCGTCAGAAAACGCGCGCGATAGGCGCTGGGGGTGATCCCGCAGGCCATGCGAAAGCGGCGCGAAAAATAGGGCGGGTCGGTGTACCCAAGCCGATATCCAATTTCCGATACGGATAGACGTGTAAAGGCCAACAGTCGGCTGGCCTCGGTCATCACGGCAGTCTCGATATAGTTTGATGCAGATTTTCCTGTCGCCGTACGGCATATGCGGCCCAAGTGTCCCGTCGTGATCGCCAAAGCGTCAGCATAGTCGCTTGGGCGCCAATGCTGCGCCAAATGGCTGGCGATCAAATGATCAAGTCGCTCAAGGATCTGGTGCCCTCCCGTGCCTGAACTTTGGTTTTGCGTTCCGATTTCGCCCACATGGGCCAAGATTGCATGGCTCAACCCAATCAGGCGATGGGTCCGAAAAGTGCCAGTGCTTTCAAACCCATGACTTTGCAGTTCGAGCAACTGTGCCAACTCAGGCAGAACGGGTCCCGTCACAACCCCCGATAAGGTTTGCGTCAAATCTGGCGACTGGGGCGTCAAGGCGTTGATGACGGGCAAGGGAAAGGACAATACCACCCCTTCAGTACCGCGTTCAAATTCGAATCCATGTACGATTCTGGGAGGTATATATAGAAATTCGGATGACTTAAGAGTACCTGCATGCCCATCGACCTGTGTCTCGGCCGCACCTGTTTCAATCTGAAACACCTGCGCCATTTGGTCATGCCGATGTGGTGAAATCACCCAATCATGCAGGTGTGCGCGTGCATGGATGCGTTCACTGTGCACAACATCAGGAAAGCCATTGTATTCGCCAAACAGCGTAAAGATGGGGATGGTGGATTGCGTGCTCATGCACGATTGATACCATTCATTGCCGTGCCCGTCCATTCCATGACATGTGGTGGCCGCTTAAAGTGATCTCAACGCAGTGAGGGAAGAGAGAGAGCTATGAAAACGCAAGTTGCTATTATTGGGGCGGGGCCGTCTGGGCTTTTGTTGTCACAACTTTTGAACAAAAACGGTATCGATACCGTGGTTCTAGAACGCTCCTCGCGCGCACATGTTTTGTCTCGCATTCGTGCTGGTATCTTGGAGTGGGGCACTGTTGAATTGCTGCGCGAGGCTGGTGTTGGCGCACGTATGGATGCCGAAGGATTCCCGCATGATGGGTGTTACCTGTCAAACGATGATGACATGATTCACATTGATTTCAAGGAATTGACTGACAAACAGGTGATGGTTTACGGCCAAACTGAAGTGACCACTGACTTGTATGAGGCCCAAGATGCCATGGGCACGACGATCATTCATGGCGTTGAGGATGTGAAAATTCACAATCTGCACGACGCCGAGTCTTATGTGGAATACACGGTGGATGGGGCGCGAAAGCGTATCACTTGCGCCTATGTTGCGGGCTGTGATGGCTTTCATGGGGTGTCGCGCAAAACCATTCCAGAAGACGTGCGGCAAGAGTTCGAGCGGGTCTACCCCTTTGGTTGGCTTGGTATTTTGGCCAATACACCCCCTTTGGAAGACGAATTGATCTATGCCAATTCCAAGCACGGCTTTGCGCTGGCCTCCATGCGCAATGAAAATCTGGTGCGCCATTACGTGCAGGTGCCATTGACCGATAAGGTCGAAGACTGGAGCGACGAGCGGTTTTGGACCGAGTTCAAAAAACGTCTGCCCGCGGCAACTGCGGCCAAAGTCGTGATGGCCCCCTCGATCGAGAAATCCATCGCACCTTTGCGGTCGTTTGTGTCTGAGCCGCTGAAATGGGGCAACCTGTTTTTGGTCGGCGATTCCGCCCATATCGTGCCGCCGACTGGGGCCAAGGGGCTCAATCTGGCAGCCTCTGATGTGTATTATTTGAAAAACGCTTTGATTTTAGCGCTCAAAGACAATGATCTGAGCGGCGTTGACGGGTACTCGGAACAGGCGCTGGCGCGCATTTGGAAGGCCATGCGTTTCAGCTGGCAGATGACCACGACGATGCACCAGTTTGACGGCGAAGACAGCTTTACCACGCAGATGCGCAAAGCGACGTTCAACCATCTCAAAACGTCTGAAACCGCACGGCGTGACTTGGCTGAAAATTACATCGGCTTGCCGTTCTAAAATCTACTTTTGATGGCTTTTGGCGGCCTCGATCAGGGCCGCCAAAAGTGCCTTTTGCTCAAGGGTGATGACAGTTTGCTCGCGCATGGACACGCCCACAGGTCCGCCCAAAAGATCGTCCTTCAACGGCAAGGCTTTCAACGTCCCAAGGGCCAGTTCAGCGGCCACAACACCTTGAGAAATAAACCAAATCACATCAGAGTCCTGCACAACCCTGCGACCAAAGGCCAAGGACACATTCTCGAACGCAGGCTCGGGGTGGCTGATTCCGTTGTTGTGCAAAAACGCCCGCACCATAGGCGAAATCACCGCCCCCGATGGCGGCAACATCAAGGGGTAGCGGGTCAGATCCGCGATTGGCCAATCGGGACGCAAAAGCGGATGATCCGGGCGCACCACAGGCATCACAACTTCGGAATACAGTTGGCGAAACGACAACCCGTCGAGGGAGCCAACAGGGGGCATGCGACCGACAACCATGTCCAGCGCCCCTTCGCGCAATTGCGATATCAGCATCCAGTTCGGGCCTGTCGTGACTCGTAATAGACAGTCTGGATGGGTCTGTTGAAAGGCGAGGGCTGCGATGGGAAAAACGTCTGTCGCGGCGGTGGGCAGGGTGCCAACGGCCAGCCGCGTGCGGCTGCGCGGGGCGTCGCGGACCAAATCCTGCGCGCGTTTGAGGTCGATCATCGCGGCCCCTGCATGCTGTTGAAACACCTTGCCTGCCGCAGAGAGGACCAAGCGGCGCCCCGTGCGATCAAACAGGGGCACCCCCAGAATGTCTTCCAGCTCGCGAATGGTTTTGGACGCGGCGGGTTGGCTGACATGCATGGCGTCTGCTGCGGCGGAGAGGCTGCCAAGGCGCGCGGTTTCCAAAAAGCAGCGCAGATGGCGCATCCGAATGTGTGAATCGATCATATATAACCTGTGGGTTATGTCATTTACCTCTATTTATAATTTTAATCGTGCAAAAGCTATGGCAAAAGGGCTGCAACGGAGGATCTATGCAGACAGTTTCAAACAATGGCCTCACGCTTCACATTCGTGATGAAGGTCCAAAAGACGGACGTGTCGTTCTTTTCGCCAACTCGCTTGGCACCGATCTGCGCGTCTGGGATGCGATGATTGCGCATATGCCGGACGATCTGCGTTTGGTGCGGTTTGATAAACGCGGCCACGGGTTGTCCGATTGCCCCGATGGGCCTTACGCGATTGACGATTTGGCAGATGACGCTTTGGCCGTGATCGACGCGCTGGACTTGCAAGACATCACCTTTGTCGGCTTGTCTGTTGGCGGGCTGATCGGGCAGGGGGTGTTGCAAGCACGCCCCGAGGTGATCAAAGCGCTGGTGTTGATGGACACAGCCGCCAAGATCGGTACGCCTGAGTTTTGGAATGACCGCATCGATGCGATGCGCGTCTCTGGTATTCCAGCTCTTGCAGATGGGGTTATGGAACGTTGGTTTGCGCAAAGCTTTCGCGCCGATGATACCCGCGTGGCCCCGTGGCGCAATATGCTGTCACGCACGCCGCTTGAGGGGTATTTGGGGGTGTGTGCCGCGATCGCGGGAGCGGATTTCACAGTCTTTGCGCAGGGCGTCAAACGGCCTGTGCTGGCCATGGTCGGGGATGAAGATGGCGCGACGCCCCCCGATTTGGTGCGTGCCACGGCTGATTTATATGGTGCTGCGTTTCACGTGATTGAGCGCGCGGGCCATCTGCCCTGTGTCGAGCATCCTGAGCAAACCGCTCAGTTGATTACAGATTTTCTAAAAAGGACTGCGTAAATGACGACACGATATGACCAAGGCATGAAGACCCGCCGCGACGTTTTGGGCGATGCCCATGTGGACCGTGCAGAGGCCAATAAATCGGATCTTGATCTTGGGTTTCAAACTCTGATCACCGAAAGCGCTTGGGGCACTGTGTGGTCGTCCGATGCCATTTCGCGCCGTGAACGGTCGATGTTGACGCTGGCTCTTTTGGCAGCAACTGGAAATTTCGAAGAAATCCCCATGCATATTCGCGCCACCGCGCGCACTGGGGCAAGCAAAAGCGATGTGATGGAAGCATTCCAACATGTTGCAATCTACGCAGGGGTTCCAAAGGCGAACCATGCGATCAAATTGGCAAAAGCCACCTACGCTGAACTGGAGGAAGCATCAGATGAGTGAGACAGGCCCCCTGATCCCGCGCAATCGTAATATTCACCCCGTGCCCTATGATCCGGCTTACAAAACATCCGTGCCGCGCTCGCCGCGCTGGGCGCTTGTGTCGATGGAAAGCTCGGCGTCCGAAGAATTTGGGCCCACCTTTGGCCACAACAAATTCGGGCCGCACGACAACAACCTGATTTTGAACTACACACGCGGGGACGCGCCAGCAGTGGGCGAGCGTATCTTGATGCATGGACGCGTTCTGGACGAAAACAATCGTCCTGTGCGCAACACGTTGGTCGAGATTTGGCAGGCCAATGCGGGCGGACGCTACCGTCACAAAAAAGACGGCTATCTGGCGCCGCTGGACCCGAATTTTGGCGGCTGTGGTCGTACGATGACGGATGAAAACGGTTACTATGAATTTTTGACCATTCGCCCTGGTGCCTACCCTTGGCCCAACCGTGGCAATGATTGGCGCCCAATGCACATCCACATTTCTGTGTTTGGCTCGGGCTTTGGTCAGCGCCTAATCACGCAGATGTATTTCGAGGGCGATCCTTTGATCAATCACTGTCCTATTGCCGCGACAGTCAAAGATCGCAGTCAGTTGGACCGCCTTGTCGCGCCGCTTGATTTTAGCAAATCACGCCCGCTTGATTTCTTGGCGTATAAATTTGACATCGTGTTGCGTGGTCGTCGTCAGACCATGTTCGAGAACAAGTTGGAGGGTCTCTAAAAATGGTACAATCCCTAGACGTTTTGCAAGAAACCCCGTCCCAAACCGCGGGCCCATACGTTCATATCGGGTTGATCCCGACCCATGCGGGCAACCCAGATTACTATGATCATGAAATTGGCCTGAGCCCGATTGAAGACGGCGCACAGGGCGAGATCATCGAAATTTCGGGCTCCGTTTATGACGGCACCGGCTGGGCGCTGCGCGATGCGTTGATTGAAAGCTGGCAGCCAGACGCGGCAGGCAAATTCGCAACCCAAGAGGGCGCAGATCCGAAAGTGTCGGGCTATTGCCGGTTTGCCGCCGATGCCGAGAGCGGCGAATTCACGTTGCGCACGGTGAAACCGGGGCGTGTTGGGTCGCGTTATGGCGTGATGCAAGCGCCGCATATCTCATTGTGGATCGTGGCGCGCGGCATCAATATTGGCCTGCAAACCCGCATCTATTTCGACGATGAAGACAACGCAGGCGATCCTGTTTTGTCGCGCATCGAGCAAACCCCACGCGTGCAAACGCTGATCGCCAAAAAAACGTCCGAGGGCAAATATCGCTTTGATATCCGCCTGCAAGGTGACGGCGAGACTGTGTTTCTCGACATTTAAGTCGGTTTGCTATGTAGTTAAAAGGGGCGGCAGATGTCGCCCTTTTTCTTGTATTTGAGGACACCATCCATGACTGTAAGCGCTTTTGATCACCCTTGGCTGGGCGGGCTGTTTGCCGATGCGGCGATGGCGGACATTTGGTCGGCTGACAAACAATTGGCCCATATGCAAGCCTTTGAGGCCGCGTGGTCACGCGCGTTGGGGCGGCATGTGTTGGGCGATGAAAACCTCGGCGAAGTGGCCGCAATTGCGATTGAAACCATGTCCTTTGATGTGACCGATATTCATGCGGGACTGGCCAAAGACGGCGTGCCGATCCCGCGCATGGTGGCGCAAATGAAAACCGCAGCAGGCACAGCCGTGTCTGACGCAGGTGCGATCCACAAAGGCGCGACCTCCCAAGATGTCGTGGACACAGCGCTGGTACTGACCCTGCGCGAGGCGTCTTTTTTGATCGCAGGACGCCTGATGGAATTGGAAACCGCGCTCAAAGCGCTTGAGGCCAAATTCGGTGACCGCCCGATGATGGGCCGCACGCGGATGCAAGCGGCCACGCCGATCACCGTGCGCGACCGTGTCGAGGCATGGCGTCGCCCGATGGCGGCGCATGTGGACCGTCTTGATCAATTGCGCCCCCGTGTCGAAGTGGTGCAGATCGGCGGCGCATCGGGTGACCGCAAAGCGCTGGGTGCTCATGCTGACGCGATTGTGGTCGATGTGGCCAAAGCCTTGGGGCTGGCGCCGACAGATAAAGCTTGGCATGCGATGCGCGATAGCGTGGCGGAATACGCGTCGTTTTTGTCGCTTGTGTCAGGGTCTTTGGGTAAAATGGGCCAAGATATTTGTCTCATGGCACAGCAAGGCATTGACGAAATCCGCATGTCTGGCGGCGGCGGATCATCAGCGATGCCACACAAGCAAAACCCTGTTTTGGCTGAGCTTTTGATCACGCTTGCGCGGTTTAACGCGGTGCAAGTCAGCGGCATGCATCACGCGATGATCCACGAACAAGAACGCTCTGGTGCTGCGTGGTCATTGGAATGGATGCTGTTGCCACAAATGGCGCAGGCGACCGCACGCGGGCTATCTGCGGCGATTGATCTGTGTGCGCGGATTGAACGTTTGGGCGCTGAATAAGCGCAGATTACAACACGCGGCGCAGGCCTGCTTGCACTTTCAACAGCGCGGGCAAATAGTTTGTCACCAAAGCCTCAACACTGTCGTGCGTCGCCGCCATGCCCGTGTTGAGCGCAGCCACCACAAGCCCGCGCCCGTTGTAAACAGGCACAGCAATCGAGCGCAGCCCCATTTCAATTTCTTGATCAATCACCGCATAACCATCGCGTTTGGCCTGTTCCACACGGGTCATGATCTCTGTCGGGTCCGTGAGACTGAGCGCTGTGCGCGGGCTGAGATCAGCATGATCAATCACCAAACAAGCTTCGCGCAATGGCAACGCCGCCAACAACACCCGCCCCATCGAGGTGCAATGCGCAGGCAAGCGTGAGCCAGGCATCAACCCAATCGACATCACACGTTGCTGGGCGGCGCGGGCCAGATAGACAATTTCGCCCGCATCCAAAATCGACACGGAACAGCTTTGCCCGATTTGCTCTGCCAGTTGATCCAACCAAGGCTGTACGATCTGCGGCAAGGGCAGGGACGCCAGCGCCCCCATGCCAAGGCGCAGCGTTTTCGGCGTCAGGGTGAAGAATTTCCCATCGTAATCGGCATAGCCCTCATGGTGCAGCGTCAACAAACAGCGCCGCGCGGTGGCACGGTCGAGCTGGCTGATCTGCGCCACATCCGAGATCGACAGACGCGGCGTGTCTGCGCCAAAACATTCAATGACGCGCAGGCCTTTGGCAAAAGAGGCAATATGATCGGTGGGTTTGTTCAACATGCGCACAGGCTTCGCTCTTATGTGAACAAAAGTCAATATGCGAACAATTTTCTATCCCGACATCGCCCCACCCGTTACGTTTCGCCCAGCACCGCCCCGAGTCTGTCTGGGCATACACTTTAAGGAGACTGGCATGGATAAATCCATTTCCACTTTGACCGAAGCCGTCGCGGGCATCCCCGATGGCGCGGTTTTGATGATCGGCGGCTTTGGCGGCTCTGGCAGCCCGATTGAGTTGATCCACACATTGATCGACCGCTTTCGCGCAACGGGCAGCCCCAAAGACGTGACCGTGATCAACAACAATGCGGGCAATGGATTTGTCGGCATCGCCGCGATGATCAAAGCGGGCATGGTCAAAAAGATGATCTGTTCGTTCCCGCGCTCATCCAATGCCGAAGCGTTCAACGAGAAATTTCTCGCGGGCGAGATCGAATTGGAACTGGTCCCCCAAGGCACGCTGGCCGAACGTATTCGCGCAGCTGGCGCAGGCATCCCTGCGTTTTACACGCCGACAAGCTTTGGCACTGAATTGGCCGAGGGCAAGCCGACCGAAGAATTCGATGGCCGTTATTATGTACAAGAACGCTGGCTCAAGGCCGATTTCGCCATTGTCAAAGGTCAACTTGGTGACAGACATGGCAATCTGACCTACCGTTTGGCGGGGCGCAATTTCAATCCGCTGATGTGCATGGCCGCTGATGTGACCATCGCGCAGGTCTCTGATTTGGTCGAAGCGGGCGGTATTGATCCCGAACAGGTCATCACCCCCGGTATTTTTGTCGATCACGTGATCGAGGTCAAAAACCCACAGCAAGAAGAAATTCTCGTGCGCACAGGAGCCGTTCACTGATGACTTATACACAACTCACCAACGCCCAAATCGCGTGGCGCGCGGCGCAAGACATCGAAGATGGCGCTTATGTAAACCTTGGGATCGGCTTTCCTGAAATGGTCGCGAAATTCCAACCTGAAGGCCGCGAAGCGGTGTTCCACACCGAAAACGGCGTGCTCGGATTTGGCCAAGCCCCGAAAGAAGGCGAGGAAGATTGGGACCTGATCAACGCGGGTAAAAAGGCGATCACGCTGAAACCCGGTGCCAGTTTTTTTCACCACGCGGATAGCTTTTCAATGGTGCGTGGCGGGCATTTGGATGTGGCCATTTTGGGCGCATATCAGATCGCGCAAAACGGCGATTTAGCCAACTGGCGTGTCGGGTCCAAAGGCGTGCCAGCCGTGGGCGGCGCGATGGATTTGGTCCACGGGGCCAAACGTGTTGCGGTGATCACGGATCATGTGACCAAAAAAGGCGACCCCAAATTGGTCGAAACCTGCACCTTCCCGCTCACGGGCGTGGGCTGTGTGACGCGCGTCTACACCTCGCTGGCCGTGGTGGATATCGAGGATGGCAAATTCATCTTGCGTGAAAAACTCGGCGATATTTCCATGGACGAATTGCAAGCGCTCACCGGCGCCAAGCTGCACATCGATGGCACTGTTGCCGACCTTATTGTACCGGAGCTTTGATCATGACCGACGTCTATATCTGCGACTACATTCGTACACCTATTGGCCGTTTTGGTGGGGGCTTGGCCTCTGTGCGCCCTGATGATTTGGGGGCTGTGCCGCTCAAAGAACTGGCCGCGCGCAACC
>JBLHXX010000002.1:0-150761 GCA_047630475.1 Celeribacter sp. | reverse complement strand
ATGGCTTCTATAACGCCCGCAGAAAACACTCAGCACTCGGCTGGAAAAGTCCCTTGGCTTTCGAACGAAAGGCCGCATAAATGAGTAATCGGAGCGGCACGATAGCGGGACAGGTCCAATCTAGCACGCGGTGACTTCGCAAATTGCGCCTTCCACGTGTACAGAGATCTGGTGCTGATCCCCAGCCGCTCAGCCACCTCGCTGACCGCATAACCACCTACTCGTCCGTAAAACGTATCCCCTTGTTCATAGCCGTTTCTCCTTGGTTCCAAAATTACCAAGCAAAGCCTCTACTAATCTAGGGGCACCTCACCTCAGAGTTCTGCTACCCTGACATCAGATCGTCATGCTGGTTCACCTGTGGCCCACCTGATTAGCGTCGAAAGCCCAACACCCAAATTAGAGAAAACCTGTGGTCCCGTTAAGCCGCTGCTGATCGCACTGCATCACGTCGAAACGCGTCTGTGTATCCTTTTGCCATTCCTTATCTATTTCTTAGCAAACATTGCTTGAAAGAGACTGGAACTAAGTCGGGGCAAGATTACTTTTTTGCATAGTAAACATGGGCTAAAAAAGAACAGATGCGACCTAAGATCAGGATTTCAATGGAATGTTAAAGGTATTTGAAGGATTGCAACGAATACTACAGCGTAATCATGTTCGGCATCTTTTTGTCGATTTTAAGAGGTTCATTGTGGTAGCCAACAGAGTTCGAAATACGTTTTCTGCGTTCGGGAGGCGTGCATACCTTCCCGTTTGGATTGCGGTCATTGGCGTTACTATTGCAGGCATTTTTAATGAGCTGCAGGACCGAACAATTCAAATGCAAACAGCACGTGCAGACGTGCAAAATGAAGCTGGGCTTTTGCGCTCGCAGCTTGAGGGGTACCTCAACGCGGATATTCAACTTGTCAAAGGGTTGGTCGCGATTGTGTCGACCAACCCTAACTTGATACAAGAAAACTTCAGTGCCATTGCTGCGCATGTCATCGGCGATAAAGAGGAATTCATAAATATTGCCGTGGCCCCGAATTTGGTTGTTCAAATGGTGCATCCTTTTGAGGCGAATAAATCGGTTCTTGGTCTAGATTATACAAAAAATGACGCACAGCGTGCGGCGGCACTACGTGTTCGGGACAGCGGTCAGATGGTTCTGGCAGGGCCGATAACGCTTGTGCAAGGCGGGCAGGGCATTATTGGGCGCTTTCCTATTTTCGTTCATCAAGATGGTGAAGAGATGTTTTGGGGAATCACTTCAGTCGTGCTTGATATCGAAAAAATATTTTCTGAAACAGGGGTCACAGATCCGACCTCCCATATTGAAGTTGCCCTGATAGGGCGTGATGGTATGGGCTCGGATGGCGAAATGTTTTTTGGTGACGCGTCGATCTTGGACAAAAACCCTGTTTTGATGGATATTGTCCTGCCGGTTGGGGCCTGGCAACTTGCAGCGATCCCAATCGCAGGATGGCCCACGCAATCAGACACGATCTGGCAACTGCGACTTATACTCATCGGGGCCGGTTTATTGATTATCGCCCCGACATTTCTGGCATGTCACCTCGCAGCGATCCGCCAGGTTACGATCGCAACTTTGAGCAGACGGGAATTGGAACTTAAGGAGAAGCAGGTCGAGCTTCAGCAGCTCTCTGCTGTGGCTGAAAACGCTTCTGACAGCATTGTTCTAACCAATTCAAAGAGCGAGATCATCTGGACTAACAATGCATTTTCACAAATGACTGGCTACACGAATACAGAGGCGCGAGGCAAAACACCTGGTGAGTTATTAAATGGGCGAGATACGGACCCTGAAACGGTAAAGGCAATTATCGCACATACGTCACGAGGCGAGAGTTTTACTACTGAAATTCTCAATTACACTCGGTCCGGTCAGAAAATATGGGTAGATACCCGCCTTGTTCCAGTTCGAGATGAGAATGGCGTGGTGTCCATGATTGTCGGAATTGAAAGAGATATTACCCAAGCTAAAGAGCATGAATTGGAATTGGCCGAAGCAAAACTATCCGCCGAGAAATCCGATCGTGTCAAATCTGAATTTCTAGCGAACATGAGCCATGAAATACGCACCCCTATGAATGGCATTATTGGGATGACAGATATTCTTTCGGAAATGCAATTGCACAAAGAAAGTCGTCAGTGCGTGGATATAATTCGAAGTTCATCGGAAGCTTTATTAAATATCATTAATGATATTCTAGATTTATCGCGCATCGAAGCAGGTATGCTGTCTTTGTCCGAAGTCGACTTCGAATTGAAGCCATGCATCGACGCAGTTGTCGATGTGCTGCACCCAATTGCATTGGCCAAGGGCTTTCCAATTACAGTTGTTTATGACGAAAATCTACCGACCATAGTGCGGGCTGATGACGGACGGTTGCGCCAAATTTTGCTGAACCTTGCAGGTAATGCCGTTAAGTTCACTGAGGCTGGACACGTATGCATTCGCGTTGCGCGACATGACGACAATCCCCACCGATTGATTTTCGCTGTCGAAGACACTGGTATTGGATTGAAAAAAGCGGATGCTCCACAAGTTTTTGACCGATTTTCACAAGCTGATGCAGCAACAACCCGTGTTTATGGGGGGACCGGGTTAGGGTTGACTATATCCCGTCGTTTGGCTGAGCAAATGGGCGGCGGCATCGAAGTACAATCAAAAGTCGGCGAGGGCAGTTGTTTTACTGTAGAAATTCAAACAAAGTGCCCCAAGGGAGGGGGAGAAAAAAGAGATACAGCGCTGCCACAGGACCTCAGTGCCATTCATGGTCTTCGTATTTTGGTCGCAGAAGACAATCGTACCAACCGTCTTTTACTACGGAAGTTTCTGTCCGGTTTTTCAGTCGACTTGATCGAAGCGGTAAATGGGCGTCTTGCAGTCGAGGATTGCAGTAAGTACCACCCTGATATCATTTTGATGGATATGTCTATGCCTGAGCTGGACGGTATCGCTGCCGCTAAAGCCATTCGCAGACTGCCCATTCCGCAGCCTTTGATTATAGCTCTTACAGCCAATGCTTTTCAACGCGATCGAGAGGCTTGTTTGGAGGCTGGAATGGATGCATTCCTTTCGAAGCCGATTAAAAAGATGGAACTCTTAGGAGAGATTGTCGCCGCGCTAGAGTGTGAACTGCCTCGCAGTAACAAAGTTGAGTCTAAATTTTAAATGGTAACTTGACTTGCCCCAACCTTGGACCACATTGGTCTAGAGATTTCCGGCTTCTGTCAGATTGGTGGGCTGGTATCACCTTCTGATTTTACGAGCATGATCGGGGACTTATTTCCGATCGCGCTATGGGGCCGTTCCTCGTTGTAGTATCCACGCCAAGTCTCCAACTTTTTCGCCGCATTTTGGACCTATCACAGTTTGATGCCGCTCCTTTGATAGCATTTACTGCAACAAAGGAGATGAACGATGGGTGTCCGTCGTCAGGGTTTTTGACACCAAAGGCGGCATAAACTAAGAGAGGGTTTGGCTCATCTGGTTGGTTTGATTATTCAGCGCGCTGGCGGTGATGCAAGCGGCGCGTTTCGAGTGTCTTACGTTTGATCCTTTCGCGTTGTTGTAGAATGGCTTTGTCCCGTCCGAAGTAGACGTTAGCGGGTGTGACGTTGTTCAAGCTTTCATGGTAGCGCTGGTGGTTGTAGTGATCAACGAAGGCTTCGATCTGGGTTTCGAAATCACCAGGCAGGAAGTAGTTTTCCAGCAGAATGCGGTTCTTTAGGGTCTGATGCCACCGTTCGATCTTGCCTTGGGTTTGCGGGTGATACGGCGCACCGCGACTTTGCTTCATACCCTTGTCTTATAACCACTCGGCCAGTTCCCCAGAGACGTAACTGGAGCCGTTATCGCTCAATAATCGCAGCTTGTGAACGGACATGCACCTGATTTCACCCAGACGCTCGCAACGCCAAGTCGAGGGTGTGAATAGTCCCTAGATTTGTAGGCACCTTGCTTGGAAATTTTGGAAGCAAGGAGACAGTGATGTCAGGGATTAGATTTTCAGATGAGTTCAAGCGCGAGCGGTCGCCCAGGTGGTGGACTGGAGGTATTCTGTCGTGGAGGTTTCAGAGCGATTAGGAGGGGGGCGCTGGCTGACAGGCAAGCGACGCGCCATCGACAGGTTACTTCGTCCCTCTCGGGATCATGCTAGGCAGTGAGTGAGGTATGCGTTTATTGAGGGCCATCGTGTAGTATTTTCTGTTCAGTCGATGCATTGTACGCATGAAGACCTACGGCAGACCTCACACGCGATGCTGCACGGCAGGACGTGTTTAAGTAGATTGAGATGTTTTATAACCCTAAGTGTAAAGACGCTAGGAATGGGATGCCGTCGTCAGCAGATTTTGAGGGGCAGCAAGCACGAAAGCTACAAGACGGCTAGGAAAATAAGGGCTATTCAGGTTGGCTTCTTGCGATAAACGGCACCTGTGACAGGCGCCGTTTATCGTATATGTTAGATGGTTTTATCCATTTTAGAATGTAATGTTTAGCCCCAAATGTAGACCTTGGCTCTCGTAATTTTCACCAAAAGATCCGCGATACCCGCCTTGGAGTTTGACTTCTCTGGTGGCTGTTGAAGACAATAGGCTATCAAAGCCAAGGGTCACATCCATCAAGTTTTCGTCCATGCCCGCTACTGTGTAGGATGTTGTGGGTAAATCGATAAAACCACTCTGGATGTCGATGTCATCACCTGACGCCTTAGTGTATTTTATACTACCAGTCAGGCGGTTTTGGGAGTTGCCGTTTTTAAAGCTGTATTCCCCACGTAGGCCAATGGAGGCCAAGACGGTATCAGACGACTGCTCCCCGACGTCTAGGTTCCAGATACCCGCACCTTTTTCTGTGAAGGCCTCTGTTGTGGAGTTGTAGTATTCAAGAGATGCAGTCGGACCAAATTTGAATCCCCCCATGTCTTTCAAATAATCCACCTTCAGAGCGGCAAAAATCTGTGAACCGTCTGTACTGCCCGTGGCAGTTTCCCCCATGACTGATCTTGAGGAATCGTAGGACAGGCCTTGGTAACCGATTAGGGCTTGCACCAATCCACCATCGCCGAAACGAGACCGCGTAAACGCTGTGACTGAATAGCCGTCAGCATCGATATCCCCAAGGTTTTGAGACGCACTTGCTGTTCCGTTCGCATAGCCTAGCGCGACACCGACTGAGGTTTCAGATCCGCTCAGATGTTTTTCCACACCTAAAGAGGCCGAGGTCAGGTCGATGTCGTAGCCGATAGATGTGGATGTGGCATCATAAGATGACCGTGATCCCCCCAGTGAGACGAGCCCATAAAGGCCATCGCCCATCAACCAACCATCTGCTGCGCCCTTACTTGATAAGGTGACTTGCGTATCATCGCTTGCCCCCCAAGGCACTTGGCCGGTGAGTGCAGAAATTTGGTTGCGCGCGCTTTCAAAGCTGAGGCTGGAAAATGCCGGAGCATAGCCAAAGCCAATGCTGTTCAATGCCGTTGAGGCCGCTGCCTCGTCTAGTGCAAGGATGTCGGCGATGGCCGTTTGATATGCCGCAGAATTTCCAAGATCCCAGTACGGCACATTGGCTGCTGCATCTAGATAACCCGCAGTCCTGAACTGATATTCAGAGGTTGCCATATCCACGATGGGGGCGAATGTTGGGGCGATGCGGATGGTCACTTCGCCACCATCAATAGTCCCAACTGTGATGGTGTAATTCAGGTTTGCGTTGCGTAGATCTTCAACTGGATCAATGGCAAAAAGGCCGTTTGCCTCTGCGGCTGCGACTATGTCTTCTGGGACCAGCCCACCGGCCACATACCCAAGATCTGCGACATCAACGCCCAAAGATGACGCCAGTTCTGCAAGCCTTGCGTCAATGTTCGCATCGATATCTAGAGTTCCATATGTCCATCCACCGCCAGCAAGATTGTTCCAAGCGATAAGCGTAGATTCATCATCTGGATCATCATTTTCGTCCCAGAATATGCCCTCTGGCACCATGGTGTCATCAAGGAAATACGTCCCGAAATTCGCAACGTAGTCCGCGTTGCTTAGGTCGCCGAACTCTAGAACATCGTCTGAAGTTGTCAGTGCCAATCCCGCTCTGCTGGATGAGAAAAATCCGATTGCACCTTCATTGCCGCCTGCGCCAAATAGCCCGTCAGGCAATCGCGACCCAAGGCCGATAGACGTGGCATCAAGGTTGAACAAAGCGGCATCTTCGGGGGTTAGATCACCCATTGCGTTGCCGTCTGCATCCAACAATTCGATACGAAACCCTGTCATCCGCGCCCCAGAGTAGTTTGAGACTTTTCCGAAGGTGAAGTAATCTACTGATGCGAAGTTATCATTTGCTGTCGTGCGCAGGCGTATATCAAATGGGTTTGCACCAGTCAGTCGGGCCTTAAGTCGCTTGCCTGATCCGCTTTCTGAATCGCAATAAACATCAGGAATGCTGGCCATCAAGCAGTTCGGGACATCCCCACGTGATGAGAGGCTTGAAAAATCTGTAACCGTGTTCTCATATGGATCAACATAAATGAATCCACCTGACCCATCAGACACTCTGGTCGATACAAAGGTTACAGCCTGAATACCCGGTTCTTGTGCACCTTCGCTCGTATCTACGTAAATATAACCGTCGCCTGATGTTTCTATCAAGGGATTTGCATCAAACGTATCCGCCCATGTGGCGCTGGCGGCCAGTGTCAGTATCGCTACAGGCGCCACTGTTCCAAGCATGTAATTCCGATTTTTCATGATTTCCCCTCAAAGGCTGATTTTAGATATGAGCAGTGTCCATTCAAGTTTATCGATGAATGCGCTCATTCGAATATCCGAATACCTTAGTCGGCTTGAGATCACAGAAAATTGATATGGATCAACTTTAAAGGCGTTTTTTGTTCAAATACGTTCTGGACCAGCCTGGTCAATATACCTTTTCGGTCTTCACATGGTGAAAGTGCGACGCCTTACGTGGCGCCAAGCCATTGAAGGAGGGGGGATTTTTAATGCAGCAGCTTAAGGCCAATCCGCATAGTTGCCCACTTGTTTGTATTGCATGCTGCCCCCGAGCTGAGTGCTTGCCTTTCGAAATGCCCCTGGAGGAACGCCGACTTCGGTTTTAAAAAACGCACTGAATTGCGAGGTGCTTCGGAAACCGAGATGATCTGCGATTTGATCAAGTGATTGATGAGAGCGCTGCAGTAAGGCTTGGGCTTCAAACGTGAGGCGGTCACGCACAAGTCGCTGTGGCGGTTTGCCAAGTGTACGGGTGCAAATGTCGTGCAGTCGATCAGGAGAGACGCCCAACTCAACGGCAAACCGATGCACAGGCCACCGTTCGCGCAGGTGTGCCTCAACCAAATGGCGGAACCTTTCAAGGGTCAAGTTCGCAGCCTTGTAGCTTTGATCTTCGATCATCTCATTCACGCCAGCGCGCCAAAGCGCAACCAACATGATCCGAATTTGTGCCTCAATCACCGTCTCCATACCTGTTTGGCCTGCGTCGAGTTCTTTGAAAATGGCTGTAAAACAAGCAGAGAGAGTTTGGGCAATATCCACTTTTTCAGTCAGGCTCAGTGTAAATTCACGTGCAGACATGAGGCGCAATGTTGCGGCTTCGGGTTTGTGACCTATGGCATTGCTCAAAGTGGCATCTCCTAGGGTCATGATCACGCCGTTGCTACCTGCTTTTGCTTTTATACGTGTCTCAGGGTCCTTGGGCCCCCAATTGATTGCAGGTCCAACAATCGTTTCCTCGCTGTCTGGTTTGAGGCGAACAACACTACCGGACAGAACCATGATGCATTGGGATGTTCGGCCGGGAAAGTCGACCAATCCTCCAATAAAACGATCATCCAATCCGCTACGAAAGGCATCTGCATGAACCGATGTTTGATGTGCCGTGAGCGCCGCAAAGCCAGAGAGTGGGTTTTTCATGCCCTGATATTGACAATAAAAGACCAAATATCAATATTTTTTGATGAGAATTTTTGTCTAAGGTATCCTTAAGGCCCCATCAACGGGCTGACTGCGCGGGCTTATGGAGGTTTGTCTGCGTGGGATTAGGGGGGATTTTCAGTGCAGCGTCCGGCGTTCAATTTTGGTCTGATAACTGGTGCAGATGAATCTGCAGCGGTGGTGGAAATTGCGACTAACGCTGCGACGTCCGCATTCCCAACATGGTCACGCTGGTCTGCCGCAGACCGCGCGCAGGTCATACGAAAAATGATCTCTGCTTTGGATGCTCACCGACAGGATTTTTCGACACTCGCTGCCGAAGAAATCGGTGCGGCGAAAACGTGGACTGAATTTAACATCGATATTGCGATAGGGGTGCTGGAGCATGTCGCCAGCCTTGCTGTATCACTAGATGACCGTATCGTGATGGACCCACAGACTGGCAAACACTCTATTATACGTCGCCAAGCAGCAGGTGTTGTGCTGGGGATGGTGCCTTGGAATGCGCCAATTACACTTGGAGTGCGGGCAGTTGCAGGGGCATTGATGTGTGGCAACACGGTCGTGATGATGGGGTCAGAACACTGCCCGAAGACGCACCAACATTTGGTTGATGTTCTCAACAGTGCAGGGTTGCCAGAGGGTGTTCTCACTTGCGTTGTTAGCCGTCCTGAAAATGCGCACGACACAATGGCGCAGCTGATTGCGCACCCTTGCATTCGCCGGATCAACTTCACCGGATCAACACGTGTCGGACGCGAAATTGCGATGGAAGCGGCGCGCCACCTTAAACCTGTTTTACTTGAATTGTCAGGCAAGGCCCCTTTGATCGTTTTGGAAGATGCCGATCTCGATGCCGCCGTCGAAGCGGCTTGTTTCGGGGCCTTTTTCAATCAGGGCCAGATTTGCATGTCCACGGACTGGATCATCGTGGTGAAATCGGTGGCGGACGCATTTGTGGCCAAGCTCAAGGCGCGATCTCAACAGATTGTGGCGGCTGACCCTGTGCACGAGGTCAGGGATTTGGGGCGAATGATATCAGCCGAAGCCGCCCAACGTGTCACCGGATTGATTGACGATGCGGTGTCCAAAGGGGCGCAGCTTTTGGTTGGTGGGCAGGTCGATGGATGCGTGATGCAACCTGCTTTGCTCGATGGCATTGCTGCAAATATGCGCATTTACCGCGAAGAAACATTTGGGCCGCTGGCCAGTATCATGCGGGCCTATGACGCAGAAGAAGCGGTTTCAATCGCCAATGATTCACAGTTCGGCCTGAACGCTGCAATCTTTACCCGCGATCTAAATCGCGCGCAGGCCATCGCAGATCGGCTGGAATACGGTGTTGTCCAGATCAACGGCCCAACAGTTCACGATGATCCGTCGATGCCATTCGGTGGCATGAAAAAGAGTGGATTTGGGCGCTTTGGTGGGGAGCAGACCATTACTGAGTTTACGGAACTTCGGTGGATCGCCACGCATCAAGAGGGACAGACACCAGTGATTTAGAGCAAGACGGGCATATGCCCAAACGACAAATTGCAATTGGAGGATACGCAATGAACCGCAGACCATTTTTGAAACTCGTCAGTACTTTGGTACTTGCAAGCGCTTTGGCGACAACCGCAGCAAATGCCGAGAATATCCGCATCGGGGCCGTTGCCCCAAAGACTGGCCCATTGGCTGGTGGTGCGACCGTGACACAATGGCCGTCGATCAAGCTTTGGGTCAATCAGATCAATGACGCTGGAGGCCTGATGGTCGATGGTGAAAAGATGATGATCGAATTGATCGAATATGATGATCAGACCAATCCGGGCGAGACCATCAAAGCGGTTCAACGTTTGGCGACACAGGATGATGCGCATTTCATCATCGCCCCTTATGGTACCGGATTGAACCTTGCTGCGGCACCTTTGTTTGATCGCTACGGATATCCACAGATTGCAGTGTCCGCGATTACCGATCAACAAGCGGATTTATCAGCGAAATTTCCGAATATGTTTTTCACATTGGGTACGACCACAGCCCTTGCAGCTGATGTCGTCAAAGTGCTGAGCGATATGCGTGATGCGGGTCAGATGGGCGACAATGTTGCGATGGTAAATGTCGCAGATTCCTTTGGCATTGAATTGGCAACGGCGGCTAAACCTATCTTTGAAGAGGCCGGTTTCAACATTGTCTACGAGACATCGTACCCACTTGGCACGCAAGATCTGTCACCGGTTATCAAGGGGGCCGCTGCGGCCGAACCTGATGCTTTTGTGGCATGGTCCTATCCGCCAGACACCTTTGGCTTGACCGAACAGGCGATGATCGAAAACCTAGACGTTAAGGCCTTTTACACGGCCGTGGCCACCCCATTCCCAGGATATGGCGCACGCTTTGGCGCGGCCGCAGAGGGTGTGTTGGGGGCAGGGGGTGTCAACCCCGAAAGCCCTGCGTTTATGGAATACGCGGCAGCCCATGAGGCGGTCACTGGCGCCAAACCTGACTACTGGGCTTCGGCGACAACATACGCATCACTCGAAATTTTGGCGCAGTCGATCGAAGCTGTTGGTCTCGACCGCGGGGATGTTTCTGCGCACCTCAAAGCGTCCACATTCGAAACGATCCTTGGTCCGATTAGCTTTGACGAGAACAACTCGAACCCTGACTTTTGGACCGTGGGCCAATGGCAGGGCGGCGTGTTCAAAGGCGTTGCATCGCGTGGTCGTGGCGGCAGCGTGCCCGTTATTTTGAAAGACGGCTGGAAGTAATCTCAATCGGGGCGGCGTTCGCGCCGTCCCAAATCGAGCGACAAAGGAGACACCGCTTTGGACATTCTGATCACAGGTATATTGCTGGGCGGCACCTACGCGTTGATCGCAATGGGGCTAAATTTGCAATACGGCGTGGCGCGGATCATGAATCTTGCTAACGGTGAAATTCTGGTGGCTGGGGGATATTTTGCTTTTATCGCCTACACGTCCACACAGCTTAGTCCCATTTTGACGATCTTTTTGGTCGCCCCGCTCGCCTTTGTGCTGAATTGGCTGATCTATCGTTTGATGCTGCAACCTCTTGTCAGTCGCGCCAAGAACCGTGGTCAGTTGGAAACCGATAGCATCCTCGCGACCTTTGGATTGTCTTTTATCGGTGTTGGCTTAATGCTGAGTTTTTTCGGCGGCGACTATTTTTCGTACAGCTTTTTGGCGGTTCCGGTTGAGCTGTTTGGCAACACCTACGGCGCAAACCGCGTGTTGTCTTTTGTCATGGCCGTCCTGATTTGCGGAGCGCTTTATATCTGGTTGAACCGCTCGCGGGCCGGATTATCGATCCGTGCAATTTCAACAACACCTGCGTCTGCCCGATTGGTCGGGATTGATGTTAAAATGTTATCAGCACTGGCCTTTGCTCTTGGCGGGGCTGTGACGGCCGTTGGTGGCGCGCTGATTTCAACCTACCTCACACTGGATGCGTCAACGGGCGTGGTGTTCACCCTTAAGGCGTTGATCATCGTCATCATGGGGGGGGTCGGAGACGTCCGCGGCACAATCGTGGCCGCTTTGTTGTTGGGCATTCTTGAAACGGTTGTGGCCAGTTTGCTTGATCCGGGCCTTACGCTTGCAGCCGCTTACGTGATGTTTTTGGGCATTTTGTTGTTCCGGCCACAAGGCCTGTTCGGAAAGAAATCGACATGAGCCTCACTGCAACAGATATCCGCACCCTGTTTCTTGCCGCGCTGGCTTTGGCGATCTGCGCTTTGCTGCCGTTCGGAGACAATGGTTACTGGCTTGGGCTTGGCGTCACAATTGCAATGTTCACAACACTTGCCACGTCATGGGCGCTGTTTTCGGGACCAACCCATTACATCAGTTTAGCCACCGCCGCGTTCTTTGGCGTAGGGACGTATGTGACGGGGTTGGGCATCGACAGTCTGCCGTTTTGGTCGCTGATTGGGCTAGCAGGTCTGATTGGTGCGGTCTTGGCGGCGCTTGTTGGGCTCGCGACACTGCGCCTGTCTGGGGTGTATTTTGTGATCTTTACGCTTGGGCTGGCCGAACTCGTCAGGCAGGTGATCACTTGGGTGCAAAACAACACAGGGCAGAAAGGACTTTATGTCCTGACGGACCTGGATGAGGCTGGCATCTATTGGTGGCTGTTGGGACTTGCTGCGGCTGTCTTTTTCACAGGCTGGCTGATCGGGCGCTCTCGACTGGGATTTGCTTTGCGGATCATCGGCGATGACGAAACAGTTGCCGCGCATTCAGGCATCAACACGGCCCGTGCTAAGGTGTTTTTGTTCATGGTGCCGGGGGCCGTTGCGGCGATGACCGGTGCTATTCTCGCGCCGCGCTATGTCTATATCGAACCCTCGCTCGCCTTTGCACCAATCTTGTCATTTCAGGTGGTGATCATGGCCTTGCTTGGCGGTGCCTCACGGCTATGGGGGCCATTGGTCGGGGTGATCCCGTTCACGTTCTTGTTGGAGGCCGTTTCGTCGCACTTTCCAAATCAAACGACACTGGTCATCGGTATCGCGTTTTTGGTGATTGTTTATTTGTTGCCCAATGGGTTTGTCGGCTTACTCGACAAAATTTTACATCGGATCAAGACAAGGGAGGGCGCATAATATGGCAAACCCCGTATTATCCCTGCGCGGCGTCACAAAGCGCTTTGGTGGTCTTGTTGCTGTCAACGCAATGGACTTTGACGTGGCTGAACATGAAGTTGTCGGATTGCTCGGGCCAAATGGGTCTGGAAAATCCACGACCTTGAACCTCATTTCAGGCGCGCTGCCTCTGACCTCTGGCGCGATATCCCTTTGGGGAAACCATATTTCAGGACTGCCAGCCCAAACGATCAACCGCAAAGGTGTCAGTCGAACGTTCCAGTTGGTGCGTTTGTTGCCGTCTATGAATGTGCGCGAAAACGTTGTGGCGGGTGCGGTGTTTGGCCACCGCCGCCATTGGGGGCATGAGGCGCATGACCGTGCCGAACATTTGCTGGAACAAGTCGGACTTGGGGGGAAAGGTGATATGTCCTTAGGCCAATTGACCTACATCGACACCAAACGGGTTGAATTGGCACGGACTTTGGCCAGTGATCCCAAAGTGTTGTTGCTCGATGAGTGGTTGGCAGGGCTCAATCCCACTGAGCTGCAAATCGGGATCAGTCTGATCAAGTCACTGCGCGACGAAGGCCGCACAATCATTTTGGTCGAGCACGTCATGGATGCGATCCGGTCTTTGTGTGATCGCTGTGTCGTCATGGCCGCGGGAACCAAAATCGCAGAAGGCACCCCCACACAGGTTCTCTCCGACAAAGAAGTCATCCGCGCCTACCTGGGAGATGATGATGCTTGAACTCAAAAATGTCACTGTCCGCTATGGCCAGCACCGCGCTTTGGAAAACGCGTCTGTCAATGTCGCCAAGGGTGAAATCGTTGTCATCTTGGGGGCGAATGGGGCAGGTAAATCGACCTTGCTAAAGGCCGCCAGCGGTATTTGCGAGGGCGTTGTTGCCGGGGATATTCGTCTTGATGGAACTGAGTTGACGGGTCTGCCCGCCAATAAAATTGTCGATGCAGGTCTCGCCTTGGTGCCAGAAGGGCGCGGCGTTTTCCCCGACCTGTCGGTGCGCGAAAACTTGACCCTTGGTGCCTATTCTGCGCGGGCGCGTGACGGCGAGAAAATGACACTTGAACGCGTCTATAGCCTGTTTCCAAAACTCAGCGAACGCGGCAAACAGATTGTCGGGACCATGTCTGGCGGCGAACAGCAAATGGTCGCCATTGGTCGTGCTATGATGTCGAACCCGACCATTTTGACGCTGGATGAACCCTCATTGGGGCTCTCGCCATTGCTGTCCAAAGAGCTATTTCAAAACCTTGCGCGGGTCAGAGATCTCGGCATTGGGGTGCTGATGGTCGAACAGAACGCCAAACAATCGCTCGCCATCGCGGATCGGGGCTATTTGATGGAAAACGCCCATGTTGTGCATGAAGACAGCGCTGTAAATCTCATGCGTGATCCGGCTGTGCAGGCCGCATATCTTGGTGTTGGCAGCAGCGAAGACCCCGTCGCACCAGCATTGACCACAGACATGCCTGAAACCGTATTTGAGGCATTTTCGATCAAGCCACGCAGTCAAAAAACGCAATCGGCAGATGCGATTTTGGGGCAGCCTATTGCCGATCTTGTCACTGCCGCCAGCGGCCAAAGTCTAAAAGCGGTGGCTCAAAAGCGCCATGATACGGGGCATGCGCCAAGTGCGAAAACCCAAAAAGACCGTTTGAACGCGACATTGGTCGACATTGAACGCGGTGCGATTGATGCCCGCAACCGTCCAAAAATGAAACCAACCCCAAAGCGTCACGCGGTGGCCGCGCCCCAAAATCCATTGCCTGAGGCAAAGTTGCGCCCCGTCATTGAAATTTATCGCGCGCCACGCGTCGAAGTGTATCGTCGCCAGCCTGATGGCTGTGGCTTTGAAAGGAAATAAGATGTCCGACTCACAGATCCATATCAAAGGCATGTTTATAGGCGGAGAATGGTTGCCGTCTGAGCGCACGTTTGACGATATCAACCCGTCAACTGGAGCCATCTGGGCGAAGGTCCCGGAGGGGGGGCGGACCGCAGCGCGTGATGCGATACTTGCGGCGCAGGCAGCCTATCCCGCATGGGCGGCTTTACATTTTCAAGACCGAGCCAAAATATTGCTCAAGGCCGCAGACGTATGGGAAGCCCGCAAGATGGACTATGTCGCCGCCGCTCAAGCCGAAGGGGGCGGATGGTTTGGCAAAGGCATGTTTGAGGCTGGCTATGTGCCCGAGGTTTTTCGCGCGGCCGCTGCCATGTGCTACAATGCTGTGGGTGAGATTTTGCCCTCGCAACATGGAAAAGTGTCGATGGCCGAACGTGTGCCTATGGGGGTTGTGAGTGTCATCAGCCCTTGGAATATGCCGGGTATTTTGACGGCACGCGGCTTTGCTTTTCCACTGGCGGCAGGCAACACAATTGTTCTGAAACCCTCAGAGGACACCCCCTATGCAGGGGGGCTTTTCTTTGCGGAAGTGATGGAAGAAGCGGGCATCCCAAAGGGTGTGTTCAATGTCGTCACTTGTTCACGGGATCGCGTGTCTGAGGTGGGGGATGAGATGGTTGAAAACCCACTTGTGAAAGGTATTTCTTTCACGGGCTCCACGCCTGTTGGTCGCCAAATCGCAGCCAAGGCAGGTGCGCACCTCAAGAAAGCCTGTGTCGAATTGGGTGGCAAAGACAGTCTGATCGTTTTGGACGACGCGGACATGGATCGGGCGACGTCTGCGGCAAGTTTTGGGAGCTTTATGCACCAAGGTCAGATTTGTATGTCTGTCGAAAAGGTGCTGGTTCATGAAAGTATCTATGCCGATTTCTTGCGCCAGTTTGTGGCCCGTGCGGCAAAGTTGAAAACGGGTGACACCGCAGATAAATCCAATGTGATTGGTCCGCTGATCAATGATCGCCAAGTGGAGCGCGTGAAGTTTCAAATCGAGGACGCACTTGCAAAGGGTGCCAAAGCGGCGCTGGGCGGTAAAGTTTGGGATCGGTTTGTGGAACCGACAATCTTGACCAATGTAACCCCTGACATGGCGGTTTGGCAGGATGAAACCTTTGGCCCTGTGGTTGTGGTTGTGCCATTTCGCACAGACGCAGAAGCAATCGCGCTTAATAACGACACCGAATATGGGCTGAGTTCCGGCATTATCACGGCTGATGAAAATCGGGCGCTTGAAATGTCGCGCAAGTTGGAAACGGGCATGTGCCACGTGAATTGTTCGTCGGTGAACGATGAACCACACGTGCCGTTCGGCGGCAGCAAAGCGTCGGGCGTGGGCAAACATGGAGGCAAATGGTCGATGGAAACCTTTACTGAAACGCGCTGGATCACGTTGGATCGTGGTGGGCGCCCTTTCCCGCCGGTGTTTTAATATGAGTTGGGAGCGCGCACCCTTGTTGAAGGGCAAAACGATTGTTGTGACGGGGTCTGCCTCTGGCATCGGATTAGAGACGGCGCGAGTTTGTAGCGCAATGGGTGCAAAGGTTTTGGGCGTTGATTTGACCAAGCGCTTTGACCATGTCGAAGAATTCTACCGTGCGGATTTGTCTGATGGAGCGACAATAGATGTGCTCATCGATGTGTTGCCAAACGGTATTGATGGCATCGCCAATATCGCAGGCCTGCCACCAACGGCCCCTGCGGACAAAGTGCTGGCCGTGAACCTGTTCGGGCTTAAGCATCTGACCCTTGGTTTATTGTCAAAACTGAACGACGGGGCCAGCATTGTGAACTTGGCCTCGCTTGCGGGCTTTGGTTGGCCGGACGCCGTGGCCGCAATCCGTGCCAGTGAGACCGTGCATGTTGATGATGCCACGCAGTTCGCCGCGGCGCACCAGATCACCAACGATGGCGGTCGCAGTTATTTTTTCTCTAAAGAGGCCCTGATTGCGTGGACGATGCAAAATCGTTGGACGTGGCGTGATCGCGGCATCCGAATGAACACGGTCAGCCCCGGCCCTGTCGATACACCGATCCTTGGCGATTTTCTTGAAACGCTGGGCGCGCGCGCTGAAGAAGACGCCCGCGTTATGGATCGTCCCGGCACGCCGCAAGATCTTGCACCGATCATCGCGTTTCTACTGTCTGACATGACAACATGGATACGTGGAACGAATATTCCCGCCGACGGCGGTATGTCATCAAACATCCTGTGCGACATGCACGGGCTGTCATCATAAGGGAGGCCAACTCATGTCTGTACTGGCTTGGATTATCATCATTCTCATTCTTGCGGCGGTCCTTATCGCTTTGGCTGCGTCCTTTTATGAACGTGCAACGAATGAAGTGGCTTTGCTGCGAACAGGGCTTGGTGGCCGGCGGGTCATCATTGACGGCGGCACGCTGGCGATCCCCTTTTTCCATGAAATCAACCGCGTCAACATGCAAACCTTGCGCATGGATGTCGCCCGCTCAGGCGAGTCGTCCTTGATCACCAAGGATCGTTTGCGTGTCGATGTTGGTGCCGAATTCTATGCCAGCGTGACGCCCAACGATGATGCGGTGACGCGGGCGGCGCAGACTTTGGGCAAACGGGTCTTTCAGCCTGATCAGCTTAAAAACCTGATCGATGGCATGATGATTGACGCATTGCGCTCTGTTGCGGCACAGATGACAATGGACGAACTGCATGAAAACCGCGCGAGCTTTGTGAAACAGGTGCGCGAGGTTCTGACGGACACGCTGGCCAACTATGGCTTGCAACTTGATTCCGTGTCTTTGACAGCTCTTGATCAGACGCCTTTTGCAGCATTGGACGAAAACAACGCTTTCAATGCCGTCGGTATGCGAAAGCTTGCAGAAGTGATTGCGAAATCCAAAAAAGAACGCGCTGAGATTGAAGGGGACAGTCAAGTGAGTGTCGCCCGCGCGGCAATGGAATCTGAGCGTCGTAAACTTGAAATCAACCTCGAACAACGGCGTGCAGAAATTGCGCAGACCCAAGAGGTCGAAACACTGATCGCCGCACAATTGTCGGAAATTGCCGCGCGTAAGGCGGATAGCGAACGCTCTGCTGCGCATGCGCGCATTCAAATGGAGCAAGACATTGCATCTGCAGATATAGCCAAAGAGCAAGCTTTGCGAACCGCTGAAATCGCACAAGCGCTTGCCCTTGAGGTGGCAGAACAAGATCGTGCGATTTCTTTTGCCGCAAAATCACAAGAAGAAAGCCGCGCCCATGCCGAAGCCGATACGGCGCGCATCGCCGCGGTTCAAGCGTCGGAAGCGGTGCAAACAGCACGACAAATGGCCGAGGCGGAACGGCGCAAAGCATTGGCGCTTATGTCTGCCCAAGAACAAGCCGAGGCGACAGCCGCCCGCGCCAAGATCACGGCAGCAAGCGACAAAGCAACGGCATCTGACAAAACGGCCGCAAAGCGCGAAGAGGCAGAGGCCCTCAAAGTCATGAAATTGGCGCAAACTGAAGCCAATCTGGCGCAGATCACTGCAGAGAATGCACGATCCGAGGCTCAAGTCGCGATGGAATTGGAACTGGCCCGTCTTGAGGCGTTGCCAAAAATTCTAGCGGAGGTGGTGAAACCTGCTGAAAAAATCACAGGGATATCGATAAACCAGATGAGTGGTTTAGAGCGCAAAGGTAGCGATGGATCAACGTCGCCCATCAATCAAACGGTTGATGCCATTATGGACATGGCTGTGTCCTTGCCGGCGTTGAAAAAGCTTGGAGAAAGCATTGGTATCGATGTTGATACGACATTGGCCAAAACACCACCTGAGGCAAAGGATAACCGTTAGGCCAGTCGCACGACTATCAAGCAGCCCCTTTGTGGGGCTGTTGGCATGTTTGATATCGTGCGCATTCAGGGTGGCTTTTGATTTGAGACAAGTGCACTCTGATGATCAGAATGGCACGTTGATAATAATACCAAAGGACCTGCAATGACTGACGTGGAAAACGACGACACGGCACACGCGGCGCAAAAAGACGCAGCCGCTCGAGCGTTGGCCCGGCTGTCGTGCCCCTATTGCGGGTCTGTGATGTCCGTGCATCAACGGCATCATCCCGGCCACTGTGGTGCGCCAGCATGTTTGACGGCGCAAATTGTCAAAGCGGCAAGGGATCGCGAAGAGCAAAGGCAGCAAGACTACGCAGAACGGCAAGGCGCAGCGCGTGCTGGTGCGCGCGAAAAAATGCAACGAGCCGCACAGATGCTTGACTGCGCTGATGACGAATTGGTGGTTGCTGTTGTTCCGCAGCAAGACGTGCGAATGGAGACCTTGCCACAAGGCCGGCTTGATGCATTTCAGGCGCATCTAAGCAAGGTCGTCGGAGACGCTTTTAGGGTGCCTTCGGACGAGAATGTGCTTTCCAATTACGCACAAAACACGCGTGATGAACCGTCTATCGTTCGTGCAGGTTGCGCGACATGTCAGGGGTTTTGCTGCACACGAGGTGGCGGTGACAACCACGCGTTTATCACGCGGCAGTCGATCTATTACATCTTGCAACAAGACCCAGCGTTGACGCCTGATGATGTTGTGTCCCATTTCTTAGAAGCACTACCTGAGAAAAGTGTCGAAGGCGGATGTGTATTTCAAGGTCCGGTTGGCTGCACGTTGACGCGTGACTGGCGTGCAGGCTTGTGCAACACGTTTCACTGCCACGATCTGCATGCGATGCACGATGTGACTGGCGGGCGTACGGACGTGCCTTTGGTGATTGTAGGGATTGAAGACGACACCGTTGGGCAGGTGAGCGTGTTTGATTTGAACCAAGGTTGGCGTCGTGTCGATTAGGTGGTCACCGATCAAAAATTTCATAATGTTTTTAGGTTAGGGCGTCCGTCTAGAGCTCTAATCCAAACCCCATGGATTGCGAGGCGGTCAGAATGGGGTCCCAAATACTGGCGGCTCGCGGGGCTTTGTTGCGTACAAAAGGACCGGTCATCTCTGCGCGACGTCGTAAATCTTTGGCGTCAGTTTGGCTTGTTTGGGTGATGTAGAGATAGTCATCGATTTTGCCGCAGCCCAAAGATTTGTAACGCGCTTCAAAGATCAAATAGGGCGCGACAATCAGGGTGCCTGGCCGCGCGAATTTGATGATTTGGTTTTCGAGCCGGTTTAAAAGTTCATTGTCACGCATCGGGCGGTAAAAATAGATAACATCGTATTGGTCATACCCTTCATGGACTAAGCCATCGGCTTGAAACACGCGGCAAGTGTCACTGCTGCTGCGGTTGAATAAATCTTGGGCTGCGGTAACATAGGTGGGGTCAAATTCTAATCCGTTAGCACGATCAAAAAACTTGGTCGCACTGAGCACCTTAAGTCCACCGCCACATCCAACATCCAAAAACCGCGTCGGATGTCTAAGTCGCATCGCCAAAAGGACGCGGTGCGCAGCATGCATATGCGCCATAAATACGCTGTGCGGCAGCGGAATATCTGCAAAACATCCGTGGTTGCGTGCGAAATCTGTTTGACCTGCCGGATTGAGAATTTTGTGAATATCTTCAAATATGCCATCATAAACGGACAATTGGCTCACGGTAATATCTTCAGTGCGGTTTTCATTACGATAGAGTTTACGCTGTTTTGAGGGCAATTGCAGGCGCACCAATGTTTCAATTTTTGGCCACTGTGTCAGCCATGTCCGTTCTTTGTACAGGCGCGAGGATAGATTTGACCACCTGTGCAAATGGGATGGGGGCAGTGGCCCTTGTGCGCGAATTTCGGCATCTCTGGCTGTGCCAACTTTGGGCAAAAACTGCATAAACTTATGGGTCAGCATAGTGATGCTGCCTATCGTCATGCGGATTTTTGCAGCATCCGATTTAAAGGGTTTATCCAATTCGGTTCCAATGGTTTCGATGTGCCTCGACAGTTGCGCCATGATGCTATCGAGTTCAGTTTCAAGGTCTTTGGCGCTGGATAAAGGTTCCAAAGTTGTTTTCCTTTTACTGGTGCGTGGGACGCGTGCGAGGTGTGTTCATTCACCCGTTAAACCATAGGCCGCGCGAATACTGCGTTGGGTGCCTGGGCCAAAGTCGCCGTCGATTGTTCCATCATAAAATGCATATTGGTTCAATTTTCGCTGCAAGGCTTTACGGGTTGGTGCAGTGAATGTGTTGGGCTTGTCCCGCAAGATTGTGTATACATCTTCGCTGCCGCTGCGCAGGGCACGGTATAAGTATTCAGCGGCATCTTCGATTGTTCTGTCTGGTATAACGCCATCATCGATTAAGGCTGCAACGTTGTACATGGCTTGTGGGTGGCGTTGATCCGCTGCGGCTTGAAAATAATCGAGACCAAGCACGGGGTCACGGGTGACGTTTAACCCGCCTTGAAAATAGATAAACCCTAGATCATTTAACGCATCTGCAAAGCCTTGGTCTGCGGATTGTTTGTACAGTTCCAAAGCGCGATCAAGATCTTGGGGAACACCCAAACCCTTTTCCAAAAGCTGGGCCAACTCAAATTGTGCTTCGGGCGATCCAGCTTTCACAGCACGTTCTAGGTACTCTGCAGCCTCGCTTGGTGCATACCGTTTGTCGACAGAGTTCAGCCGCATATAGGCCAACCCCAGCATGGAACGTGTGTCGCCTTGGTCTGCCAATGACGCCAGTTGTATTTCTTGGTCAGCTTTCAAATCAGCCCAAGCCACACGGCGATTTGTGTTTGAAACAGTTGTTGATCCAGACCCTGATCCCGCAACATAAAAGGGCGTGCCGGACAGTGATCCGTAGGTGTGGGGCTCTTGCAGGTTGCCAGTGTCTTTGAGAACTTGATCGCGCACCTGACGGAACATCAAACTTATTTCCAAATCTGGCTTCACAAGATTGTCCATCAACGCTTGTGCAAAAGGGCTGTTGTCGCCAGATCCATCCAGTGCGCGCGCGCCATCTTTCGCGGCAAAGGCCACAAGCGTCCCGCGCTCAGGCGACGGCGGCGCAAGGCCGGCTGATCCCATGCTGCGCGTGGTTTCTACGGCGGCTGCCGTTTGTTCAAGGGCGGCGACATCAAGCGCATCTCCAAAGGGGTTGTCGCGGCAAGAATCCAAAATGACGATGCGCATTTTGCGAGCATGTTCAACAGACGCCAAAAGTTGCTTGAGAGAAATGCCTTGGCGTTGAACATCTTGGTTCGATTTCACGTCTGCATCCACAGGGATCAAAAAGTTCTCGCCTTGGACCTCAACACCGTGACCTGCGTAATAGATCAAAGCCAAATCAGCTGTTTCTGCGCGAAAGGTAAACTCATCCACCAAAGTGCGCAGCTCTGCGGCGCTGCTTTCAAAGGCGGTTGTGACCTTGAAGCCAATGCCCTCAAGCGTGTCTGAAATGTCACGTGCATCGTTCAATGTATTGTCGAGTTTCACGACCGTTTGATAGTCGCTCATGCCAATCACAAGGGCAACGCGGTCACCCGATTGCGCCGAAAATGGCACCAAGAGTAGAACGAAGGCGATGATAAAACGCATGGACGGGTATCCTTGGGTTACGGTTTATGGTCCAAAGTTGACCTTAAGTATAGCGCGGTGACATCCAACCATGCGGCAAGATTAAATGATACCGTCTTTGCGCCATTGTTCCAACATTTGCCGGCTCACTTCAAAATGCATGGAATCCTCACGTGAAAAAGCGGCGCCCCATACCCAACCTTCAGCATGAAAGAAATCCGCCAGTATCGTAAGGCCAAGCTGCGTCTTGCCATCGCCAAGGGTGTCAAGTTTTCCATCGATATTAAGGTCGACAGCAAGCCCAAAGGAATGGGTTGATGTACGTCCCTTGGTGCCGCGGATTTGGCGAACACATAACGATCCGGCGGTATTGATCCGTGCGTATAGGTCGGGATCTGTTGCACGCACCTTGTCAAAAACGCGGGTCAAACTGTCGACAGCTGGCTGTAACATCTGGACTCGAATAGGGCCGACTTCGGCCAGTACCAACATATCTTTGAGCTTGGGGTTGGTCATTGGCTCGCAACTGTCACTTAATGAATTGCGCGGGCGCCCTAGAAAATTTTCAAGCCATCGTGACCCGCCAACGTTCAATCCTTTGCTGACATTGCGCCTATTGGCGATCAGCACGACCTGCGCATAAGAATCCAAAATCGAATTGGGGCCTTCTTTGACAAAGCTGTCTTGCTTTACGCCACTGCCAGCCGGTGCCATTTGCGTTTGGTTGAAAGAGCTGCCCATGTCTTGCACAGATTTGCTCAGGCTTTCGATTTGTCCTTGGAGCGCTTCGACCTGTTGGCGCAGACTTTCGATTTCAATGCGAGCACCACTGTCGATGCTGGAATCAGAACCAAAACCACCCGTATCAACAGTCGATTTCACTGCGAGCCAAACCAACGGTGAGGCGAGCAAAATAATTGCAAATATAATCACGGGAACAATGCGCATATGGCGGGCTACCTTAGTGGTTTTACGTTAGGTTAAGTGGATACTCTCTATATGTGCTTTATCAAAGGCCTGCGTGAGCGTTTTTGTCAAAAAGAATTGCAATCAAGCAAAGTATCTATACAGTTTATGCGACCCACTATATCTGAATTTTTAGAAAGTCCTTGCCATGATATACCCTATAAAAATGGTCCTTGTGACTGCGTTGAGTGGCCTTATTGGTTTTGGAACACCTGTGCTTGCACAAAGCTCCGGTGAGATGACGGCCGATGAAATCAAAGAACGTTTTGACACTCAAAAAACACGTGGCCTGACCATCGCGACACCCGAAACCCCGACTGCCCCCGCGTCTGCTGGCGTTGTTGCGCCTGTCGCTGTGGTGCAACAAGTGGCTATCCCAAAAGACGAGCAAGTGAACATCAATATCAGTTTTGATTTTGATTCAGCATCCTTGCGTGATGATCAAAAACCCAAACTGACAAATCTATGCGCGGCGCTCAAAGCGGCTGATGTCCAAATGGTCCGCATTTTAGGTCACACAGATGCGTCGGGGTCTGCGGATTACAATCAACGCCTGTCCAAATTGCGCGCTGAAGAAGTCAAACGGTTTTTGGCCTCAGATTGTGGTTTTCCCGCGGACAGAATGGAAGCGCAGGGTGCAGGTGAGCAGTTCTTGTATGATCCAAATGATCCAAAAGCCGATGCCAATCGTCGCGTTGAATTTCAAGCGTTGAGCTGATCTTGCGCGAGGCGCACACCGCGTATTGCACTGGCGCTTGAGCTTGAGCGCAATGACCCGTCATCATCAATGCGAGGAACCAACGTGAGTTCAGGCAGTAATACCGGCATTTTCCAAATCGGAGATGTTCTCAATAACACCTATCGCATTGATAAAGTTTTGGGTCGTGGGGGCACCTCAGAAGTCTATCTGGCCAAAAGTGAAATATCGGGTCGTTTGGTCGCGTTGAAAGCCCTGCGTTTGGAACTGTCGCGCAATGAAGATTTCCTTGCGCTGATGACGCGTGAAGAAGACATGCGCGAAATTCGTCACGACGCGATCGTGCGCTATTATGACAATCAGCGCACCGAGGATGGCCACGTCTATCTGGTGATGGACTACGTCGAAGGCCCGGGTTTGGATCGTAAGATCAAAGAAGGGGGGATGTCCGCCGAGGATCTCATGATCGTTTGCGAACGCGTGGCCGAAGGCTTGGTTGCTGCCCATAAGAAAAACATCGTTCACCGTGACCTGTCACCTGACAACATCATCTTGCGTCATGGCAATCCGGCAGATCCGGTGATTATTGATTTCGGGATCGCCAAAGATACAAATCCGGGTGCGGAAACCATCGTTGGCAATGAGTTTGCCGGCAAGTACGCTTATGCCGCGCCTGAACAGTTGAGTGGTCAAACAGATGCGCGTGCTGATATCTATGCGCTGGGCGCTTTGCTGTTATCGACCTTTCGCGGTAAAGCTCCCAATATCGGTAATAACCCGATGGAGGTTGTGCAAAATAAAGCCAAACCACTGGATACGGCGGGTGTTCCTGAGCCACTTAAATCTTTGATTGACCACATGACGCAGCCTGACCGTGAGCATCGATTGCAGACGGCCCAAGACGTTGTCGATGAGATTCGAAACCCACAAATGGGCTCGATGCTTGCGGACGATTTGTTTGACGATTTTGATGATGCCGGGGAAAAAACCGTCATTGTGCCTCGCTCGGTTGCGGAGACGGCGTCCGCGAAAGATGAGACCGCTTCAGCACCTAAACAATCAACGCAAAAAGGTACGGTGCCGCCGGCATCAAAGCCAAACTCTAAAGACACTGCAAAAAAAACTGGTGGCAAAGTGATTCCCGTTGTGATTGCGGCCTTTGTGGTTGTGGCCGCGATTGGCCTTTTTGTCTCTGGCGTTTTCAACCGCGCGCCAAGCTATGAGGGTGCTGATCCTTACACGTTGATTGTAACACAAGACGCAGATGGCTGGGTTGACGCGGTTGGATACGTGCCATCTGAGGCCACCGCGTCCAGTATCCAAGAGTATATGTCGCCGACCGTTGGTCCCTCAAACTTGACATTGGCCAGTGGTGAAATTGCAAAAACATGGGGTGACGACATTGTACGTCTCATCGGGGCGATTGACATTTTGCCTGAGTGGCGCCTCGTCGCCAACGCAAATCAAGTTCGCCTAACTGGCTTGACATTCGATGCCACACAGCAAAACGCAGTTATATCGTTGCTTTCACAAGCGGAATTTTTTGGCGGTTTGGATGTCTCATTCGATATTGAATTGGGGTCGCAGTTCCTATCGGTGGACGCATTGAATCCGATTTTGTCTGAGTACCAAAATTGCGGTGAGCTGATGCTTGTTGATACGCCTGTGACAGGATACGGCGAGGACAGCCAAGTGATTGTGTTTGGTCGCGTTGCTGATATTGCGTCGCGTGTTGGACTGTCTGACGCCTTAAGTGACATGATTGGCAAGCGCGATCTCGTTCTGGACGTTGAAGTGCTGAACTCAACGTTATGCTTGATCGATTCCATGTTGCCCAACGCACCAGAGGGCGGTTTTGCTATCGATTTTAAAATGGGTGAAGACGGCACAAGCAATGCTTCAGGACACTATTTCGTTGGTGAAAATCCGGTGATTGATGTGAGTATCCCAGCGGATGTGACCTCTGGCTATATGTTTGTGTCTGCATTGGATGTGTCGGGAAATGTGTTTCATCTGCTGCCCAATCTTTTGATTGAGGACAACAGTATTTCAACATTGCGCAGCGGGCAGGACGGCCCTGTTTCTGTGCGCGTTGCATATAGTTTGGCGGATGCTGCGGATGGCAGCAAGCTGGCTTTTGTGGTGGATGACACAGCGCTTGGGGTAACTAAAATCGTCGTCATTCATTCCGATGAACCTATTTTCGATGGGCTGCGTCCGACAACGGAATCCGCGCAAGGCTATGCCAACGCATTGAGTGAACGCGTAGGCGTGGTGACATCTTTGGACAGTCGTATTTTGACGACCGCCCAAAAGTAGACTGTAATCGTTCTGTTTACGCGGTTGGAATCCACGTGCTCAACTGCAGGCGCCTGTATAATTCCAATGCCAATGGAACACAGCTGCAGTGCCTTGCGAAGGGCTGTTTGGGCGCAAAGCCAGCTTTGTATGTGATGAGGGTGCACAGACACCATTTCGGTACACGTTCGCTTCTGAACAGAGCAATGTATGTGTCATTTTTGATTCTTTATTCAACAATGCTTAAACTCACATAAGACTCTAAAATTAGACTTATGAAATCATGCATTGTTACAAAACGTCGACGACGATCACCGAAATGTTGTCCGCGCCGCCGCCATCCAGTGCGATGTTCAGCAGTGTCTCACTGACCGTTTCGATGGGCGCGCCTGTCATTGCGCGGCGTAGCACGTCGAATCCAGCATACTTGTTCAGCCCATCTGAACACAAAAGAAACCGATCCCCAGATTGCAAAGTGCCACGTATTTTGTCGAGATCTAATTCCTCGCCGACACCAACTGCACGGGTGATTGCATTTGAATGAGGATGATTTTCGGCCTCATCCCATGTCATCTGACCGGCATGTACCAAATCCGCTACAATTGAATGATCCGAGGTGAGCAGGTCGATCACACCGTCACGCAACCGGTATAGGCGGCAATCGCCAGCCCAAAAGCATACAAAGTGTTCGCCCGATATCATCAATGACACGACAGCTGATCCGATGGTCACCCCACCGCGCGCTTCGATTTCTTTCAAAATTGAGCCATGGGCATTCAATATTGATGTACGCAAGGCCTGCATTTGTGCCGCGGGTTCCAGCCCCAAAGGGATCATTGCGACGGACTCGACAACCGTTTGCGAGGCAAAGTCACCGCCGGCATGGCCCCCCATCCCATCAGCAACCACGAATGTGTTCTGATCGGGTAGAGCTATAATACTGTCTTCATTAACTTTGCGGACCTTACCGACATGGGTCACGGCGTTGTGGCGCAGAATTGTCATAAGATGGCCTCCGGAAGCGTCGGGGATGTTTTCCAGATGGGATCACCTAGGTCGAACAGGCCACAGGTTTCAGTGGCCGTTGGCAGGCCCTCGCATGTCATCATAAGGGGTCCTTGCTCTAGCTCTGCGCTCCAAATACTTTGAGACTTTATCAGGGGTGACGTCAACTTTTTCATTTCATTTGCCGACGGTGGCGTGACGTTGGTCAGCTGGCGTTTCAAAGCATCTCGGGACATGGTTCCATCTAAGGTCTCAAGGGCGATATCTTCCAATGCTCTAAAAAATGCGGCTGCCTCAGTATACGCAGATGATGGATCAACATCACTTGGCTGTGGTGACGCTATTGTCAAAGGAAACATGCGACCCACCCGATCCACAGAGGGCATAAGGACGCCTTGCATCGTGAGTGGTCCTGCCAGCCCCGCAGATAGAGTAAAGCGCCAAATCGGGGCGGACATATAGCAGTCTTTCCACCTCTGCCCGAGTCTCTGTTGCGCCGTCGCCAGGCTTAACTGTAGCCACGCATCCCACGGGTCAACGAAAGATGGTACTGCGTTTATGCGAAAGAAATCCCCCAAGCTGGGCATCTTTCCAAAGGCACCAACCCCACCCATTGTCAGAACGACTTCGGGCAGCTGAATTTAGACAGTGCTGCCAGTGAGAATGGGTTAACCGCAGATGAGCTTTGCATTTGGAAAATGGCAATGCGTCCACCGATGTTAAAGATTACCCGTTTGCGATCCGGTGCATTGGTGTTTCGAACCTCTGCTGTATCCAACATACGGAACCATGCCCAAGTGCCGTTTTGCAAGATGGCGCTCTCAGAGTTGCGTTTTTCTGGCGTAAAGGTAACGCGCGCGGCCCCTACAGGACCTGGCCAACGTATCGCAAAGGGTCGAGGTGTTTTGTCACGATGCTTGAACGTGATGGCTTGACCATCGATCTCGAGCAAAATGCCACGTGCTTTCGGATCTAGTGCTTCGGGCATCATTTGAAAACCAACGTTGGGCGTGGCTGCGCCTGCAAAAAACGCATCGCGAATTTGGGTCGCGCGTTCCAGTTGAGTCAGTACAGCCTGCGAAATTCCAAGGTCTTTGCCAGCACCGGCCTTAAAGGTCCAAGGCGATTTGCGTACATCCACAAATTTTTGCAGGTTCTCTTGGAAAAAGGCATCGATTTCGCCGCCCGGACGGAACAGATTTGAAAACTCAGGCAGGCTGGCATCCGTGGTGGCGCGCCGCTGGAATGGATAGGTGTTGGTGGTCACGCGCTCACACAGTGGCAGAACGCTTTCTTGCCAACGGGCATTGATGCCCGCGCGCGTGCCCTCTGTGGTGATCCCAGACGACCCCGCAGTGATTTGTGCGGCCCAGCGTTTGAGCGGGCCATCTGTGATGCGACCAGCTGCGGCTTGGAAGCGCGGCAAAGCGGTGCTGGTGTCTTGCGGATTGCCGACACCGCCAGCAAAGCTCAGGTTGCTCAGGTCTTTGTAGACATCTTTAAGCGTGCCGATGATTTCATCAAGCTGCGAGGCTTGCCCCGACACAGACAAAGTCAATTGATGCAACCATGCAAAATGATCCTCGACAAACTTGCCAGGGGGCGTAGGTTTCTGACCCGTATCAGAGGCCTGCAACGTCATCATCGCCTCTAGGAACAAACGCCCTTTGGTGGACAGTCCTCGCCGCACAATCGGGGTACCGCCAGCAAGGGCTTGTGTGGCGGCGTCTTCTGCACCACCGCCGGAACGATCCTCGGTCAGTTTGGTTTCTTGTGAAATCGCATGCAGCACATTCGCCATTGGCGAGGTGGCACCCGACAGAACATTGGTGACCTCGACAGCATTGGCCAGATCGATCATGGGGATGATGTCCAAGTCGCTGAGTAACTGGTCGTATTGCAGCACAAAGTCGTTGTAATAGAGGTCCAAAACATCACGGCTCATGGCCAAGAGCACGGCTTCGCTTTGCTCTTGTTGTCCTTGTGCGCCCAAGACCCAGCTTTCACGCTGAATGCGAGTGGCAACACCCAAAGCCTGTTCTAAGAATACCGTGTGAAAACCGTCGTAAGTGTAGATGCCTGCAATACCGTCGTTCAATTGTTTGCCTGACGATCGGCTTAAGGCGCGGGCAACAGCAGGTCCGCCAACATCGGTCAAACGCCAGTCGGGCAACGCCGTTGCCTCAGCTGAATTGATGATGCCGTTGTACACGCGTTGTGATTGAGGCATCTGCGTTAGGACCTTTTGGATCACTTCGACCAAATCATTGTTCAGCGCAATGGGTTGCAATGGCGCACTGAGCAGAGCTGTTAGGTGATCGGTTAAATCGGCGCGCAAAGGATCACGGCTGGTTCCTGGAAAGGCCAGGTCCCAATCACTTTGCATCCAACTTTCCACAAGATCGCGGTTCATCGGGCCAACAAGCCCAAGCGTCAAATAGACCCTTAGAGCCTCGTATAGCAAATCAGGATTGTTGATATTCGCTTGCATTTGATTTTCCAACCGCAACAGCAAACGCGGTAGAAAATGCTGATTCAAAGAGGCGCGATAGGTCAGGCGTTCTTGATTGCCCAAAACATTGCCTTGATACAAGCCAAATCCCAAACCGGCAGGTTTTGGGGTGTCAGCAAGGGTAGGGTTGCTTGGCAAATCACGCAAAATATTTAACGCCGGTACCAAAGAAATTAAATCCGTATCGCCAATCGGGCTGGATGGAATGGCGGCTGCGGCGGTGCGGTAGTTTTCAACCGCATTTTGGGTTTCGGCCAACATAGCTGTGTTGCCCAGATAGCTGCGCGCCCAAAGCCCGCCCATGGAAAGGGCTGCGATAAAGACACCCAAAAAGGCGATGCGTTTGGTCCAGCGGTAGCGGCGTTCCACTTTGTCATCCGCCGACACCAGTCCAGCTTCGCGGAAAATCACGTTGTCGAACAGCTGTGTCAAGAAATAGGATCGGCCTGTGCCTTTGCCTGACCCAATCGCTTGGCGTCCAATTCCAAAGGTCCGCGCCATGCCCATCATCAGACGGTCAATTGGTGTGCCTTCTTGGGTGCCTGAGGTGAAATAGACCCCGCGCAGCATTTGGCGGTGTTCAAATTTGTTCTCTTGAAACAACTCGGCCAAAAAATCATGCGCAACCGTGCGTACGGAAGCGACCTGTGATGGAAAGCTTGCGATCAAACTGCGCCGTTGTGGATCGGCCTCATCTTGCATGCGCTCCAATGACTGGCTGTTCAATTGGTCCAGCAAAACTGAAAATTCTTCGTCAAATTTGACGATGGGCGAGGCCTTGGTTTTCTTTTTGACCAAGGGCAGGGTAAAGCCCCAAACCTGTCCGCGCTCATCTTTGCCAAGCGTGTCATAAAATTCTGAAAAACCTGCGATCAAATCGGCTTTGGTGAACAAAATATAGACGGGAAACGCGACGCCCAATTTTTCACGCAACTCGTGCAAACGTCTGCGCACAGCGGCGGCATGCCCCTTTTGCGTTAGCGCATCTTGCATCGATAAATCCGACAGACTAATGGCGACAATTGCGCCGTTGATCGGCTGGCGTTTGCGGTGTTTTTTCAACAACGACAAAAAGCCCAACCAAGCCGCATTGTCGGCGTCTGCGTCGCTTTCTTGGGTTGTGTATCGCCCAGCTGTGTCAACCAAAACCGCTTGATCCGTGAACCACCAATCGCAATTTCGAGTGCCGCCAACGCCGCCAATCGCGGTGCTGCCCATGTCATCCGCCAACGGAAATTGCAGGCCGGAATTCACAATCGCTGTGGTTTTGCCGGCGCCCGGAGGACCGATGATGACGTACCAAGGCAGCTGATACAAATGCTTGCGGCCAAATTTGGATTTGCGCAATTTGGTCATTGCATCTTTGAGCTTGTCGCGCATTTCGCCCAACTCAGCCGTGACAATTTCGTCATCCATGTCGACGTCTTCGCCCATACTGGCCATGTCTTCGACAAGATCGCTGTCTTTTTTCTTGGTTGCCAACAGAAGGATCAAGATCACGATCAGGGCCAAAATCCACAACACTGCTAGACCCACAAGTCGGCCCAATACACTGTCAAACGGACGAGCATCGCCGAACCCCAAAAAACCGCCAACAAACCAAAGCGTGAGCGACAGCACCACGGCAACGATCACCGTGATCCCGATTCCCGAAGTCAGGGCGCTAAAGAATTTTTTCATTAGTTAAGTTCCTCACGCATCAGCACGATTTCGATCCGCCGATTGGTGGCGCGACCCTCTTTGGTGCTATTGCTGGCGATGGGGGCGCTGTCCGAACGCCCTTCGGCACGCAAACGCGATGCGTCATTCATGTCTGTTGCTATGGTTTTGCGTACAGATTCAGCGCGCGCCAAAGATAGGGCTTGGTTGCTTTTAAAGCGGGCCGAATTGATCGGCGAGCTGTCTGAATGGCCTGCAATGATCACGGGGCCCGAAGTGGCATTCAGTGCTTTGGCCACGCGCGATAATGGCACTTTAAAGGCTGGTTTTAATGCATCGGAGGCTGATCCGAACATGCCCTTGCCTGCAATCCGTACGACGATTGTTGTCGCATCTTGCAATATTTCAACGACGCCTTCATCAACCTCGGCCTGTAAAATGCCCGTCACAAGTTTGACTTGCGCATCTTTGTCGGGGGACACGGCGGTCACCACGACAGGGGGCGCACGACGTTCCAAAGTGGCCACGCCGCCGGGGTTCAAAATAGACATTTGTCCAATGACATGTTCAGCCTGAGTGGACAGCATATAAGACAGGGCCACAAAACCAACGGTGAGCAGTCCAGCGGCGGCTGCGATAGAAATCCACAACGGTTTCCATGCAGACAAAATCCGGTGCGGCACGTCAACACCCATCCAATGAGGGGACAAAGCCCGATCCAGATCGCCACGATGGGTGCGAATGATGCGCGCCAATCCCATGCGGATATTCATGTGCTTATCTGCACCGCCGTTTTCGACGCGCAGGCGACCTTCAAAGCCCAATGACAGACACATGTACAAGAATTCAAGAACATCGATGTTATTGGCTGGGTCTTTTTCAAGGCGGGCCAAGAGGTCATAAAATCGATCTCCGCCCACAGTTTCACGGTGGAACGTTGCGACCATAGATTGCTGTGCCCACTGCGACGCGCCGCCCCAAGGGGTATTCAACACAACATCATCTAAGGTGGCACAAATGGCGTAGCGAGCAATTTTGACAGATTGTGCATCGACTTTGGCCTGCAGGGCACGGCTTTCAAAGTCACGCACTTGGGCCACAACGCTGCGGCGCATGGCTTCGGGATCGGGATGCTGCGCGCGGTTGCGCATACGCCCCACCAGTGAAAACAGCGTGGCGGCGGCGGCGTTGAGCGGGTTCATCCCCGTCAGGCCAGCTTCCATCGATTTATCGGGTGCGGCGGCTGGAGCGGGTTGGGCCGGAGCTGCGGGACGTGCGGTTGGCTGTTGTCCAAACCCTGCGGGATCGTCGTAGCTGGCGCTGGGCGTCGGTGGATGTATGGGGGCCGCGACTGGCGGCACAGATGGTGGACGCCGCCCGCCCGGGTTGGGGCGGATGACAGTACGGTCTGTATCGTCTGGTTCTGCGAATGGATCATCGTCTGACATTGTGATCTTACCTGTGCGCTAGCCTTGGCGGATGGCCCAAAGTTCCATGTTTAATCCGGGGTATTCACCTGAGACATGCACTGCGATGCCCCCTGATGTGGTCATTTTTCCCCAATAGGGGTTGTCGCCGTCGAGTTCAAAGTAGACAGTATTTGCGCTGAACGGAATTTGGCGTGGCGCAACGGGTAGGGCGCGCATCGGAATGCCTGGTAGCGCTGAGTTGACCAATTGACGAATTTCTTCGACGGGGCCAAGTTTGGCTTGTCCCGCGAAATGACGGCGCAAATTTTCGGCGGGCACATCGGCACTGACCGCCAAAATAAATCCAGCTGTATTGATCAGCTTGCGATCCGCAATGACACCGACAGATATGCCGTATTTGCGAGGGTCGAGGGCGATTGAGACGGCCGTTTGTTCCAGAACAGATGACAAATATTGACGCAAGACCCGCACAACCGTGGCGAAGGTCGTCGTCAAATCATGATGCTGATAAGGTGGGAACTCTGGTGGATGTTTTTCGGGTGCTAAGAATGTCGACAGTTCGCCGGCCAAAGCGACACACTGACTGTACAATTGAACGGGATGCAGGTTCTCTATGGTCATCATATGACGGATCACCGGCAAGGTGCGGTTTATGCCCATCAACAGCAAAAAGTCCTGAATTTCTGCCGCCCCCTTGGCGGCTCCCCCTTGGGCCATTCGGCCAGAGAGTGCGGACATGCGATGGCCCAGTAAGCCTTCGAGTTCTTTTAAAAAACCAGCCAGTGGCAGTGCCGCACGCACGTCTAAAGTGGACGGGATAAAGCTGGTATCCAAAACCACTTCTTGATCAGGGCGCACTTCGATAATGCGCGCAATCGGGATGGTCAAACGATCTGCCAGATCGTCGACGCCCAAGGCAAACTGCAGTCGCAGTTTTCCCACGGTGAGCATTGTTGATTTTTTGCCAGACCCAGCTGTGTCGGTAACTTCCAGTTCGGCCGGACGAAACCGCGTGGCGGACAATTCGGCACCGGTCATATCGGCTTCGGCAGCACCTTGGCGGCGCTGGGGCACGCTGAGATAAATGATGCAGTCTTTGATGTCAGCAGGAACATCCAAAGCGGGTGGGTGGTCTTCGGAATCGGGGACGCGAAACACGGTGCCGTCTTGGGTCAGGCCCGCGCAGGATTTCAATGCGAACTGGCCGACCTTTAGCACATCGTAATCGATTTCCAACGCAGAGACACCCCAAGCATAGGGGGCCACGCGTCGCGCCAATCCGCCCACAAGGTTTTCGGTGTAGCGGTCCGCTTGTTGAAAATGGTGTGGCTGCAAAAATAGACCTTCGGTCCAAAGTACTTTGCTATCCCAGGACATATATGAGCCTCACTTCTTGGTCGAACATCACTTTAACCTTTCAAGTTGGTCTTGATAGGCTTTTGCGAATTCTTTGCTAAACAAATCATGGAAATCATTTTCCGCCTGATCTGAAATTTCTTGGTACTTTGCCTCAAACGTGTCCCAGTAACGGGCCTTTTTGTTGGTCAAAACAGCGCGAAACCCGCTGTCCGCTTCGATCACTTTGGCCAGTGCGCTGGGCTCTAGTTTTGCCAAAACGCCTTTGAGCGCGGCCTCCATCCCTGTCATCATCGCGACCTCATGCGCTTTGATGTCGTTGAGTGCCTCGGTGGCGGCGTCATCGGCGTCAAGGTACCCTTTGGACGTGGGTTTGACCATGCTTTCAATTGCATGGTCTGTGCTGACTGAGAATTTCAGCGGATTGTTTTTACCCGCTGAAATCACGGTTTGATTGATGCGAAATTCTGATTTTATATGCGAGCGTGTCATCAAAATTTCACGCACCCCAAGGATCATCATCCGTGTCACTTTGCCAAGACGGGTCAGCGTAGGTTCAAGGTCTTGATCCGAGAGATTTAAATCATCGGCCCCCACAGCAGTCAAAAAGGCGCGTGCTGCGCTTTGTGATCCTGAGGCTGTATTGATGCTCGGCGTGACCGAAGCCTCAGCGGGGGTCTCAACTTGTGAGATATCTACAGGGGCGGGCATCTTGAGGACAGATGTTTCAACAACGGGCGTCGGCGGGGGCGCGAGCAGGTCGTCGCCATCCAATAGGTCATCAGGAATAAAGGCGGCGCTTTGTGGTGGCGCAGGGGCCACATCTGTCTCACCAGGTTCGCGGAAAGGGTCGCCATCGAGCGGGGCGTCGAGATCCCAATCGTCAGGGATGGCGCTGGCCGTTGGCGCGTGGGTTTGAATGACATCTGACAAAGGCGAGCTGTGGGAGGGCAAGCTGGCACCTTGACCATCTGATGGGTCTGGCAGTGGGGCCATGAGGTCAAAATCGTCGTCCAAAGGCGGCATCAATCCGTCGTCGCCCAGTTGATCGCGGATCACACTTGAAGGCCCCGAGGTCGAACCGCCAAGAAGGCCGTCCAAGAAATCATCACCGTCATCCATAGCATCCAGCACAGAAGGCGCGACGCTGCCTGCGCCCGCCGTCTGAGGGGTGTCCAGCGGGGCAAGCATCTCAGCGGGTTGTGCCGCAGAGATTTGCACAAGCAATTCATAGGACCCGATGGACAGGATATCGCCATCGTTTATGGGCGTCGGAGTTCGTCCCAAAGGCGTTTTTCCGTAGTTCAAAAAGGTGCCATTGGTCGACAAATCGATGACAACAATATTGCCACCTTGATCTTCGATGGCGCAGTGGCGGCCAGAAATCATCTTTTCGGGATCGGGTAAAATTACGTCATTTTGATCTGAGCGTCCAACCGTCAAAGAGCTGCCCCGCATTGCCGCTGGCTGTGCAGAGCTTGGAACCATTCCGGTTGATTGAAAGTGCAAGGTTACAGTCATGTTTCGTCTATCCGCCTACCAGCACTGTTGGGCACCCTGCCACAATCACGCCACCATGGGCCGCAGAGTCCCCGAGGCGCGCGGCTGGTTTGTTTGAGACCAAAACAGTGGCTGAACCTTTGATAATTGAATCTGGTGGACCAACACACACCGCCGTACTGCCCAATGCGGCAACGGGCATCTTGCCCACCAACACCGTCGGCGCACCGGGGGATACGATAGGTCCGCCGACGTGCGGAATCGGCGGCACACCGGGGGTTACCATCGGGCAAACATGCATGTCTGTGATACGGGCGCAGGGCATCATTGTGCTGTATCCTCTATTTGTGTTGGGGGTGGTGCTGTACGGGTGAGTTGTCCATTGCCGCCTTGGGCAATATCGACAGCACGATCAATTAAAACCTGTGCTGTCTCGATGATGTCGTCACCCAGTGCCATGGCCGTGACATTCATCCCAAAAGCACAGGTTTGTGACGCGCCCGGAGGGGCAGCATGCTGTGCCAAATCGCCAGTTCCCAAAGTGTCATCGCAAAACACAACGGCATTGGCACAATATACGGTGTCGTCATCAATATCAGCCACTTCGACGGTTGCACGGGCTGCATCTCGGGTTTGGTCCGATGGTTTGCGTACCCAAGCTTCCGCTGCCAAAAGGGGAGCAGGGACAACATCTGCATCTGGTGCAACCAGATCGCGCCCAGCAAGGCAGGCCCACCACACCCGTTCGCGGGCCGGCAATGCAACAGCCATCAGTCGCAGCATGTCGATAACTGCACCCGCTGCGTCAAGTTCTGCCATTACGGTCTCAATGTCTGCATTTGCGGGCGTGGTCAGTTTGGTTTCCAGCTTGGTGTTGGCCATGGCCAAAAGGCGCACAGCGGGCTGGGCAGGCACTTTTTTAAGATTGGTAAATCGCGTTGTCATCTGTGTGCCCCTAATTGATCATTGTCACGCTGCCTTTGAGCGTGAGTATGCCGTCGGCTTTGACGGTGGACAGAGGGCTTTTGATGTCGACTTTGGCTTGGCCTGTGATCGCGATCATCGGGCCTTTTATGGTGACGCCTTTGTTGTCAACTACGATAGACGACCCACCAACTTTGAGCGTGATCGACTGCGCCGCTTTGAGTTCGATTTTGCCAGCCGCGGCGTTTACCGTGTAGTTGCCACCATTCAATTTGGTTGTCTCAGATCCTGACGACAAGCTGCGGGTCACATCGCCACCAGTGAATTTTTCGATCCGGTCCTTGGCGATGGTCAATGTGGATTTGCCATCAATTTTCTCGGTTTTGTCTTTTTTGATCGTTATAGTTTGCTCGCCCGCTGACACGTCGAATGTATGATCGCCGTCTTCAATGATCTCTTCCAGATTGTTTTTGACCTCAAGCTTCATGCTGCCTTTGCCGTCGGCCTTTGCAGTTTTGGTGTCTTTTTCATGGTCGTACCCTACTTTGACATGCGCGCTGTTTTGCACGTTTTGTACAAAATCTTTCTCGGCGCCCAACCGCACAAGTTCGTCGCCTTTTTTGTCTTCGAACATAAGTTCATTATACCCACCGCCCCCTTTGGAGCTGTTGGTTTTAAGACCAGAGCGTGTCGCGTTGGCGGGCAGCGCATAGGGTGGCATTTGGTCGGCGTTATACAAAACACCCACACACAGAGGCCGGTCCGGGTCGCCTTCCTCGAACTGAATGACAACCTCTTGCCCGATGCGTGGAATCGTCACTGTGCCCCAGTTTTTCCCAGCCACCGGCATCATTGTGCGCACCCAGCAAGATGATTTATCATCTTTTTTGCCCAGCCTGTCCCAATGAAACTGAACTTTGATGCGCCCGTATTCATCGGTGTGAATTTCTTCGCCTGACGGACCTGTGACCAAGGCAGTGTGGACGCCGGAAATTTCAGGTCTCTGAACGCTTTGCGGCATCCGAAACGGTTTTGATTTCAAAACGGCATCGAACAAGACGCGAGTGTGTTCAAATTCTGCCAAACCAAAATTGTGCAGTTTTTCAAGCATAGACCGCGCGTCGTTGTTGCCGTCTAGGCGGAAGAACTGTTTGACGCGGGTGGCCATGAATGTGCTGTCAGACTTCATGTGGCGTGGATGGTCGATCAAGTCAAAGACCTGCCCAACCCAAAGGTTGACGATATTGCCCTCAGCTGTCCATCTTTGGTGGTCGGAGGCAATGGCTTCCATCTGGCTTTTTGCGAAACCATCACCTACTTGGGTGTCACGATACCTGCCAGGGGTGTCGTACACTTCGTAGGAATTGTGCGGGTGGCTGCCACTGGATTTTTCCGATGTAACGTCCAAAGAGGCGCTGGGCTTTTCAAAGTCATAGTCTGTTAAAGACACCTTGCCGCTGACGATTTTTTCCTTTGAATCCCATTTGTATAGGTGATCAAATTGCTGTCCGGCTTCGTCGTCTCTAAAAGGAAATTCATTATCGATTGGAACGGGACTATGGGTGTTGGGATTGTCCGCGAGCACCAGTTTGGTTTCGCTATCTTTAAACTCAAAGTAAAAGTAGATGCCTTCTTCTTCGAGCAGGCGTTTGATGAAATCCAAATCCGTTTCACGGTACTGCACACAATAATCGCGGATGACGTCTGTGTTTGACGTGTTCATTTTGAGGTCGTTGCTGACGCCGTAGTCACCCAAAATGTTACGCACGATTTCTGTGGCGCTCATGCTTTGGAAAATGCGGTTGTTTCGCGATCTGGTGAGAAACCATAGCCATGGCCGAATTTCTGCAAAGTAATGCGCGTCGCCGGATTCCGAACCTTTGTATTCAACACTGATGCAGGTGCCGTAGAAATGCTGGATCTTGTCGTCAGCGCCTGTAATCGAAAATCCTATTTTCGTACCAACAAACGTGTCCAATTCCAAAGTCCGATCTTTGGATACGAATTCGATATTTGCAACGGGAACGTCATTGATGCCACCCTCGATGATGCCGCTGATCAGCGTCACATCTTCGGAATTGTAAGTGCCATACATTTCGATGGCATATTCTTGTTTTTTCGCCATGACATCCCCACTTCCGGCTCTGTGCTTACGCTAGACCAGACAGTGCTAAGTTTCTATTTTTTTATTGCCCAAGACCCGCGTGCATGATGCGGGTCTTGGCGTGTTTACGACGCTGTTCAGACTGACGGGGTCAATCAAAGCTGTAGGTGAATTCTCCATTCGCCACATCAATGGCCACCTTTTCAACGACTTTGCCCTGCATCATCCGTTTCAAGAATTCGGCGGAAATATCAGGCAGCATTGTGTTCGTGACAATGGCATCGATCATGCGCCCACCAGATTCCAATTCCTGACAGCGGTTGACGATTTCTTCGACCACGGCGTCTGAGTATTCGAAGGGTACGCTGTGACTTTCCATCACACGCTTTTTGATCCGGTTCAATTGCAATGCTGTGATTTTGGAAATCATATCCGGCGACAAAGGATAATACGGAATGGTCACCAAACGTCCCAATAACGCAGCCGGAAAGATTTTCAACAAAGGATCGCGCAACGCTTTGGTGATGCCTTCAATTTCAGGCATCAATTCAGGGTCTGCGCACATATCCATGATCAAATCAGAGCCCGCGTTGGATGTCAGCAAAATCAGCGTATTTTTGAAATCGATCACGCGGCCTTCACCGTCTTCCATCACGCCCTTATCGAACACTTGGAAAAACACCTCATGGACATCTGGGTGGGCTTTTTCGACCTCATCCAACAGCACAACCGAATACGGCTTGCGGCGCACCGCTTCGGTTAAAACGCCACCTTCGCCGTATCCGACATATCCGGGAGGCGCCCCTTTGAGCGAGCTCACAGTGTGTGCCTCTTGGTATTCGGACATGTTGATGGTGATCACATTTTGTTCGCCACCATACAGTACTTCAGCCAACGCCAGCGCCGTCTCAGTTTTACCAACACCTGACGTGCCGGCCAGCATAAAGACACCAATCGGTTTGTTCGGATTGTCCAATCCTGCGCGGCTGGTTTGAATGCGCTTGGCGATCATTTTCATTGCGTGATCTTGTCCAATCACACGTTTGGCAAGATGTTCGTCAAGGTTCAAAACTGTTTCCATTTCATCCTTGAGCATACGCCCCACAGGAATACCGGTCCAATCACCGATCACTGTGGCCACCGCTTGGGCATCGACAATGGGCAAAATCAACGCGTTCTCGCCTTGCAACTCTTCCAATTCGACATTCTTTGCCTTGAGTTGCGTCATTAAATCTAGACGCTCTTCCGCGCTCATGCCGCTGGCGGGCTCAGTGCCCTGTGCGACCTCGAGTGCTGCCGCCTCGGCCACAGCATCAACATCCGCGTCTACGACGCCAGCGCCGTCACGTAGTTTGGCGCGTAGATCAAGAATGGATTTTACCACCTCTTTTTCCGCTTCCCAACGCAGATTCAGGGCCTCAAGTTCAGCTTCAGCATCCGTTTTGGCAATCGTCACCGCATCGCGACGCGCGCCAACGTTGTAGCCCGCTGTTTCATCACGGGCGATGATTTCCAGCTCGGTTGTCAGTGCATCAATTCGCTTACGGCAATCGTCGACTTCGGCAGGCACAGCATGTTGGCTAACCGCCACGCGGGCACAGGTTGTGTCCAAAACGCTGACGGATTTATCGGGCAACTGGCGCGCAGGGATGTAGCGTGCCGATAAAGACACCGCCGCTTCGATCCCTTCATCGAGCACCTGCACTTGGTGGTGTTTTTCCAACATAGACGCGATGCCGCGCATCATCATCACAGCCTTTGGAACACTGGGTTCTTCGACGGCTACAACTTGGAAACGACGTGTCAGCGCAGGATCTTTTTCGATGTGTTTTTTGTACTCGGCCCAAGTGGTCGCACCGATGGTGCGCAGTGTGCCGCGTGCCAAAGCAGGCTTGAGCAGATTGGCCGCATCCCCCGTGCCAGCCGCACCGCCAGCCCCCACAAGCGTGTGCGTCTCATCGATAAACATCACGATGGGCGTGGTCGAGGCTTGGACCTCTTCGATGACAGATTTTAGTCGATTTTCAAACTCGCCTTTCATGGATGCGCCGGCTTGCAATAAGCCGACATCCAACGCCAAAAGGCGCGCGCCTTGCAGGGCTGGCGGCACATCACCGCGTGCAATGCGTAACGCAAACCCTTCGACCACAGCCGTTTTGCCGACCCCCGCTTCCCCCGTCAGGATCGGGTTATTTTGGCGACGACGCATCAGCACGTCAACGATTTGACGAATTTCTTCGTCACGGCCCACAATCGGATCGATTTTTCCGTCTTTGGCCTGTTGCGTCATATCTGTGCAATATTGCTTAAGCGCTTCTTCTTTGCCCATCGACGCGGGTGCCATCGCGCCAGAGGTTTCACCGGGAACTGCCCCGCCGCCTGTACTGGACCCGTCGGATGGCACAAGGCCCTCTTCGGGTGAGCCGTCGGTAATTGAGTTAAAGTTTTCAGACAGGTCATCGGGCAAAATCCGCGCAAACTCTTTGGAAATGCCAAGGACGATGTTTTGCAATTGCTTGGTTTTCATCATGCCCAAGATCAAATGGCCCGTGCGCACCTGTGAGGACGAATACAACAGAGATCCGTAAACCCAAGCGCGCTCCATCGCGTCTTCAAGGTGTTGAGACAGATCAGAAATGGTGCTGGCACCACGGGGCAAAGCATCTAGCGCGCGCGTCATATCGGCGGCCAAGCGGGACTGATCGACTTTATAGTGATCAATGATCCGATGAAAGTCGCTGTCCGGCAATTGCACGATTTGTGCCAACCAATGTATGATCTCGACGTACGGATTGCCGCGCATTTTACAAAACACGGTCGCACCCTCAACGGCTTTGTACCCAACTGAATTCAATTTCCCAAAGAGGGCCACACGGCTAATCTCAGTCATCTTAATATCCTTCCCTGTAAGCCTGGTTTTTCAGGCTACGTGTTGTCCGTAGTTAAGAGGTTCAAGGAACAAATCAGCTGCGTCTTCATCTGATTCACGTTCACCAATCCATGAGGTTTGCCCAAGTCGAATGTTTTGTCCAAGTATGGACGCGGGCACGTCCTCGCCTTTTAAAATTATATTCACATCCCAATCCAAAACATCTCCCGCATAAGTGCGCACAATAGATGTCATTTTGGCCAAAGATGTCCCTTGTGGCAGCAAGCGCTGATAGTCTTCAAGTGACACAGGGCCGACAATCAAACGAAATTTCGATGTGCGTGACCACACACGCGTGCCAATGCTGGTGGTCTGCCCTAGCCCCCCAGCGGTGCCGAGTTCCCAACGATCATCATCTTCAAGTTCAAGCCATGAGCCGATGAATTCATGCATTTGAACAGGCACATGAAAAAATCCAGATAGAATGGCGATCAGGCCCTCTGGGTTTTTTGCACCCGATGACAACTGTCCGGTGAAATAGCGTTTGGCCATGTCAGGCATCGCGTCTCTGCTGCGAAAGGCCGCGCCGTGTAAACCGGCCAATGCGGCCACGTGCCCTTCAAATTGAGACTCTGATCCGCGGTCCAAATCCACAGCAGGTTGCCCCGTGACCCACGCCCGATAGAGCAGGCCCATCAAGCGGTGTGTCAACATATTGGCAAAGGCCACAAAGGATGGATCGCGAGCGTTGATCTGGCGTTCTCGAGCATATTCGGTCAGGTGACTGGGCAGCGGACCATGGGGACCAAAAAAGCCAAAGAACCTGTTGATCAACTCACCGGGATTGTCATCGGTTGGTGGCGTAAAAGACCGGATGGTGCCGGGGGGGAAGGCCATACGCGCCTCTTGGGCCAGTCGCACAGCATCCTCGCGCGGGCGCTGTGATTTGCCCATCGGCGGCGCGTCGTCGAACTGCGCTTCGATGATGCGCAGCGCTAGAAAAATATGATGACTTTCAGGAGAATCGATCAGGCGCTGGAAGTGCGTCAGACGATCCGCCCGAGCCCTGTCTCCGGTCGCCATCTTGCGATCTCTCCGTTTTGTTGGGTTTTTAAAACCGTTTCTGTAAAGCTGTTGATCGTCACATATTTTCTAAAAAACCGCTCAAGGACCGAGCCCAAAAGATAGACGCTTGTGCCTTCAAAAAAGCTCTCGTCCAATTCCAAAGTGATCTCTAAGCCTCGCACCGCCGTTGACAAAATACCGTCACTAATCCGTCGCACGATGGGGCGGCTAGATACCGATACAATGCCCTCAAGCTGCATGTTGGTGGCGCGATCGCCTTTGGGTGCATAAAGCCCGACAAGTTCGCGCAGCGCGGCGGCACCATCCCCTGAATCGGCATCGGCAACCGACAGGTAGTTAAGGCTGAGATGGCTGATCAAACGCCATGCTGCGTCGCCTTGGGCCAGTGTGGGGCGGGGGCGCGTTGGGTTAACAGGGGTGGTGATTGATGCCACAGGGCCACCATCGGGCAGATAGAACAAATCCTTTTGGCCTGTGGGCAAAAGCATTGGTAAATCGCGATTGGTTACCATCGCGCGCACAGCCAATTGCGTCATTTCAGGATTGTACGGCGCTTCGTTGTTGTCAACCAAACCCAAATAGGTTTCAGATCCCAGATAGCTAGTGCGCGCCCCTTTAAGGCGTTCTTTTTCTGTGCGCTGCCGCATCTTTCGTTTTTGAGTGTAGTAGGTCAAATGACCATCGCCTGCGGGTGAAAAATCATCGGCAGAATAGAAGGGGCGAAAATCGATATCGTCTTCGCCATCGGGGGCAATGCCGGTGACGTTGAGCAAGGAATGAATTTCATAGTCTTGCCCTGAGGTGCGGTCGGCCACCACGTGGTGTTCCACATTTTGCGACGTGACTTGGACGCGGTCACAGCGTTTTTCAAACAGATTGATCGCAGGCACGCAATTCAGCGCAAAGGCATCTGGGGTGATGCTGGATTCAATTTGGGGCAAGCCGTCGCGTAGCAAGATATAGACATCCATCGTGTCGCCAATAGTGCGGGCAAAGCCTGCAGACAGGCCAGTCATATCAACAAAATGGAACCGCTCAGGCATGGCAAAATATTCTTGCAGCAATCTGTAACCATCAAAGGCTTGACGTGGAGTTGGCAACAAGGCGTCGGTTTCGGAAAACCCTTTCGCCTCGATGGTGCCGGCAAGCGCCATGGTCCAATCTGCGCGGCGATCCGTGGATCGCGCAACCAGCCCCGTGGTTTGGGTGCACAGCAGTTGATGCAGCTGCCAACCGCGTGGTCCTTGTCCCCCCAAAAACATCGACAAATGGGTCAAGCCAAGCTCTGCAATAGGTTCGCCGCCGTGCCTGCGCAATCGCAACCGAATGGCCGCACGAGCATCTTTGCCATGGGTTACGCCCGCCGCCACAAGCGCGCCGCGCCCGTCAATGTATTCAGCTTCGATGATTTCAACTGGCCAAAGCGTCAGATCGGTAGAGGTGCGAAACACGCAAGCCGATTGCGCACTTTCTGACAGGCGTGAGCGCAATTGTGTGTGGCGAGGCAGCACAGCCCCATTCACCAAATTGGCATTTTCCATATCCGGTGACAGTTGTGCGATCATCATCGCAGGCGTTGGGGCCAAATAGTGGGGATAAACGATTTCAAGCAAATGACTGGTGAATGCAGGATACTGCATTTCCAACTCAAGCTGCACACGAGCGGATAAAAATGCGCTGCCCTCAAGCAGGCGTTCGACGTAAGGGTCAAGCACTTCGACGCCGTCCATGCCCAAACGCGATGCAATTTTGGGATAAGAATTGGCAAACTCGGCCCCCATTTCACGCAGGTATGCCAATTCGCTTTCGTAGTGTTTTAAAAGGCGTGTATCCATCGGTGATCAGCCCCCACTTTCCAAAGACAATTGGCCTGTTGTCAGATCAATTTGCGACCGTAAATACAATTCCATCGGCAAAGGTTGGGCCCACATGTCGGCCCGGATATCGAATTCAATAATGGTTTGACTGCTTTTCTTATCTGTACGCGACAGCACTTCGAGTGTGCCTTCCTTGATTCGAGGCTCAAACATGATGATGGCACGCTTGATGGCTTTGCGAATTTCAGCCGCGCGGATTTCGGTTGAAAAATCCCCTGCCACTTCACGCACGCCATAGTTCAAAACAGAATTTGAGACCTGCGGGTATTTGGCGGCATCGATAACGGTGTCTTGATTGTTGCTGTTCAACAACCATGCCAAATCACGTCGAATGATATCGCGCAGTCTGCGAATGTTGATTACACGACTGTCTTGAGACTCTGTTTTATTCTCGGGTTCCATATCGGTCAGCCGATCCAGCAATGACGGCTGAAGGCGTTCCGTGATGGTCTTATCCGCCATTAATATCATCCTCGGCAGACGCAACCGCATCTATTTTCAATTCGCGCAGATCCATCAAAGCCACATCGGATTTATCGGTTGTCAGCAATCTTTGGCCAAAGCCAACATAGGTTTCGTGGCCCATATCGGTCCACGTTGTGGCGCGCGATAGTTTTGCGGCGGCGTCGTCGGTCTCCGATGTGCCAACATAACGGGTTGGGATCAACGCCACGAATTCGCCGCCGTTTTGCAGCGTCATGTTGGCTGCGGTCCAAACGGAATCGCGCAGGTCTTCTGGGGCATCCACTTTGAGCGATGAAATCGCGCTGAAGGGCATCCAAAAATACCGTCCGTTGATGATGATTTCCAGAACTGGCCCCATGCGCATGTCTGCATCGGCAATCCATTCGAAACGTTCACCGTTAATCTCGCCACCCAAATCTGGCACTTGATCAAAGGCTTTGGCGCGCAACGATGCGGCTTGCTCGATATTGCCAGTCGCCATAGCGCGGTTTGCTTCGATCAGCAGGGCTAACCATTCAACAGGTTCGCCAAAAATTAGAGGGTCTTTTTCGCCCGCGAATACTTTTTCACGGAACACTTCGCAAATGATTGCTTCGCGGTAGGCTTGGGCCATTGGAATGGCGATGGGGTCCATTTCAGCGCAAAGTTTGAGCTGCGTGATGGCACGTTTCCATTCGCCGGTGACACACAAAAGTTGAAACAAGAAAATCCGCAATTTCGGATCAGACGGGTCAGCGCGCACGGCGTTTTGCAAGGCGGTCAATGCGCCTGCAACATCATTGGCTTTCAATAGGTCTGTCGCTTGGCCGAGCACACGCGTTCTCCGAAATATGTAAAATGAAGGACTGCCGCCCCTGTGATGTCACGAGGGCGGCAGTGAATTGGGGCGTCTTATTTCGGCGCGTTTGCCGCGATGTCCCATTTGAATTCTTTGACGTCGCCTTTGTCACCGGTAGATTTTTGCTCAGTGTATTTCACTTCAACGGTTTTGAAGTTGAAGGTTACGTTTTCCGTCAAACGGTCTTCGCCGCCGGAACCACCAGTGGACACGGATGTCACCAAAACATCATTCATAGTGATGATCATGTACTCGAGTGGTTTTTTACCAGCTTTGCGCACAGTCAAAACGGCCTTTGAAAAATGGTCGCCATTTGCACAGTAAAGTTCGAGCGTTGGTGAGGACACATCAAGCCATTTTGTGACGCTCAAGTCTTGGAAGTTCGCTTTGCCTGAACCGCCACCGCCACCAACGTGGAAGCTACCAGCATTGGACATGCCCCATGACCATGCAAGCACGTCGATTTCGCCTTTGTGCTCTTTGTCTTGGGACTCGCCTTTGATTTCGCCTTCGATGTTTAGAAACTGGTCTAAAGCCATGAGAATTCTCCTCGTTAAATATGTGGCAACACTGCCAAATTAGGGACTAAAAAATGCGCCGGCCGTCCGGCGCATTTGCTGGTTATGCTTTTTCTGATGGAAGCTTAGATGTCAGGCGTAAGGACACTGACAGGCCTTCCAATTGGTAGTGTGGACGCAAGAAAAACTTGGATTGGTAATATCCAGGGTTCCCTTCGACTTCTTCCACGACAACCTCAGCAGCGGCCAAAGGCTTGCGTGCCTTTTCTTCTTCAGAAGACACTGCAGAAGAATAGTCGATGTACTGCTCAATCCACTTTTGCAAATAGAGCTGCATGTCTTCGCGGCTTTTGTAGGATCCGACTTTGTCGCGGACCATGCATTTCAAGAAATGCGCAAAGCGGCATGTGGCGAACAGATACGGCAAACGCGCAGCCAGATTGGCGTTGGCTGTCGCATCAGGATCGTCGTATTCAGCTGGGTTGTGCAAGGATTGCGCGCCAATAAAGGCTGCCATGTCAGTGTTCTTGCGGTGGATCAGTGGCATCAAGCCACCCTTCGCAAGTTCAGCTTCGCGGCGATCAGAAATACCGATTTCCACAGGGCATTTCATGTCAACGCCGCCGTCATCGGTCGGGAAGGTGTGTGTCGGCAGATTGTCGACTGTCCCGCCAGATTCTACGCCACGAATGCGGCTACACCAGCCGTATTCTTTGAACGACCGATTGATATTTGTCGCCATACCGTAGGCTGCGTTCACCCATGCGAATTTGTTGGATTCTGCATTGCCTGTGTCTTCTTCAAACGCGAACTCTTCCACAGGATTCGAATTTGCACCATAAGGTTGACGCCCCAAGAACCGTGGCATGGTCAGACCCAAATATTTTGAATCCTCAGAATTGCGCAATGAATTCCAAGCGGCATATTCTGGCGTACTTGTGATCTTTGTCAAATCGCGTGGGTTCGCCAATTCTTGCCAGCTTTCAAACTGCATCAAGGATGGATCAGCACCTGTGATAAACGGCGCATGTGCTGCTGCTGCAATTTTCGCCATTTCACCCAAAAGTTCCACATCAGGTGCAGAATGGTTGAAATGATAATCGCCGACCAAACAGCCATAAGGTTCGCCACCGAACTGTCCGAATTCTTCTTCGTACAGCTTTTTAAACATGGGCGATTGATCCCAAGCCGCACCTTTAAATTTGCGTAGATTTTTCCCAAGATCTTTTTTGGAAATGTTCATCACGCGAATTTTCAACTGCTCATCGGTCTCGGTGTTGTTGACCAAGTGATGCAGGCCACGCCAAGCGCTTTCAAGCTGTTGGTATTCTTCGTTGTGGATGATCGCGTTGACTTGATCACTCAGCTTTTTGTCGATTTCTGCGACGATAGATTCGATGGAATGCAAAACATCGTCAGACACCAATGCAGTGTTCGCCAAAGCCTGTTGGGCCAAGGTTTTTACCGCTGACTCAACCGCCGATTTGGCCGTGTCTGTCCGAGGTTTAAATTCTTTGTTTAGAAGGCTCGAAAAATCGACTTCGCCTTCAGCCACGGCACCAGCGGCACCTTCGACTGCAGTTGCTTCATCAGCCATGTTTATTCCTCCGCGTCGTCAGCAGCCGCAGGGGTCGCGGCCAAAGATTTCAACAATTCGGGGTTGTTCATCGCATCTGCGATCAACTCTTCTGCACCCGGTTTACCATCCATATAAGTCATCAGGTTCGACAGCTCATTGCGTGCATCCAAAAGTTGTTTGAGCGCAGGCACCTTGGCCGCAATCGCGCCTGGTGAAAACTCATCCATGCTTTCAAACGTGAGATCGACAGACATGTTACCTTCGCCGGTCAAAGCGTTTGGCACTGAGAAAGCCGCGCGAGGTTTCATCGCCTTCATGCGGCTGTCAAAGTTGTCCACGTCGATTTCGAGAAATTTGCGATCCGCGATCCCAGGTTGTGCGACCTCAGATTTTCCGGCCAGATCAGACATAACGCCCATGACGAACGGCAGCTGAACCTTCTTTTCTGCGCCATAAAGTTCCACATCGTATTCGATCTGAACTCTTGGTGCACGATTGCGTGCGATAAACTTCTGTGAACTTGACATCAAAATCCCCGTTTATTATCCAAATTATTGTTTCAGCATTCGCGCCCTAGTGGGCGATTTCGTTTCATAAATCGATTGAGCGCGCTGCTATTCGTCATCTTCCGTAATGCCACCGACCACGATGAGCTCATCAACGCCACCGGGTGCGATATCTTTCATGATCGTCATAAAATCAGCGCCGACCAACCGTTTTGCGCGCTCGAGCAAAATGGGCAGCGGGCTAGAGGGTTCATGGGACGTGTAGTAGGCCAAAATACGATCAATCGTCATCTCAACATCGCGCTGAGACGAAATTGCACCCGTGGGTGCTGAGGGTGCGGACCCTGCCTGAAGGGGGGCGCCCGCTTCTGAGGCGTCAGTTGAAACTTCGACAACCTCACCACCTGTTTCTTCGGTCAATTTATTGACAGCCGAATACAGAGTTTTGATCAAAGGCCCAAGGTCGGGGCCCTGTCCTGGCGTTTGTGCGTCGAAGACAGCGTCAATCGCCTTTACGTTCTCGAACGCCAGCTTGGCGTTGTCGAAAATTTCTTTGAGAGCATCGCTATCCGTGTCTTGGAAAGCCGCAGAAATCCCAGCTGCATCAAGAACATTGCTCGCGTCTTTGGCTGGGGGCACTTCGCCAGCCGCCACAGCGATGTCGCGTAAACTTACGCGACCAAAAGCGTTGCTAAGCGTCAAGTGTGTGTTGCGCAGCCCCTTAAGGACCGTCGCATCATCCGCCAACCCCAAGATCGCGTTCACTCGCATCGTTGGATCGTCGTCATCATCCTCGTCAAGTTGTGGGTGGCAGCTGTCCCAATACTGGTCAAGGCAGCCATGAATATATCCTGTGACTTTGGCAAAACCTTCTAGCCCGTTTAGGCGCAATTCGGCATTGGCCAAGAGAACTGCTGCACGTAGGTCATGGCTTTTCTCCAGTACGGCAAGTGCTTTTTCTGAGATGTCACGATAATTGGGCTCTTCGGCCTCGATCACCGAATCGCCGATTTGACGCTCTTCGCCTGGCTGTGCTGCCATTTCCATGGCAGAAAAAACGGCTTCATACTCAAGGTTTTCTCCGCTTGGCGCATCATCGCCAAAACTTTCTAGCAGGGATTCCAAATCTAAAAGTCTCCAAAGTTCTCATGCATTCAGATATGAAGCCGATAACGTAAAAAAACGCGTCTCGCGCGGCACATTCAAAACCTAATGGGGAATGTTAAATCGTTACATCACGTCCCCCCAACGAAATGCCCTTAGGTCAACACGTTAGCAGAAGAAAAAATCAATGCCAGTCTTACTATTCATTTTTTTCTTTATAGTTTGATAATCAAAGCTGAGCTTTCCAATTTGCCAGTTGATGATTTTGGATAAGGACTGTGAAAATGAAACTTGCCTGCAATTTTATCCTCAAGGCCAGTCTGTGCCTGTGCCTCATCACCTCAAGTGTTTATGCGCAAGAAGGCGGGCACCTCACGGTGGAACTGAACAAGTTTGAGGATACAGATACTGGCGGATGTCGCGCCTTCTTTTTATTTCGAAATCAAGCGGGTTTGTCATTCGAAAACTTTGAAATGTCGCTTGCAATTTTGGGCACTGACGGCGTGATAGATCGTCTTCTTACCATTGATGCCGGACCGATTTCTATCGCGCGTACAACATTGAAATTATTTGAAATTCCTGATATTTCCTGTGATGGAATTTCCGAAATACTCTTGCATGAATTGCCTGCATGTAAACCGCAAAACGCCGAACCAATCGATTGTTTCCCACTTCTTGAATTGGCCAGTCGTACATCTGCGCAGTTGGTGAAATAGGGCTATGGGTTCTGTCGTTGATATTCTTAAAAGTGGTGGCCCCATAGTATGGATTTTACTGATAGTATCTATCGGGTCTGTGGCACTTATTGTGCTCAAAATTTTTCAATTGCGCGGCGTATTGTCTGGGGGGGGCGTACGAGACAGGGCGTTTGAGGCTTGGTCCACTGGCGATCGAACAACTGCGATGCGGACCCTTGAAATAGGTGTGGCTCCGGCGGATCGGATCGCGTTGTTGGCGATGAACGGGATTGCTGCAGGGCGGCATATCGCGAATCTCACAACGGATTTAGAATGGCGCGGCAATCGAGAAGTGTCACTGATGCAAAAACACATTCGATTGCTGGAACTGATCGCGATGATTAGTCCGCTGCTGGGCCTTCTAGGAACTGTGTTGGGGATGATTCAATCCTTTCAAGAGCTGGCATTGGCCGATGGTGCTGCCAACGCATCGCTTTTGGCCGGCGGAATTTGGCAAGCGCTTTTGACCACGGCTGCTGGACTGGTTGTTGCGATTCCAGCGGCGGTTGCAGCCACGCTTTTGGGGGAACGTGTGGAACGCGCGGCTCAGCATATTGAAGCTGCAGTAGGGCAATTTTTCGCCCTAGAGTCTGAGCGCAAATAACACGATGTGAGGGAATAGGTATGCAACTCAGTCGTCCTCGAACGCCACCAAGGTTGATCTCGCTGGTTTCAATGATCGACGTTTTGTTGATCATGCTGGTGTTCTTCATGGTGACTTCAACCTATCTAAATCTGGATATGATTCCGATGGCGAAATCTTCGGATGACATGCCCAACCCGGTGCAGTCTGAATTTGCTCAAGCGTCGCCTTTGATGATCCGTTTGGGATCGGATGGCACCCCCTATTTACGTGGGAAAAATGCGCCTCCCGCGGTCTTGAGAGACCGCATATCTGTTCACTTGGCGCAAAATGCACATGCCGCTGTTTTGATTTTGCCATCCCCGCGTGCTGACACGCAGTCTCTTGTTTCGCTTATGGATGTATTGACCCGCGAGGGTGTGACGAACTTGCGTATTTTACAGTTGGCGGAGGTGAAATGAAACTTACACGCCCCCGTCGCCGTGAAATGCCCGAGACGATAATTCCGTTGATTGATGTCGTTTTTTTCTTGTTGATCTTTTTCATGTTGATCGGACGAATGGACGCTTCAGCGCCATTTGATGTGACCCCTGCTGCATCCAATACGGGCCAAGAGATGCCCGGTGGGGGAGCAACTCTGTCGATTGGTGTTGCAGGGGACATCGCGTTGCAAGGTAAAGTCGTGACCCATGACGCCCTTATGTCAGGCCTACAAAGTATTCTCACAACCACACCAAATACCTTGATCCGCGTGAATGCTCACAAAGATGCATCGCTACAATTTGTGTTACCATTGGTGGCCCAAATCGAGGCCTTGGGTGCAAAGGATGTGGTGCTTGTCGTCACGCCTGACGTACAATGATATCACGTCAAACAGGCATAGTTTTGGGTGTTGTTTGGGCGTCAGTCGGGGTGCATACGGCTGCATTGGTGGGGTTTGGATTGTTGATTGTACCAGATCCAGTCGAACACAAACCAATGCCCAAATCTCAAATGAACATTCAGTCACAAGAGGTCAAACGTGTCAAAGCTCGTGCGAACACAGCGGGCTCAGAACAACTGAATGAAAGCACGCCGACCGCACAGAAGGCCGAGCAAAGCCAAGTCAAACAAAGCACCGCCCGTCCTGTCGTATTGCCGCGTACGTCGATCACGGCACAAGCTCCAGTGCCCGTTAAAGCGGTTTCTATGGTTGCAAAAACGGAACCTGTTAGAGTGCGGCCGTCCGAGGGGGCCACTATTATAGCGGTCACTACGCCGTCTCACTCTTTAGCGGCCAAAGCACCACAAGCTAAAACGGCCACTGCTGTTGTTGCAGCGGCGCAAGCGTTGCAGAATGTTGGCCTTCCGACGACGATGGCAAAAAATATTGAGCCCAAAGAGCAGGCAACATCCACAGCACCCTTGCCGCTGCCGGCGATCAAAGGCACAGCGTCTTTGGCGTGGGTGGGCGGGGCGGATGATCACGTTGAGGCGACGTCCTTAGCGGCGATCCAAGCCTTTATGCAGCCCGGTGATATTGACCAGTCTGACAGCAATATAGGGAACCTTCGTGATGGCCTCGGCGCGATTTTGGCCTCGGTGCCTTGCGCGCGATTACAGACAACGTTCATTCCCGAGACGGGTACATTGGAACTGCGCGGGCACATCCCTGATGATGCTTTGCGAGGACCTGTGTTGGCCGCACTGTCTGATCAAATAGGTGAGGCCATTAGGATGTCGGACCAGTTGTTGATTTTACCACGTCCACAATGTGGCGCCCTGTCTGGAATTGCAGACGTTGGCCTGCCGCAATCCACGGAACAGCTGACCAATCCACGTGTGATTGGAGAAAATGGGTTTGCACAAAACTACACCTATACCGATGGGCAGCGGCTTGAATTGGATTTGATCGCGCCGGATTATGACAGTTATGTTTATGTGGATTATTTTGCCGCAGATGGCAGTGTTATTCACTTACAGCCAAACGATACCGTGCCTGTGGAATTCGTAGTGGCCAAAACACCTTTGTCCGTAGGGCGTGATCGAGGGGACAAGCCGTCGTTAGATATCACGGTAAGTCCACCTTTTGGCCAAGAAATCGCAGCAGCCTTTGCAACGTCACAACCGCTTTATGATGGGGTGCGTCCACTGCAAGAACCAGCGGGTCCTTATCTGGATTTTTTAAAAAATCGTGTAACTGAGATGCGCACACATGACCTGAAGTTTAAAGGCGAATGGGTCTATTTCTTTATCTCGACCAAAGCTCAATAAGTTTATTGGCAACCGCCCTCTGCCCAGTTTTTGATGCTTTGTTTGAAGCCCCCGCCATAAGGGTGCGATTTGGATACTGCGCGTGTGTTGCTGGCGGTCACATAAGTTTTGCCTTGCGTACACAAGGCCTCTTGGGTCCATTCGTGGCAGCTTGAACAATTTTGGTCTTTCCAAAATTCCTCGGGCAGACCATCGATTGGCGGGAAGAGTGGCGTCAAGTTTACAAGCTCTTCGATGGTTTTGCCGACCAAAACCTCGCCGCCGACTGTCAGTGGGTCTTTGAATGTTATATGTTTTTGAACAGGAGTTTCTGCGACAGCAACGGGTGTTACGTCTGCATTGGCCAAGGCGGCCTTTTGTGCAATCACATCCAGTTCAAAACCTGCCAGTTCTGCGTAGACCCCGTTTGGAAAGGCTTTCAGATAGGCCTCATAATCGGCTGCCTGACCCGAAGCTTGGGCCACACCGATCAGCGCGCGTTCTGCATTTAATGTATCTTGCTCGGTCTCGATTGGCACTGGCGCTTGAGTTGAGGGTGTTGGTACAACAACCGACGTTTGGTCAATTGGTTTTGTCGGGACGGCCGTCGCCGTTTGCGGAGCGTCATCTCCACTGAGCTCAGATGCCAAAATTGTCGACAACACCTTGCGCGCTTCGGGAATATGCATGCTGGCAGGATAAGCGCGAATGAAAAGCAAAACAGGAACTGGGTCGGTGCTGTTGCGCACGGAGTCCCACATTTGCTGTTCTGCGATTTCTTCGGCGGTCAATTGGGCTGCGGCTTCAAAAAAGAAGTCAGCAGTCAATGACGATGTGTCCCAAGGCGTTTGGGCACCCCTTGTTTTTGCAATGACATCGACGCGTACATTTTTGAACAGCTGTTCGATGGGCACGCCTGCAACGGGGATTTCTTGTGCTAATGCTTTGGTAAAGGGGCTGTTGCCATCTAGGCCATCAAGAGCCACAGCCCCGGGAGCTGTGGAATAGGACAAGAAGGTACCTGTAGGCGCTTTCATTTCAGCCAAGCCATTGTCGCCTAAGTCTGGGATGGTCTCAAATGGATTGTTACGGCAAGCGTCAAAAATGACGATGTTGGTTTTGTTCTTGGCCGAGAACATTTGTCGCAAAACGGCATCGGCTTGGACCGCCACCAAGCTCAGATCCGCCGCATCTGTTAGGCTTGTGTCGACGGGTAATAAAAAGTTTGAACCAAAGGACTGAACCGCATGACCAGCATAGAAAAACAATCCCGTTGCATCGGGGCCGGCCTTGCGTAGATCGCGACCAAATTGAGCGATGCCGCGGTTTAGCTCCAGCTGTGTAGCATCAGTTAGCATTTTGACAGTAAACCCTTTTTCTGTAAGGGTTTGTGCCATGAGTTGGGCATCTGGCACTGGATTGTCGAGTTGGGTTACTGTTGCATAGGTTCCGTTGCCGACGATCAAAGCGATCCTTGGCTCTGCCTGCGCGGATTGAAGTCCGAACAAAATAGCAAGACAAAGTGCGGCCAGTCGCGTGGCAACTGAGTGCATAAAGGACATAAAGCGTGAGCAACGGTATTTCATTTAGTTATCAAGAACCTTAAAGTCGATGCGGCGGTTTTTTTGCCGACCATCATTGGTGTCATTCGTGGCCAGAGGCATCGTTTCCCCATAACCTTTGCTGACGATGGTGTCTTTTTCGAGACCCTTTGACAACAAATATGATGTGACAGACCCTGCACGTGATTTGGACAGCCGCATATTTACAGCGTCGCCGCCGACGGAATCTGTATGTCCCCCCACTTCGATCACAAGGCCTGGGCATCGTGAGATGATGTCGGCCAAGGAATTGAGTAGAGGTTCACTTTTTGCATCGAGACGCGTACTGCCGGACCTAAAGTAGATGTTGCCCGTACGCGACAGTATTTCAAAGCGACCCTTGCAGGCTTCCAGATCAAAGTTGCCTTCGGCTTCGAGAGCGACCGATTTCTTTGGGGCATCCGTTGTTGGTGCTGGCGTCGTCGCGGCCGTGGTTGTGTTGCGGGCGAATACAAAATCGAACGACACAGTGGCAGAGGGCACGATGTCGACATTGGCGGCGTCTTTGAGTTTGTCCAAACCGCCTGTGAGGTTGAAATCGGCCACGCTGATAGAAATAGGGGTGCCGCTGGCCACAGATACCATATCGGGGCCAAGCAAAGTGGCGGTCACCATGGCCTCAAAGGATTTGGTCACCCCGTGCAGGTTCATATCGTATGTGAGCGGGATTTGTTTGCGGCGCTTTTGGGCCAGATCAGCCAGTTGAGAGGGGTCGATTTTTGCCGTGATCGTTGCGGCTGGAAACTTGAACGTTTCAAAGAACAAGAACCGCATCCGCACGTTGCGCAGATCGACTTTGGTGTCAACGGAATCGAGCAAAACTTGGACTTTGGTGATGCCATTCGGGCTGATGGTCCCCTCGAGGGCTGCAAAGCTGCTGACCTCGACCACGGTTTGTTTTTTCACGGATTGAAAGTTGAGATTGGACATGTCTGATTGCAACGTCCAGCCACCCTCGAAGGGCGCGTCTTGAGCCTGCGCCATGGTCGCAAAGCTTGCGAGCAGCAATAGGGCGCTCAGCACCATTTTGATTGTGCCTATTTGCAATCGTTTACCGTACATTTCCAATTCCCTTGCGCATTTGACGTGAATGAGTGGGGCTGTTTCGAGATGCCCCCATGCCCATTGAACGATGATAACACGGTCTTCGCCACTCAAAGTAAAAATTAGCATAACAGGCCAAACAAAAGCAAAGGCCGCGTGTTAACGCGGCTTTTGCGAAACGTTGGGTTTGCTATTTTGCGGGCCCTGTATCGAAGCAGCTTTTACAGCGAGCGTAACAGAACTTTTTGCGAACCGACGGCCAAAGCGATTTCCTCGTAAGGAATTTTGCGGCGCTCGGAATTTTCAGCAGAGCGCAACAAAAGCGTTTGGGTTTCTTCTAACACATCTGCCGCCAGAGCAGCAGATGTGCTGAGGGAAGACGTTTCAACAGGAATCAAACGTTTGGTGGTAACTTCAACATCGTCAACAATCCCTTTGAGGCGCGCTTTTGGCAAAGTGGCCGAGCGGTTGTCGCGCGCAATCGTGCGCAATTTTGTGGCCGCATCGGCTAGGATTTGTGCGGCTTCTGCATAGTCCCCTGTTTTTGGAATTTCTGCTGCGAGGTCTGCCAAATTGGAGCCAAGACAGTCTATCATATATTCTTTTTGAACGCTGCGGGCACAAAATGCATAGGCGGCCTCGATGGCTTTCGTAATTTTGGCTGTTGCCGCTGGTGAGGCGGTTTTCATGTCAATTTTTGTAGAGGATGTGCCGATAATGGGCGGTGTAAAGCCTGGCTCGAACGATGAGACAACTTCGTGTCCTCCAGCTCCATGATGACCAGTATACCCGCTGCCGCCTTCACTGATTTCTTGTGCGGAGATGGATGTGTATGGGATTGTGGAGGCAACGAAGGCAAGTGCGCCCGTGAGAGCGAAAAGATGGGAAAATTTAGTCATGTGAATTATCCTCCGAAAAGATCTGGGAACTGGTAACCGATAGACAGGGTCACCCGTTGAAAATCTCGATCATTTAGGGCGTCATCAAGCGACACGCTGAGGAAGAGATTGTCCAGGCCTTTGATTTTGAAGCTGCTGCCAACAGACACTTCATCGCCAGTCCATGCAATGCTGGCAGCCATGTATTCGGTCAAGCCGATGCCAAATCCACCAAAGATGCCGGGCTCTTGACCAAAGTCGCTGAGATTGGTGCCGGCTCCGATTGTCATCATGACAGGGTAAACGTTTTGCGCTTCGCCGAGTGTCCATCCTGCAAACCGTGTCAGTGCCACAACAGTTGTAGGGTCTTCGTTGGCGCTCACGCCCCATGTGCCAAGGTGGCTTACGGTCAAACTTGCATATGTCGGTGCTGCGCCATCTGAAATACGTGTTGAGGCCTTGAGAGAGAAGTAGCCAGTGTCTGCGAAATCATCTGTGAGAGATACGATGTGAGCACCGAATTGAAAGCCGACGCCGTCATTCGCATCCCCAAGACCAAACCCCAAAATGGCAGAACCATCAGGTTCGTCGTTTGTGGTGGAGCGCTTGGTTGAATAGGACAGGCCCGCAAAGCCAAGACCACCTGGGGCCACTGTGGCAGAGGGTATGCTAACCAATGACAGATGTTTCTGGCCTGATTCAGCTTGAGCCGAGCCGCAAAACCCCGTTGCCAAAGCCGACAAGGCAAACAGTCCCAGCACTTTAGACGCACGTTTTCCTGTATCTAATTTCATTTTTGTATCCGTTGTGACTAATCTATTTCAAATTTTCCGCAGCATGCGGGCGTGTGTTGACCCTTTGACGTTGGTGGGACCGAGCTTTTGAAAAAAGGTAACAAGCATTTGCCGCTGCGTCACCTATGTTGATCCAAATAGACGGGTTCTGTGGCATTTTTACTGAAATTATGTCGAGGTCGGGTGGTGTCACCCAAAATTCCATCAGGCGATGCGGCGCACTCAGCAACGATAGATGCCATGGCGCTGTCATCGGGCGTCGGTTTTTGGTCTATACCAGATTTGCATAGCCTATTTGCAATTGGCATTGGCCGCACGTGTTTGGTGTGCCTAGAATTTGGAAATTCAGGAGCAAATACCTGACATCCGACAGAGAAGGACATCACATGAATACATTTATCCGCATAGCTGCGGCGAGTGCGATGACGGTCGCGCTTGGAGCAGCTGCCCATGCCGATATTTCGGTTAAGGTTGCCTATGACGCTGATCCCGTTTCATTAGACCCCCATGAACAACTCTCAGGTGGCACACTTCAGCTGTCACACATGGTTTTCGATCCATTGATCCGCTGGACACAAGATTTGCAGTTCGAAGCGCGTTTGGCCGACAGTTGGGAACAAATCGACGAGACCACCACACGGTTTCATTTGCGCGATGGCGTGACATTTCATTCTGGCAATGCGCTGACATCTGCGGATGTGGATTGGACGTTTGATCGTTTGAAAGAAAGCCCCGATTTCAAAGGCATCTTTAGCCTGTTCACGGACGTTAAAGTCGTGGACGATCTGACGTTTGATCTGATTACATCCGAACCATACCCGTTGGTGATGCACTCTGCGACGTATATTTTTCCAATGGATAGCGCTTTTTACACAGGCATGACTGACGATGGAAAAAACAAGGCCGAGCTGGTGAAGCACGGTGATAGTTTTGCGTCGCGCAATGTCTCGGGCACGGGGCCTTATGTCGTGTCTGAGCGCGAGCAGGGCGTGAAGGTCGTGTTCGACCGCTTTGATGGCTACTGGGACACCGCGTCCAAAGGCAACGTTGATCAAATCGTTTTGACCCCGATCAAAGAAGACCCAACACGCGTTGCGGCGCTTTTGGCGGGTGACGTTGATTTCATAGCACCTGTGCCGCCAACCGACTTGGCGCGCGTTGATGAAAATGAGGACACAGACCTGATCACCATGGCTGGCACACGCATCATCACGTTCCAAATGAACCAAGAGCGTTTTGAGCCATTCAAAGATGCCCGCGTGCGCAAAGCGATTGACTATGCTGTGAACAACGCAGGCATCGTTGAGCGCATTATGCGTGGATTTGGCACTGTTGGCGCACAAGCAAGCCCCGCTGGCTACCTTGGTCATGATCCCGCTTTGACACCGCGTTTCGATGTTGAAATGGCAAAATCTTTGATGGCTGAGGCTGGTTATGCTGATGGGTTTGAGATCACCATGATGGCGCCAAACAATCGCTATGTGAATGACGACAAAATCGCGCAAGCTGTTGCGTCTATGCTGTCACAAATCAACATCAAGGTTGATCTGCAAACCATGCCAAAAGCGCAATACTGGCCTAAATTTGACGAACGTGCGGCGGATATGATGATGATTGGCTGGCATGCAGATACTGAAGACAGTGCGAACTTTCACCAGTTCTTGTCGGCTTGTCCTGATGAAGCAACCGGCAATGGTCAGTACAACTCAGGCAACTACTGTAATCCTGACGCTGACGCCTTGATGAATGCCGCGAATGCAGAAATTGATCCTGCCAAACGTGGTGAAATGCTGAAAGAACTCGAAGGTATTTTGTACGCAGATGCAGCATTCATTCCATTGCATTGGCAGAACCTAGCTTGGGGGGCGCGCAAAGGTGTTGATGCGGCTCCAATCGTCAATTCGTTGAACTTCCCATACTTTGGCGATCTTGTCGTCTCTGAGTAAATCAGACACGATATGACGTCTTGCTTGGGCGGCCTTAATGGGTCGCCCAAGTCAAAAATAGCCGACAATTTTTCATGGGTCATGCCGCGCGCGGCGTTTTAAAACAAACCCCACATGGCGCATTGAAAACTGTCGAAACAGGTTGGAACACATGCTCGCTTATCTCGTTAAACGTATTTTCCAAGCTCTGGGTGTGATGTTCGTCATCTCGCTGATTGGGTTTGCCATTCAAGACAATTTGGGCGACCCCCTGCGTGAGTTGGTGGGCCAGTCTGTCACCGAAGAGGTTCGCGAAGACTTGCGTGACGAGCTTGGTCTGAATGACAGCTTTGTTGTGCAGTACTCGCGGTTTTTGGGCAATGCGCTGCACGGTGATTTGGGCACCAGTTATTTTTTCAAAGAACCCGCTTTGGATGTGATTTTGAAAAAGCTGCCCGCGACGCTTGAGTTGGTTTTCGGGGCCACGTTGATCATCATTTGCCTGTCTGTGCCGCTTGGTGTGTTTACGGCCATTCGCCCTCATGCGATTTTCAGTCGGATCATCATGGGCGTGTCGATTATCGGCATTTCGATCCCTGTATTTTTGACCGCTATCTTGATGATCTATGTGTTCTCAGTGGGGTATGGCTGGTTGCCCAGCTTTGGTCGTGGCGATGTGGTTCAGGTGGTTGGCGATTGGGACACCAATTTTGCCAACATCGACGGGCTGCGTCATATCATCATGCCGTCCTTTGCGTTGGCGTCGATCATGTTGCCTTTGTTCGTGCGATTGATCCGCGCCGAGATGATGGAAGTGCTGCAAAGTGAATATGTGAAATATGCACGTGCCAAAGGCATTCGACCATGGCGTATCTATTTTGTGCACGCTTTGAAAAACACACTGTTGCCAGTCATCACAGTGGGGGGCGTACAAATCGGCACGATGGTGGCCTACACTATTTTGACCGAAACCGTGTTCCAATGGCCCGGTATGGGGTTCATGTTTTTAGAAGCCGTAAACCGCGTCGATACCCCGTTGATTGTGGCCTATTTGATCGTTGTTGGGTTCATCTTTGTGGTGACAAACACAGTCGTTGATTTGATTTATGGTCTCGTGAATCCAACCGTGAAACTTGCAAGGATGGGCGCATGAGCATTCTAAATACGATCCCTCAGCCGTCGCGTTGGTCTCGGATCAGGGACTCAAAAATCGGCTATAGCTTTCGTAAAAATCCCGTGGCTGTGGCCTCGCTGGGCATCTTTGTTGTCATTGTCATCATGGCGATCTTGGCGCCGCTGATTGCGCCGTTTGATCCCTACGATCCTGCGCAGATTGATATTATGAATAGTGAATATCCGCCTGTTTGGATTGATGGGGCGGACCCGCAATTTTTACTGGGCACGGATGATCAGGGGCGTGATCTTTGGTCGACCATTTTATACGGCACGCGTTTGTCGTTGATGATTGGTCTGTGTGCTGTGACGTTGCAGGCGGTTCTTGGCATCAGCATCGGGTTGATTTCGGGCTATGTCGGGGGGCGACTTGATAGTCTTTTGATGCGCTTGGCAGATATTCAGCTGTCGTTTTCGACCCTTATGGTGGCGATCATTTTCTTAGCCGTGGCGCAGGCCTTGTTTGGCTCTGAGACCTTCAACCGATACGCGATCTATTTCTTGATTGCGGTGATTGGGGTGTCTGAATGGCCGCAATATGCGCGCACAGTGCGGGCCACGGTCTTGGCCGAAAAGAAAAAGGAATATGTCGACAGTGCCCGTGTGCTGGGCTTTGGGCCTTTGCGCATCATGGTGCGTCACATTTTGCCCAATTCGCTGTCGCCTATTTTCGTTATTTCCACGGTACAAGTCGCCAACGCGATCATATCCGAGGCGTCTTTGTCATTCTTGGGATTGGGCATGCCACCGAGCCAACCATCGCTTGGCTCGTTGATTTCATCAGGGTTTGATTACATCTTTTCTGGCAGTTGGTGGATCACCGCGATCCCCGGTGTCGTGCTTGTCGTGCTTGTGTTGGTCATCAACCTTTTGGGGGATTGGCTGCGTGATGTGCTGAACCCGAAACTGAACAAAGGATAATGGGTATGTCACTTCTATCCGTGCGCGATCTAACGGTTAAATTTGCCATGCGCGATCAATCTGTGACCGCATTGAACCAAATTTCCTTTGATTTGGAACGAGGCGAGCGTCTTGGTATTGTTGGCGAATCTGGTGCTGGAAAATCCATCACGGGGTTTTCTTTGATGAACCTTCTGAGCAAGCCAGGTTATATTTCTGGTGGTAAAATCCAGTTCCAAGGCGAAGATATTGTCGGCATGTCTGAGGCCAAGATGCGCAAAATTCGCGGCAATCGGATGGCGATGATTTTCCAAGATCCGATGGTGACGCTCAACCCTGTTTTGACCATCGGACAGCAGATGGTCGAGACCCTAAAAGCGCACCGCAAGATCAGCAAAGCGGAAGCCGAACAGATCGCGGTTATGAAACTCAGACAGGTGTATATTCCATCGCCAGAAGAGCGGCTGGCCCAATACCCACATGAGTTGTCGGGGGGGATGCGTCAACGTATCGTGATCGCCATCGCGCTGTTGCTGGATCCGGAATTGATCATTGCCGACGAGCCAACGACGGCTTTGGACGTGACCATTCAAGCCGACATTATGGAACTGTTATTGGAGTTGTGCCAATCAAGCAAAGTGGGCTTGGTGTTGATCACCCATGATTTGGGTGTGGTCAGTCAAATGACTGATCGCACGCTGGTGATGTACGCAGGCCGGATCATCGAGGCCGGCAGCACGCGCGAGATTATCAATGATCCGCAACATCCCTACACTCAAGGGCTGATCAACGCTTTGCCGCAGCAAACGGCGCCTGGTCAGCGATTGAAACAAATCCCCGGCACGATGCCGACATTGAACGAGGTGCCAAATGGTTGCCCGTTTAGTCCGCGCTGTACTTTCGCGACGGATTATTGCCGCAGCACACCACCAGACCTTGTGCGTCACGCCCATGTGGATGTGGCGTGCCACGAAGTGAATCGCCTGCACGCGCCAGTATCAGAAGGGCAATCTGCATGAGCAAAATGACCAACGAACAGCCTCTTTTGGAATTGCGCAGTGTTGAAAAGCGCTTTGAGCTTGATCAAGGGTTTTTGGAAACGCTCAAAGTGCGTGGCGGTAAATTTGTACGTGAAAAGCGCGACGTTCATGCCGTCAATGGTGTGTCTTTGAACGTGGCGCGGGGCGAAGCGCTGTGTGTTGTCGGCGAAAGCGGATGTGGTAAATCCACGGTCGCGCGGTTGATTGCTGGCTTGCTGAAGCCCAGTGCGGGTGAAATCCACTATGAAGGCACGCGGATCGACAACAAATCGCGTCATGACCTTTTGCCGATGCGTAAAAAGATGCAGATGATTTTTCAAAATCCCTATGCGTCGCTCAATCCGCGCATGACGATCAAACAGGCCTTGGAAGAACCTGTGCGCTATCACAATCCGGCCATGTCGCGAGGCGAAGTTGAGGCCAAGGTGGCCGATGTGATGCAATCGGTCGGCGTTGATCCGACGTGGATGGGGCGCTATCCGCATGAGTTTTCAGGCGGGCAACGCCAGAGGATTGCCATTGCGCGCGCTTTGACGGTGGATCCTGAATTTATCATTGCGGACGAACCGATTTCGGCGCTGGATGTGTCGATCCAGGCCCAAGTGTTGAACCTGATGTTAGAGGCAAAGGATCAGCGCGGTTTGACCTATCTGTTTATCACCCATGATCTGAGTGTGGTGCAACATTTTGGCACGCGTGTGGCCGTGCTGTATTTGGGGTCCGTGTGCGAATTGTCTGACACCGCGACGCTGTTTGAAAATCCGAAGCATCCCTATACCAAGGCATTGCTGTCCGCTGTGCCGCAGTTGAAAGATGACAGACCAAGTCACATTCGTCTCAAGGGTGAAATCCCGACACCGATCAATCTGCCGCAAGGTTGTCCTTTCCAAAGTCGGTGTTCTTACGCCAATACTAGGTGCATGACAGACGCGCCGCGTCCCATTTCGCAACCTGATGGGTCTATGGTGGCCTGTCACGGCGTTGAAGAAGACCGGCTGAACGGTTGATCTGACGGGCGGAACATGGGATCTATAAATGGACATTGAATGGCTCAAAGACTTTGATGCTTTGGTCGCGCAGAAAAACTTTTCGCGCGCCGCCGAAGAGCGCAATGTCAGTCAGCCTGCGTTTTCGCGGCGCATTCGTGCGCTCGAAGAAGGCGTGGGCGTCAAGCTGATCAATCGCCAGACTTTGCCGTTGTCTTTGACGCCTGCGGGTGAGGTGTTCTTGTCTCAGTCGCGGGTCATGTTGCGCACTTTTGCTGAAACCATTGATCGTTGCCAAATTGTCAGTGCCGCGGGCGAAAATGTTATACGATTTGCCACATCGCAGTCGCTCTATATGACCCATTATAAAACCCACATAGCACCTTTGGTCGAAGATGGCGGATTGGACATCGATCTCAACTCCACCAGTTGGGATGCTGATCAATTTGTCTCGGCTTTACAGCAGCGCTATTGCGACGTGATCTTGACCTATTGGCATCCATCAATGGATTTCCTTGCCCCGCTTGAGCTTGGCAAATGCGAATATCTCACCCTGTCCAAAGATGATTTTGTTTTGGTCTCAAAAGCTGTAAATGGCGCACCCGTGCATCAGCTTGATAGAACCAGCAAAAAGCCAGCGTCTTTGTTGTCTTACGGCATTGCGTCCGCGTTGCATGCGGTGGTCGATCACATGCTGCGCAAAGGCGGGGATGGGGCTAAAATGCTGACCGTGAACCGCAGTGCTTTGGCGATTTCTGTGAAAGCTATGATCATGGAAGGTTTTGGCATGGGCTGGCTGCCCTATGAGTTGTGCAAAAACGAGTTGGCCGATGGAACTATGGTTCGACTTGGGGATGACAGCCATTTGGGGCACCTCGAAGTGCGCCTGTACCGAGACAAAGAAAACGACAAACCAACCCTGCGCAAACTTTGGGCCAAAATGCAGACCCTCGCGCAAGACGCGGCCCCCTAGCCGCCGTCCCTATGTGTTAGCGACCATGTGCGCTATTTTTTAGGGATCTTTGGGATGGGCCCTGTGGGGGCGGCCAGTGACGCTTTTTCTTCTTTGGTCAGCTTGGTGTTCCACGCATTGTTGCTGATCCGCAGCTCGTTTGGCATGGGCTTGGTTTTGCCCTTGTTGATGCTGCCACCTTTTTCCAAAAACTCACGGATCAAGGCGTCGTCGGTTGTTTCTTTGGGCACTTGTTTCATCGTCGAATTCGTCCTCAGCGACTGCAAAAAGCAGGTAAATTAAAAGAGTGATGTGTTCGTCTAGATGATCGGTATGCCTGCAATGTTACTGCGCAGACATACCGATTCCTAGGGCGAAATGACCTGAGAGCGAAATGACCCGATTTTTGCAGAGTGACCTGTTTAGATCGTTGAAATGTCACCTTCATAGATTGGCTCATCACCAGACAACAAAGCCGCATTGCCGCCCGCCGCCGTGGTGTCGACGCATAAGTGCCGCTCAAGCAAGACATGCGCCTCATCGGGCAGGGTTGTCACCAAGGGCAAAATGGCCCCACCGCGTTTGGCCAAAGCCTTGCCGTAAGCGGCCGCATTCTTTCCCCAATACAAGACGCCCGAAAATCCATTTAACGCCACCAAAGCGCCCGGTTGCAAAGTGCCTGTCACAGCCACCGCAACACCACCATGGGCCTCGACAGCGTTGATTTGTTGGGTCAATGCGTTCTGGCCTGGGCCAAGGCACAAAACGGGTGGGCGCGCACTTGCCGTCAATGTATTGGTCTCGCCTGTTGGACCTGCCATGATGTGGGATTTAAGGGGGGCATGCGACATCGTTTTGGCGGCCTCATTGATCTGTGACTGCACAGCTGCGACATTGGCGACATTGGTCCACGCTTCACCTGATGTCTGCTGCTTTGCTTTACACATGCGCAACATATACCGCGGCCCGCCTGCTTTGGGGCCGGTGCCTGATAGGCCTTCGCCGCCAAAAGGTTGCGATCCAACGATAGCCCCAATTTGGTTGCGATTGACGTAAATATTACCGGCTTTGATGCTGTCTGAAATGGCCTGAACACGACTGTCAATGCGTGTGTGTAATCCAAATGTTAGCCCATATCCCGTGGCATTGATGTCATCGATCACGTTATTGATTTGAGACGTTTTAAAGGTCGCAACGTGTAAAATCGGCCCAAAGACTTCGCGCTTTAATGCGTCGATACCGTGCACTTGGATCAAAGCGGGGGCAATGAAAGTGCCCGTGGCCGGAGCGCTCAGGGCGTGAAGCAGGCCCCCATCGGCCTTTGCCGCCGCGACATATTCTGCAATTTGTCTACGAGCGGTCTCATCAATCACAGGCCCAACATCAGTGGATAAATGCCATGGGTTTCCAAGGCTTAATTCATCCATGGCGCCTTTGATCATCTTGATCAAATTGGGTGCGATGTCTTCTTGAATATACAGGCAGCGCAGCGCAGAACACCGTTGGCCTGCCGATTGAAACGCAGAGGCCACGATGTCGCGCGCGGCCTGTTCTGGTAAAGCTGTGCTGTCAACGATCATGGCGTTCAAGCCGCCAGTCTCAGCGATCAAAGGCGCGCCGGGAGACAGATTTTCCGCCATAGCTTTTCGGATGCGCAAGGCTGTTGCTGTCGAGCCGGTAAAGACAACCCCGTCCACCCGTGGATCAGATGTCAACGCCGCCCCAACGATGGCGCCAGCACCGGTCAAAAGTTGCAATGCACTGCGCGGAACGCCTGCTTCATGCAGCAAGCGTACGGCCATCGTGGCAATGATCGGCGTTTGTTCGGCGGGCTTTGCTAAAACCGCATTGCCAGCTGCCAAAGCGGCGCTGACTTGGCCGGAAAAAATGGCCAAAGGGAAATTCCAAGGCGAAATCGCAGTCATAATACCCAATGGTTTGGCCGCAGCCATGGCTTCTGCCTCGTCTGCATAGTAGCGTAAAAAATCGACAGCTTCACGCAGTTCACCCACTGCATCGGGCAGTGTTTTACCCGCTTCCTTGGCCAAAATGGCAAATAATGAACCAAAGTCGCGTTCGAAAAAATTGGCGGCTTTGCGCAAGACGCTTGCCCGTTCCTGTGCTGACGCATCCCACGGTTTGGCAGCCCCCAGCGCTGCCGCAACAGTGGCCGCGTTTGCATTCAAAACCGTTCCGATTTTATCGCCTGTGGCAGGGTTGAACACGGTCTGCTGGTCGCCAGTGGCAAAGCCCACTGTCAACGGTTCCGCGTTAACGGTCACGGTTTTATGCCGCGCGTCTTCGATTGTCTGCAACGTCATCTCGTCGCTTAAATCAAACCCGTGCGAGTTCAGGCGTATAGGTCCAAAAATATCGTTTGGCGCACGTAAACCAGCGGGCGCTTTGGCTGTTGCGAGATCGGAAAACGGGTCGCGCGCGATGTCTTCGGGGCGCACCGTTTTGTCCACGATTTGGTTGACGAAAGACGAATTGGCCCCGTTTTCCAGTAGTCTGCGTACCAAATAGGCCAACAAATCGCGGTGTGCGCCAACGGGGGCGTATATGCGACAGCGTGTTTTATGGTCGCGCAAAACGATGTCGTGCAGCCCTTCGCCCATGCCGTGCAGGCGCTGGAATTCATAGGCACCGCCACCGATCTCAGTCGCCATGTCCAAAATAGCTGCCACAGAATGCGCGTTGTGCGTGGCGAACTGTGGATAAATGCGATCAGTGTATTTTAGCAACTTTTTGGCATTGGCAATATAGCTGACGTCTGTTGCCGTTTTGGATGTGAACAGCGTGAAATCTTGCAAGCCTTCCACCTGTGCGTGCTTCATTTCGGTGTCCCAATAGGCCCCCTTCACCAGACGCACCATGATCTTGCGATCCAAGGTTTGCGCCGTGGTATAAAGCCAATCGATCACAAGGTTGGCCCGCCGACCATAGGCTTGCACAACCACACCAAACCCATCCCATCCGGCCAGTTCAGGGTCCTGTAGCACTGCGCGGATCACTTTGAGCGACAACACCAAACGGTCTTGTTCTTCGGCATCAATATTAAACCCCATATCAGCCGCCCGTGCTTGGCGCGCAAGGTCGCGCACGATGGGCACCAATTCGGCCATGACGCGGGCCTCATTGGCGACATCATAACGCGGATGCAGGGCCGATAGTTTGACCGAAATGCCCGGGTTCGCCTGCACAGATCCTTTGGTGCAGGCGGCTGTGATCGACGTCATGGCATCGCGGTAGGATTCGGCATAACGCTGGGCATCTTGGGCGGTCATCGCGGCTTCGCCCAACATGTCGTAACTATAAGTGTAGTGTTTCTTTTCCAAATCCTTGGCACGGGACAGCGCTTTTTCGATGGTCTGTCCCAACACAAATTGACGCCCCATTTCTTTCATCGCATGGGTCGCGGCCGTGCGAATAACGGGTTCGCCCAAACGTTTCACGGCTCCGCGCAAAGTGCCGGCAATCCCCGGTTTGCTGTCGTCCAAAACGCGCCCTGTCAGCATCAAAGCCCATGTTGAGGCATTGACCAAAGACGACGATGCGCTGCCCAAATGTTTGCCCCAATCAGAGGGTGCGATTTTGTCCTCGATCAAATCATCAATGGTTTCACGATCAGGTACACGCAACATGGCCTCTGCCAGACACATCAAAGCGACGCCTTCGCGTGTCGATAAGCCGTATTCAGCCAAAAAATGTTCCATCAAAGAGGGTGCATCTTCTGCGCGAATGCGACGGATCAATTCGGCGGCAGCTGTCGACATACGAGCGCGCTGCTGGGGCGAAAGGTTCGCCTGCGCAACCAAATCGGCCAACACGCTGTGCTCTGGTCTATATTTTTGCTCGGACAATGCGATGGGCAGGGGCAGGACATTCATTTTTAAAGCAAGCATAGGTCGAATCCGATCCAATGTGGTGTTGTTTTTCCTATTCTATTACTTTTTAGATGCGCGTTTTGTTCGATTTGATGTATAAGGTAAGTCGATTAAACTTAATTTTTCAAATATGGTGGTCTAAATGGGTAGAGAACTGGATGGGTACGATCGTAAGATTTTGGATGTGTTGACCACGGATGCCCGCATTTCTTTGACGCAACTCAGTCAAAAAGTCGGGTTGTCGAAAACACCGGTCGCGGCGCGTATCAAACAGTTGGAAGATGTGGGTCTGATCACGGGGTATCGCGCGATTTTGTCGACCAATCAGCTTGGTCTCAGTCACATTGCCTTTTTGGAGGTCCGGCTGGATGACACGCGTGAACAGGCGCTTTTAGAGTTCAATGCAGCGGTTAAAAAAGTGCCTGAAGTGGCAGAATGCCACATGATTGCAGGCGGTTTCGATTACCTACTCAAAGTCCGCACCAGCAGTATCGACGCCTATCGCCAAGTGATGGGGCAACGCATTTCGACCTTGCCGCATGTGCAATCCACATCGACATTCGTGGCGATGGAAACGGTGGTGGAGCAAACCAATCCGCCTTTAACATCGGTTTGATTTACACACATTTATAAAACCAAAGGCTGGATATTTGGCGCAGTGTTGGGGTGGGTGCAGAATTAGGCCTTGCTTTGCAGCTCTTTGGCTTGTGATGTAGGGGCGGTCTATGATCACGTACTATGACCATGCCATTTTGACTGAGGTCTTATGCTCAAACGTCTTTTTCGCTTTATCATCCAACGCAGCGCGGCTGCGGTCTTTATCGTTTTGGCGAGCTTGGGGACTGCGCAGGCCGACACCATCACGGTGTTTGCCGCTGCCAGCCTTAAAGCAGCTTTAGATGACATCGCGGTGCAATTCGAGCAATCGTTCGATCATAAATTACATCTGTCTTTTGCAGGGTCATCCGCTCTCGCGCGCCAGATTGAACGCGGCGCACCAGCAGATGTTTTTATCAGCGCAAACACAAATTGGATGGACCTGCTTGAGGCTCAAGGTTTGCTTGTGCCAGACACACGTGTTGCGTTGTTGACCAACGAATTGGTGCTGATAACCCCTGCTGACAGCGGCATTACACCGTGGCCAATTGATGAGATTGATATCGTTACCTTGCTTGAGGGTAGCCCGTTGGCCATGGCGTTTGTCGATGCAGTGCCCGCAGGCATTTACGGCAAGGCTGCGTTTGTTTTTTTTGGAGTATGGGACGAGTTGTCTCAACATGTCGCCCAAACCGATAACGTGCGGGGAGCTTTGGCGCTTGTTGCGCGTGGGGAGGCGCGGTTGGGTGTCGTCTATGCCACGGATGCGCGTGCAGAGCCGCGTGTCTCAGTTGTCGCGACCTTTCCAAAGACAAGTCACGCGCCAATCGTTTATCCTGCCGCCGTTGTCGCACCTGCTACAAAAGCCGCGCAAGAATTTGCGAATTATTTGATGTCGCCCGAGGCGCGGCTGATCTTTAATCATCATGGATTCGGGAGTGCGAATCCGTGATGCTTTTTGATTTTTCACCCACAGAATGGCAAGCCATCGGGTTGTCGATCAAAGTGTCATTGGTGGCGACGTTGTGCAGTTTACCCTTTGGTATTTTGGTCGCTTATGCATTGGCGCGTTGGCATTTTTTTGGCAAGCAGGTGTTGAATGGCCTCGTGCATTTGCCGTTGGTTTTGCCCCCTGTTGTCACCGGATATCTGTTGCTTGTGGTGTTCGGAACGCGAGGGCCAATTGGTGGGGTTTTACAGGATTGGGGTCTTGTTTTTGCCTTCCGTTGGACCGGCGCAGTCCTTGCTGCCGCGATCATGGCCTTTCCTTTGATGGTGCGCGCGATTCGATTGTCGATTGATGCCGTTGACCCAAAATTGGAACAGGCAGCATCCACTTTGGGGGCCTCGCGCTTTTGGGTTTTCATCACGATCACCTTGCCTTTGACGCTGCCCGGTATTCTTGCGGGGGGGGTGCTGGCCTTTGCCAAAGCCTTGGGCGAATTTGGCGCGACGATCACTTTTGTGTCGGCCATTCCGGGGCAAACCCAAACCGTACCCTCGGCCATTTATGCGCTGCTGCAAGTGCCTGGCCAAGAAACCGCAGCGCTGCGGTTGGTTTTGGTGTCCGTCGTGTTGGCGATGGGCGCATTGTTATTGTCCGAAGTTTTGGCGCGGCGCGCCTCGAATAGGACAGGCGGCGCATGAGCCTGTCGATTTCCATCCGGCACGCCTTTGAGGGATTTACCCTTGATGCGACGTTCGACGCGCCCAAGGGGCTGACCGTGCTTTACGGGCGATCTGGATCGGGTAAAAGCACGATCATCAATGCCGTTGCGGGTCTAATGCAGCCAAAAAATGCAAAAATCACCATAGGTGCGCAGGTGTTACACGATAGCGATGCTGGCGTTTTCGTCCCCCCGCACAAACGCAAGTTAGGGTATATTTTTCAAGACAGCCGTCTGTTTTCGCATCTCACCGTGGGGCGCAATCTGGACTATGCTGCGCGCGCCGCCAAGCGTCCTATCGACCTAAACCATCGCGCCCATATCGTCGATATGTTGGGCATAGGTGCGCTGTTGGATCGCAGGCCGCTTGCGCTGTCGGGGGGGGAAAAACAGCGTGTCGCTATAGGTCGTGCGCTTTTGGCGGATCCTCAATTGATCCTTGCTGATGAGCCTCTCGCGTCGCTGGACAGTGCGCGCAAGGCTGAGATCTTGCCGTATTTCGAACGTATCCGCGACGAAACCGACATTCCGATTATCTATGTCAGTCATTCTGCCAATGAGGTCGCGAGACTGGCAACGACCGTGATCGCGCTAGAAGGCGGGCGCGTCCTGCGCCAAGGTCCTGCGCTTGATGTTTTGGCTGATCCGAATGTGATGCCCATGGGCATTGGCGCCGCGGGTGCTGTTTTGAACGCCACTGTTGTGGCGCACCACGCGGACGGATTGACCGAACTCAGTGCGGGGCAGGATGCGTATTTCTTGCCGCGTTTGAGTTTAGAAATCGGCGCGCAGTTGCGGGTGCGTTTGCCTGCCTCAGATGTGATGTTGGCGCTTGATCGTCCCTCTAACCTGTCTGCGCTTAATATTATCGAAGGCAGGGTGGAGGCGATTCAAAACACCTCCGCGTCCAGTGCGCTCATAACCGTGTCCACCAGCGCAGGATCTGTGCTGGCGCGGGTGACACAGCGCTCTGTTGCGGCCATGGGTCTTGATATTCGCACGCCGTGTTTTGCCATTGTGAAAACCGTGGCCATTGCCTCGGATGTGTGAGGTTAGGCGCGGGTTTTGCGCAGCAGGTCCATGACGCTTGCTGCACAAAACAATACCGCGGCGACACACACAATTGTAGGTCCTGTGGGGGTGTCAAATTGAAACGCCAGTTGAATGCCTGCCAGCACAGATACGATCCCGATTATCACGGCAATCAGGGCCATGCGTTCAGGGGTGCGCGCAAACGGGCGTGCGGCAGCAGCAGGTATCAATAGCATCGCCGCAATCAGCAAAACGCCCACCACTTTGATTGCGACGGCCACAACCAAAGCCAGAGCCAGCGACAAAATAAGCTGTTCACGGCGCGGTGAAATGCCTGCGGCACTGGCCAAATCTGGATTGAGGGTCGCGGTCAAAAGCGCGGACCAGCGGGCAACCAGCAGCAATACAACCAATGCCGCGCCGCCCCAAATCACCAGCAAATCCATCCGGCCAACAGCCAAAATGTCGCCAAACAAATAGGCCATCAAATCGATCCGCACGCCGTCTATAAAGGACACCGCCACAAGGCCAAATGCCAACGAGCTGTGCGCCATAACGCCTAGTAAAGTGTCCATCGCATAGCCGCGCCCCCCAAGGGCCGAGACCGTCAAGGCCATGATCAATGCGACAGACAAAACGCCACCAAAGATTGACACATTGAACGCCAAGGCCAACGCCACGCCCAAGATTGATGCATGCGCTGTGGCATCGCCGAAATAGGCCATGCGCCGCCAGACGACGAAACAGCCCAAAGGCGCTGCGGCCAAAACCACGCCAAGCCCTGCCAATGCGGCGCGGACCATGAAATCATCAAGCATGCTCATGTGTGATCCTCGGTTGTGTGATCATGTTTATGGTCGTGCTCGTGAGTAATATGGTCATGTGCGCAGGATTCATCATGGGTGTGACTATGTTCATGGCGGTAGAGCGCCAGCGCCCCGTGGGTGCCAGAGCCAAATAGGGCACGGTATTCAGGGGCCGAGGCAACTGCTTCTGGGGCGCCTTCGCAACAAATATGCCCGTTCAAACAAATCACCCGATCCGAGGCGGCCATCACCACATGTAATTCGTGACTGACCATCAAAACAGCGCAGCCAAAATTTTGGCGCACTTTTGCGATTTGGGCGTAAAAATCAGCGGAGCCGGGTTGATCTAGGCCCTGTGTGGCTTCGTCCAAAATCAAAATATGCGGATCATTCAGCAAAGCGCGCGCTAACAAAACCCGTTGAAATTGTCCGCCAGACAAGCCTGTCATTTGGCGTTTGCTCAGATCGCCTGCGCCTGCGTCCTCCAACGCTTTGGCGGCCACCGTATCACTGACGCGGCGTGGCAAACTCAAGAACCGACGCACGGTGAGAGGCAGCGTTGGGTCGATGTGTAATTTTTGCGGCACATAGCCAATACGCAAATCGGCTTTGCGACTGATTTGGCCGCCGGTGGGTTTGATCGCGCCGACAATCGTACGCAGTAATGTCGATTTACCGGACCCGTTTGGCCCGACCACGGTGACGATTTCCCCCGCTTTCAGGGTCAAGCTGATGTCATGCAGCGCCACTTTTGATCCGATGTGAACGCAGACATTTTTGAGCGATATTAAAGTGTCGGTCATTTTGAGCGATATTAAAGTGTCGGTCATAAGGTCACGCAGGCTCGCTTTTGGAAGTGCAGTTAGGGCATAGGCCTTCGGCCTCTAGGATAGCGCGTTCAATGACAAATCCAGTGGCCGATGCGATATGCGCGAGGCGGCCTTGGGTCATGTCCGTTTCTGCCTCGGCGACAGCATTACAGTCGCGACAGATTAAGAATGCTGGTGTGTGGGCCTCATGCGGGTGGGCGCAGGCGATAAAGGCGTTGAGGCGTTCAATTTTATGGGCGAACCCGTGTTTGATCAAAAAGTCCAAGGCACGGTAGGCGACGGGGGGTTGCGACCCAAGACCTTCGGCGCGCAAGCGATCAAGCACCTCATAAGCGCCAAGCGCACGGTGTTCTTCGAGTAAGATTTCCAGCACGCGTTTGCGCACGGGCGTGAATTGCAACGCGGCAGCCACGCAGCGCGCCTCGACAGAGGCCACAGCATCGGTGACGCAGCTGTCGTGATCGTGGTGAGCAAAGCCGATGGGGTCGCCGTTGTGGGGCATGTGCAATCCTTGATGTCTCAGATTAGGGGTTGATATGTTATATTATGACATATAACAAGTGGTGTTATATTATAACGGAGTTTCTGCATGCTACGAAATATCATCTCACTCACCACTTTCATGTTGTACGGCACATCGGCACTGGCGCAGGTGCCCAACGTCGCCACAGACATCGCGCCGATCCAATCTTTGGTTGCGCAAGTCATGGGGGATTTGGGTGCGCCAACGGTGTTGATGGAAAAAGGCGCGTCACCGCATAGCTATGCGCTGCGCCCATCGGATGCGAAGAACTTGCAGCGTGCTGATGTTGTGATCTGGACCGGCGATGCTTTGGCGCCTTGGCTTGGCAAAGCCATCGATAGCTTGGCTGGCGATGCCGTGTCTGTGCCCTTGCTTGAACATGATGCGACCATCACACTCGATTTCCGTGAAGGGATCACGTTTGATGATCACGATCATGAGGATCATGACGAAGACCATCATGATGAAGAAGGGCATGATGAAGAAGGGCATGAAGAGGAGCATCACGAAGATGAGGATCACACGGACCACAGTGACGAACACGATGCTCACGACGATCATGACGAAGATCACGATGGGGGCGATGCGCATGCCGAGCATGATCACGATGGTATCGATCCGCATGCATGGTTGGACCCACAAAACGCCATTGCTTGGCTTGATGTCATTGCGGATACGTTGTCCGAACAAGATCCCGAAAATGCGCAAGCCTACGCAGATAATGCGGCCCAAAGTGCCGTCAGTTTGGGCGACTTGACGGCGACGCTACAAAACCAATTGGCCGATGATCTAGATGTCAAATTTGTCGTGTTTCATGATGCCTATCACTATTTCGAAACACGGTTTGGATTGGCGGCGTTGGGATCTATTTCTTTAGGGGATGGAAGCGCGCCAAGCCCGGCCCGGATTTCTGAGTTGCAACACATGATCGCTGAAAAAGGCGTGGATTGCGTTATGTCCGAGCCGCAGTTCAATCCGGGTCTGGTCAAAACGCTATTGGAAGGGACCTCTGCGCATACCAGTGTGATTGATCCTTTGGGACAGGGGATTCCTGCGGGCCCGGATTTCTATGCAAAATTGATCCAAGGTGTCGCTGACAGCTTTGACACCTGTAGATAAATCTGTCCGATGAGCGGCGCTGCCCTTGTTTGTCGAGCAGCGCCGCTTTACATCGGTCTTATGAAGAAATGGATCCCTTTTGTGAAATCCGCCCCCCGCGTGAGTGTGGTGCGATTAAATGGTGCGATTATGACCCGTCAAGGCGGGCTGAATGATCAATCTACAGCCTCAGCGATCGAGCGCGCGTTCAAACGCGGCAAGCCCGATGCTGTTGCCTTGTCAATCAATTCGCCTGGTGGCTCGCCTGTGCAATCGTCGTTGATTGCTGCGCGCATTCGACGTTTGGCGGCTGAAAAAGAAATCCCCGTGTACGCCTTTGTCGAAGATGTCGCGGCCTCTGGTGGTTATTGGCTGGCCTGTGCCGCAGATAAAATCTACGTCGATCAAAGTTCCATTGTTGGGTCGATCGGGGTGATTTCTGCGGGCTTCGGGTTCGACAAGTTGATCGAAAAACATGGCGTTGAACGCCGCGTCTATACTGCTGGTAAATCAAAAAGCCAGATGGACCCGTTCAAACCCGAAAACGCCGCTGACGTGAAACGCATCAAGTCGTTGCAGGTTGATATTCATGACGCCTTTGTTGCCCATGTGCGCAGCTCTCGCGAGGGGCGCCTGAGTACGGACACTGAGTTGTTTGACGGATCGTTTTGGACTGGCACAAAAGGTGTATCTCTGGGGCTTGCCGATGGCATCGGGCATCTCGTGCCGATGATGAAAGACATCTACGGCGATACAGTGCAGTTGGCGGTTTATGGTCCTAAAAAGCCAATTCTGTCTCGGTTCGGGGCGCAGCTGAGTGCCGCTTTGACATCCTCTGTTGAAGAGCATGCGCTTTGGGCGCGATTCGGTTTGTGACGTGATTTTTAAAATTATCACCCTATTTCTGGTTGGCATGATGGTGTTAGGCCTCATTGGCAAATTGCGCTTTCCAGGGCAAAAAAAACTCAAATCACTGACTTGCAAAAAATGCGGTCGGTATAAGATCGGCAAAGGCCCCTGTGCCTGCGAAAAGGGCAGACTTTAAATGGATTTCATTCTTGCGTGTGTTGGCTTGGTTTTGTTGTTGCTGGCAGGCGACGCTTTGGTGCGAGGTGCGGTCAATTTGTCGTTGCGCATCGGCATCCCTGCACTGATCGTCAGCCTTACAATTGTCGCGTTTGGCACCTCTGCGCCTGAGCTGTTGATCTCTGTGTCCGCCATTCATGAAGGTGTGCCAGGTTTGGCCTTGGGCAATGTGATCGGATCAAATACGGCGAATATTTTGCTGGTTTTGGGTATTCCTGCGCTGATCACCACGCTGCATGTTACCGACAATTCAACGCGGTCCAGCTATTTGCAAATGATTGCAGGCACCGTGTTGTTTATTGGGCTGGCCAGTTTCGGATCGTTCACTTGGATATCGGGTATTGTGTTGCTTGCTGCTTTGGCGGCCATGCTGGGCTATGCCGTTTTTCAAGCACGCTGTCATCGGCGTGATGTGGCTATCGCAGATGCAGCGCAAGTGGCCTGTGCAGAGGACGAAGTCGAAGAATTGGAAGGCGCTGATCCTGATCTTCCGTGGTGGAAAATCATCGCCTTTTTGATCGCTGGTCTGATTGGGTTGCCTATCGGCGCTAAATTATTGGTCGATGCGTCAACCAATATTGCCGAAGCTTACGGCGTGTCTGACGAAATCATCGGCCTGACTCTGGTTGCGATTGGGACATCACTGCCAGAGTTGGCAACTACGGTCATGGCTGCGCTGCGCAAGCAAGCAGATGTCGCCTTTGGCAACGTGATCGGATCGAATATGTTCAACCTGCTGGGCATCATCGGCGTGTCCAGTTTGGTTGGAGACCTGCCTGTCGCGTCTGAGCTGATGTCCTTTGACATGTGGGTCATGTTGGCGGCCTCGCTTTTGCTGGGTGTTTTTGTGATCAAGCGCATTGATATCACACGGTTCTGGGGATTTATCTTTAGCGGGCTATATGTTGCTTATGTTATAAGTGTCTTGCTCTAAGGAGGCGTGATGCACAGGCAAAAAGCACTGGTTACAGGTGCGGGCAAACGTATTGGCCGCGCTATGGCGCTCTATCTTGGACGGCGCGGATTTGATGTGGCGGTGCACTATGCCACGTCGCGTGAGGCTGCCGCAGATGCTGTGACGCAACTGCAGGCGCTGGGCGTCAAAGCTGTGGCGCTTCAGGCGGATTTACTGGTCGAGGATGACATGCAAACCTTGGTGCCGCGCGCGGCCAAGGCGCTGGGCGGGCCGCTGACATTGCTGGTCAATAATGCCTCAATTTTCGAACAAGACACGATTGAAACGGGCACCCGCGACAGTTGGGATCGCCATATTGAAAGCAATCTGCGCGCGCCCGTGGTGTTGACGCAATGTTTTGCAGCACAAGCGCCTACTGCTGAAACTGATGCTATGGGCGAAACCGTGGCACAGGCCTTGGTGATCAATTTGATTGATCAGCGGGTGCGCAAATTAACGCCTGATTTCATGAGCTATACCATCGCGAAAATGGGGCTTTGGGCCTTTACGCAAACGGCAGCACAGGCGCTGGCACCAGATGTGCGTGTCAATGCGATTGGGCCGGGCCCAACGCTTCAAGGCACGCATCAAACGGTCAATGAATTTGTCGCCCAACGCCGCGCTACAGTGTTGGGGCGTGGGTCTAACCCAGATGATATAACAGCTGCGCTGGGATATTTTTGGGACGCTCATGGGGTGACAGGGCAGTTGCTTTGTACAGATGGCGGTCAGCATTTGGCATGGCAAACGCCGGATGTTGATGGGTCTCAATGAGACGCGTTTTGGTTGGGTAGGCGAAAGTTGTGCACCTGTGCCCGTTTACGGGGCAGGATATGAACAAAATGTAAATAAATTCAATGATTTGACCAATGCTCATAAAAAATATCCTTTAAATTCAACGGTCTAATATTTTGCCTATTTATGAGGCAAGTAGCGGAAATCGCTTGAAACAAAGGAAAAAGACGCCCCCAGTGGGAGTTATCTGCAGAGTTATCCACAGAAATGGTGGATTTGTTTCCTCTTGCCCTCCCTGCGATAAGGTTGCAGCCAAGAGGGAATCAAAAAGCGAGTGACCATGAGCGACACGCCCCCTGAGCCTAAAGACAAAGCCGTACCAAAAGGTCACAAGGTGATCGAAGGATACCTGCGTCTGATTGATGGTTCGCCCGGGGTGTACCGAATGCTCGATCCTGAACATAACGTGCTTTATGTCGGCAAGGCGCGGCACCTGAAAAACCGCGTTTCAAACTATGCGCGCCCCCAGGGTCACAGCGCGCGTATTGCGCGGATGATTTCCGAGACCAGTCAGATGATGTTCTTGACCACGCGCACGGAAACCGAAGCGCTGTTGTTAGAGCAAAACCTGATCAAACAGCTCAAACCGCGTTACAATGTGCTGCTGCGTGACGATAAAAGCTTTCCAAATATCATGGTCACCAAAGATCATGAATTTCCGCAAGTGTTGAAACATCGCGGCAAAAAATCGCGCAAAGCGGCGTACTACGGACCTTTTGCCTCTGCCGGTGCTGTGAACCGTACGTTGCAGCAGCTTGAGCGGGTTTTTTTGCTGCGCAATTGTTCAAATAATGAATTCGAAAACCGTACACGTCCGTGTTTACAGTACCAAATCAAACGCTGCACAGCCCCCTGTGTCGGCAAGATTTCCAAAGAGGATTATTTGGAAATGGTGTCTGATGCGGAAAAGTTTTTGCAGGGCAAAGACAAAGGTATGCAGCAACGCTTGGCCGCGCAAATGCAAGAGGCGTCAGAGGCAATGGAATTCGAACGCGCTGCAGCCTTGCGCGACCGCATCAAAGCCATGACCCAAGTGCAAACGGCCCAAGGCATCAACCCGCGCACCGTAACTGAGGCCGATGTGATCGGGCTGCATATGGATGGCGGACAGGCCTGCGTTCAGGTGTTTTTCATTCGCGCCAATCAAAATTGGGGCAACCGTGATTTTTATCCACGCATCGCGGCAGACAACAACGCGAGTGAGGTTTTGACCGCCTTTATCGGGCAGTTTTACGATCAAAAAGAGCCGCCCAAACAGCTTATCTTGTCCCATGGGATCGAAGACATGGATCTGATGCAAGAGGCGCTCAGTGAAAAGTTGGGTCAAAAGGTTGAGATCATTCACCCGCAACGGGGCGAAAAATATGAGCTGGTCACCTTTGCCCTGCGCAATGCCCGCGAAAGTCTGGGACGCAAAGTGTCGGAAAGTGCAGCCCAAACGCGGCTGCTCAAAGGCGTGGCCGAGGCCTTTGATCTGCCTGAGGTCCCAACCCGTATCGAAGCCTATGACAACTCGCACATCCAAGGCGCCCATGCTGTCGGCGCGATGGTCGTCGCAGGGCCAGACGGGTTCATCAAATCGCAATACCGCAAGTTCAACATCAAAGATGACACGCTCACCCCGGGGGATGATTTTGGCATGATGAAAGAGGTGCTGACACGCCGCTTTCAACGTCTGCTCAAAGACGATCCTGAGCGCAAAGGCGACACATGGCCCAGCTTACTGCTGATTGACGGCGGCGCGGGGCAGGTGTCTGCCGTGCAAGAAATCATGGACGAGCTGGGCGTGGCGGACATCGCCATGGTCGGTGTGGCAAAAGGCGAGTTCCGTGATCACGGCAAAGAGGAATTTCACCGCACAGGCAAACGTCCCATCGCGTTGCAGCGCAATGATCCCGTTTTGTATTTCATCCAACGCATCCGCGATGAGGTCCACAGATTCGCCATTGGCACCCACCGCGCGAAACGATCCAAAGCGATGATTGCAAACCCGCTCGATGGTGTGCCCGGCGTGGGAGCAACACGTAAACGTGCGCTTTTAGCACATTTTGGGTCGGCCAAAGCCGTGGCGCGCGCCAACTTGGTCGATCTTACGGCCGTTGATGGAATTTCAAAGACTGTGGCTCAAACCATTTATGACTTCTTCCATGAAGGCGATTGAACAGGTAAAGTACTTTTATGACATGGAACATCCCAAATATTCTCACCGTCTTCAGGCTGCTGTGCGCGCCTGCGGTCGCGATCGCTTTTCTTGTTTTGCCACACCCTTATTCGGACTGGGTGGCTCTGATTCTGTTTGGCGGTGCCTCATTGACCGATTGGTTTGACGGTTATCTGGCCCGAAAATGGAAACAGATGAGCAAATTCGGCACCATGCTCGATCCTATTGCGGACAAGGCCATGGTGATCACGGCGATTGCCGTGTTGGCGATGAACTTTGGCCCGTCCCCCCTGATCATTCTGCCCGCCGCGTTCATTTTGCTGCGCGAAACGTTTGTGTCTGGCTTGCGCGAATTTTTAGGCGAAACAGCAGGGCTTTTGAAGGTCACCAAATTGGCCAAATGGAAAACCACGGCTCAGATGGTCGCCATCGCGGTGCTGTTTTCATACGGGCTGTTTTCGCACCACCTTGGTATGGGCACCATTGGCATGGATGGCACCACGATGGACGCCATTCTGGCGGGCGAGCTGTCTGATGAAACGGGATTGCGCCTGAGCTATTATGGCGCAATGTTGTCCTACAACGGCGGAATCATTTTGCTGTGGATCGCGGCGGCTTTGACCGTGATCACAGGGGGCGATTACCTGCGTAAAGCCATGCCATTTTTATCAGAGGACGCGTGATGGTCACTGTGGTCTATTTCGCATGGGTGCGCGAACGGATCGGCGTGCCGTTCGACGAGATCGACACGGCGGCTGTGACGGTGATGGATCTTGTGACTGAGTTGAAATCCCGCGATGCGCGCTACGATTTGGCCTTTTCTGATTTGGCGTCTTTGCGCGTGGCAGTGGATCAAGAGTTGGTCGACTTCGATGCCCCGCTGAAAGGCGCGCGCGAAGTGGCGTTTTTCCCGCCGATGACAGGCGGGTGAAAATGGCGGGTGAGTTATGAAAATATGTGTTCAATCGGATGACTTTGATATCGCCCAAGAATTGAACGGGTTTGGCACAGCGCCCAACACCGGCGCGACGGTGACTTTCACGGGGTTGGTGCGCGATGACACTGGCGCATTGGACCACCTTGAAATCGAACATTACCCCGGCATGTGCGAACGTGCGATTGCCAAGATTGCGGATGAGGCGGTGCAGCGTTGGGCCCTGACCGATTGTGTGGTGATCCACCGCTATGGCAAGCTGAAGGTCGGCGAACAAATTATGATGGTGGCCACGGCAGGGCGGCACAGGTCTGAGGCCTTTGAGGCGGCTGAATATTTGATGGATTACCTGAAATCTCGCGCACCCTTTTGGAAAAAAGAAGTCAGCCGTGACGGCAAACAGGCCGAATGGGTGTCCGCTAAAGGCAGTGACGAAGACGCGCTCAAACGGTGGTCGCGGTAGCGCCGCAGCGCGTGTTCGGCCAGACGATTATTTGCCGCCAGGGCGCTGACGCACACCTGACGGGGGACATAGACTTTAGGGCTTAATCGGCGCTTTGACGTTCGATATAGGCACGCAGTTCTTCGGCCTCATGGCGTGCTTCACGTAGCCCCTCCATTGCCGCGCGCAGCTCTGCCTCGGTTTGAGTTTGCTGGTTATTCATTTCGGATTCACGCTGTTGGTAGTAAGTCACAGCTTGGTCACGCTGCTCTTCGGCATCATGTAATTGTTGCGCCATTGTGTCGAGATCAGACATGTCACCATCGCCCACGCGCACAAAGCGGTGAATCACCCAATGTGTGAACCAACCCATTAAAAAGGCTATGAAAAGAACGATCGCTGTGGCGATGATGAGCTCAATTCTATTCATTGTTTTCCTCGTTTGTCTCTGGTGCGGCGCTGCTGTCCGTCATTGTGTTTTCGTCGTTTGTGGCGTTCGCGCCTAGCAGTTTAAAGGCGATGCGGCGGTTGGCGTCGCGGCCTTCTTCGGTGCTATTGTCGGCAATGGGTTCAATTTCGCCATATCCTTTTGCGGTGAACTTGACGCCTGTCACGCGCCGCGCCAACAATGCGTCCAGCACAGAATTGGCACGTGCTTGGCTGAGTTGTTGGTTCATGCCTTCGCGCCCTTGGCTATCAGTATGCCCGCCAATTTCCATGTCCATGTCTTCGCAATCCTCAAGCGCTTTTGCGATCCGGTCGAGCGTATCATTTGCGCTGCCGTCGACGTCTGTCGATCCTGGCGCAAACTCGATCTTGCCGCTTGAAATAGCTTGATTTGCATTCTCAACACACTTTTGCGGCGTGGGCAGATTGAGGATTGGATCGAGTTTTCGAACGTAGTTGACCGTGATGTCATAGGTCTGCGAGTCGCCCAGTCGAGAAGCCAGCAAGCCCGTGATCTCGGCCTTGGCTGTTGGGTCACCTGTTTCGCCGCGCACCGAAATCAGGTCTTGGGTCACTGTGACAGACCCTTGGTTAAGGTGGCTGAGCGCATCAATTGACGCCAAAACGCGGGTGGACCAATTGCGGGGCAAGTTGTCGTCGATGCGCATCGCTGAATAGACGGATTGGGATCCGAATGTTGCCCCTGCCAAAGCTTCAGTCGCGATGCGATTGCGTTCGGTCGTGACGCGTCCGCGTAATTGCACTTGGCCTTCTGGAGAGCGCAGAACGATGAATTCGGGTTGCTCGTCATCTGCTGCGCTGTCGTTGCTTGGGGGCACTGTGGCGTGCAATGAAAATGTATCGGGCAATGCCGCTTCTAGATCGCCAGCAACACGGTCAAGCGTTGAGGCGCTGGTGCCTTGCGCTGCGATCAATGACACATCAGCATCGGAAAATGTGATGGACCCGCCACCGAGTTGTTCGACCGCCCGCATGCCTGATTCGACTGCATTTGCCCATGATGTTGACGGCGCACCAAGGCCTACGACACAGCTTGGATCGTCAACGCCCATGGCTTTGGCGGCGGCCAAAAGGCGGGCGTGGCCTTGTGGTGTTTCTGCGGTGCAGGCATCAAAGCGAGCACCGTCTTCGTCGATTAAAAACCGCGCGGTAAAGGGGGTGATCACTGGCCGTGGCGATGAAATGTTGATCAGCGCCATAACGCCCTTGGGGGCATCTGCGCGCAAAGAACGTTCAAATTTGGCTTTTTGTTCTTTGCTGTCTGCCAAAGCCGTGATGTCGACGCGATCTGCAGAAAGTGAGATTTTAGAGCGCTGCAATTGTTTGATCGCTGAGACGCCATATTTCATCACAGCGTCCCAATCTGCGGGCACTTCGTAGTCAGCATGCTCAAGCAAATCAGCCACAGATCCCGTGTTTCCAGCTTTTTTGAGTGTCTCAATAAAGGCACTGCGATCCCAAGAGGATGGGACCAATCCGATCAAGGATATACCTTGGTCGTTGCGTAAAATTTCAATGGAAAAGCGTGGGGCAGGGGTTTCGTCTTGCTCTGCGATGCCCATCACATTCATGACACGGGCTGCATCAACAACATGGCCGGCCGCGCGCTGTGCGGCGAGTTGTGCTGCCTCATTCGGGGCGTCGCCAGTGAGAATGACTTGTAGCCCATCGGCATCAACGCTGACCCATTCAAAGCCTTCGAGTTCAAGTTGAGTTTCCACCGCTTTTTGCGAAGTGCGTTGGATCGCATTCGCGCCAATTGACGCGGCTCCGAGAGACAACAGTGCAGCGCCACAAAAGGCACCAAGGATGGGCAGTATAGAGGATAGGCGCATGGGGCTTCTGTCCGGTTTTATCGCATTTGGTGAATGTCTTAGGACGTCTGGGCGGGCGCTGCAATCACACGAACACAGAGATGGCAAGAAACAGCGCAGCCAGCAGCCCAGTGTCGCGGTTGGCGCGAAACAACATCAGACAATTGTCGGGATCATCGATGTCGAGTTTGCTCAGTTGCCACGTCATATGCCATCCCATGGCCCAAGCGGCCCCAAGCGCAATCATCAAAGACAATATGGATCCGTCAATCAGCGCCTCGATCACAGCGCCAGCAAACAAGATGACAGAGATGATGAGAAATCGCTTCAACCAGACCGCGGTGTTGGTGCCAAACAAGCGCGCTGTAGATTTAACGCCAATCATAGCATCGTCGTCTTTGTCTTGGTGGGCATAAATGGTATCGTAAAACAACGTCCAAGCTATCCCTGACAGATATAGAAACACAGGTGCTGCACTCAACTCACCCGCCACAGCAGCATAAGCCAGCAAAGCGCCCCAGTTGAACGCGATGCCCAAAAACACTTGAGGCCACCACGTGAACCGCTTGGCAAAAGGGTAGATCGCAACAGGGATCAAAGACGCAATTCCAAGTATAATCGCAAGTGTCCCAAAACTGATCAAGATCCCAAAGGCGATCAGACATTGCAGCGCCATCCACATAGCCGCCTGTCGCGAAGTGACCTGACCCGATGGGATAGGGCGGCTTTTGGTGCGCGCCACAGCGGCGTCAAAATCACGATCCGTAATATCATTCCATGTACAGCCCGCACCCCGCATAAGCCACGCGCCAGCCGCACAGCCAATCAATACCCAAACCGTGCGCAGCGTCATCTCGCCGGTTATCGAGGCCGCAAGCAACGCCCCCCACCAGCACGGCAAAAGCAAAAGCCATGTTCCAACAGGGCGATCCGCACGCGATAGACGCAAATAAGGCCGTGTCCAAGCGGGGGCGATGTGATCGACCCAGTTGCCCTTCACAGCATCCGCGACCTGTCCTGATAATTCTTCGTCTTGCGGGTCTGGCGCTTGGGCTTTGTCGGTCATATGTATTGTCCATGGTTCAAGCTAAAGTCAGACTCTTTGTAGATCACCCTTTGTCCCAAGGGCAAACTGTTCCCCTTGATAAGGACCAGTCAAATTACCTTTTTGCGGTGATGCGGCTGAAAATCGGCGCATTTGTCGCGCTGTTTAATGGTGTCGACGGTGAATATCAGGCCGAAGTCACCACAGCCAACAAACGTGGCGGTGTATTGAGCTGTCATACGCAAAGCAAACCTTTGCAAATGCCGCCCGATTTATGGCTGATGTTTGCGCCGATCAAAAAGGCCCGCACCGATTTTATCGTTGAAAAGGCGGCTGAAATGGGGGCCGCTAAAATTGTGCCGATCAATACCGATTTCACCAATTCCGAACGTATTCGTCAGGACCGTTTGCAGGCACATGCTTTGGAGGCGGCGGAACAATGCGGCGGCACTTATGTGCCTGAGGTGACCGATTTGCAAAAGCTTGATCACCTTTTGGCCGATTGGGACGAGACGCGCCAAATTATGTTTTGTGATGAGGCTCTGGTGGGCGCGGCTGAGGTGCTTGGGGCTGTCGGTGGCGACAAATGGGCCATCTTGATTGGACCCGAGGGCGGGTTCTCAGATGCTGAGCGCCAAAAGTTGCACGCGTTGCCGTATGCGCATCCTGTTTCATTGGGGCCGCGGATCTTGCGTGCAGACACTGCCGCAGTCGCGGCCATGACCGTTTGGCAACAACATTTGGGAGATTGGTCATGATCCGCCCCGAAGTGCGTGCACAGGTTTGGAGACTACGCGAAGTCATAGCGGCGCTTGGGCTTATGGTGTTGTGCGCGTGGTGGGCGATGTCGAGCTTTGGCTTCATGCGCTGGTTGGCCTTTGGCGGGGCGCTTGTGTTTGTCTTTTTGGCTTTTGCGGCATTCCAACGCGTGCGCTTTGCCTCACAAGGGCAGGGTGTTGGTGTGGTCGAAATTGACGAGGGCATCATCAGTTATTTGACCGCCTACACCGGCGGACAGGTCGAGATAGAGATGCTTACATCTGTGATTTTGATCCCTGCACAAAAAGGGGTCGCGCATTGGCAATTGGAAGCGCCGGGTCAGATCCCGCTGACAATCCCGCTCAACGCGGTTGATGCCGAAAAATTGTTTGACGTTTTCGTGTCGCTTGATGGGATAGAAACCGAACGCATGTTACGACAAATCAAAGAGACACCAAAATCGCCAGTGGTGATATGGCGAAAACGCACACTTGCTCTGCATTGACTTCGCGGTGCGCTTCGCACAACTGTGAAACCCTGATTTAACTCCACCGGAGACTCTATATGTCCATTCCTCAATCCGGCGGCGGCCTGATCGAAAGCTTTGATGACTTGGTCAACTATTTTGCCAAGGGCAATAAGCCCAAGCAAGATTGGAAGATCGGAACAGAGCACGAAAAATTTGGCTATTGCAAAGACACGTTGCGCCCCATTCCTTATGACGGAGATCGGTCGATCAAGGCGATCCTTGAAGGCCTGCAAGACCGTTATCAATGGAACCCTGTGTTTGAAGGCGAATACTTGATTGGCCTCACCAAGGACGGGGCCAATGTGTCGTTGGAGCCTGGCGGGCAACTTGAATTGTCTGGCGCGCCTTTGGACAATATCCACCAAACCTGTGATGAAGTGCATGTGCACCTGCGTGAAGTGCAAAGCGTTGCGGATGAAATTGGTGCTAAATTTATCGGGCTTGGGGCCGCGCCGCATTGGACGCATGACGATATGCCATTGATGCCCAAAGGCCGCTACAAATTGATGGACGCCTATATGGGAACCGTTGGCACGTCTGGCACGCAAATGATGCGCCGCACTTGTACGGTGCAAGTGAACCTTGATTTCGCGTCCGAGGCCGACATGGTTCAAAAGTTCCGTGTGGCTTTGGCTTTGCAGCCTGTTGCCACAGCCCTGTTCGCCAATTCGCCGTTTTTTGAGGGCAAGCTGAACGGTCACAAATCTTGGCGGTCTCGCATTTGGCGTCACTTGGATGACAGCCGCACAGGCATGCTGCCCTTTGTGTTTGAGGACGGCATGAGCTTTGAACGCTATGCCGATTATGCCCTCGATGTGCCGATGTATTTCGTCTACCGGGATGGCAAATACATCGACGCGCTGGGCATGTCTTTCCGTGATTTTCTCAAAGGTGAATTGCCTGCCTTGCCCGGTGAAAAACCCACACTGTCTGATTGGGCCGATCACCTGACCACGATCTTCCCTGAGGCGCGCATCAAACAATACATGGAAATGCGCGGCGCGGATGGGGGCCCATGGCGGCGTCTGTGTGCTTTACCTGCGTACTGGGTTGGCATGATGTACGATCAATCTGCGCTGGATGCCGCATGGGATATTGCCAAAGATTGGACGCCAGAATTCCGCGAAGAGCTGCGTGTAGCGGCCTCAGTCGATGGGCTGCAGGCCGAGGTGCAAGGCGTCAAAATGATGGACCTTGCCCGCGAAACAATCGCCATTTCCGAAACTGGCCTTGTGGCACGTGCCCGCGAAGGCGCAGGTGGTTTGGTCGCGGATGAAACCCATTTTCTGAATGCTCTCAAAGACAGTTTGGAATCGGGCCAAGCCCCCGCAGACGAGTTGATCGAAAAATTCAACGGCGACTGGGGCGGGGATGTGACAAAAGTATTTGGTGAGTATTCGTACTAATCAAATCGTCATCATTTAATAAAAAAGGCAGGGGATTCCCTGCCTTTTTTTATGTGTTTTGTCGGGGTTACAAATCGATGTGACCCTCTGGGGGGCTCGCAATCTGAGTTGGGCCAAAACGGTTCTCGCCCTCGTCATTTTTTACCGATTTTTGTCTCGGACCCTGCCCGCAGACGTAGAATGTTTTCACGATGTTTGTAAAATATGATGGCGGATAAAATAGCCACCAAAATCGCCCCGTGCAGGTGATAGAATATTACGGTGTAAATGGGCGCCAGCAAGGCTGCGATCAATGCGGATAGGCTTGAGTAGCGCGTCACAATCGCGGTCAAAAGCCATGTGGCACAGGCTGCCAAACCCACTGGCATTGACAATGCCAAAAGCGTACCAAGGAATGTCGCCACGCCTTTGCCGCCTTTGAATTTCAAAAACACAGGGTACAAATGCCCCAACATCGCAAACAGCGCAGCGATCCCTGCACCGCTTTCGCCCGCCAAAGCTCGCGCAATCAATACGGCCGCAGCCCCTTTGCCGCTGTCACCTAAAAGCGTCAAAAACGCGGCGATCTTATTGCCCGTGCGCAACACGTTTGTCGCGCCAATGTTGCCTGATCCGATGCTGCGCAGGTCGCCCAGCCCAAAGAGCCGTGCCATCACGATGCCAAAGGGAACGGAGCCAAGTAGATAAGCCAGCGGTGCAATTAAAACGAGCATAAAGAGCGTCATGTATCTTATCCTTTGGTCAGTTGAGGATCAGTGAGGGGCGATATGAGAGCCGATTTAGTCACCAAAAACGCGGGCACCAGCAACCCAAGTGCCTTTGACTTTACCTTGCATTCGCGCGCCATCAAACGGCGTGTTTTTAGACTTAGACAGCAGTTTGAAACGATCCATCACAAAAGGCGCATCAGGATCAAACACCACAAGGTCGGCAGGGGCCCCTGTGGTCAAACGCCCACAGTCCAGCCCCAAACGTTTGGCGGGGTTCAACGACATCGCACGGAACAATTCAGGCAGCGTCAGTTGACCCGCATGCACCAACCGCATCGCCGCAGGCAACAAGGTTTCTAGGGCTACTGCACCAGAGGCTGCTTCCTCGAACGGCAAGCGTTTGCTTTCCTCGTCTTGCGGTGTGTGCATAGATGAGATGATGTCAATCACGCCCGACGCCACAGCATCCACCATCGCCAAACGATCATCTTCGGACCGCAGGGGTGGTTTGACTTTGAAAAACGTGCGGTAATCGCCCACGTCATATTCATTCAGCGTCAAATGATGGATCGATACGCCTGCGGTGATATCTAGTCCGTTATTTTTGGCACGTTTCAAGGCAGGCAAAGCCCGCGCGGTGGACAGTTGATCAAAGTGATATTTGACACCTGTCATTTCCACCAAAGCGATATCGCGGTCCACAGCCATGCGTTCGGCCATGGGCGATACAGCAGGCAAACCACGCAAAGAGGCGAATTTTCCAGAGGTCGCAGCCGCGCCTTTGGTCAATGTCGGTTCTTGTGGGTGGCCAATCACCAAAACACCCAAAGAGCGCGCATAGGTCATACAACGCTGCAAAACTTTGGTGTTTTCAATCACATGATCGCAATCGGAAAACGCGACGGCACCTGCGTCTTTCATAAAGCCGATTTCGACCATTTCCTTGCCTGCGCGGTCTTTGGTCAGCGCTGACATATGTTTGACGTTCACCACCGCATCGCTTGCGGCGCGGCGTTCAACAAATTCCAAAACTTCGGGCGTATCAATCGCGCTGAGCGTATCGGGGCGGGTGACCATCGTGGTCACGCCTCCCGCAGCGGCGGCGCGGCCTGCTGAGGCAAAGCTTTCTTTGTGACGCTCACCCGGTTCAGAGACTTTTACCCCAAGATCGACAATCCCAGGGGCTAAACATTTGCCACCGCAGTCAATGATTTCGCCTATCAAATCATTGGGAGCATCGCCGGTTCCTAGCGCTGCAATCATGCCGTTTTCAACCTGAAGCCACCCCAACGCATCGGTGAGTGTTTCAGGATTGATGAGACGGGCGTTGATAAAGATACTCATGTGCGGCCTCTTGCGTGGAAATGGGGGCTGATGCAGATCGAATGCGGTGTGTCGCTGTGTTTCATCCGGCCAACCAAACGAAAAACGCAACGAATACAAACAGGAAAATTAAAACAAAGGTCGCCACCATGCCGCCAATACGTGCGTCAGATTTGGGAGCTTTGCCTTGGGGCAGTTGACCTTTGGCCGCCTCGCTTGTCAAAGAGTCTAGAACGGGCATTTGCTGGGATTGACTATAACGGGCAATGAACTTGAGTGGCGCTTGTGGCGCAAACGCGGTTTGGCCATTTTCAACGCCTTGAGAAAACACCAAAAGCACATGCCCATTTAAGCCGTCTAATAGGCCTGCGTCATCGCCAATATCCAACCCATTGCCTTCGGTCAGGTAATTGGAAAACCCAAACGCACGCAGGGCTTCCAAATCGAAGACCTCGACAAAATCATGGTCAGGATAAGGGTGCGCCCCCAAAGCTTTTCCTGCGGGCCAATCATGAGTGTCGTCGCCAATGGTCTCATGAGAAAACGCGTCAATATCGCCATCTGGCAAATCAATCGCAAACACCCACACCGAACGGTGGGGGGCTGTGCTTATGTCAAGCAGGGCGCTCATACCATGATGCCCTCAGCCGTCGCAGCTTTTTCAGCACGCAAATTACGCGCCAAAAGATCCATCGCGGCCATGCGCACGGCGACGCCCATCTCAACCTGTTCTTGGATGACGGATCTATTGATGTCGTCAGCGATACTGCCGTCGATTTCAACGCCGCGATTCATCGGGCCCGGATGCATCACAATCGCGTCGGGTTTTGCATGGGCCAATTTGGCCGCATCCAATCCGTAACGGTGGAAATATTCGCGTTCTGATGGGATGAACCCACCATCCATGCGTTCTTTTTGTAGGCGCAACATCATGACAACATCGACGTCTTTCAGGCCTTCTTCCATGTCTTCATACACTTCGCAGCCCAGCTCGTTCATGCCCGCAGGGATCAAAGTGGGTGGCCCCACCAGGCGCACACGGTTTTCCATTTTTCCGAGCAAAATGAGGTTCGAACGCGCCACACGTGAATGGGCGATGTCGCCGCAAATCGCGATCGACAGGCGGTGCAAGCGGCCTTTGGCGCGGCGAATGGTCAACGCATCCAGCAACGCTTGGGTCGGGTGTTCGTGTTTGCCGTCACCCGCATTGAGCACGGCACAGTTTACTTTTTCAGCCAGCAAATCAACCGCACCCGAATGTGGATGGCGCACGACCAAAAGATCGGGGTGCATGGCGTTCAAGGTCAGCGCTGTATCGATCAGCGTCTCGCCTTTTTTGATCGACGAGGCCTGCATCGACATGTTCATCACGTCCGCGCCCAAACGTTTGCCCGCCAGCTCAAACGAACTTTGCGTGCGTGTTGAGTTCTCGAAAAACATGTTGATTTGGGTCATGCCTTTTAGAGTATCGGAATGTTTGTGCGCTTGGCGGTTGAGGTCAACATAACTGTCGGCCACATCCAAAATACTGGTGATCTCGGTGGGATGCAGGGGCTCGATGCCGAGAAGGTGTTTTTGCCGAAATGCCATGGTGCCCCCGTGAATGCTGTGTGGCGATAGAACGCCACTGACCCGCTTATAGAAACTCGAGACAGGTGCGGCAATGCTGCGAGGGTGCTTTCTTGTGATTTACCTTCGCGCCAAGGACGCGTACCCTATGCAGATGGAGACTCAGATCGATTATTGGGATGCGCACGCTCTGTTGGAGTGGCAAGTCGAGCTTGGCGTGAGCGAAGCCATCGGCGAAACCCCTGTGAATCGCTATGAAGCCCCGCAAACGATGCCCAAACCCGCCGCTGCGAGGGATGCCAAAACACCGCCCGCACCGGTCAAAGCGCCAGAAATTGATTCTGTTGATGTGGCACAAAAAGCGGTTGCGGGCGTGACATCGATTGATGAGCTCAAAGCAGCTTTGTCGGCGTTTGAGCTGTGTGATCTGCATCGCGGCGCGCGCAATCTTGTGTTTCAAGACGGCCTCGTTGGGGCGCGTGTTATGATCATCGGCGACACGCCAACGCGTGAGGATGATATCGCAGGCAAGCCGTTTACGGGGCCTGCTGGAACGCTATTTGATAAAATGTTTGCCGCGATTGATTTGAACCGCGATGCGCAAAGTGCGGATCAGGGGATTTATATGACCATGGCTCTGCCATGGCGGCCACCCGAAAATCGCGACCCAAGTGCCCAAGAAATCGCGATGCTTAAGCCCTTTTTGCTCAAACATATTGAATTGGCCAATCCTGACGTGATCATTTTGATGGGCAACGCAGCCTGTTTGATGACCTTGGGGCGTGCGGGCATCACCCGTTTGCGCGGATCGTGGCAGACGGTTTTGGGCAAGCCCGCTTTGCCAATGATGTCGCCGCGTGATTTGTTACGCACACCGATTGCCAAACGTGAGGCTTGGGCGGATCTGCTTGATCTACGTGCCAAACTGGCGGCTCCAAAATAATCCTGTAATCAAAGTGAGAAATCCCATGTCCACACTTGATACATCGTTGGACTTTATCCCTGTGCGCATCGCCGTTTTGACGGTCTCTGACACGCGCAGTTTTGAGGATGATAAATCTGGAGCGACCTTGGTGCAGATGATTGAAGACGCGGGGCATATCGTTGCCGACCGTGCCATCATCACCGATGATCGCCCCCTTATTCGCGACCAACTGAATGCTTGGATCGCGCGTGCCGATGTTGATGTGGTGATTTCTACAGGCGGGACTGGATTGACGGGGCGGGACGTGACGGTCGAGGCGCACCGCGATGTCTACGAGAAAGAAATCGATGCATTTTCGACCGTGTTCACTATTGTGTCGATGCAAAAAATTGGCACGTCGGCGGTACAAAGTCGTGCGACGGGCGGCGTGGCCAAGGGCACCTATTTGTTCGCGTTGCCGGGGTCCACGGGGGCATGCAAAGACGCGTGGCATGAGATTTTGAAACTGCAACTTGATTACCGTCATAAGCCCTGCAATTTCGTGCAAATCCTGCCGCGCCTTGAAGAACACCAGCGTCGCAAATAGGCAGCGCAAACTTAATTTCAGTTTTGTGGAAAATCTGCGACGGAATGTTTGACCACTTGCGTAGAATAGTAACTGTGAACTGTGTGTTCGCTTGCCCTGAATCTACTGAAGACGACATAGCATAAGGCTACATGATGAAATTTCTCCGCCGCTCTTTGTTTGGATTGTTCCTTGTCTGTGTGTGCGGGGCGCTGATTTTCGGCGCTGGGGTCAAGATGTACAGATCAGTACAAGAAAAAGCCGCGCAAGAGGGCTTTCGCGCCCCCGCCCGCGAGCGTCAATTTGCGGTGAATGTTGTGCAGGTAGAACCCACCCAGATTGCGCCTGTGTTGTCGACGTTTGGCGAAGTGGTGGCGCGCAGAACATTGGAATTGCGTGCGCCTCAAGGCGGCGAAATCATCGAATTGGCACAGGCCTTTCAAGAGGGTGGTGTCGTTAAAGCAGGTGATGTTCTGCTGCGGGTTGATCCCACAGATGCAGAATCCAATTTGCGCGTGGCACAAGCCGATTTTCAAGAAGCCGAAGCTGAATTGAGCGACGCCGAACGTGGGCTCAGTATTGCCGAAGATGATTTGACGGCCGCGCGCGGACAGTTGGAGTTGCGGGTCGCGGCCTTGGCGCGCCAACGCAACTTGGCGGATCGCGGTGTGGGAACGGAAGCGGCGGTGGAAACTGCGGCTTTGTCCGAGGCCGCAGCCCAGCAGTCGGTTTTGTCCAAACGGCAATCTTTGGCGACAGCCGTTGCGCGGTTTGATCAGGGTAAAAACGGTGTTTTGCGCGCACAAATCAACGTATCAGAAGCCGAGCGTGCCTTGGAACACACCCAAGTTGTGGCCGCGTTTGATGGCACTTTGTCGGGCGTCACTGTGGCGTTGGGTGCAATTTTGAACGCCAATGAGCAGGTTGGCTCACTGGTTGATCCGCATGATTTGGAAATCGCATTTCGTGTCTCAACACAGCAATATGCGAATTTGACGACCCAAAGCGGTGCTTTATCGAAGCTGCCGGTGATTGCGTCTTTGAGTATGGCTGATTTGGACTTGACGGCCAAAGGGCATATTTCCCGAGAAAGTGCGGTTGTGGGTACAGGTCAAACAGGCCGACAGATTTTCGCAATTCTTGAGACGTCTTTGGGGCTGCGTCCCGGTGATTTTGTAACCGTTAGCATCGAAGAGCCCGCGATTGCCGGTGCTGCGCTGATCCCGTCTGCGGCTGTAGATGCGGCGCATACGGTTCTCGCGCTCACAGCAGACAGCCGTCTTGAGGTGCTCTCAGCGCCTATTTTGCGCCGCCAAGGCGATGACGTTATTGTCGATGCCCGTGCGATTGCGGGGCGCCAAATTGTGTCGGAACGCTCGCCTTTGCTTGGCGCAGGTATTCGCGTCAAAGTCATAGGCGCGCAGGAAAGGCCTGAGGTCGGCGATGATCCGTCTATACCAGAGGCCACGCGCGGGGATGACGTTCAGGCGCAAACCATCGTCCTGACAGATGAGCGACGCGTAAAACTGTTGGCTTTTGTGGAACAAAATACCCGAATGCCTGCGGACGTGCGTGCTCGTATGGCCGAACAGTTGAAGGCAAAAGACGTCTCTGTGGATCTTGTGACACGGCTTGAGGGCCGGATGGGAGGCTGATCATGACGTCGCAAAACGGTATATCTCGCGCTCCCGCATCATCTCCTCAGGGTATTTTGTCCTATTTCACACGGCACCGAACGATAGCGAATCTCTTGCTTGTGTTGATGCTGGGGGCTGGTCTTTTTGCATTGCCCAATATGCGCGCACAGTTTTTTCCCGATGTGGTTGTCGATACCGTCACTGTATCGGTGAGTTGGAGTGGTGCGGGCGCCGAAGACGTGGATGCGGCCGTGGTGCAGGTGCTGGAACCCACATTGCTGGCCGTCGAAGGCGTGATGGAAAGCTCGGCGACATCTACCGAGGGGCGTGGATCCATTCGCTTGGAGTTCGAGCCGGGCTGGGATATTCAGCGTGGTGCGGATGATATCAAGGCCGCTGTCGATACAATCTCGAATTTGCCTGACGGTGCCGATGATCCAACGGTGCGTTGGGGCGGGTGGTCTGACACGGTGACCGAAGTTGTTCTGACAGGCCCTGTCGGCATCGACCAGTTGGCGCGATTTGCGGATGAATTGGTGATCCGGTTGTTTAGCGAGGGTGTCACACGCACGTCTATTACAGGGGTTGCAGCCCCTGAAACCATTGTCGAGGTATCGACGCTCAATCTCATCCAATACGATGTGTCCATGTCTGATATCGCCACAGCCATTGGTGCCGAATCTGATGCTAGTCCTGCGGGGGACGTGGGCGGTGGCTCTGCGCGTGTGCGTGCAGGCGTCGCCAAACGGACGGCACCTCAGATTGCTGGCATTGTATTGCGCACCAATGAAGATGGCTCAAAACTCACCATTGGGGATGTGGCTGATATTCGCGTCGAAGGCATCGACCGGGATCGTGCATTCTACGTGGGTGACAATGCGGCGGTGTCCGTGCGGGTGAACCGCTCTGCTCTTGGTGATGCGATTGAAATTCAAAGCATCGTCCAAGACGTGACAGACGATATGGAATTGACACTACCGCAAGGCGTGACACTTGATTTGTTTCGCACCCGCGCAGAAGCGATCAAGGCGCGTCTTGAATTGCTCACAACCAACGGGCTGATGGGGCTTGGGCTTGTCGCACTTTTGCTGTTTTTGTTTCTCAATGCCCGTACCGCGTTGATGGTGGCTGCGGGTATTCCCGTGGCGATGCTCACCGCGATTGCGTTGATGTATGTCGCGGGTTTGACCTTTAACATGATATCGTTGTTTGCCTTGATCATCACATTGGGGATCGTTGTTGATGATGCCATTGTGGTGGGTGAACATGCTGATTTTCGCGTGCGTAAGCTTGGCGAAGGGCCTGTTGAGGCCGCTGAAAACGCAGCGCGGCGGATGTTTGCACCTGTGTTTTCGTCAACAATCACAACGATCATCGCGTTTTTCGGGTTGCTGACGATTTCAGGTCGATTTGGTGATTTGATCGCAGACATTCCGTTCACGGTGATTGTCGTGTTGATTGCATCTTTGGCGGAGTGTTTTTTGATTTTGCCGAACCACCTAAGCCATTCAATTGCCTCCACCGTAAAAGATCATTGGTACGACTGGCCATCGCGTCAGGTGAACAAGGGGTTCCGTGTTGTGCGCGAACGCTTGTTCCGGCCCTTGATGGTGGGGGTGATCAAGCTGCGCTATCCTGTGATGGCTTTGGCCCTGTTTTTGTTGTCTTGGCAGGTGTCTTTGCTGGTCTCGGGCGATGTGCCTTGGCGTTTTTTCAATTCACCCGAACAATCCGTGGTGTCCGGTAACTTTGCTATGGCCCCAGGCGCTCAACGCGAAGATTCGATTGCGATGATGCAAGAATTGCAACGTGCAACCGAACAGGTCGGCAATGAGTACGCCGCAGAATATGGCACCAATCCGGTGGCCTATGTTGTGGCGCAAATCGGTGGGGGCGCTGGGCGTGGGTTGTCTGGTACGGACACCAAAGAGAGTTACCAACTTGGAGGCATTTCGATTGAATTGATCGATGCTGATTTACGTCCCTATTCGTCAGGCGCATTTGTGAGCGCGCTGCAAGAGGCTGTCGTTAATCACCCCTTGGCGGAAACCGTATCGTTTCGAGGTGGGCGTTTCGGCCCCGGCGGAGACGCGATTGATGTGCAGTTGTTTGGCGCAGATTCAGTCACTTTGAAAGCCGCAGCAGAAGCCCTTAAAACCAAGTTGGCGCAGTATCCAGAAGTGTCCGCGCTGGAAGACAATTTGGCCTACGATAAAGAGGAATTGATCTTGGAGCTCACCGCTCAAGGCGACGCGCTTGGGTTCAGTATTGAACCTTTGGGGCGTGTCTTGTCTAATCGGTTGGGCGGGATTGAGGCCGCCACATTCCCAGACGGCGCGCGCACAGCCAAGGTGACGGTGCAATTGCCTGATGATGAATTGAAATCAGATTTCTTGGACCGTACTCAAATGCGCACCGCGTCCGGCCAGTACGTGCCGTTGTCTGACATCGTGTCTGTCACGCGCCAATCCGGGTTCTCAACGGTGCGGCGTGAAAACGGATTGCGGCTGGTGTCAGTTACAGGGGATTTGAACGAAGATGACCCCGTGCGTGCCGTCGAAATTCAAACAGCTCTCACCGAAGTTTTACTACCCCAAATCGCTGAAGACTACGGCGTCACAGAGCGCGTGGCTGGTCTGTCCGAGCAAGAAAACCGGTTTTTGTCAGATGCATTGTTTGGGTTGTCAGCGGCTCTTTTGGGGATTTACCTCACACTGGCTTGGATTTTCTCAAGCTGGACGCGACCGATTGTGGTGATGGCGATCATTCCTTTTGGTCTTATAGGGGCGATTTACGGCCATGCTTATTGGGATGTGCCGCTGTCGATGTTCTCTGTGGTGGGGTTGATCGGGATGACGGGCATCATCATCAACGATTCTATTGTGTTGGTGACGACCATCGATGAATACGCTGAAGATCGCGGTATGTTTCCGGCGATTGTTGACGCCACGACCGACCGATTGCGCCCCGTGATGTTGACCACCGCCACCACGGTTTTGGGGCTTGCACCACTGTTGTTCGAACGTTCAGCCGATGCGCAATTTTTGAAGCCAACGGTGATCACATTGGTTTATGGGCTCGGGTTCGGCATGGTGATTGTGTTGCTTATGGTGCCTGCGATCTTGTCCATGCAAGTGGATGTGGCGCGTTATATGGCGACCTTGCGCCGTGCCGCGCAAAATCCGCAACGATTTGGCCGCGCCTCTCTCCCTCTTGGTCTTGGGATCGCCTACGCTGTGGTGTGGTTCGCCATCACGCTTGGGTCGACTGCCTTGTTCGGAGCTTTGCCACAGTTTCTAGGGGGGAGCACCAGCATGACGGCCGCGATTGGCGTGTTCTTGGCGGGCTTGGCTATTGGGCTTTTGGTGATTTACAGCGTGGCGGCATTCGCAATGTCAGCGCACGCACGCCGCACAACCACGCTTTAGGATCCAGAACAGCCCCGCGCTTCATAAGCTTTGCCGCCGACACCGATTAACGTGATGCGCAATTGTGAGCGGTCGACAAAGAAAGGCTTTGCTTGCGGCGGCACCATGTCGCTTTTGATGGTGACGGTGCGCCCCGTGCGATTGGATGTTGATTCCGAGACCCAGACATTTGGATCGGGGTGCTCTAAAACCGCCATTTCCATAGCCCCAAGGTTTGGAGCATGGATCGTCGCGGTGATTTTCATTCCGTCCTCAATCGCGGTGGCTGCACAGCGCGCCCCTGACAGATGTTTGGGTTGGTGATCCAATGCCGTTTGAATAGCGGTCCTGTTGGTCGCTGTCGTATCCGCATTGAGTGTGCCTTGAAACGTGGTTGTGTAGGGCATGCAAACATCTTCGCAGACACCCATCGTGATTTCGCCTTTGACAACGATATTTCCTGTGTCTGAGGCGGTAAATTCTATCGGCAAAATCAATTCGGTTTCATAACCCAAAAACGGCATGTCGTTTTGGACGTATATATCTGGAATAGGCCAATGAAATTGCACGCCTGAGATGTTGCGTGAGCCGGACCAATCAAACTGTGGCGGAATGCCCGCAGCCCCTGGTGCGCGCCAATAGGTATGCCAACCGGGGGCCAATTTGACCTGCAAGGCTGCCATGTAATGCCCATTGTCCATCGCCCAACCTGGTAAAAGAGACACCTCAGCCATCGTCCCAATAGGATCTTTAGCAGTGGCTGAGGCGGGGCACAGGTTGAATGCTGTGGCCAATGTGAGCGCGCAAATGCGCAAGGCAGGTTTGAATGTCATGGGTTTGATATAGCAATGCTGCTCCTAACGTGAAACTCACTTTTGAGAGAGACTATCGTGGGGGAGATAAATTGTCGCGGTTTCATCGCTATGCGCTTGCACCCAAGTGAAAGATAGGGTGATCTAATCACATGCCTCAAACTCAATCCCACGATTTAACCGGCAAACTTTTAATCGCGATGCCTGGACTGGAAGACACCCGTTTTGAGGGGAGTGTGGTTTATATTTGCGCACATTCCGATGAGGGTTCGATGGGGTTGATCATCAATAACGTGTCTGCAAAAGTTTCTGCGATAGATGTGTTCGGCCAATTGGATATTACGCCCAGCGACGCGATGCGCGCCTTGGATGTCTGCTATGGCGGGCCTGTTGAAATGGCGCGTGGGTTTGTGTTGCACAGTACGGATTACACCGACGGGGATGCGTCGTTGCCTGTTGATGATGGTTTTGCCATGACAGCGTCAAAAGATATTTTGCGCGATATTGCTGCCGGATCAGGCCCTGCCCAACGTCTTTTGTGTTTGGGGTATTCTGGCTGGTCGCCGGGGCAACTTGATGCCGAGATTGCGCAAAACGCTTGGCTCACTTGTGATGCAAGCTCTCAGATCGTTTTTGGGCTCAAAGGGGGGCAAAAATGGGCGGCAGCTTTGGGTACTTTGGGCGTCAGTGCAGCCCTTTTGTCGGCCGCAGCGGGACATGCGTGACGCTTAATGACGCAGCGTTCAGATTGGTCGCGGGCGCAGGGTTGAGTACACTTTAAAAAAAGCCCATTCATACAACCCAAATCGCCTGACGTTTGAAATCAGCAGATCCGCGGTTATCAAGGAGACATCTATGACCTATCGCGCCCCTGCGGATGACTTTCAGTTCATTCTGAATGAGATCGTTGATTTCGAACGCGTGTCACAGATGGGTCGTTTCTCAGATATTGATGTCGATGTTGTTGCCGCGATTTTGGACGAGGCTGCAAAACTGTCCAATGATGTGGTCGCTCCCCTCAATCGCGGTGGTGATGAGCAGGGCGCCACGCTGAGCAATGGCATGGTGACCACGTCGCCGGGCTTTGCCGATGGGTTTGCGAAAATCGCCGAGGGTGGCTGGATTGGTATGTTGGCGTCCCCTGACAATGGTGGCATGGGGTTGCCTTTGTCTGTGGCCACGGCTGTCAATGATATGTTGGCAGGCGCGTGTTTGTCGCTGTCGCTCAATCCGCTGATGTCCCAAGGTCAGATCGAAGCGTTAGAGCACCACGCCAGCGACGACATCAAATCGACCTATTTGCCCAAGCTGTTGTCAGGCACATGGTGCGGCACGATGAATTTGACCGAAGCAGGGGCTGGCTCAGACGTAGGGGCGCTGCGCACCAAGGCCGAACGCAATGCGGACGGCACCTACAATATTACAGGGCAAAAGATTTTCATCACATGGGGTGATAACGATTTTTCTGAGAACATTTGCCATTTGGTTTTGGCGCGTTTGCCGGACGGCGTTGAGGGCACAAAAGGCATCTCCTTGTTTATGGTGCCTAAATTTATTCCCAACGCTGACGGCAGTCTTGGGGCACAAAATACGCTCAGTGTTGTCAGCTTGGAGCACAAGCTTGGTATTCACGGATCACCGACCTGTGTGATGGATTATGACGGGGCCAAGGGTTGGCTGATTGGCCGCGAGCACGAAGGCATCAAATGCATGTTCACGATGATGAACAATGCGCGTTTGGGCGTCGCCGTCCAAGGTGTTGGCATCGCAGAGGCAGCAACACAACACGCGTTGTCCTATGCGCAAGACCGTGTTCAAGGCAAACCTCTGGCAGGCACCAGTGGCACCATCGCAGATCACGCCGATGTGCGCCGTATGTTGGCAACCATGCGGGCGGATACGTTCGTGGCGCGTGCGATTGCTTTGGCGTGCGGGACAGCACTTGATCTTGGGCATGAGGATGCAGACCAATCTGCCAAAGGCGCATTTTTGATCCCGATCGCCAAAGCGTTTGGCACCGATACAGGTCACGATGTGGCACAGATCGGTGTTCAAGTGCATGGCGGCATGGGCTACATTGAGGAAACCGGCGCGGCGCAATACGCGCGCGATGCGCGGATCACGCAGATCTATGAGGGTACAAACGGCATTCAAGCGATGGATTTGGTGTCACGTAAACTCAATGATGGCGGTGATGTTGCCTTTGCTATTTTGGATGAAATTGAAACCTTTGCTGAGGCTGCGCGGATGCAAATGCCCGAGTTGGCCAAAGACGTGTGGAGCGCGGCCGAAACTCTACGCGAAGGTGTCGAGGCTATGATCGCTTTGCCGATGAATGACCGTTTTGCGGGTGCTGTGCCGTTTTTGCGGGCTTTTGCACGGGTTTTGGGGGGGCATTACCACCTTAAGGCTGCCATCGCAGAGGGTGCAGATGGCAAGCGCGCAAAATTGGCTACATTTTACATTCACCGGATGTTACCCGAACATGGCCCCCTTTTGGCCCAAGCACGCCTTGGCGCAGCAGATCTCTATGCCTTGTCCACTGATGCGCTTGGCCATTCATGATGACACCGATGCGCATGCCATTTGATGCGCCTGAACAAGGTGCTGTCACTGAGGTGGCGCAGGGTGTGTTTTGGGCGCGGATGCCGTTGCCGATCGCATTGAACCACGTGAATATCTATATTCTTGACGATGGTGATGGCTGGACCGTTGTGGACACTGGCGTTGATACAAAACTGTCGCGGCGTGTGTGGTCCCAGCTTTTGGAGGGGCCGCTGTCGACCAAACCGGTCACGCGGGTGATCATCACGCACCACCATTTAGATCATGTCGGGTTGGCTGGTTGGTTCGCAAACACCCATGGTGCCGAACTGGTTATGACGCGCACCGCCTACCTTATGGCGCGGATGTTGCAGCTTGACGTGCAAGAGGCCGCGACGCCAGAAATGATTGCCTTTTGGCGATCATGCGGCATGGCCCCAGACGTTTTGGACACACGCCAATCCGAGCGTCCTTTCAATACCGCCGACGCCGTTGGCCCGTTGCCCTTGGGCTATACGCGAATTCAAGACGGCGATGAAATTTCAATCGGTGGACGGCTTTGGGATGTGCGTTGTGGCGATGGGCACGCGCCAGAACATGCAACGTTTTGGTCTCGCGATCATGAGCTTGTGTTGGGCGGCGACCAACTTTTGGGATCAATTTCACCCAATTTGGGTGTCACTGCGACAGAACCTTTTGCGGATCCTGTTGGCGAATGGATGCAATCCTGTACAAAATTCCAAGACCACGCCCGCGACAGTCAGCTTGTGCTCACGGGGCACAAACTGCCCTATACCGGATTGCCTGCGCGGCTTGGTCAATTGATCAACAATCATCACAGCGCGCTTGAGCGTTTGCTTGCGTTTTTGACCACCCCGCATTCAGCCTGCGAATGCTTTGTGCCGTTGTTTAAGCGTGAGATTAAAGGTGGCGAATATGGGTTGGCGATGGTTGAAGCCATGGCCCATTGCGTGCATTTGTATCACAATGGACTTGTCACGCGCAGCCTGCGCGAGGATGGTGCAATCGCATGGCAACGCAAGGACGCGCAATGAACGAGACCGACCAAATCCAAACCACCGCTGAGGCGGCTGAGGCGGCCGCAATGCCGCGCGCCCATGTGGTTCACACAGACCCCGACGCACCACAATCACCAGAGCAAAAACCATTACCCGCGGCCTTGTCACGCAAACCGGTTTCGCAAAAAAGTCCTGCGGAATGGGCGTATGAGCGCCTGATTTTGTACATCAAGAATTTCGAAGAACAGCTCGATGGTGAACATGAGGTCGCAATGGGATATACAGGGTCCAGCACAGGGGCGCTGCGGATTGAAGGTATGGGGTTCTTTGAACCTGATCTCGTGACGTTTTATGGCTCTGATGAGGGGGGCACCAAAACCCAGCTGATCCAGCATGTGACCCAGCTCAATGTGATGCTGCGCGCTTTGCCAAAACAAGAGCCTGAACGCGAAGCTATGCGCATTGGTTTTCGCTTGGTGGATGATTTGGAAAGCAACAGTGAGACATAAGTTCGCACGGGATGCGAACAGTAGGTGACAGAGGCGCTCAAATCCTCTAGTTCAGTTCGAAAATAGCGATAAGGATCAAAGCACATGTCCGAACATAAACACGGCGAAATGGATATTTCCGTTCAAGAACAATCTTTTGAAGGTTTCATGAAGTGGTCAACACGCGTTGGCGTTTTTTCGATTCTTGTTTTGGTTTTTCTTGCGATTTTTAGAACCTAAGCATGATTAATCATGTGGGTGGCGATGTGATGCGCTGTATGCGACTTGGTGTATTGCTGTTTGTCACGGCTGTTTTGACGGCTTGTGGCGCGGCAGAACCGACATGGGCCCCTGATGTTGAGGTCGCGCGCTCTGTCTATCGCCATGATGGTCCGACTGCGATCACGCTTTTTACTGTTGTTGGCACCGGCAATGGCGCAGGGGCGCATTCTGGTTTGATGATCAATGCGCCGTCCCAACGTGCACTATTTGATCCTGCTGGCACGTTCCACCACCCCCATTTGCCCGAACGCAACGATGTGCATTTTGGCATGTCAGACCCTGCTGTGGCATTCTATATCGATTACCATGCGCGTGTGACATACGATGTTGTCGAACAAACCGTCTTGGTCAGCCCGCAAGTGGCCGAACTTGCTTTGGCCCGAATTCAGTCTCACGGAGCGGTTCCTAAGGCTCAATGCGCGGACAGTATCACAGATATTTTGGCAGACTTACCTGGTTTTGATGCCGCGCCTCAAACCATGTTCCCCAAAAAAGTGATGACATGGTTCGCCGACTTGGATGGGGTTGAAACCAAACGTCACTCAGACGATTCTCCAGCTCAGAATGGCCTGACTGTGATGGCCCCAAATTTGCGGTTGAACTGATCAACCGATCAACGCCCCAAGGCCGAAAAACACTCCCAGACCTGCAACAATCGCATAAAGAACGTTGTGGGTCAGTAGCCCAACAACAAGTGTGACCAAAGATGCGGATAGCCTCAGAGGATCCGCCAAGGCGTCTTCATTGCCGATTAACATCGGCGCAACCACGCCAGGCAAAACAGCAACAGGTGTAAACCTAAGCATCTTAACCAACCAACTTGGCAACTTACGGTTTCCGATCAGTCCCAAAAAGGAAAAACGGATCAAATAGGTTCCGATCCCCATCGCAATAATGATGATCCAGACTTGTGTAGCGCCGGCTTCAATCATTGCGATGCCCTTTGGGTTTCCATCCATGTTTCAACCAGCGCTCCAACAAAAAGCGCCACGACAGCCGCCACCAAAAGCCCTGTGCCATAAGGCATAAAGCTCAATGCAAGCACCAAGACCACAGATGTTATCGCTGCGGCAACATGCGCTAAAGATTTGAGCATCGGCGCCACAACTGCCAAAAATGTGATGGGAACAGCGAAATCCACGCCGAGATCGGATGGGATTTTTTCGCCCAAGACCGCACCGCAAAATGTTGAGATGTACCAAAATAGGCCCAACGGTATGCCTGAGCCAAGAAAGTATGCCAATTTGTCTTTTGTGCTGCGGTCGGGGCGTTTTTCAAACTCCATTGTCGACAGAGCGAACGATTGATCAAACAGAAAATAGGCGGCAAAGGCACGTTTCCACAATGGGGCCGTACCAAGGTGCGGGGCAAGTGACGCTGAATACATCGCCATCCTCAAATTCACCGCCAAAGCTGTGACAATGACGATCAGTGTTGGTGCATGATCCGTCAAAAGTTGCAATGCGGTCAGTTGCGATGCACCCGCAATCACCAGAACAGAGAACCCCATGACCTGTGCCAAATCCATACCCGCTTCTGTGGCGATCACGCCAAACAGAGCCCCAAACGGCACGATGACAATAAAGAATGGGAGGCTGTCTTGAACGCCGTGACCAAAGGGGTTGCGATTGCGTGTGTGCTGCATGCGGAGGGCTTTCAAAGAGATGTCCCTCAAAGGGTATAGGTGTGCGGCCTAATGCGGGCGTAGGGAAAACCGCAAAGGGCCTGTGTGGTTTTCCGTTGCCGCGCAGGTTTAGTCGAATGTACCTGTAACACGGCCCAAAAGCATAAAGGCACGTGCTGTGCGTGAATCTGACAAAGCCGCGATTTCTTCATCCGTGGCCGTGGCTTCAAATTCAGCGAATGTTTTGTCGAATTTACGCAAGAAATGATGCACCGCATCGCGGAAAATGGCGTCTTGTTTCATCCGACCAGAGGCCAAAGCCAAACTGGACCTATCGCGCACGCCCCCCAGAGGGGCCACAACACGTCCGCGTTCGCCTTTGGCAAAATGGCGCCAAATTTCTGGCTTGGCGCGATCGGGGCGTAGGTCATCCATGTAGATGCCATCTTGACTGAGCAGGGTCAAAATATCCTGTGCAGCATGGATCAATTGGCTGACTTTGCGGTCAGTTAAGGCGCGACGCAAAGCGCGAAATCCCTCTTTGTCCTCTGCGGTTTCAGGGAAATTCATGGCCCGGATAAAATCCGCGACGGATAGCGGCGGCGCAAGGTTCTCAGACGGTGTCCCGAGCGCCAAAGAGGCTTGGTCTTCGGCCAAAGCGGGGGATGCAATCGCAAGTTTGTCCTCAGGGGGCGTCTCTTGCGGGCGTATCGACGTAAAAGTGGTTAAGGTCGTGTGGGTTTTACGCTGGGCGGCCACGATTTCTTCGAGCTTTTTCTCGACAGAGGCAGATGTACCGTCAACTTGGCCGGACAGATAGCTTTGACGCATGGCCGATATTGCCGCCTGAAGACGTCTGCTTTCGTCGCGCATGGTTCGTGACGCACGCACAGCAAGCGCGCCGACCCAAATCATGGCAATCGGCATAAAAATGGCGATCAAGATCATGACAAAGCGGATGCTGTCAAAATTGGCGGCGTTGTCCCCGCCATCCACAATGATGAAAAAGCCAGCCGTCATCGCCAGCCAAACGATAGACAAAGATGCCGCAATGATTTCGGTTGCGGTGATCCGAGCGTCATCTTCAGGACGGGTGTACACGCCAAGTTCGATAGATTGTTTGCCGTCTTGAGCCAAAGTGGCCTCCCAGCGAAATATGTTCAGCAGGCAGTCCCGTGAGGACTAAATGTATTCGACCTTAAGAATCTCGTAACTTTTCAAACCACCAGGCGTGCGGACATCGACGCTGTCGCCTTCTTCTTTGGAAATCAAAGCACGCGCGATTGGCGATTTGATATTCAAAAGGCCGTTTTCAATATCGGCCTCGTGTTCACCAACGATCTGGTAGGTCTTTTCTTCGTCAGTGTCCTCATCAACGATGGTCACCGTGGCCGAAAATTTGATCGTGCCTGACAGGGTTTTGGGATCAACAATCTGGGACAAAGACAAAATGCCTTCGAGCTCTTTAACGCGTCCTTCGATGAAACTGTGTTTTTCGCGCGCTGAATGATATTCAGCGTTTTCTGACAAATCGCCATGTTCCCGCGCTTCTGCAATCGCTTGGATGATTGCAGGGCGTTCAACTGATGTGAAGTTTTTGAGCTCGGCGCTCAGCGCGGCGTGGCCGGCGCGGGTCATTAGAATTTTTTCCATAGCACTCATTCGCACGAAAAGACGTCACAGCACACAATGCCGCGCGTCCGGTTGTTGATTTTGTTCAAACACCAGACCCCGAACGCGCTCAGAATGCAAGAGCAGACACCACGCGCATGACTTTGTTGTGGAAAAAATCCGTATCGTTTTCCACAATTGTGCCGCATTCGTAAACAATAACTCAGCTAAACGTAAACAATCTTGAGCGAGTCAAGGCCAAATGTCTGTTTTTGCACGGTTTTCCTTTATGTACCTCGTTTTTTCTATCGTTGCGACGGTTGTGATTTATGGATTTTCTTTTGAACATCTTGGCATGATCGGTGTTTTGACCATGGATTTGATCACTTACATGGGGGCTGGGCCTTGGGTTTGGTGGCTGTCACCTATTCTTGTTTACTTTGTTTTACGCCATCCCGCACGTCTCGGAGAGGCTGCCTATGGCTTTGCTGCGACTATTGCGTTGGTGTGCGGTTATACGTTGATGAAAGGCACGATCCCTGTTTTGGTCCCTTATTGGGCTGATGATATGATGGCGCATTGGGATATTGTGTTACATGGCGGTGTCGCTCCTTGGGAATTGTCGCATCGATTGAGTGCCTACATCGACACAGATGGGGCGGCGCGGACTTATTCTGGGTTTTGGGGCGCATTCGCGTTTTCGTTTCCTGCGTTTTTGGCCTTAAGTGATCAAGACCAGACTCGAAAAATGCGATTTTTAACGTTGTATGTTCTGGCTTGGATCGTGCTGGGCAATTTAATCGCAACGGTGTTTTCATCTGTCGGACCGATTTATGCAGACAGGTATTATGGCGGCGATACGTTTGCCCCCATGATTGCATCGCTTAACGATCTGACGTTCCCGGGGACGTCTTTGGATGCGTTGCAAAACTGGTTGTGGGATTCCTTAATTGCTGATGATGGCATGACCACCGGCGGCGCTGCGATTTCGGCTTTTCCGTCAATGCATGTCGCTGTGGCAACAATTTGGGCAATTTATATGACTGAGCGCAGTTGGTTTTTTGCACCCGTTGCCATTGGGTTTGCAGTCACCATTTTGTTTTTATCTGTCTACACTGGTTGGCATTACGCGGTGGATGGATATGTTTCGATTGCGGTTATTTTGGCTATTTATGCTGCTGTGCGGCATTTGTATGCAGAGAATGCAGTGGGAACGTCACGAAATACGGTTCCTTAAATTGACCCTGCCTACTTTTAAAGGGTAGGAAGGCACAGAAAATGCCAGACTGGGGAGTAATTTTATGTCAAGTGTAGAGCGCGAAGCGATGGAATATGACGTCGTGATTGTGGGCGCAGGTCCTGCGGGGCTGTCTGCTGCGATTCGATTGAAGCAACTTGATGCTGATCTAAACGTTGTCGTTTTGGAAAAAGGCTCTGAGGTTGGTGCGCATATTTTGTCAGGGGCTGTGCTCGACCCGTGTGGTCTTGATGCGTTGATCCCTGATTGGAAAGCCAAAGGCGCGCCTTTGAATACTCCGGTCAAAACCGATAATTTTTATATGCTGGGTGCTGCGGGCCAAATTCGTATCCCCAATTTTCCGATGCCACCGTTGATGAACAATCATGGCAATTACATCGTGTCTATGGGTAACGTATGCCGTTGGATGGCCGAGCAAGCCGAAGAATTGGGTGTCGAAATTTTCCCCGGTATGGCTTGTTCCGAGCTGATCTATGACGACAATGGCGCGGTTAAAGGCGTGGTTGCTGGCGTGTTCGGCTTAGAGGCTGACGGCACAATCGGCCCCGACACAGAGCCCGGTATGGAATTGCACGGTAAATACGTGTTGCTTTCTGAGGGTGTGCGCGGGTCCTTGTCCAAAGAGGTCATCGCCAAATATGATCTGTCTGCTGGGCGTGATGTGCAAAAATTCGGCCTTGGCATGAAAGAAATCTGGGAAATTGATCCCGCCAAGCACAAAGAGGGCACCGTGACCCATACGATGGGCTGGCCTTTGGGGGGCAAAGCGGGCGGTGGCGCGTTTGTGTATCATGCTGAAAACAATCAAGTGTTCATCGGGTTTGTTGTTCATTTGAACTACAAAAACCCGAAGCTGTTCCCGTACATGGAATTTCAGCAGTTCAAGCATCACCCGATGATTGCAGAGCTGCTTAAAGGCGGCAAACGCGTGGCTTATGGCGCCCGTGCGATTTCTGAGGGTGGCTATCAATCCATGCCAAAATCGGTGTTTCCGGGGGGCGCTTTGCTGGGCTGTTCTGTTGGGCTGGTGAATGTGCCACGCATCAAGGGCAACCATAACGCAATGTTGTCTGGCAAAGCGGCTGCTGAGGCTGTGAGCGCAGCCCTCAAAGAGGGGCGTTCTGGCGATACGCTTGACGCTTATGAGGCAGAGCTGCGCGATGGCGCTGTGGGCAAAGACCTGAAAAAAGTGCGCAATGTTAAACCGCTTTGGTCCAAATTGGGGCTGTTCCCCTCTTTGGCTCTTGGTGGATTTGATATGTGGTGCAACACGATTTTGGGGACATCACTGTTTGGCACGATCAAACATGGTAAAACCGATGCCGAAAGCACAGGCAAAGCCAGCGATTACCCGATGATTGACTATCCAAAACCCGATGGTGTTTTGTCGTTTGATCGCCTGACCAACGTGTCCTTTGCTGCGACCAACCATGAGGAAAGCCAACCAAGCCATTTGCATTTGGCCGATCCTGCTGTGTCTGTGTCTGTGGATTACGACATCTTTGGTGGTCCATCTGCGCGTTACTGCCCAGCTGGGGTGTATGAATATCTGACTGAAGAAGGTCAAACGCCTAAATTTGTGGTCAATTTCCAAAACTGTGTGCATTGTAAAACATGCGACATTAAGGAAACGAGCCAAAACATCACGTGGACGGTACCGCAAGGCGGTGATGGGCCCAATTACCCCAATATGTAGGCGCTTTGCCGCGAACGTGAACATTATGAACAGTTTAGGGGGCCTTTGCGGGCCCCCAATCCATTGCGGCTGTGCGGTCTGCACGCTAGGCTTGGGGCAACTCATAGGGAGAAGCGTGTGAAACAGTCCGCGATTTTAAAGCTTGCCACCATAGGTCTGTCCGTTGGTTTGATGCTGTCTTCAACAACGCCTGGTTTTGCAGATGCGGGGTCTTATTTGGCGACGCGTCAGGCGATGATCGGGCGTGATTACCAAGAACAAGCCCATTACGCGGTGCAATCACTTGTCTCTGATCCACGCAACCCAGATTTATTGGAAACAGTGATCGCGGCTAAAATTTCTATGGGTGAATTCGATGATGCCTTTGGCTATGCGACGATGCTCAAAGATATAGAGCCGAGCAGCCAAACTGCGGCGATGATTTTGGTCACGCGACGTGTTGAGGCTGGTGATTGGGATGGTGTGCTGGCGGCGCTTGATGCGGGCGAAGGTGTGTCATCTATTATTGATGGGCTGACCCGTGCTTGGGCACATGTGGGCAAAGGCGAAATGAGCGATGCTCTTGAGGTGTTCTCAACGCTTTCGGCGGAGGCCGAGGGTTTCCAAGTGTTCGGTCCTTTTAATCGTGCTTTGGCGTTGGCCATGGTTGGTGATTTTGAAACAGGCTTGTCTATTTTGTCAGGCGATGAGATGCCGCAAACCGGTGGTGTCGTTTTTGCGCGTGCCCAGATGTTGAGCCAACTTGAGCGCAATGAGGAAGCACGCGTTTTGATCCACGATGCTTTTGGTCCAACCAGTGATCCCCAAATCCTTGCGTTGGATGCGCAGTTGGCTGCGGGTGAAAGCGTGCCCTTTGATATTGTGACATCGGCCCAAGACGGTATTGCCGAAGTTTTTAGCTCTGTTGCAGATGCCGTCAGCGGCGGGCTGGATGATGGGTATACGCTTTTATATGCCCGTGTTGCGCTGCAGTTGCGGCCCGAAAAAGCAGACTATGCCCTTAAAGTCGCAAGTATCTTGGAACGCCTGCAACATTACGACCTCGCGACACAGGTCTATGGTGGTATCGATTCAAACTCGCCGGCTTATTACTTGGGCGAACTTGGTCGGGCTGCTGCGTTGCGCGCCGAGGGGAAATCTGACACCGAGTTAGAGGTTTTGCGCACCCTGTCCAAAACACACAGCGATTTGCCAGAAGTCTACACTGCGCTGGGCGATGCCTTGCGGCGTGAGGAAAAATACGAAGAGGCGGTTGAGGCCTATACGATAGCGCTGTCAAAGGTCCCTGAGCTGACTGCCGCGCAGTGGCCGTTGTTGTTTACGCGGGGCATTGCGTTCGAGCGCAGTGATCAATGGGACAGTGCCGAAGCCGACTTTCGCCATGCGCTTGAGTTGCAGCCAGGCCAGCCGCAGGTTTTGAACTACATGGGATATTCATTCCTTGAAATGAACGACAACCTTGATGAAGCTATGAGCATGATCCGCGCGGCCGTGGCTGCGCGCCCCAACGATGGATATATCACCGACAGTTTGGCGTGGGGATTGTATCGTTTGCGCGCGTATGAAAGTGCCGTTGCGCCGATGGAAAAGGCGACGTCGCTTTTACCCGTCGACCCCATTCTCAATGATCACTTAGGTGATGTGTATTGGGCTGTGGGGCGCACCCGCGAGGCGCGTTTTCAGTGGAATCGCTCTTTGTCATTCGATCCAGAGGAAAAAGACGCTGAACGTATTCGTCAAAAATTGTCCATTGGGTTGGACCGCGTTTTGATCGAAGAGGGCCTAGAGCCAACACGAGCCCCCAGCGATGGTTAAAATCTTTGCGCCCGCCAAAATTAACCTGTCTTTACATGTCACAGGGCAGCGCAGTGATGGCTACCATATGCTTGATAGCCTCGTGGTGTTCGTCGATGTGGGGGATCAAATATCAGCGGAAGCGGCCAACGAGACCACTTTGGCGGTGAGCGGCCCATTTGCCCAAGGCGTCCCAACGGATGGTCAAAACCTCGTGGTCAAAGCCGCCGAGGCCAGCGGTCTGCCCATGGCGTTGACGTTGGATAAACACTTGCCGCCGTCGTCGGGAATCGGCGGTGGATCTGCGGACGCAGCGGCCACGTTGCGCGCGGCCATGCGTCTGGGTGGGGCGCAGATGACCAAGGATCACGCCTTGTTGCTTGGGGCTGATGTGCCTGTGTGTTTGGCGTCTAAATCGACCCGAATGCAGGGCGTTGGCGATGTTTTGACGCCGGTGACGCTGCCTGCGCTGCATCTGGTTTTGGTCAATCCACGTGTTGAGGTGCCGACGCCAGACGTCTTTGCGCGGCTTGAAGGTAAAGACAATCTGCCAATGCCCAAGGTTTTGCCGCGCTGGCCCGATAGCCTCGCATTTGTGGATTGGCTGGGAACGCAGCGCAATGATTTGCAAGATCCCGCTGCCAAAGTCGCCCCCGAAGTGGCCGCAGTTCTTGTGGCTCTGGCGCTTTCGCCTGAGGTTTTGCTCGCGCGGATGTCTGGCTCTGGCGCCACGTGTTTCGGGGTCTATCCAGATCGATCATCCGCAGATGCCGCCGCCGCACAGCTGTCGCACAGCAATCCGTGGTGGTGGGTCAAAGCGGCCAGCACTTTGCCAGTCTAGGTCACGTTACCGCAGGCGCGCGACGACGTAATCGGCAATGTCGCTCAACATCTCGCGAATGTCGCTTTCTGGCAAATTGATTAAAGCCGTCTTGGCTTTTTGTGCCCAATCCAAGGCCTCTAGGCGGGTCTCGTCCAGCGTGCCGTGCTGTTTCAACAAAGCAATGGCATGATCCAAATCGCCGTCATCTTGTTTGCCCTTTTCAATGGTTTTCACCCAAAAGGCACGTTCGGTTGCATCGGCTTTGGCAACTGCTTTGATCACGGGCAATGTCAGTTTGCGTTCGCGGAAATCATCGCCAACATCTTTGCCGGTTTCGCCGGTGCCCTCGTAATCCAACAGATCATCAACGATTTGGAATGAGACGCCCAAAGCATCACCGTAATCATATAACGCTTGAGTAACTTTCGGATCGGCGTCCGCAATCACGCCGCCAACTTCGGTTGCGGCCGAAAACAACGCGGCGGTTTTGCCGCGCACCACTTGCAAATAAATGTCTTCTGTCGTGGCCAAATCTTGGGCGGCGGTCAGCTGCAACACTTCGCCTTCGGCAATCGTGGCAGAGGCGCCGGACAGAATATGCATCACGCGCATAGAATTGCATTCGGTCATCAACTGAAAAGACCGCGCAAACAAATAATCGCCCACAAGCACGGATGATTTATTGTCCCACAACAGGTTCGCTGTCGGGCGTCCGCGGCGCTGAGCGCTTTCATCGACGACATCATCGTGCAGCAACGTGGCGGTGTGAATGAACTCGACCGTGGCCGCTAGATGAATGTGATACGGGCCATCATAGCCACAGGCCTTGGCCGCAGCCAGCGTCAGCATAGGGCGCAAACGTTTGCCGCCTGCCTCAACCAAATGCGCGGTCACTTCGGGAATGCGCGGGGCATGTTTGGACGCCATACGATCTTTGATAAGTGCGTTGACCGCTGTCAGCTCAGAGGCCAGCGCGGTTGCCAATTTTTCATGTGGTTTAACAGTTGCGTTATCAAGGCTCATCTGGCGGCGTCCTTCACTCGACAAACCAAACGGTCTGACGTTAAATCAGAATTATGAAACAGCTTCTCCGCACGACCGATCCGATGAAAATCATCTATGCCAAAGCACTGCTTTCAGGCGAGGATATAAACTGCTTTGAAATGGACGTCCATATGAGCGTGCTCGAAGGGTCCATTGGCATTTTGCCGCGCCGTCTGATGGTGCTGGATGACGATTTGCGCCAAGCGCGTCGCATTTTGACCGAAAATGATTTCGAGTTGGAACCCGAGTGACTGAATTACCTGAGACCATCGATGCGTTTTTAATGGGATTGGTGCAGCTTAGCCAACCTGCACGTGGGTACCGTGCAGGGATTGATCCCGTTTTGTTGGCGGCGGCCACTCCGGGCGAGGCAGGGCACTCTGTTTTGGAACTTGGGTGCGGGGCAGGTGCCGCGTCACTGTGTTTGAATGCCCGCGTGGCAGGCATGGATTTTGTTGGTGTCGAACTTCAACCCTATTACGCCGATCTTGCGCGCCGAAATGCCGCAACCAATGGGGTCGCGATGGAGGTTGTCGAGGCCGATATCCGACAGATGCCACTCAAGGTCCGTGATCGCAGGTTCGATCACGTCATAGCCAATCCGCCTTATTATTTGAAAGAAAAGTCCACCGCGCCACGTGATTCTGGACGTGATGTGGCCGTCAGTGGCGAGACGCCCTTGGACACTTGGGTTGATGTGGCCTCTCGTCGCCTTGCACCGCGTGGTGTGTTCACGATGATCCAAAAAGCGGATCGTTTGCTTGATATTTTGTCAGCGCTTGAAGGTCGGCTTGGTTCTGTCAGGGTGCGCCCGATTCAGGCGCGGTCTGGCCGCTCCGCCCGTCTTGTCATTGTACAAGCGCGCAAACTGGGCCGTGCAGATTTCGTGTTAGAAGCGCCGCTTCGTATGCATGATGGCCCGCATCATGAACGCGATGGCGACAGTTACAGTGACAAAGCGTTATCCATATTGCGACATTCCGCTGCTTTGGAGTGGGGCGATTAAGGATTTGGCAAGGTTCCGCGTGCGAACGTCGCTGCATTGAAAAGTTTCGTAACAGATAGGTGACAAGACTCAAAAAATATGCTGCACTCTGTGTGTGGCTAATAAAATGAGCCAGTCAACACAAGAGAGAGGATTTGCAATGACATTGAGTTCCCACATCCATGAGTTGAAGAAAAAACACCAAAACCTTGCCGATGCCGTTGAAAGTGCCCAGCGATCGCCGAGTACCGATGATCTTCAGGTTGTCGCCCTGAAAAAACAAAAGCTACGTCTCAAAGAAGAAATTTCACGCCTTTCTGCTTAAACGTTTTCTTAATCGGTTTGGCGGCTCGCATAAGCTGCCAAGCCGGCGCCTAAAGCAATTAAAATGGCAGAGGCAATCAGCGACATTTTTGGTTCTGTAATGCCAGCGAGAACCAAAATGAATGTGGACAATAGTGGTGCCGCATAGGACGCTGTGCCCAGCAGTTGGATGTTGCCGCGCTTGACCCCGATATCCCAAACGTAAAACGCGGCTCCTACAGGTCCCAAACCAAGCGCCAAGATGGACATCCACCCCAATGGGGCTGTCGGCCAAACTGTGGTTTCCAAAAAGAGATGCGCAATGGCAGACAGGACGGCTGTTGCCAGACAAAAAACGGTGACTGACGCCGTTGGCATATTGCCCAGCCGTCGTGAAAAAACGGAATAGCCAGACCAAGTAAAAGCGCAGGCCAAGGCAAGCCCATATCCAAACAGATGCTCAATTTCAAATTGGGCCCCCGCAGCGACGATCAAACTTGCTCCCGCAAAGGATGTGATCGCGCCAATGATGTGCAGTCCACGCAGGCGTTCGCCTGGCAGTAATCCTGAAAACAGCACGATTAACAGCGGCCAGAGGTAGGCAATCAATCCGGCTTCGGCGGGCGGTGCAGCACGCAGGGCAGAAAAATAGAGAAAGTGATATCCAAAGAGGCCAAATGTTCCAAAACCGTATACAGAAAAAGGCACGCCTTTTAGGTCTGACCAGCTTTTGGTTTTGGTGATCCAAAGTGCCCCAATGAGCCCACCGATTGAAAAACAAAGTGCGCTCAATTGGAACGGTGGAACCGGATAGGTTCCTACGGTCAAAAGGGCCAAAAGCGCCCAAAGTATAATGGCGATAAAGCCGATGAAGGTTGCAGATCTCTGTGTCATGACGCGATCTAACCTATTCGGTGGAGTATGTTCAATAAAAAGAGGCCGCCCTTTGGCGGCCTCTCAATTCAAAAGAGATATTTAGTTTAAACGAAAAACTGCGCGCCGTTGGCCGAAATGGTAGATCCATTCATAAAACCGGCATCATCGCCCGCCAAGAAAGCAACGCAGCGCGCGATTTCTTCGGGTTCACCTAGGCGGCCTGCAGGAATGCCTGCGATGATTTTGTTACGGACTTCTTCTGGAATGGCCATGACCATTTCTGTGGCGATGTAGCCTGGGCAAATCGCGTTTGCTGTAATACCTGCGCGCGCACCTTCTTGTGCAAGGGATTTCACAATCCCCAAATCACCAGCTTTGGTTGCTGCATAATTGACCTGCGCAAATTGACCTTTTTGACCATTGATTGAAGAAATCACAATCACACGTCCGAATTTGCGTTCGCGCATGCCAGGCCAAACGGGATGAACTGTATTGAACACGCCGGTGAGGTTCGTATCAACGACCTGATGCCATTGTTCTGGCGTCATTTTATGGAAGGGGGCATCACGTGTGATGCCTGCATTTGCGACAACGACATCAATGGGGCCAAGCTCGGCTTCAACGGCAGAAATGCCAGCCTTTGACGCGTCATAGTCTGCAACATTCCATTTGAATGTTTTGATGCCCGTCTCTGCTGTAAATTTTGCGGCTGCTTCTTCATTGCCTGCAAAATTTGCCGCGACCTCATAGCCTTCGGCCTTTAATTTTTTTGAAATGGCTGCGCCAATTCCGCGCGTGCCTCCAGTTACAAGTGCAACTCTACCCATTGTGCCCTCCCCGGCAAGTAATTTGTGCAAATAATGCTGTACAGCTGCGCAATATAATTACGCAGCTGATTTTTATTAATCACGTTCGACGCAGAGTGCAACCCCCATGCCGCCACCAATACAAAGTGTCGCAAGGCCTTTTTTTGCGTCGCGGCGCTGCATTTCAAACAGTAAGGTGTTCAGGATACGTGCGCCGGAGGCGCCGATCGGGTGGCCGATTGCGATTGCGCCGCCATTGACGTTCACAACCTCTGGATTCCAACCCATGTCTTTATTAACCGCACAAGCTTGGGCCGCAAAGGCTTCATTAGCCTCAACAAGATCAAGGTCTTCGGCTTTCCAACCGGCTTTTTCGAGCGCCTTTTGTGATGCGCGAATTGGCCCAGCACCCATAATGGATGGATCTAGTCCTGCGGTTGCATAAGACGCAATGCGCGCAAGTGGTTTGATACCACGTTTGCTTGCATTCTCTGCAGACATCAACAAAACACCTGCCGCCCCATCGTTGAGGCCGGATGCGTTTCCTGCCGTGACAGAGCCTTCGCGGTCAAAGGCAGGGCGCAGCTTTTGCAAGCTTTCTAGTGTCGCGCCGTGGCGGATATATTCATCAGCGTCGACAATTGTTTCGCTGCGGCGTGACTTGACTGTGAACGGGATGATTTCATCCGCGAATTTTCCTGCCAACTGGGCTGCTTCGGCTTTGTTCTGCGACGCAAGAGCAAAGGCATCCTGCATTTCGCGAGAAATATCCCATTTTTTAGCAACATTCTCAGCTGTGATGCCCATGTGGTAGCCATTGAAGGCATCCCACAATCCATCTTTGATCATAGAATCAATGAATTGCATGTCGCCCATTTTGTGGCCAGCACGTAGATTGGCAACATGCGGGGACATGGACATATTTTCTTGTCCGCCAGCACAGACAATATCGGCATCGCCGAGCATAATGTGTTGAGTGGCCAGTGCGACGGTGCGCAGACCGGATCCACAGACCTGATTGATGCCCCAAGCCGACGACTCTTGTGGTAGGCCAGCAAGAATATGTGCTTGGCGTGCTGGGTTTTGGCCTTGACCGGCGGTCAAAACCTGTCCCAAGATGGTTTCTGAAACTTCGTTTTTTTCAATTCCAGCGCGAGCGACGAGGGCCTCAAGAACTGCGGCACCAAGGTCATGTGCGGGCGTATTGGCAAAAGAGCCGGCAAAGCTACCAACGGCGGTGCGAGCGGCAGAGGCGATTACGACATTTGTCATGATAGTGCTATCTCTCCTAAAAAATTAGAGGGAGATTGCCCGCTAGGTGCGGTTTTTGCAACAAAGTTGCGCACTCCCCAACCCAAGAGTATGCCGCAAGTGCATTATAATCAATGGTCAGGACGTCTCACTTGCTATAATAATCGTGTTTAGCTGGCGATTTTTTGTGCTGCGCGTTGTTTCCAAACGGGGTCTATTGTTGCCACGCCAAAATAGTGTCCTTGCAAACAGTCAATTCCAATGGAGGCAAGGTAATCGGCATCTTCTTTCGTTTCGACAAATTCAGCAACGGTATACATATCAAAATGTCGAGCGATTGAAACGAGTGCTTGGGTTAAAACCTGATTGTCTGGTGTGTTTGCGATCCCACGGATAAATTCGCCGTCTATTTTGACCATGTCAAAATAGAAGTCTTTGAAGTACCGAAACGCGGTATAGCCAGAGCCAAAATCATCGAGAGCGAAAGATATGCCCATAGTTTGAAGTTCGGTCATGAAAAAGCTGACCAGATCAGGCATAAGCATTGCTGAACTTTCAGTAATTTCTAGAATCAAACGTTCCGCAATAGTTTGATCTTTTGCCAAACCATACATCAGGATTTCTTTCCACCGAGGGTACCCGATAGACCGCGCAGACATGTTAATCGACAGGCGAATTTCAGGTTGCTCCAACAGGGTTTGCAAGCCCATTTCAATGGCCAAACAGTCAAGTTCTCGGCCTGTTTCAGATGTTTCGGCAACCTCGATAAACTCGCGTGCAGGAATAACGCGACCATTTCGGTCCAGAACACGAATGAGCCCCTCGTGAAACGCTGGACGATCGGGCCGCAGCGTCTGCACAATCGGTTGGTAAGCCAACATAACTTGTTTGGCTTTTATGGCGTCACGTACCATTTGCATGGTGTTGCGATCGCGCTCTGTGATTGCAGCAGACAGTGGGCTATCAAAGCCACCTTGTGTTGAAACTGAACTGGTCATGTCTGTCTCCTTCGCACGCCATTTCGTCGTCGTTGAAGCAGCATTGCTCAGAGTAGATAACGGCAAGTAAATTGAAAAACTTTCGCTAGTTTTTTCGTGATTTTCAGGCAAATTTGCAAAGCGCTGATATTGCTTTGTTTTGTGTTGTTTCTATCGAATTTGCTGCGAAGTGTTCGTAGATTGAGTTAGATTTTAGTTTTTTTTGTAGCTAGATTCGTGGGCAAATCTAGCAAATACGTCGGCGACGTCTGATTTCTGTACCGCTGTTATTGGTAAAACAAATACCCAATCAAACTCCTTAACCATTTTGAAAGCTCAAATTGTTTGTATGCACGAGTAAACAATATCTGGGCAAATCATGACATTTCAACACAGCAACTCGGCGTTTCAAAACCATCTCGACGAAGTTCAATTTAACTTTGAGGAGCTGTCCTTTTCGTGCACGGATGAAAGTGGGGTGATCACCGGAGGCAACGATGTGTTTCAGCGGGTATCAGGGTTTGAATGGAATGATCTCTTGGGGGCACCGCATAAAACAATCCGGCACCCAGATATGCCAAAGGCGATCTTTCATATTATTTGGGATTTAATTCAAAACGGTCAGCCAGCAGGGGCTTATGTTTTGAATCAAAGCAAAGATGGCAAAGCATATTGGGGTTTTGCGGTTATTTGTCCGGTTGATGATGGCTATTTGTCGATCAGTTTGAAACCGTCGTCTGAGCTGTTTCATAATGCCCGTGAAATATACGCAATGCTCTTGGACAAAGAGCGTGAGGGCTTGTCTGCGCAAGACAGTGCGTCACTTCTTTTGAAAACGTTCGAGGCTGCGGGTTACGATGATTATGCGTCGTTTGGTGCGCGTGCAATTGGCGCAGAAATGGCGGCCCGAGATTCGGCGCTTGCGCGGGATCTTAGTAAATTGCCCGCCGCCTTGGAGGCTATGTCCAATCAATTGCTGGAATTGAGCGATGAACAGAAAAAACTCTTTGATTTTTTCGATGCTATTCGTGGAATTCCCTCGAATATGCGTATTGTCGCCTCGCGTTTAGAGCCAGCAGGCGGCCCGATTTCGGCCATTTCTCAAAACTACAGATTGATGTCCGATGAAGTGCAAGGGCATCTTGATGGCTTCAGAGTGGAAAAAGGGTCTAAAAAAACGATTTCATCCAATGTTTCAGCTCAAGCAAACGATGCACTTTTCCTTACGTCAACAGCGCGGCTTTTGAAAGAGCTTCAAGCGCAGTGCAGTCGGACACATGCTGATCTTAAAGTGCTGAATGATCCCGTCAAAGAACGCGAAAACAGGGAAAATTTACTGCAAAGTTATGCGCGAGATGCCAGTGCTGCCGTCAAGAATGCAAGTGGTGAAGTGTTAAGCCTTGCGCGGTCATCAAAAGATTTGCGTCAACTTGTAACGGGTCTCGACTCAATTCGGGTCCTGTGCCGTGTCGAAGCGGGGCGAATAGGAGCGGATTCGGTTGCTTTGATGCCGGTGATCGATCAACTCGATAAGTTCCATAAAAAAATCGATACCTCGCTTGAGCGCATTCTCACTCATGCAGACAAAGTCTCGGCACTTATTGATACGGCGACATCGCATTCAATGCATTCAATCGACAAGCTCCGGCGCTCCATTTGAGTCTTCGATTAGGTGATTAAAGAGTAAAATAGCTTCTGGTGACGCCCAAGATGCGTCTCCCTTTAGTCGCGCTATTTCCTGTCCTTCAGGTGAGATTAAAACGGTGATAGGCAGGAAGAGAACGTCCATATCACGAGAAAAACTACCCTTTGCATCGAGTAAAATAGGTAGATGATCCAAGGCATTATCTTTGTAGAATTTTTTGATGGCAGGCAGAGGATTGTGCCCTGATGCGACCGTGACCACCTTAAGCCCTCTGTTGATATAGGTCTTGGACAGACTGTTCAGGTCCGGCATTTCTTTGCGGCAGGGAACGCACCATGTTGCCCAAAAATTTAACAACACATACTGGCCCTCAAAATCAGATAACGTAAAGGTTGTGCCATCTGGTGCTGTGAAGGGGATCTGGGATACTTCTTTAGGTTCCTGATGAAAAACCAACTTTCGCATTGATCCTTCGCGCAATTCTAAGATTGCGGACATGTCAGCCCCTTGCACAGCGTTTGCAGTAACGCTCAGGGCGGTGTAGAGGAGGGCAACAATTAGCTTATTTAACATTTGGGTGTGTCCATGACCGACAAAAAATCCAACGCGATGTGGGGCGGGCGGTTCGCTGCAGGTCCTGACGCAATTATGGAAGCCATCAACGCTTCGATAGGTTACGACAAACGATTGGCGTTCCAAGATATAACAGGCTCGCGCGCCCACGCCGCAATGCTTGCGGCGCAAGGTATCATTACTGATACCGATGCAAAGACCATTCGTGAAGGGCTTCTCACGGTATTGTCAGAAATTGAAAGCGGTGAGTTCGAGTTTTCAACGGCGCTTGAAGATATTCACATGAATGTTGAGGCGCGCCTCAAAGAAATCGTTGGCGAGTCCGCCGGACGCCTTCACACAGCGCGATCACGTAATGATCAGGTCGCGACAGATTTTAAACTCTGGACGCGCGATCAAATGGACGCGGCCATTGAGGGTCTCGAGGCTTTGATTAAAGCTTTGATTGGCCAAGCCGAAGCGGGCGCTGATTGGGTTATGCCTGGGTTTACACATCTGCAAACCGCACAGCCAGTGACATGGGGCCACCACATGATGGCCTATGTCGAAATGCTCGGTCGCGATGTGTCACGTTTCAAAGATGCCCGTAAGAGGATGAATGAAAACCCGCTTGGCTCTGCCGCGTTGGCGGGCACTGGTTTTCCAATTGACCGCCATATGACATCCGAGGCTTTGGGGTTTGATCGCCCGACGGCCAACTCGCTTGATGCCGTCGCCGACCGTGATTTTGCGCTCGAGTTTTTGTCCTGCGCGTCGATCACCGCCATGCACTTGTCACGCTTTGCCGAAGAATTGGTGATCTGGTCCTCTGCGCAATTCCGTTTTGTAACCCTGTCTGACCGGTTTTCAACTGGCTCATCCATCATGCCGCAAAAGAAAAACCCAGACGCCGCCGAGCTGATTCGTGCCAAAGTTGGTCGGATCATGGGCGCAATGGTTGCTTTGTTTACGGTGATGAAGGGACTGCCACTGGCCTATTCAAAAGACATGCAAGAAGACAAAGAACAGGTCTTTGATGCAGCGGATAACCTGATGCTTGCTTTGGCGGCGATGACTGGCATGGTGTCTGATATGACCGCAAACGTTGACAGTCTGCGCAGCGCTGCTGCCTCTGGATTTTCCACAGCGACGGATTTGGCAGATTGGCTTGTGCGCGAGGCGGGCTTGCCGTTCCGTGACGCGCACCATGTGACCGGAGCATTGGTGGCCTTAGCTGAATCCAAAGGGTGCGATTTGCCAGATTTGAGCCTGGATGAGATGAAATCCGCCCATGAAGCCATCACCGAAGACGTCTACACGGTATTAACAGTTGAAAACTCAGTGGCATCTCGGACAAGCTATGGGGGCACCGCGCCTTCGCAAGTGCGTGCGCAAATTGCGCGTTGGAAAGAGGTTCTTGGATGACACGACTGGTTGCAGCTCTAGCGTTTTGCGTTTTCATTACGTCTTGTGGTGCAGACGGTGAGCCGACCCCGCCAACGGTGAGTGGCGGGACGTCGGTGTCGGTGAATTCAAATAGTGGCGTGAGCACATCGACCACAATTGGGCTTCACTTCGGCGCGAATTGATGTGTTGAGGTTGTGAACTATAGGGGCGTCCAAATTGGGCGCCCTTTTGCGTCTTTACGGCTCTTTCATTGCGAGGCGAATTCCAGTATCTCCAGCGCGAGTTTACTTGCAAAGGTGCGGCCCATGGATCACTTTCTTTATCGCAACGGCGTATTGCACGCAGAAGACGTCTCTTTGACCGATATTGCGGCTTCTGTTGGGACGCCATTTTATTGCTACTCCACGGCAACTTTGACCCGCCATTTCACCTTGTTTGACGAAGCGCTGCATGGGATGGACCATCTCATCTGCTTTGCGATGAAATCGAATTCCAATTTGGCGGTTCTCAAATTGATTGGCGATCTCGGTGCTGGCATCGATGTGGTGTCTATGGGGGAATACTTGAAAGCCCGTGCTGCAGGTGTGCCAGGTGAACGGATTGTGTTTTCCGGCGTTGGCAAAACTCGTGAAGAAATGCGCACTGCGCTGTCGGGTGGTATTCGTCAGTTTAATGTGGAATCTGAACCAGAGCTTGACGCGCTGAATGAGGTCGCAATGTCGATGGGGGTAAAAGCCCCGATCGCCATTCGTGTGAACCCAGACGTTGATGCCAAAACCCATGCAAAAATCGCCACTGGTAAGAGCGAGAACAAATTTGGTATTCCGATTAAAAGCGCCCGCGCGGTCTATGCGCGCGCCGCTAAAATGGATGGCATTGATGTGGCTGGGATCGACGTTCACATCGGATCGCAACTGACCCAACTTGAGCCGTTTGAATTGGCCTTTACCAAAGTGGCGGAACTGACCGAGGTGTTGCGCAGCGATGGCATCAATATTCGCCGTCTCGATCTCGGCGGTGGGCTTGGTATTCCGTACGAACGCTCCAACGAGGCACCACCATTGCCGATGGAATACGGGGATGTGATTCGCAAAACTGTTGGTCATTTGGGGTGTGAAATTGAAATTGAACCAGGGCGTTTGATTTCTGGCAATGCGGGCGTGATGGTGTCTTCGGTGATTTACCTGAAACATGGGGAAGGCCGTGATTTTTTAATCATTGATGCCGCGATGAACGATCTTATACGTCCCTCAATGTATGAGGCGCATCATGACATTGTGCCGGTGATTGAAGCCGCCGCAGGCAGTGAAAAGGCCTCCTACGATATTGTCGGGCCAGTCTGTGAAACCGGTGATACCTTTGCCAAAGCGCGTGAAATGACAGCGCTTGGACCTGATGATTTGGTGGCATTTCGCTCTGCTGGTGCCTACGGCGCTGTCATGGCGTCTGAATACAATTCACGCCCCCTCATTCCTGAGGTTTTGGTCCACGGCGATCAATTCGCTGTCATTCGTGCGCGTCCCACCTATGATGAAATGATAAATCGCGATACGATTCCTGAATGGCTCTAATCTGGATCATTTTGACCCGTTTTTAGAGTGTGCGGGCAAAAAGGTTATGGACACAGACACGTCACACCAGCGCGCTTTGACGCGCCATATCAAACACACGCTGCGTCTTACATTTGTGGGGCTCATCGTCGAACGTGGTGTGCAAGCCTTTCTTTGGTTCGGGGTGTTGGCCTGTTTAGTGTGCAGCATGGGACTGTTTGGTACGTTTTCCAACCTGTCTGGGGGCGTGTGGATCGTCACTAAAACAGGTGTCGTTCTCGGTCTGGCGCTGATGTTTGGTATCGGCATTATGCGATTTAAGCTGCCCAAAATGAGCGAAGCGCGCGCGCGGGTGGACAACGATTTGCCACATAGGCCATTGCAGGCGCTCGATGATTTTGCTGCCACTGGGCAGGGCGGCGCACAAACGCAATTGATCTGGCAAGCTCATCAAAATCGGATGGCTGCTCAGGCATTAAAGGCGCGGGCAAAAGGGCCGCATTTGCGCCTGTCTGACCGCGACCCTTTTGCGCTGCGTTTGATCGCCGTCTCGGGGGTGATCATGGGGCTTTTGTTTGGAAATGCGCCGCCAAAGTTCGGTGGTGTAGGCGCCGCAAACAGCGTCGCAATGGGACCATCTTGGGAAGGCTGGATCGAGCCGCCCGTTCACACGGGCAAACCGACGCTGTATCTTGCAGATATGCCTGCGCAGTTTACAGCGCCTAAAAATTCAAAAGTGACGATCCGCTTGTATGGGGCTGAGGATGCATTGCTGATGCGCGAAACTGTGTCAGGTATCGACGGCTTAGATCGGGTTGAACCCCAAGACTTTACACTCGTGCAAACGGGCGAAATTGAAATTAAGGGCGATACGGGGCGTTTGTGGTCCGTTGCACTTTTGCCGGATAGGCCGCCTGAGGCCGCATTGATTGGCGACATGACCCGTGCTGGGGCCGGTGAGTTGCACCAGAGTTATCAGATGTCGGATGATTTTGGCATTGCCCGTGCGCAGCTTGAGATCGTGTTAGACAGGGCTGCGGTGTTCCCTCAGTACGGCTACCGCGTTGATCCCGAAGCGCGTCCTGATTTGGCGCTTACTATCGCGTTGCCGCGTGGGGCAAAAAGTCAAGATATCGAAGGCGTTGTCGTAGAAAACCTGTCGCGTCATCCGTTTTCTGGACTGCCTGTACAGGTGCGTTTGAAGGCGTGGGATGTGGCAGGCCATGAGGGCAGCTCACAGTCAAACCATACTATTTTACCAGGACGCAAGTTTTTTGACCCGCTTGCTGCGGCGTTAATCGATGTGCGCCGCGAACTGTTGTGGAGCCGTAAAAATGCCACGCGATCGGCGCAAATTATTCGTGCTATCAGCTATGCACAGGACGAATCCTACGGTGGAGATCATCCATTGTTTTTGCGCCTTCGGTCTGTTGCGGGCCTGATTGAGGCAGACGGGGCAAACATGCCGGACGATGTGTGGGGCACCGTTGAAGACACTCTTTGGACGATCGCTGTTGAGCTGGAAGATGGAGAACTGTCTGAAGCGTTGGAGCGTTTACGGCGCGCACAAGAGCGATTGTCACAGGCCATGCGCGATGGTGCGACGCCTGATGAAATCGCTAAATTGATGCAAGATTTGCGCGATGCGACACAGGATTACATTCGGCAACGCGCAGAGCAACAAAGCCAAGACCCAAATCAAAGCGCGGCACAGGACGATGGTTCGGTTGATGTGTCTGCGGATCAACTGCAACAGTTGATGGATCGTATTCAAGAGTTGATGGAACAAGGCCGTATGGTCGAAGCCCAGCAATTGATGGAAATGCTCAACGAGATGCTTGAAAATATGCAAGTGACTCGCGGGCAAGGATCTGGTGGGCAGGCGATTGAAGGCTTGGAAGACATGTTGCGCGAACAGCAAAAGCTGAACGATGAAACCTTTTCGGATCTTCAAAAGCAGTTTGATACTGAAGAGGGGGCACCGTCGGAGCAACGCCCACCAAATGAGGGGTCAGATTCTTTGGCAGATCGTCAGCAAGCTTTACGGGATCAGGCGGCGCAACAAGGCCGCGACCTGCCTCCGGCTGTTGCTGGCCAAGGTGATGATCCGACCTCAGACCTTGAGCGCGCAGAGCGGTCAATGCAGAACGCCGAAGAGGCGTTGCGTGGTGAAGACTTTGCAGGCGCATTGGACAACCAAGCCCGTGCGATGGAAGCCTTGCGGGATGGACTTAAGCATTTGAATGAACAGTTGCGCCAGTCCGGCGAGTCTCAGGATGCCCAGACCGGAGAGGTTCAGCCGGGCAAGTCAAATGCGCAGGACCCGCTTGGGCGGCGGGATGGCGCAGATCAAGGGGCAAGCGATAGCGTCGCTGGGGATGGCGGCTTGACGCAAGACGATGTGTACAAACAGGCCGAGGCCCTTTTGGATGAGATCATGCGGCGCTCAGCGCAAAGAGAGCGCGCAGACGAGGAATTGGAATACCTCAAACGCCTTTTAGACCGCTTTTAGATCCAGCCTATTCGCCACCGTTCAATTGCCCCAAAAGTGCATTCAAACGCGCGCTTGCTGAGCTGATTGTCGCGTCGAGCCAAGATCGAAATCCATTTGCCGCCGTCACATAGGCCGTCAAAGCACCTTCAAGAGCGGGAAGTTTTTGTGCTAAAATTGGGGCCAGTGTGTACAGCAAGACTAAAATCACAACGACCAAAATCAAGATTGAAAAAGTCGTTTTGAAACCTGATTTCCGAGCCTGTTCTTTACGTGTTTCATCGTTCAAAACTGTACCGTCTTCAGCGCGCTCTGATGATGCGCTCAAGGTCGAGTTGATTTCTTCGATGTCGGGCAGTAAATCACGGCGCTTGCCTGAAGCGGGCTCTGTGCCCGAGCTTTCGGACGTTAATCCCCGCAGGCGCGCCATACGTTCACGTAATCCTTGTTTTTGCTCTTTTGTTGGCGCTTCATTTAGACCAAGTTCAGCCTGTGTTTCTAAAGGGTCAGGTTCTGGGTGCCTTACATTTTGATCATAGGCGACCTCAGCGCGCAGAATGTCGCGTACACTTTCGGACACAGCTGAACGTTGAACTGCGGCCGTGGGCGCCGTTGGTTTGGCGTGGTCGTCTGGCTCAAGCGTGTCTTGATCGTCTAGCGTTGTGGCGGCGCTAAAAGCTGATGCAACGTCATCGTTAAACTCTGTATCATCGTCATCGCCGAAATCAGGGACAGTTGGGACAGGTTGATCGTTTTGCTGTTCCTCATTCGCGATATCAGAAGTCGCATCATCGGATGTGAGCTCGAACCCCATTTCTTGAGCCAAATCAGAATCGATCTCTGTTGATCGTTGAAACCACGTATGACCACAATTCGAGCACTGGACATCACGTCCTGCGCTAGGAATGACCTTCACGTCAACTTCGTATTGAGCACCGCAATTGGGACAAATGAGCCGCATATCTTCCTCTGCCACACGTTTTGTGTGGTGTAACTGCTTTGTTTTCCTGAATTGTTAACATTGGATGCGGGATTGTCCATGTTTTTGCGACAGTTGGATTGAAACGTATCCATCTGTGAGGCAAAACTGTCGCGACCGAGTGATAGGGGCCAGGTGTGATCGAGTTTAACAATGTTGCTTACGGATATGGTGGTCAGGATCTCTTGACCGAAATTTCCCTGTCTCTTGCGCCGGGATCGTTTCATTTTTTGACGGGGCCGTCAGGGGCGGGAAAAACCACGTTCTTGAAGCTGTGTTATTGCGAATTGCAGGCCACGGCGGGACGTGTGCATCTGTTGGGGCAAGACACACGTAATATCGCCCGAGATCAAGTTGCGGAACTGCGTCGCGCCATTGGTGTGGTACATCAGGACTGTCAGTTTTTAGATCATCTCAGCGTGGCCGAAAACGTCGCCTTGCCATTGTTTGTTGCAGGCAAATCCCGTGACGAGACCAATTTGCAAGAGCTGTTGTCTTGGGTCGGCCTGTCTGAGCGCGCGGATGCCTTGCCTGCTGAACTGTCTGGTGGTGAACGCCAGCGTGCTGCATTGGCGCGCGCCGTCATTATGTCCCCCGACGTGATTATCGCGGATGAACCCACCGGCAATGTCGATTGGGACATGTCCTTGAGGTTGCTACAGTTGTTGGTTGAGTTGAACAAGATGGGCAAAACCGTGATCATCGCCACTCATGATATGCATCTGATCCGACAAGCCAAATCTCAGGTTCAAGCCCGCGTTTTACGTATTGCCGATCGGCGCATTCAACAGGCAGGGGTGGATTTGTAATGTCGTTTCTTTTGCCTTTTTTGAAAATAGATAAAACCGTTCAGGATCGCATCGTGCCTCCCTCTGGGTTCACAGCGCAATTGACGGTTTTGACCTCTGCCGCGATGGCATTTTTGGCCGTTTTTGCCTTGACGCTGTCACTGGCTACGGGACGGCTTGCGGATCGTTGGGCTGGTGAATTGGCGCGATCCTCGACGGTGCGCATTTCTGCGCCAGTGGAACAAATCGAGGCACAAACACAAGCCGCTTTGGCTGTGTTGGAAACCACGCCAGGTGTACAGGCTGCCCGCGCGTTGAGCATGGATGAGCAACGCGCGCTGTTAGAGCCGTGGTTCGGCCCGTCTTTGCCGTTGGACAGCCTGCCCTTGCCGGTTTTGATTGATGTACAAGAAACCAGTGAGGGGTATGATGCCGAGAGCTTGCGATTGCGCCTTGCGGGAGAGGCGCCTGGTGCCGTTCTTGATGATCATACACGCTGGCGCAAGCCGTTAATCACTGCGGCGGGACGCTTGCGATTGTTGGGAGTGTTGAGTTTGGTTTTGATTGGTGGCGTCACAGCGGCGATGATCACCTTGGCGGCCAACGCGGCGCTTGCGGCGAACGGGCAAGTGATCCGCGTGCTACGCTTGGTGGGCGCGAAAGATGGATATATTGCGTCTGCTTTTGTACGCCAATTTACGGTGCGTGGCTTTAGCGGCGCATTGTTGGGAGCGTTTCTAGGCACGATTGCTGTGGCTTTGTTGCCGAATGCGCAAACGTCCGGTGGGTTTTTGACAGGCCTTGGGTTTCAAGGCGTCGAATGGCTTTGGCCTTTTGTTATCCCTCTTTTTGCTGCATTTGTGGCGTATGGCGCGACACGGTTCGCGGCAAAACAAACATTAAAAAGGCTGATGTAATGCCCTATCCGATCCAGTGGCTTTTGTCCCTGTTCTTTATCTTTCAGATGTATGTGGCGATGGCCATTATTGGCCTGATCTTTACGCCGCTTGCTGTGTTCGATCGCAAGTTTGCTTTCGTCGCGATCCACCTGTGGTGCCATTGGGTGCGCATGAGTGCTCATGTGATTTGCGGATTGAAATCAGAAGTGCGCGGTGTGGTGCCGACCGATGAGGTGATCGTCGCGTCTAAACATCAAAGCTTCTTTGATATTATTTTGATTGTATCAGCCTTGCCGCGACCAAAATTCATCATGAAAAAATCACTCGAAAAAATGCCAATCGTGAGCTTTTATGCCGAGCGCTGTGGCTGTATCGGCGTGGATCGTGGCAAACGTGGACAGGCAATTAAGAAAATGGTTGCTGATGTGAAGGCAGGCAATATTCGCCCGGGTCAGCTGATCATCTTTCCCCAAGGCACACGTATCGCCCCGGGTGTTAAGGCGGACTATAAGGTCGGCACAGGGGTTCTGTACAAAGAATTGGGACAGGATGTTGTGCCAGCTGCGACCAATGTTGGCGTGTTTTGGAAACGCCAAGGTATTTATCGTGGCCGCGGCACGGCGGTTGTTGAATTTTTGCCGCGCATCGAGGCAGGGCATGGATTGAAAGATTTTATGAAAGATTTGGAAGCATCGGTTGAAGCGAGATCCAATCAGTTGATGATTGACGCAGGGTTTGAAATTTCTGCGGATCAATTGCCGCCCGCTGCTCAAGAGTAAATCAAATGCAAGAATGGCCGCAGTGAGCGGCCATTTTTTGTAACAAGAATGTGGATCGCAGTCGATTTAGGCCGCAAGGCCTTTGGACCCGATCTGCAAGAATTTTTTGCGTCGTGATGCAACCAATGCTTTTGGTTTCTCTTTGGACAGTGGCGCGAGCATGTCAGCGATGGCTTTGCCAACAGAGGCAATAGCCGCATCGCGATCACGTTGTGCGCCGCCTTGGGGTTCAGGAATAATCTGATCAATCACACCCAGTTGGATTAATTCTTGCGCAGTCAAGCGCATCGCCTCGGCCGCTTCACGCATTTTTGTGGCATCTTTCCACAAAATAGAGGCACAGCCCTCAGGCGTGATGACGGAATAGATCGAATGTTCGAGCATGGCGACTTTGTTGGCCGCCGCAAAAGCAACCGCCCCGCCAGATCCACCTTCGCCGATGATCACCGCAATAAGCGGCACCGACAGTTGCAGGCATTTCTGGGTCGAGCGCGCGATGGCCTCGGATTGGCCGCGTTCTTCTGCCCCTTTGCCAGGATAAGCGCCGGGCGTGTCCACCAAAGCGATCACAGGAATGCCGAATTTATCAGCCAATTCCATCAAACGGATCGCTTTGCGGTAGCCCTCGGGGCGCGCCATGCCAAAGTTACGCTCGATACGGGATTTGGTATCGTTGCCTTTTTCGTGGCCAATCACCATCACTGGTTGATCGTTAAACCGTGCAAGGCCGCCCATGATCGCGTGATCATCCGCAAAGTTCCGATCACCTGCAAGCGGCGTGTATTCGGTGAACAAAGCATCAATGTATTCGGCGCAATGGGGGCGGTCAGGGTGGCGCGCCACCAAACATTTGCGCCATGGCGTCAATGTTTTATACATATCGACCAGCATGGCCGCAGCTTTGTCGTCTAAGGCCAGAGCCTCTTTCTCGACGTCCATATCTTCGTTGGCCCGCGCCATGGCACGCAGCTCTTCTGCTTTGCCTTCGATTTCCGCGAGGGGTTTTTCGAATTCTAGATAGTGGGTCATCTTACGCTCCGGTACGGTACACTTAAGTCTGTATATGGCGATTTTTTTCACGGGGTGCAACTTAGCAAGATTTGTGAATTGGCTTTGTGCAATTCAAGAGGTGCTGCAAGGAAGGGACCATTTCAATGGCTCAAGGATATGAGGCGCGGCTTTTGCGCGTGTTGGATTATGTTTACGCCAATTTGGATGGTGATTTGTCGCTCGATACTTTGGCCGATGTCGCCGCTTTGTCGCGGTTCCATTTTCACCGCGTGTTCACGGGCATGACTGGGGAAACCGTCGCGGCCTTTACACGTCGTGTACGTTTGTTTCGCGCCTCTATTGCGCTGGTTCAAACCAACGATCCCGTGGATCAGATTTCGACCTATTGTGGATATTCAAATGCGCGCAGTTTTGTGCGGGCCTTTGGGGATGCCTATGGTCTGACGCCTGAGGCCTTTCGTCGACAAGGTGTGCCCCATCCTGCGCTGCATTTAAATGAGCATGGAGACTATGAAATGTATGACGTAAATATTGAAACCCGCGCCGATACAAAACTGGCCGTTGTGGCGCACCGTGGTGATTACATGAATGTTGGTGAAGCGTTCGAGACCGCTTTTACGACACTTACTGCGCGGGGATTTGGACCTCAAATCGGTCAGATGATTGGTCTATATTTGGATGATCCCGCCGCCGTTCCACTTGATGACCTGCGCAGTTTTGCGGGGGCAGAAATTTTGGGAGACGCGGAAATTGCGGCCCCATTGGAGCAAATGGACATCAAAGGGGGGGCATTTGCAGTGCTCAAATACCAAGGCCATTATTCTGGATTGGCCAAAGCCTATGCTTATTTGTTCGGGGAATGGGTGCCGAAATCCGGTAAAGATCTCCGCGATTCGCCACCTTTTGAGGTTTATCTCAACACGCCGCAAGATACTGCGGCAGAGGATTTGATCACTTTGATCTGCGCGCCGTTGAAATAAATATTCAATAACAGTGGTTTGTAAAAAATAAACGTCCCGAGATTTTCATCTCGAGACGCTATACTCAACATTCAGACTCCTCCTCCTGAATGGAGTTATCCTACGTTAGCGATCAATTCGGATTGCGCAACGATAACTTCGGCTTGTTTGATGGATGCGATGTCCACAAGGCGGCCTTTGTAGACGGTTGCCCCTTCGCCGTTGGCTTTGGCTTGCTCCATTGCGGCCAAAATTTCGCGGGCTTCTGCCACGGCCTCTGCGGAGGGTGTGAACACTTCGTTGGCCAATGCGATCTGTTTTGGATGGATCGCCCATTTGCCAACCATGCCCAATGTGGCCGAGCGACGCGCTTGGGCGCGATAGCCTTCGTCATCTGAGAAATCACCAAAGGGGCCATCAACAGGCAAAATACCATGGGTGCGACAGGCCGCGACGATGGCGGTTTGGGCCCAGTGCCAAGGGTCAGAATAGTGGCGCGTCTCGCCGTGCAGCATGTAGTAATTGTCCTGCGTGCCGCCAATGCCGGTGGTTTGCATGCCCATAGAGGCGGCAAAATCAGCGGCGCCAAGGCTCATGGCCTCAAGGCGGGGCGAGCTTTTGGCGATCTCTTCGACATGGGCCAATCCCGCAGCAGATTCGATGATGACTTCAAACGCGATTTTTTTGCTGCGCCCTTTGGCTTGCTCAATCGCGGTGACCAGCGCGTCAACGGCATAGACATCTTCGGCGCAGCCCACTTTGGGGATCATAATTTGATCAAGGCGCTCGCCGGTTTGTTCCAGTAAATCCACCACGTCGCGGTACCAATAAGGCGTGTCGAGCGAGTTGATCCGTACGGCCAAAACCTTGGTGCCCCAATCAATCGTGTTGATCGCCTCAATGATATTGGCGCGGGCTGTGTCTTTGTCTGAGGGCGCAACGCTGTCTTCCAGATCAAGGTTGATCACATCCGCGTCGGATGCCGCCATTTTTGGGAACAGTTTGGTGTTCGATCCTGGTCCGAACAGTTGGCAACGGTTTGGACGAGCAGGGGCAGTGGGTTGCAAGCGAAAGGACATGATGATTCTCGTTTGTAATTATATTGTGGTCGATCTGTATTTGTTGGTATTATGTTGCGTGACAAATCTCAAGCTTTGTTTTGCAGGTGCAGCAATGGCACTGTCCTTGGTCAGATAAGCATTGACCTAAAGTGATCGTGTATATCGAGTTTGATTCGAGGGGAACGAGGTGAAGTGGGACTATATCCCACATAACGCGTATCATTCGACGATTTCACCCGAATATTCAATGCGAGCATCGACAATTGCAAGCACCTTTCTGAACAGGTCTGCCATATTGACCTAAATGCAATTCGGAGAACTGTCATGATCCAAACACCATATCTTTTGTTCCTCGGCGATGCGCCAGATGCACTGGCCGCGAAAGTGGCTCAAGGCATCAAAGACTGGCGCCCTGAGTTTGCCGTAGGTCAATTGCGCATGGAAGGCTGCAAAGCCGACATGGGGTTGACAGATATGACTTTTGCCGAGGCCAAGGCGGCGGGGGCAAAGACGTTGGTGATCGGGGTGGCCAACCGTGGTGGCGTGATTTCGCAGGCTTGGAAAAAGGTTTTGGTTGCCGCGCTGGAAGAGGGCTTTGATCTGGCCTCTGGGTTGCACAATCTTTTGACAAAAGAAGACGACCTTGTTGCCGTTGCCAAAGCTTGCGGGCGCGCGCTGCATGATGTGCGGGTTCCATCCGTTGAGTACCCGATTGCGACCGGTGTGAAACGCACGGGCAAACGTTGCCTCGCTGTTGGCACGGATTGTTCCGTTGGCAAAATGTACACGGCGCTGGCGATGGATGCGACGATGCGTGAGCGGGGATTGAAATCAACGTTCCGTGCCACGGGCCAAACCGGTATTTTGATCACTGGCAATGGGGTGCCACTTGATGCTGTCGTCGCCGATTTTATGGCGGGGGCTGTTGAATATATTTCGCCCGACAATGACGCGGATCATTGGGATCTGATCGAGGGTCAAGGCAGCTTGTTCCATGTGTCTTATTCTGGCGTCACTCTGGCGCTTGTGCATGGCGGCCAACCGGATGCGTTAATCTTGTGTCACGAACCCACGCGCACGCATATGCGTGGCCTACCGACGTATGATTTGCCAACACTGCGCGCCTTGCGCGACACTGCATTGCCACTGGCGCGGGTGGCCAATCCGGCTTGCGAAGTGGTTGGTATTTCTGTCAACACCCAGCACCTATCCGAAGCTGAAGCTTTGACATATCTTGCGTCTGTTGAGGCGGAAATGGGTTTGCCAGCGGTTGATCCGTTTCGACAAGGCGCGGGACGTTTGGTTGACGCGTTGGTGAAAATGGACGAGACCGTTTCCGCATAAAGGCGCGTAAATAAGACCCTAATCCAAGGAAAACCTATGACCTTAACTGTGACTGCTGAGGCGTTTCGCCTTGCCGAAGCGTTTGTAATTTCTCGTGGGTCTCGTACGCAAGCGCAGGTGATCACGGTCAAGGCCGCGGTTGGCGCGCACTTGGGTTGGGGCGAATGCGTGCCCTATGCGCGTTACGGCGAAAGTTTAGAGAGTGTCACGGCTCAGATCGAAGCCTTACCCGCAGGGATTACACGCGCAGAGTTGCAAAAAGTGCTTAAACCTGGTGCCGCGCGCAATGCGGTGGATTGTGCGCTTTGGGATGTCGAGGCGAAACAGGCCGGCAAGCGTGTTTGGGAGCTGCTAGATATGCCGGCGCCCGTCCCGTGTCTGACCGCCTATACATTGTCATTGGGCACACCGGAAAGCATGCAGACGGCGGCGGTAAAGAACGCACATCGCCCATTGTTGAAAATCAAACTGGGCACGCCTGACGACATGGTGCGCCTTGAGGCTGTGCGGCGTGGCGCGCCCAAATCGCGTATTATTGTGGATGCGAACGAGGGCTGGAGCGCCGAGGTCTACGCGGATCTTGCGCCGCATTTGGTGCGTATGGGCGTCGATCTGGTCGAGCAGCCTTTGCCCGCAGGTCAAGATGATATGCTGGCAGAAATGGCGCGCCCGTTGCCTGTGTGTGCCGACGAGTCGTGCCATGATCGTGCCGGTCTCGCGGCACTCAAGGGCAAATATGACATGATCAATATCAAGCTTGATAAAACGGGCGGGCTGACCGAAGCACTAGCGCTGCGGGCACAAGCGCAAAAGATGGGCTTTGGGATTATGGTTGGCTGCATGGTGGGCACCTCGCTTGCGATGGCGCCTGCGGTGATTTTGGCACAGGGCGCGGGCGTAACAGACCTTGACGGGCCGCTTCTTCTGGCCGAAGACCGTGCAGATGCATTACAATATGACGCCGAAGGGGTGCATCCACCCTGTCGCGCGCTTTGGGGATAAGCCCAATATACAAGGAGACCACCATGAGCCAGATCGTTTACGTCAACGGAGAATTTGTCCCAGCAGCAGAGGCCAAAGTGTCTGTGTTTGATCGTGGTTTTTTGATGGCGGACGCCGTTTATGAGGTGACTTCGATTATTGGCGGTAAGATCATTGATTTTGACGGTCACGCGACCCGTTTGCAGCGCTCAATGTCTGAGTTGGAAATGGTGTCGCCGGTGACCATGGATGAGCTTTTGCAAATCCACCGCGATATCATCGAGAAAAACAATCTGGATGAAGGTGGTGTTTATTTACAGATCACCCGCGGTGCGCCTGATGCACGTGATTTTGCTTGGCCTGATCCCGAAGAGGTGTCTTGCGGTATTGTTTTGTTCACGTTCCACAAGCCTATGGTCGACAGCAAGGTGATGGATGAGGGGATCAAAGTCATCTCTATTGCAGACGAGCGTTGGGGCCGTCGTGACATCAAAACCACCCAACTTTTGTATCCATCTTTCGCCAAAATGCAGGCCAAAAAACAAGGCTGCCAAGATGCGTGGTTGGTCGAGGATGGTTTTGTGACCGAAGGCACGGCCAACAACGCGTATATCGTCAAGGATGGCACGATTATCACGCGTCAGTTGGGCAATGAGATTTTGCATGGGATCACGCGCGCTGCAATCTTGCGTTTCGCGCTTGAGGCGCAGATGAAGGTCGAAGAACGCCCGTTCACAATTGCAGAAGCCCAAGGTGCAGATGAGGCCTTTGTGACCTCTGCCACTGGATTCGCCCAGCCTGTGATTGAAATTGATGGCGCACAGATTGGCACGGGTGTGCCGGGCGACATTTCAAAGCGCCTGCGTGAGATTTACACTGAAGAGATGATCAAGGCTGCCATCTAAGGCCCACCATTCATTGGCATTCATACGAAAGGCCCGCCAGTCTGGCTGGCCTTTTTGTGTTTCTCGAACGCCAAATGGCGATAATTTCACGGCTGTTAAAAATGGTTAGCCTGGAGTGATAACATCTGTATCGGTGTCCGTGACAGGAGTATCCGTTGTAGGTGTTGTGTCTGTATCTGGTGCGATATCAGGCTGCGCTACGCCACTGGCAGACCCTAATTCAGGAAAAGTGGAGGATGGAGCGTCTGCGAATGAAACGGAGGCCGTTGCCATCTGTGCAGCCGTTACGTTTTGAATGAACGCGACATCAACGCCATTGTATGTGTACATAACGCCGTCCTCGACATCGGTGATATCCACAATGATATCTTCGGGCAATGTGCCTTCTAAGATAAGTTCCAGAGCATCGATCGCAGGATCAAAATCGGTGACCGTGACAACACCATCTTGGGAGCCTTGAAACGCGACGATGGTGTCTGCGCCTTCGCCACCTGTCACCGTGTCGCCGGAATCGGCGTAGATCATGTCAACGCCAAAACCGCCGTCCACGATGTCGCCAGTGCCTTTATCAGAAATATCATCAACAACAGAAATGATGTCAGAGCCTTCATCACCATGAATTTCGTTCGCGCCAAGGCGGTCAATCATTGTGTCGGCACCTTCGCCGCCACGTGCGAAGTCATCGCCAGGGTCCAAATAAACGTCGTCGTAACCAAGGGTATCATTGCCGTCACCAAGTAAAATGTGATCGTCACCATAGCCGCCAGCCACTTGGTCGTCGCCAAAACCTGCCGTGATTGTATCTGAGCCGCCTTGGCCAAGAAGCGTATCGTCGCCTTCGCCTCCGGTTATAACATCGTCGCCAGAGCCACCAAAAATGATGTCATCGTCACCTTGGCCATCGAGCGTATCAGCACCTTCACCACCGACAATCATATCATTGCCAAGACCACCAGAGATGATGTCTGCGCCCGCGCCACCGCCAATTTGATCATCACCAATGTTGCCGTAAAGCGTGTCGTCGCCTTGCTGGCCATAAATAGTGTCGTCGCCGCTGCCGCCTGTGACTGTATCGTTGTCATAGCCGCCGAAAATATCATCGTTGCCTGTGCCGCCATCGATAGTATCGTTGCCGCCATTCCCGCTGATCAAATCGTCACCATCGCCACCGTTGAGAATGTCATCGCCGCCGTTGCCGCTGATGAGATCAGCGTTTCCCAGCCCGCTTATCGTGTCAGCAAAAGCCGTGCCGCCCAGAATGTCGATGTTGTCTGTGCCGATGAAGTCTGTACCTTCCGTCACCTCTGTGTCGGTGCCGGCGTCACTATCGTCAGAGTCATCAGATGTAGGGTCCCAAATACCAAAGACATACGATAATCCGATCAAAGCGGGAAGTGAGGCGAGCAAAAGCAGCATGTTCTAGTCCTTCAAAAACGTGACACAGATTATTTAAAATTTCTTAGTTGTGCCAAGGCATACCAAACGCCATCAAAAGGTCAAACTTTGCACAAGATTCATGGGAACTTAAGCAACGATTTATCCAAAAGTTAAGTATTGTTTCCGTAGGGGCAGTGCGCGCTCAACCCAAGCGCGATCCGCGTGCTGGGAATTGAGGCAATTGTTTGCCGTCACCTATTATAAGACGCACAAAGAGGCAGTTGAGGTCGTGCTTGTTACGACTCATTCGCAGGGCCAACATTGGCCTCAAATGCGGCTTTGAAACTTTCTTGAGAGGCGGCTGATGCATCGGTTTGAAAGTTCGCTTTCCACTCAGACATCGGCATGCCGTAATAGATTTCACGGGCTTCATCTTTCGTCATCTCAATACCGCGCTCATTGGCGGCTTCTTGATACCAACGCGACAGGCAGTTGCGGCAAAATCCAGCCAAGTTCATCATGTCGATGTTTTGCACATCGGTGCGTTTGGTCATCAAATGATCGCGTAGGGTGCGAAAAGCGGCGGCTTCTATTTCGATACGGGTTTGGTCGTCCATGTCACTCTCCGGTCAAAGGTCGTTGTCTATGAGGGTTTTGGTCAAAATAGGTGCAAGCAGAGCGGCCCAATGATTTTGGGCCTCAGGCGTTTCAATCAAATCGGACCGCAGTTCGATGAGCACATTTAAGCGCCCATGCTTGATCGCGTGCCGGTCTATCGCGTCACCGGGGAAATGGCCGATGTAAGGCTCGTTGTCGCCAATGCACAGGCGTTCGCCTATTTTATCAGCTTCGGCGTGCAGCGCGTCCGATGCTTCTAGCGCTTTGATCAATGGATCGGTGAGACGTTTGTCATAATGCGACAGAATACCAATTTGCCACGGGCGCGGCGGACGTGATTTGAGCTGGGGCGTAAAGGAATGAACCGCACAAATCACCACGTCGTCACGGGCGCTGGCAAGGGCTTCATAGGCCTCGTGGTAAGGGTGATAATATATGTCCATGCGCCGCGCGATTTCTGCATCATCCACATGGCGATTGGCCGGAATAATCGTGCCGTCATAGAGTTTCATCACCAAAGTGGGATCAATCTCGCCTCGATTGGGATCGATCACCAGCCGCGAGAAATCTGTCAAAATGGCGGGACTGTTCAACAAATCTGCCAGCGCCAATGTAAATCCTTTGGTGCCAATGTCATAGGCGATGTGACGCGACATATCGGCGTGCGGCAACCCAAGGTCACGCCCCAAATCCTCTGGAATGCGATTGCTTGCATGGTCACATGTGAACAACCAACGGCCCATCCGAGGGCCAGTGCTGTCAGCGGTGATCTGTTTGAATGGTGAAAAATCGTTCATTTAACCGTCATCTTGTGCTGTCATGACCCTAATAAGACCTTTGAAGGCAAAGGGCCAGTTGTGCCGCCCGCAGCTTTGCGGCATAGAGAGGACGGCCCACCGCGAATTTTAATAACCGAAAGGATGTAAGGCAACTATGAGACGCCTTCGCAATGTAAAGATCGTGGCCACTTTGGGCCCGGCATCTAACGACTACGATATGATCCGTGCGCTCACAGAAGCGGGCGCGAATGTTTTTCGCTTGAATATGAGCCATGGGGAACATGGTGAAATTCGCGAACGTCACGCGATGATCCGCAAGGTTGAACAAGACTTGGGTCGTCCTATTGCGATCTTGGCTGACCTTCAGGGACCAAAGCTGCGTGTCGGCAAATTCGCCGAAGACTCCTATGATCTTGAGGTGGGTGCTAAATTCCGTCTTGATCTGGATGATACGCCCGGTGACATCACCCGCGTACAGCTACCACATACAGAAATTTTTGCAGCGCTTGAGCCCGGCTCAAATCTGTTGGTCAACGATGGTAAAATTCGTTTGCAGGTCGAAGATTGTGGCAAAGACTACGCCAATTGCATCGTCACTGTTGGCGGGGCGATTTCCAACCGCAAGGGCGTGAACGTTCCAGACGTTGTGTTGCCCTTGGCGGCTTTGTCCGAAAAAGACCTCAAAGATCTCGAATTCGTTTGTGATCTTGGTGTTGATTGGCTCGCGTTGTCATTCGTGCAGCGCCCAGAAGATGTGCTACAGGCCAAAGAGCTTGCCAAAGGGCGCGCTTTTGTTCTTTCCAAAATTGAAAAACCGTCTGCGGTCACTGATTTCGACGCGATTTTGGCTGTGTCTGATGGCATCATGGTTGCACGTGGCGACTTGGGCGTTGAATTGCCTGTGCACGCTGTGCCGCCAATCCAAAAACGTCTGATCCGCAAATGTCGTGCGGCTGCCAAGCCTGTGATTGTCGCGACTCAAATGCTTGAATCGATGATCGAAAGCCCAATGCCAACACGCGCCGAAGTGTCCGACGTCGCAACAGCGATCTACGAGGGCGCTGATGCAATTATGTTGTCTGCAGAATCTGCGGCAGGTGATTTCCCGATCGAAGCCGTGACCACAATGAACAACGTCGCGATGGAGGTCGAAAACGATCCTGTCTACCTTGATGTTATGGATGCGTCGCGTGCTGGCAAAAAACAAACCATCGCCGATGCGATTGTGTCTGCGGCGCGTGAAATTGCGGAAACAACAGACATTAAAGCCATCGTTTGTTACTCTGAAAGTGGCACAACGGCCGCTTTGACTGCGCGTGAACGTCCACATGTACCGATCATTGCGATGACATCACGGGCGCGGACTGCGCGTAAGCTTTGTTTGTACTGGGGCATGCACTGCATGGTCACTGGCGAAGTGGATCGCTTTAAAATGGCTGTGGTCAATGCGGCCCGTGCGGCGCGGACTTTTGGCTTTGCGACAGAGACCGACAATATCGTTGTGACGGCCGGTGTGCCGTTCAATCAACCGGGATCTACGAACATCTTGCGTGTCGCCCCTTGCGATGAACGCTTGATTTTCAACACCGATCCCGAATAATAAGCTCAACTTTTATTGGGTATAAGGTGATGGGGTATGGACACAGATCTGTTTCTGGTGATCGGGGCGGCAGTGCTTGTTTTAGCGCTGCCTGCCTTGATCGGGGCCTTTTCTGAGGGTCGTCCCCCCCGCGCCGCTGCCATCCTCGTTCTTATCGGGGGTGGTTTGACCGTTTTGGCCGTGACGCAAAATCCCGGTGGTTATTCTATCGACGAAGTTCCGCAGGCTTTGATCCGCGTGATTGGGCGTTATTTCTAAAACGTACTTTTATCGCCCCTTTTCCCTTGCCAAGTCCCACAGTCCACAGTAAATGCACAGCCTCATGGTGCGCGTCCGGCGATCTGGCATGCCGAGTCGCGCGTTTAACCATCCGAACACTCGAAAAAGGAGATGGAAATGCCTAAGATGAAGACAAAGTCAGGCGCTAAAAAGCGCTTTAAAATGACTGCAAGTGGCCTTGTAAAAGCCGGTCAAGCTGGCAAACGCCACGGCATGATCAAACGTTCAAACAAATTTCTACGTAACGCACGTGGCACGACAACGCTTTCCGCACCTGATGCGAAAATCGTTAAGTCGTACATGCCGTACAACCGCTAATAGGAGGCTCAGAATATGTCCCGTGTTAAAGGTGGTACAGTCACTCACGCTCGTCACAAAAAAGTCATCAAAGCCGCAAAAGGCTACTACGGCGCACGCTCACGCTTGTTCCGTACAGCCACGCAGGCCGTTGACAAGGCGAACCAATACGCAACTCGCGACCGTAAAAATCGCAAGCGCAACTTCCGCGCTTTGTGGATCCAGCGGATCAACGCGGCAGTGCGCGCACATGATGAAGCTTTGACATACTCAAAGTTCATCAATGGTCTGTCATTGGCCGGTATCGAAGTGGACCGTAAGGTTCTCGCCGATCTCGCCGTGCACGAGCCAGAAGCGTTTACAGCCATCGTTGAAAAAGCTCAGGCTGCACTCGCGTAAATCTAACCTTAGGTTAGAGTTTAATTTTAGAAGCCGCGGGACCCGATTGGGACTCGCGGCTTCTTGCCTTTTAAGCCCCCCGTGATACCAAGCGGGGACGCAATGAGACACGAATTTACGGGATACCGGCATGGATGATCTGAAAAACAAATACCTCACCGCCATTCTTGAGGCCGGTGACGAGGCAACCCTCGAAGATATCCGTCTCAAAGCCGTGGGCAAAAAGGGCGAAGTGTCCCTGAAAATGCGCGAATTGGGCAAAATGACACCTGAGGAACGCCAAGTGGCTGGCCCGCAATTGAACGCGTTGAAAGACGAAATCAATGCCGCACTTGCCGCCAAAAAAATTGCTCTTGAAGACGCCGCTTTGGACAAGCGCCTGTCCGAGGAATGGCTGGATGTGACACTGCCATCGCGCCCTGCGCGCCAAGGATCGATCCATCCGATCAGCCGCGTCTCTGAAGAAATCTACGCCATCTTTGCCGATCTTGGCTTTGCTGTTGCCGAAGGCCCGCAGGTCGAGGATGATTGGCACAACTTCGATGCGCTCAACATTCCGCCGCATCACCCCGCACGCCAAGAACACGACACGTTTTACATGCACCGCGATGAGAATGATGATCGCCCGCCGCATGTATTGCGCACGCATACATCGCCGGTTCAAATCCGCACATTGCTCGACCAAGGCGCGCCGATTCGCATCATCGCGCCGGGCCGCGTGTACCGCTGTGATTACGACCAAACCCACACGCCAATGTTCCACCAAGTCGAAGGCCTGTGCATCGGCAAAGACGTGTCCATGGCGAACCTCAAATGGGTGCTCGAAGAATTCTTTACCGCCTTCTTTGGCACCGAAGTCAAAACCCGTTTCCGCGCCTCGCATTTCCCATTCACTGAACCGTCTGCCGAAGTCGACATTCAGTGCAAATGGGAAAATGGCACCGTCAAAGTGGGCGAAGGCGATGATTGGCTCGAAGTTTTGGGATCAGGCATGGTGCACCCGAATGTGTTGAAAGCGGGCGGCATCGACCCCGAGGAATGGCAAGGCTTTGCCTTTGGCATCGGCATCGACCGTTTGGCCATGCTGAAATACGGCATTCCAGATTTGCGCGCCTTCTTCGATTCCGACCTGCGCTGGCTGAAACATTACGGCTTCAACCCGCTCGGCGTCCCTACGCTGGCTGGGGGGATTAACGGGTGACAGTTGCGAACTGGATAGCGCTATTAGTTCCAGTTGTCGGTTTTTTGGGGGCGCTTGCGACTTATGCTTTCCAAAAACGGCTTGATCGTAAGGATGCCGTTCTAGTTGATAAGAAACGTGCTTACGTTTCCTTCTTGAATGCACTTTTCGATCATGCAGAGCATAGAAATGAGAAAACTAGAATTGCCTATGACCGTAGCAAAGTTGAGTTGGTGTTGGTTGCTCCAGATACCGTCGTGAAGGAGCTAGTTTGGGTTCAAGAAGCCGCAACAATGGACATGGATGCACTAGGCCCAGGTGATGTTCATGACAGGGTCATTGGACTTATTGTAGCAATGCGAAAAGATTGTTTTGAAAACTCTGAAATAGGTCAAAGCGAAATGGAGTATGTGACCCCCATCGGTCGCCCGACACCTTTGACTGCTGAGCCCGAAGGACACTATGAGCCATGAATGTTTTACTAGTGCTCGACAACAAAAATTATTTAGCTGAGGTTGCCCAATGACTGACCAAAACGACTCAATGGAAGACCTTCAAGTCACTTACCCCGGCGCGGGGATGTTCCAACTGGCGAACAATCGCACGCGCTGTGAGCAGCTCAATGAGCTGGTGGCGACGGGCAAAAAAACCGCGACTTGTATGCCGTGGTCCGAATTTGAAAATGACGAAGGCGCATTGCCCGTCGCGGGGCGTGTCGACATCGTCGCCGATTGGGACGGCAACCCCGCGTTGATCGTGCGCACGCTCGAAGTGGAAAAAGTAAAGTTCCGCAATGTGACCCCAACGATGGCCCTGAAAGAGGGCGAAGACCAAGACATCGAAGGCTGGCGCAAACGCATGACCAAAAAATTCGGCACCCAAGGCAAGCTCGATCGCGACGCGCTTTTGGTCTTTGAAACATTCGAACTGGTTGAGGATTTGGGCGTCCGCTAGGCGCGCCAAGCCTTCCCTAAGCGATCCCCCCGCAGCGACGGGCAATGGAGAAAACGATATGAAATTCACCGTCTCATGGCTCAAAGAGCACTTGGAAACTGACGCATCTTTGGACGAAATCCTCTATGCCTTGACCGATCTTGGGCTCGAAGTCGAAGGCGTCGAAGACCCCGCGAAACTCTTTGCAGATTTCGAGATCGCCAAAATCACCCACGCCGAACAGCACCCAGACGCCGACAAATTGCGCGTGTGCAAAGTGCAAGCGGGCGCGGGCGAAACCCAAATCGTTTGTGGTGCGCCGAATGCCCGGACGGGCATCACTGTCGTCTTGGCCAAACCGGGCACTTATATTCCGGGGTTGGACATCACGATTTCTGTCGGCAAAATCCGCGGCGTTGAATCCTTTGGCATGATGGCGTCGGAAAAAGAGCTTGAGCTGTCAGACGAACACAACGGCATTATCGAATTGCCAAGCGGCGAAATCGGGCAATCTTTCGCGTCGTACTTGGCGGAAACGGACCCTGCCAAAATCGACCCTGTGATCGAGATCGCCATCACGCCAAACCGCCCCGACGCTTTGGGCGTGCGCGGTATCGCACGCGATTTGGCGGCCCGTGGTTTGGGCACGTTGAAAGCGCGCAAAGCGGATAAAGTCGCGGGCACATTCGCGAACCCAATCTCGATCACTATTGATGATAGCGCGTCTGAGACCTGCAAAGTTTTCGCGGGCCGCGTGATCAAAGGCGTCAAAAACGGACCATCGCCTGCGTGGCTGCAAGACCGTTTGAAAGCCATAGGATTGCGCCCGATTTCCAAATTGGTCGATGTCACCAACTTTTTCACCTATGACGTCAACCGCCCCTTGCACGTGTTCGACGCGGCCAAAGTGAACGGTGGCTTGACCATTCACACCTCTAAAGGCGGCGAGCAATTGGTGGCGCTCGACGAGAAAACCTACACGATCCCTGAGGACGTGACGGTGATTTCGTCAAACGGCACAGTGGAAAGCATCGCGGGCATCATGGGCGGTTTGGACGCGGGCTGTACCGACGAGACCACAGATGTGGTGTTGGAAGCCGCTATTTGGGACACCATCGCAATCGCCAAAGGTGGGCGTGCGCTGAAAATCAATTCCGATGCGCGCTACCGCAACGAGCGCGGCATTGATCCGGCCTACAACATGCAAGCCATCGAGGATGCCACACAAATGATCCTTGATCTCTGTGGCGGTGAGGCCTCTGAGGTGACTGTCGCAGGCGCGGTGCCTGATGTGTCGCGGGCCTACAAACTTGATACGGATCGCGTGCAAAGCCTTGTGGGTATGGAAATTTTGCCTGAGACCCAAGTGGCCACTTTGCAAGCACTCGGATTTATCATGGACGGGAACATGGCGCAGGTGCCCTCGTGGCGCCCTGACGTTTTGGGCTCGGCTGATTTGGTCGAAGAGGTCGCGCGGATCGCCTCCTTGACCTCACTTGAACCCAAACCATTGTCGCGCCCTGTTGGCATCGCGAAACAAATTCAAACACCGATGCAAGTGCGCGAAAGCATGGCGCGCCATACGGCCGCTGCTTTGGGGTACAACGAGTGTGTGACCTATTCTTTTGTCGATGAAAAATCGGCTAAACTGTTTGATGGCGGCACAGACGCGGTGAAATTGGAAAACCCAATTTCATCGGAAATGAGCCACATGCGCCCCGATCTTTTGGTCGGTTTGTTGCAAGCGGCCAGTCGCAATCAAGCGCGCGGGTTCAATGATTTCGCGCTGTTCGAAGTGGGCGCTGCGTTCCAAGGTGGCGAGCCTGGCGAGCAGCATGTGCAGCTCGGCGGATTGCTTGTAGGTGCCAGTGGGCCAAAGGATGTGCATGGCGCGCGCCGGGATGTCGATGTGTTTGACGCCAAGGCGGATGCAGAGGCGATTTTGAATGCCATTGGTGCGCCTGCCAAAGCACAGATTTTGCGTGATACGCCGAGCTGGTTCCATCCTGGCCGTTCTGGAAAAATCTGTCTTGGCCCTAAAAAGGTTCTGGCGCAGTTTGGCGAAGTGCATCCCAAAACACTTAAAGAAATGGGTGTCAAAGGGCCGGCTGTGGCCTTTACGATCTTCCTTGAACAACCGCCATTCCCGCGCGGTGGCAAAGTGGCGCGTCCTGCGTTCTTTACCAATGACCTGCAAACGGTTGAGCGTGATTTCGCCTTTGTTGTCGACCAAGACGTGGCAGCGCTGTCTGTGGTGAATGCGGCCTTTGGTGCGGATAAAAACCTGATCGAAGACGTGCGCGTGTTTGACGAATTCATCGGTGGCAGTCTTGGTGAGGGTAAAAAATCGCTGGCCATCACGGTGCGCTTGCAACCTGCCGAGGTGACGCTGAAGGAAAAAGACATCGAAGAGGTGTCCGCGAAAATCATCGCCAAAGTTGAAAAAGCCACAAAGGCGGTTTTGCGCGGTTGATCTGCTGTCAAATGGTCTTAGATTTAAAAGGGCGCAGCGTTTGCCGCGCCCTTTTTTTACGACGCATAGCCTAAGGAAAACCCTATGAAACCGTTACACACTGGTCCTTGGGACTCTGTCAGTGGGGCCTTGTCTGCACTGGATGAAGCGGGTCGTCCGAAAGCGCCGGCACTTGAGGGTGGTGGGTCTGATGCACGCGAAAGCGGGCGCCGCTTGGCTGCCATTCACCGCATGCATTTACGTGATATCGTGACCGCGCGCCACCTTTTGAACAAGATCGAAAATGGAGGCGAAGGTGCCGCGGCACTGGTCAAAGCAATCCCTGCGATGGCGATGACACAAAATTACCGAAATTTTGGCAATCTATGTGGGCGTGAATGTATGGTGTTGAACATGCATCACAACATCGAAGAGCAAGACATGTTTCCGCGCCTTGAGATGGGTGGCAATGCTGGAATCTCTGCAGTCGTCGCCAAGTTACGCGAAGAACACCGTGTTGTGCATGCGCTGATCGAGCGCCTGTATGAGGCTGCGGTGACCTTGGTCGATGGGCCTGCTCCGGATGCTTACGTGGAAGCGCGCTCAGTGTTCGAGCAACTTGAAGCAGTGGTCAAATCGCACTTTAAATACGAAGAAACAGAACTTGAAGAGGCGCTCGGACTGTTCGGCGCGATCTAAACGACAAGGATTTGAGTGTATGAAAGTTTATCTGTCAGGAGAAATTCACACGGATTGGCGTGATCAGATCACGCAAGGGGCTCAACATTTGGCGGTGGAATTTTCGGCACCTGTGACAGATCACGGGGCCTCTGATGATTGCGGCGTCACTATTTTAGGGGCTGAGCCGGACAAGTTTTGGCACGACCACAAAGGGGCCAAATTGAACGCGATCCGTACACGCACTGCGATTGAGGCCGCTGATGTTGTGGTTGTTCGGTTCGGCGATAAGTACAAACAGTGGAACGCCGCTTTTGATGCGGGCTATGCGGCGGCACTTGGAAAATCTTTGATTGTGATGCACGGGGCCGATCATCAACATGCGTTGAAAGAGGTTGATGCTGCGGCCTTGGCCGTTTGCGAAACACCGCAACAGGTCGTTGATATGCTGGCCTATGTTTTAACAGGCGCGTTGCCTAAATAGGGTTTGGCAAAAGGGGGCAAGATGTTGCCCCCTTTGTTGTGTCGGGTTCAATCGCGGCCGGGGACGGGCGGAATGTTTTTGGCTTTTTGCACTGCAGGACGCGCATAGAAACGATCGACATAGGCTGGCACGTTTTTCAAACCGTGATAGCCGACCACCTCTTTGGCGCCGTAAAAATCCAAAGCATTGAGCCAAGGCGCGATCATCATGTCGCCGATGGAGTAGTCGCCCACGATCCAATCTTGGCCCTCAAGTCGCTTGTCAACCACGGCCAAAAGGCGCTTGGCCTCACCGATATAGCGATCACGCGCTGTCGGGTCTTCCATCGCGGCGCCTGCGAATTTGTAAAAGAACCCAAGTTGGCCCAGCATGGGACCAAGTCCGCCCATCTGGAACATCACCCATTGCAGGGTCTCGTAGCGTTTTTTGGGATCTTTGGACAGGAACTTGCCAGATTTTTCAGCAAGGTAAATTAAAATAGCACCGGATTCAAACAGCTCGATCTGGGTGCCATCGGGCCCATTCGGGTCGATGATTGCAGGGATTTTGTTGTTGGGATTGAGTGCTAGAAACGCAGGGCTTTTGACGTCAGCATCGGTCAATCCAACCAGATGCGCCTCATAGGGAATGCCCATTTCTTCTAAAGCGATAGAGACTTTGACACCGTTTGGTGTTGGAAACGAGTATAGTTGTAATTTTTTGGGGTCTTGTGCGGGCCAGCGGGTGTTAATCAGGTGGTTTGTGATATGGGTCATGGTGCCTCCTCTGTGTCGTCTGCGTCAGATATGGGGACTTTTGCCTCATAATTAACCTCTCGGAGCTGTGCGCTAATGTGCTATGCAGTGTGTACATGCGCGTAAAATGACGCATCAGAAACGCACGAGGGAAGATATGCTAAAAGAATTCAAAGACTTCATCGCCAAGGGCAATGTCATGGACATGGCTGTTGGTATCATTATCGGCGCGGCGTTTACCGCAATCGTTAAATCCTTGGTCGCTGACTTGATCAACCCAATCATTGGTTTGTTCACTGGCGGCATGGATTTCACCAATAAATTCGCCGTGCTGTCTGGCGACGTTGCTGCGGGATCAAGCTTGGAAGCCGCGCGCGAAGCGGGTGCATCTGTGTTTGCTTACGGGTCATTCATCATGGCAATCATCAACTTCTTGATTATTGCATTCGTGGTGTTCATGCTTGTTCGTTACGTCAACAAAGTGAAAGCTGCGACTGAGAAACCGGTTGAAGAAGCGCCAGCTGCACCAGCAGGTCCAACTGAGATCGACGTTCTTTTGGAAATTCGCGATTCTTTGAAAAAATAAGACCGCACGATTAGACGACAAAAGGCCCGCAAGTTTTGCTTGCGGGCCTTTTGCGTGATGCAAGGACACATCACTGTCGGGGACACATAGACTAAACGGACCTGTTCCGTATTTCTGTCGCTCTTGTGCCAGAAAAATCTGTATGGGATATATAGATTGGTTTTATTGGCAACGTAGGATGTATTTGTGAAATGGCCCAAATGGACGAGACAGATCGCCGCATTTTGCGAATTTTGCAAAAGAAAGGCCGCATCTCGAATGCAGACTTGGCTGTTGAGACCAATGTGTCCAGTTCGGCTTGCCATCGTCGCGTTCAAAGGCTTGAGGCCGAGGGCATCATTCGCGATTATGTTGCGTTATTGAACCCAACACATGTGGATCGACGTTCGACCTTGTTTGTGGAGGTGACGCTGACATCGCAAGCCGATGAGGTTCTGGCCGCGTTTGAGGTGGCCGTGCAGACTGTGCCGGATGTGCTGGAATGTCATTTGATGGCGGGTGCTGCGGATTACATGCTTAAAGTGGTCGCCGCTGATACCGATCATTTCGCTGAAATCCATCGTACTTTGGTCCGGCTTCCTGGTGTCGTGAAAATGCAATCTTCTTTTGCCATGCGAACTGTCTTTAAGACCACCAGCCTACCTGTTTGATCCATCACGACGCGCTTTTGCTTTGGTTTGGCTCGATTTTGTGCTTGTTTGCATTTGGGAGGAAGTAAACCGATGGCATTGGCAGGACATACAGAACACGTTTTAAATGCTGTGGGATCACCTTCCGCGGCGTCACGGCTAACCGCATCTTGGCGGCGGTCTATGGTCAAACATGGGCTTGATCCCGCACAGCATAGTACGCCGCGTCGATTGGAAATGACCCAAGTGTCTGAGCGGCGCGAAGAACTTGGCGCGTTTTTAGAGGTCGCAATTCCAAAGATTGATCAACTCTTTCAAATGGTTGGAAATACTGGGTGTTGTGTTTTACTCACCGATTGCAATGGTGTGGTGCTTGATCAGCGATCCAAGAGCGCGGATGCTGACACGTTTGAACGCTGGGGGCTTTGGGCAGGGGCCGATTGGTCCGAGCAGTCTGAAGGCACAAATGGCATCGGCACTTGTTTGGCCGAGGCGCGTCATGTCACAATTCATCGCGATGAACATTTTTTGACTCGCAACACGGCGATGTCATGCATGGATTCGCCCATTTTTGGTCCAGATGGCGAATTGATTGGTGCGCTTGATGTGTCATCGTGCCGTGCGGATCAAACCGAAGCCTATGCGCGCCTTATTGGAAATGTGGTGGCTCAGACTGCCAAGCAAATTGAAACCGATGCGTTTCGTATGGCCTTTCCAAAGGCGCGGATTATTTCTGCGCCGGACGCGCGTGGAGACGGTGCGGTTTTGTTGGCGGTTGATCAGGATGATTTGGTCATCGGGGCCACACGGGCGGCGCGCCGTCTTTACGATTTGGGGCAGGAGCGTGCGATTGCGCCAATGCCTGCGTCCGACATTTTGGGCCGCGACAATGATGCGTCTGCATTAGAGCGCGCCGAACGTGCGGCATTGAAACGTGCCATTGCACGGGCGGGCGGCAATGTCTCTGCGGCGGCGCGTGAACTTGGGATCGGGCGTGCAACGCTTTACCGGCGGATGAATCGTTTGGGTCTTGGGGAATCCTGAGACACCTGTCTCACCTATGAGACACTGCTGCGGTGCAGCGTGTGCCCCAAGGGGTGACGAGAAACGCAGCGCTGGTCATGGTCTTTGACAACCGAGGTGGAGGATCTCGGATGTTTCAGGAGGATAGACCATGAATGTAATGACCCAAAGCGATTCAAAATACACATCGCCGTTCAAAGCACGCTACGACAACTTTATCGGTGGCGCATTTGTTGCGCCTGTAAACGGTAAGTATTTTGACAACATCACCCCCATCGACGGCTCTGTCGTGTGTGAAGTCGCGCGTTCAGATGCAGATGATGTCAACTTGGCCCTTGATGCGGCGCATGCTGCCAAAGTGGCCTGGGGCAAAACATCTGCTACAGAACGCTCTAACATCTTGCTCAAAGTGGCAGACCGTTTGGAAGAGAACCTTGATCTTTTGGCGCAGGCCGAAACGTGGGACAACGGCAAGCCGATCCGCGAGACGACATTTGCAGACATCCCATTGGCAATCGATCACTTCCGTTATTTCGCAGGTGTGTTGCGTGGCCAAGAAGGCTCCATGTCTGAGATCGATTCCGACACTGTTGCCTATCACTTCCACGAACCCCTCGGTGTTGTCGGCCAGATCATTCCTTGGAACTTTTCCATTTTGATGGCGGCATGGAAATTGGCCCCCGCTTTGGCGGCTGGCAACTGTATCGTGATGAAACCTGCGGAACAAACCCCCGCCGCTTTGATGGTTCTGGCTGAGTTGATCGCAGACCTTTTGCCAGCCGGTACATTGAACATCGTCAATGGCTACGGTGGTGAAGTCGGCTCTGCGCTGGCAACATCCAAACGCATCGCCAAAATCGCCTTCACAGGCTCAACGGCAACCGGCAAGAAAATCATGGCCGCTGCAACTGAGAACCTGATCCCCGTGACGCTTGAACTGGGTGGCAAATCCCCAAACATCTTCTTCTCGGACATCATGGCCGCAGACGATGCGTTCTTTGATAAAGCGATCGAAGGGTTCGTTCTGTTCGCCTTCAACCAAGGCGAGGTCTGCACATGTCCGTCACGCGCCTTGGTGCAAGAAGACATTTATGACGCCTTCATGGAACGCGTGATCGAACGTGTGAAAGCGATCAAGCAAGGCGACCCACGTGAAATGGACACGATGGTCGGCGCGCAATGTTCCCAAATGCAACAAGACAAAATCTTGTCCTACTTCACCATTGGTCGTGAAGAGGGTGCTGAGGTTCTTGTGGGCGGTGCGGCTGCGGATGTTGGCAAGGATCTGGAAAACGGGTTCTACATTCAGCCAACCATCTTCAAAGGCACAAACGACATGCGCGTGTTCCAAGAAGAAATCTTTGGCCCTGTTGTGTCTGTCACAACCTTCAAGGACGAAGACGAAGCCTTGGCGATTGCCAATGACACCATGTATGGTCTCGGCGCTGGCGTTTGGTCGCGTGATGCGAACCGTTGCTTCCGCTTTGGTCGCGCTATCGAGGCTGGCCGCGTTTGGGTCAACAACTACCACGCCTACCCAGCTCATGCTGCCTTTGGTGGGTACAAGCAGTCCGGTATTGGTCGCGAGAACCACAAGATGATGCTCGATCACTACCAGCAGACGAAAAACATGCTCGTCAGCTACAACCCCAACAAACTGGGCTTCTTCTAAAAACTCCTCCTGCGGAGCGCATTTCGGTGCGCTCCGTACCTTTTGCCCCAAGGCGATGGCGCCTGCGGCTGAGTGCTCTCATATATGCACCGATTAGGCCCCAAGATTCGCACTCCTCACGCTGCGAGTCGCCCAAATCCTCCCCGTTTCACCATTCACAGCTTACGATGAGCAAGTTCTCTGCCAAAATTCGTGTGACCTGCCTGCTTCTTGATCTGTCCTAAGGTTCAAAAAATGCCTATTTCCCCAATAAATAGGCGTTTTTTGATTTTCTTGAACATTTTACGACAGAAACCATAAAAAGGTCTTGCGGATATATGGCACTCGCCTTAGAACCCCCCTTACCGGAAGCGACGAGGTTGCTGATGGGACGGACGGAACGGCTGCGAGGCTGGAAAGTTTAGGAAAATCAGAGGTTTATGCAG
>JBLHXX010000001.1:0-206615 GCA_047630475.1 Celeribacter sp. | reverse complement strand
GTAAATCGACGCTTTTCAAAATGCTCACCGGCCAAGAACAGCCCGACGAGGGTACCGTCGAATACGGCGACACCGTGCAGCTGTCTTACGTGGATCAATCGCGCGACGATTTGGACCCCAACGCCAACGTGTTCGAAGCCATCGCAGACGGCCAAGACATCATCACGCTGGGCGATGCGGAAATGAACGGGCGGGCGTACTGCTCGGCGTTCAATTTCAAAGGCGGCGATCAGCAGAAAAAAGTCGGCATCCTGTCGGGCGGTGAACGCAACCGTGTACACATGGCGCGCCTCTTGCGCTCTGGTGGTAACGTGCTTTTGCTCGATGAGCCGACCAATGACTTGGATGTCGAAACACTTCGCGCGCTCGAAGACGCGCTGACAGATTTCGCTGGCTGTGCCGTGGTCATCTCGCACGATCGCTTCTTCCTTGACCGCATCTGTACGCACATCTTGGCGTTCGAGGGCGATGCCCATGTGGAATGGTTCGAAGGCAACTTTGAAGATTATGAGGAAGACAAAAAACGTCGTCTGGGACCAGATGCGCTTGAACCAAAACGTCTTAAACATAAGAAGTTTGTGCGGTAATAAAACGCAACGCGTTTTGTTACGGGAGGTGCGAGGCAGCTCAATGCGCCTTGCTCCTCCTTAAAGCCTCAAACGTGACACTTGCGTCAAGCACCTGAAACAGCAAAGATAAAAAGGCCCCGTCTATTTGGCGGGGCTTTTATTATCAACACCAATCGTTAGGCTAAAAATGTCATTTAACTGGACTTGCCCCTATTGTGATCGCGCTCAAACCGTGACCGAAGAAAGCTACTCAAGAAAATCGTTAGCATTTTCAACAATACCTTCGAGCGAGGGGCTTTTGGGACTAGCTGCCAATTTAATTGTTTGCTCCAATCCAGATTGTAAAAAACCTGCGATTAAGGCGCACATCGTCACTGCCAAGAAGTATAATCACGAATATTATATAGATTCTGACCATGACACTCTTTCAACACTCGATTTGATGCCTCAATCGTCAGCACGCCCCCAACCTGACTGCATTCCAGCAGCCCTGCGAGAAGACTACACTGAAGCGTGCCTAATACGCGATCTAAGTCCAAAAGCTTCAGCAACTCTATCAAGGCGTTGCCTACAAGGCATGATCCGTGACTTCTGCGAGATAGACAAACCCAACCTTTTTCAAGAAATCTCTGCACTCAAAAAATTAATCGATGAAGGCAACGCTCCAAAAGGCGTCTCGGAAGACAGCGTAGAGGCGCTCGATGCAGTTCGTAAAATTGGAAACATTGGCGCACATATGGAAAAAGACATCGATGTCATAATCGACGTCGAACCGGAAGAAGCACAAGTCCTCATCGATCTAACAGAAAGCCTCTTTGACGAATGGTATATTGAAAGAGAAAAACGTAAAAAACGTTTCGCAAAGATTGCGGAAATTGCTGACGAAAAAGCAAATCAAAAATTACTTTCTAAAGCTGCGCCAGAATAACCCCCGCGACTGACCCGAGGGGGGGCGCGTGAAACGCGCAGACCCGTGGGGGCGGGTCAGACGCGTCACAGATGCTTTGCATCTGTGAATGCCCTCATGCGCAACCGTTTTGGTAAACGTAAAGCGCCGTCAGCATCTAAAGCTAGGCCTCAACAAAAAAGGAAAACGTGCCTTACACACGTTTGCCTCTCCATCTCTCAAACCAAAACCAGCTTATGCAGCGGCTGGTTTGGTCTCGTCTTTAATTTCTTCTGCGTCTTCCACAATCTCGCCGGTGACCTCTTCGGCCGCTGCTTCATCAGCGGCGTCTTTTGCAGTCTCTTCAGCCACCTCTTCGGGGGCTGGCAGCGCGAGCGCTTCGTCGGGGAAGGTTTCTGGCAGGGCAAAGCTGATCTCATTGCTGACAGGGTTCACAGTCACGGCAGGCATGTCAGGCAAAGCGGCGATGGCCTCATTGAGCTCACCAACCAGACGCTCAAAACTTTGGCGTTGGGTTTCAATCACCACGTTGGATTTAGCGCCGCGGCCGAATTTTAAAAATTTGAACATCTGGTTCCTCATACGATTCTCTTTGCACATGCAGCATTATGCAACATCCGCGTAAAGCACACGGTGAAAAATCGTAGCAATCACTCACTTTGGCAAACCGCACAGATATTGCGCATTACCACTTAAAAGTGACAGCGCCGCAGGATTATGAAACGCCGTCAAGCCAACAGCAAGGCCGTGCCCCACAGACCAATCCCAAAGACGGTATGCGCCAAAAGCCCCATAGTGCGGTTTTTCCACGGGATGTCTGTTTTGGACACAGCCCACCCGAGGCCAAGCCCCGGATGCAATAAAAACCACCCTGCCCCGATGGTCACAATGGCAAAGCTCCAAGCCGGTAAAAACGTGGGCGACGCCAACCAATCTAGCCCCATGATAACGGCCAAAACCACACCATATGCCAGCCCCACGGCATAGTGAAACAGCCAGCCGATTTTCACTTCGCCCAGAACAGGCGTGGCGTTTGAGATGTTCTCATGAAACACGGTGCCACGGCGCAAATGCGCGACCCAGCGACCGACATTGCCCCAATTGGGCAGGCCCACGCCAAACACACGATTCAGCGCCAGCGCCCAAATATCCATCGCAATCGTCGCTCCAAGCCCGATCACAAGCCCCGTCATCAAAAGTGTCATCATCGTCAAACCGCCCCTATTCCCCAAGTTTTGTGGTTAGTATCTATGCCTCAACAAAATCTAGCATAGCTGATCACGCAGCATCAGCAGAAAATTGGTCAAATGAGCTGTGCACGCGAATTGTCTTTGCATGGGGTGAAAAATGTGCTCTATGAGCAGTGCGACGTTATCTCTATCGACCCTTCTGTTTTCCCTAAACCGGCACTCAGTCTTCGATCAGACCCCTGACACGCCGATCTGCCGCAATCTCGTGGGCAGTGATTTAGGAGAAAATAAAATGGCTAATGGCACAGTAAAATGGTTCAATTCCACTAAAGGTTTCGGCTTTATCGAGCCTGAAGGTGGCAACAAAGATGTATTCGTACACATCTCTGCTGTTGAGCGTTCCGGCCTTACAGGTCTTCGCGACGGTGCGAAAGTTACTTTCGACATCGAAGCTGGCCGTGACGGTCGCGAATCTGCGATTAACTTGACTGTAGAATAATCTACAATCCGGTTTGAGATAACGCTCGGTGCTTTTGCATCGGGCGTTTTTTTATGTCTGATTGATATATCGTTATAAAAATGGCGCGAGTGCCCCCGCGCCTTTTGTTGTTTTTACGGGCTGAACGGCCATCACTTCTTTTTGACAAACTCGGTCAAAATCACGATGCGCTGACTTTCAACCCGACCTTCAATATGGCCTGCATTGTCAGAAACCAATGAAATACCGCGCACCGCTGTGCCGCGTTTGGCCGTGAACCCACCCCCTTTAACGGGCAAGTCTTTGATCAACACCACGGTGTCGCCCGCAGACAAAACAGCGCCGTTGCTATCACGGTGAATGATGTCAGGACCGCCAGATTTGGCCCACTCTTCGACATCGGGTTCAAGGTAGAGCATCTCCAAAGCATCAGCAGCCCAAGCCTCGTCAGCAAAGCGTGTCAACAACCGGTAGGACAACACCTTGACGGCGTCGGATTCCGACCACATGGATCCCGTCAAAGCATTCCAGTGACCATCGGCGACAGCTTCGCCTTTGAGCCCGCCCGCGCAGATGTCGCACAGCGCCACGACATCTGCGCGTGGGGCCACAGACACTTCGGTCAACGGGCCAGCCGCACCACAAATTTCACATTCAGACATATTGCTCTCCATGATTTGAGCGGACCCTAGGCCTGCACCAAAATCAGGGCAAGCAACAAACCGCCTTTTAGAGCGCTTAGCGCTGGCAACCTGCCAGCAAACAGACCATATTTATTTGGAGTCTCGCGCATCAAATTGGATCAAACCGCATGGCCATTTACAACAAACTCATCATGGCAGCTATATGCGCAACACTATCTGCGCCCGCATTTGGATTTGAAGCGCGCTTGGACACAGTCGCATCAGACGGGCTGCGATCTCGATTGATCGCAGCATCCGCTATTTTAGAGGCTGAACGTGACGGCATCACAGAGCCATCCGATATTGTTGCCGCCGTTCAATCCGACTATCGCTCATTGTTAGGAACGCTCTATCGCTCAGGCTATTATGCGCCGGTCATTCGCATCTCGGTAGATGGTCGCGAAGGCAGCACAGTGTCATTGATCACCTTACCGAACAGCGTGAAAAACATCGTCATTTCGATCGACAAAGGCGCAAAGTTCACATTTGGAAACGCCAATGTCGCGCCCCTTGCACCGCAAACAAACTTACCGATCGGATTTGCGACAGGACAGATCGCAGAATCTGGTGAAATTGGTGCCGCCAAAGATGCCGCTATTGACGCATGGCGTGATGCAGCCCACCCAAAAGCGGCCCTATCCTCACAACAGATTGTGGCAGACCACAACACCAAAACTCTAGACGTGTCATTGGGCATCGCCCCTGGACCAAAGGCCGTTTTTGGCCAGTTGCACTTTGCTGGCACCAAACGTGTCGCGCCAGAGCGTCTGGGCGAGATCACCGGCGAGATCACTGGAAGGTCATTTAATCCAAAGACTCTCGACACTGTCGCCACGCGTTTGCGTAAGACGGGCGCGTTTCGATCCGTGGCCATCAGCGAGGCGGAAACGCTCAATTCAGATGGCAGCCTAGATGTAACAGCAACCGTCACCGATGCAGCCCCCCGACGTTTCGGGTTTGGTGCACAGATCAATTCGCTGGAAGGCGGCACATTGTCGACCTATCTGATGCATCGCAATGTTTCTGGCAATGCAGATAGGTTGCGGTTTGACGCCGAAATATCGGGGCTAGGATCAACCACAGGCATCGATTATTCCGTTGCCGCATCTTATCGACGCCCCGGCACGACGCGCCCCCAATTGGCCCTAATTTCCGAAGCAGAACTTGCACGTATTGATGAGCCAAACTACCTATCATCCTCGGCCCAAGTTATGGTCGGCGTTGAAGTCACATTGTCCGACACGACCTATTTCACCGGCGGTATCGGTTATCGATACTCGGACGTGACCGACGACATCGGCAACCGCACCTTTTCTCACTTTATTGTTCCGATCGAAGGGGCCCGCGATTCACGCAATGATTCCCTAAACCCCGCCTCAGGCACGTATTTCGCAGCCGAAGTCATGCCATTCATTGGTTTTTCAGGCTCCTCAACCGGCGCACGCCTCTTTACAGATATGCGGGGCTACAAAGGTTTTGGCGTGGATGAAAAGTTCATCCTTGCGGGGCGATTTACTGTCGGCTCGATCATTGGTAGCGATGTCAAAGACACCCCGCCAGATTTGCTATTTTACTCAGGCGGCGGTGGGACCGTGCGCGGACAACCATACAAATCTCTTGATGTTGATTTGGGCAGTGGCACGCACACGGGCGGCGCAAGTTTTGTTGGGCTGTCCACTGAACTGCGTGCAGGCGTGAGTGAAAAACTATCTTTGGTCGGCTTTAGTGACATTGGCGGCATCGGGGCAAGTGCGACACCTGATGACACGATGAATTGGCACGCAGGTGCCGGACTGGGGTTGCGCTATGAGACAGGGTTTGGCCCCATTCGTCTTGATATCGCGGCCCCGATTTCGGGCACGACAGGCGATGGCGTGCAATTCTATGTCGGGATTGGACAAGCATTTTGAGAACACGTTTCGGAATACTCGCGGCAACCTGTTTGCCTCTCGCTGCCTTGGCGCAATCTCAAGGCACCCCTGCTGAAACCACACGGGATCGGTCGTTGATTGTTGGCTTTTTAGAAGACAACTTATCGGGTGCAGGCCGTAATATTCAGATCGAAGGCTTCAAAGGCTTTTTGTCGTCTGAAGCAAAGATGGCCAGCCTCACAATATCGGATGAAATGGGTGTCTGGTTCATTTTACAAGACGCGGTTCTGGATTGGAGCCGTTCTGCGCTTTTGTCGGGGCGCCTTGAAATCAATCATGTATCAGCAGCCTCCATCGAGGTGCTCAGGCGTCCTATTTCCGAGACAGCGCAGACAGCCCCCGAGGCGACTAAATTTTCACTCCCTGAACTTCCCGTCAGCATCGACATCGGTGAAATCACTGCGGACAAAGTCACGCTGGGCGCTGATATTTTGGGGCTTGGCGAGGTCATTGACCTGTCTATTTTGGGGTCTGCCACACTCAAAGACGGTGACGGCTCCGCAACCCTAGATATCCAAAGACTGACCGGACCAGCCGGCGCGTTTGTTCTCGACACGGCCTATAGCAATACTGACACGCAGCTCGATTTGGATCTGTCCCTGTCAGAAGGGCAAGGTGGGTTGATTTCCACGCTGATCGGTTTGCCCGGAACGCCCGATTTGTCGCTGATTGTCAAAGGTGCAGGGCCACTGGACAGCTTCAAGGCTGACATCGAATTGGCCACTTTAGGGCAACCGCGTCTGTCAGGAACTGTCGGGTTGTCAACCGTTATTGATGCAAATGAGCCGGCGCACACAGACGTGGCAACCGGTACAGTGGCAACAGGTACAGAGGAACTGGACCCACCCAAAGCCCGTGCCTTTTTTGCAGATATTGACGGTGATGTGACCCCGCTCTTTGACCCGGCCTATGCTGCCTTTTTCGGCGCATCATCTGCGCTAAAAGTGCAAGGTATATCGCATCCTGACGGGCGCATGATACTGGACGCGTTTGAGGTTGCCACCGATGCGCTGTCGCTCAAAGGGGCACTTGCGATTGGCACTGATGCTATGCCGACGTCCTTTGATATCTCAGGCGTGATTGCCAACACATCTGGCGCGCCGACCTTATTGCCTCTCAGTGGCGAGAAACGATTTTTACAGCGCGCTGAAATTTCCGCCACATACGATGCAACACAAGGCGAAGCATGGACGGCCACGGCCCGAGTGTCGGAGTTCGCCCAAAATGACGCCGCTGTCGACACCGTTTCATTGTCTGCAACAGGCACGATTTCGCGCAACCAAGACACACAGTCTGCAACCCTTTTACGCGCCCTCAATGCGCGCTTGAAAATAGCAGCTGACGGGATTGTATTAGACGATACGGCGTTGATGTCTGCGGTTGGATCCAACGTGTCAGCGCAAACAAGCCTGTCATGGCAAGATGGCACGCCACTCATCATTTCAGACACGGTGATCACGGCTCAAGACGCAAAAATGACCGCCGCAGGCACCGTATCTGGATTTGACAGCGGCTTCACCTTTCAGGGCAATTTGGGACTAAACGCAGCGCGCCTATCGCGCTTTGCAGATATCTCAGGCCTCAAACTGCAAGGCAGCCTAAATGCCGATGCCGCAGGGACCTTTACACCACTCGGCGGCAGCTTTGACGCGCAGATCGACGGCCAAGCACAAAACGCCCGCATCGGCATTCCAAAAGTTGACGCACTTTTGAACGGACAAAGCCAACTGTCCTTGCGGGCGCGCCGTGACGAAACGGGCCTTAGCTTTGACGACCTCGACGTACGAACATCTGCATTGACGGCACAGGGATCGGGTGTTTTGACAAGCGACACAGCGGATTTGTACCTCACAGCAAAACTGGATGATATTGCACGCCTCAACGCTGGTATAAGCGGACCATTGGCAGGCACTGTGCGGGTCTCGAAATCGTCTCAAAGCGGCCCATGGGACACCACAGCATCGATGACAGGCCCCGGCGGATCAACGGCTGTGCTATCAGGCTCAGTCGCGCAGGCCTTTGACACTGCGGCGCTTACACTCTCTGGTTCTGCCCCCTTGGGCCTTGCCAACAGATTGACGACAGCAACCTTGCTGCAAGGCACCGCCGATTTTGATCTGCGCCTGAATGGCCCATTGGCCCTATCGTCTTTGTCGGGCAACGTGTCAGCGCGCCCTGACACCCGCGCGGTATTACCCGCAGCGGGGCTCTCGCTGACATTTGATCAATTCCGCGCCAATTTGGACAATGCAAACGCACAGATCGTCGCCAGCGCCCGCGCAGACACGGGGGGCAACGTGTCTGCCACTGGGCAAATTGGCCTGACATCTGATTTTCCAGCTGACTTGCAATTGGTTTTGAAAAATCTTGTTGTTGCCGACCCTGATCTTTTCACGACCACCGTAGCCGGTAAAATTTCGATGAGTGGTCAAATGTTAAACACGCCACGGATCAGCGGCACCATTGATCTTGGCCGCACAGATGTACGCGTGTCCCCTGTGGCACTTGGCGCAGGAGGTGACATTCCAGCCATCGTGCATATTTCTGAACCCAACGCCGTGCGTGAAACCCGCGCGCGCGCTGGGGTGCTGTCCACCGGATCGACGTCAAGCAGCAGTAGTGACATTGCGATCGACATTACGGTCAATGCCCCCAACCAAGTGTTCATACGGGGCCGCGGTTTGGATGCCGAACTTGGTGGCAAATTGCGTTTGACTGGTTCGACACAAAATATCGTGCCCATCGGTCAATTCTCATTGGTCCGCGGCCGCCTTAGCCTGCTTGGGAAACGTATCGAAATGGAAAGTGGCCAGTTGGTTCTACAAGGCGATTTCGATCCTAACTTTTCCCTTGTTGCCGCCACAACAACCGATGACTTGACCATTCGCATCACAACGTCGGGACGGGTCAGTTCGCCTAAAATAGAACTGTCCTCATCCCCAGATTTGCCCGAAGATGAAATCTTGGCTCAGCTGTTGTTTGGCCGCGCAATTTCAGACATTTCAGCATTTCAGGCCGTCCAAATGGCGGCAGCTGTGGCGACATTAACAGGTGGCGGAAACGGCATTGTTGGCAATATCCGCGACACAATTGGTTTAGACGATTTGGATGTCACCACGTCAAACGAAGGTGACACGGCCTTGCGTGTCGGCAAATACCTGTCCGATGACATTTATACGGATGTGACCATCGACAGCACCGGAAAATCCATCATCAACCTCAATTTGGACGCGTCCGACACAATCACCCTCAAAGGTTCGATGTCACCAGATGGCACAACGAGCCTTGGGGTATTTTTCGAGAAAGACTACTAACCCAGTGTTTTAATGTTTTGCTGAACAAAGGCCGCGATATCACGTGCAGGGCGCGCGCCCGCCAACCGCGCAATTTCTTTGCCACCTTGATATAAAACCAGGGCAGGAATGCCACGGATGTTGTTCTTTTGGGACACCGCCGGAAAGTCTTGGGTGTTCACTTTGGCAAAGCGCGCACGGCCTTTGAGAGCAATCGCAGCCTTGGCAAAATCTGGGGCCATTTGACGACACGGCCCACACCACGGTGCCCAGAAATCCACCAAAAGCGGCATGTCATCCAGCTTGGCAGCCTTGGCCAAAGACGTTGGATTCAACTCGGCAACCTTGTCAGACACCAACGCCCCACCACATGTGCCACATTTTGGATCTGAGGCCAGTTTTTCGGCGGGCACGCGATTGGCCTGACCACATTTGAGACAGGCGAGTTTGACAGGATAGGTCATCGAGTGATCCTTAGTTGAATTCATTATATGGAATATATCTGAGCGCTGCCCTAAAAAATCAAGGCCCCGATCCAACGATCAGGGCCCCATTGTATTACTCAGCTGCCTCGATATAGTTTTCAAGGGGCGGACATTGGCAAATCAAATTGCGGTCCCCATGCACGTTGTCGACCCGCCCAACGGGGGGCCAGTATTTGTCGACACGGAACGCTCCGGGGGGGAAACACCCCTGCTCACGGCTGTACGGACGATCCCAATCTGCGACCAAATCATTGACCGTGTGCGGCGCATGTTTCAACGGATTGTTGTCCACCGGCAAAGCGCCACTTTCGATTTGCGCAATTTCTGCGCGGATCGACAACATCGCTTCAATAAAGCGATCAAGCTCGCCTTTGGTCTCGGATTCAGTTGGCTCAATCATCAAGGTGCCAGCCACAGGCCAAGACATTGTTGGCGCGTGAAACCCGCTGTCCATCAATCGCTTGGCGATGTCATCGACAGTCACATGCACAGTCTCATCAAAGGCCCGCGGATCGATGATGCACTCATGCGCCACGCGACCTTGTTTGCCGCGATACAGCACAGGAAACGCGTCATCCAAACGCGCTGCGATGTAGTTGGCATTCAAAATCGCGGCCTTGGTCGCTTGCGTCAAACCAGCACCGCCCATGAGCATGCAATAGGCCCATGAAATCGGTAAAATGGACGCAGACCCATACGGAGCCGCAGACACAGGGCCCGTTTCGCCGCCCAATTCAGGGTGGCCAGGCAAAAAGCGCTCAAGGTGTTTTTTCACCCCAATCGGCCCCATGCCCGGTCCGCCGCCGCCGTGCGGAATGCAAAAGGTTTTGTGCAGGTTCAGGTGGCTCACATCCGAACCAATTTCACCCGGCTTGGACAGCCCCACCATCGCATTCAAATTGGCTCCGTCCAAATACACCTGACCGCCAAAATCATGGGTGATGTTGCACACCCCTTTGACCGTTTCCTCAAACACGCCGTGCGTGGACGGATAGGTGATCATGCAAGCGGCAAGCTTGTCCCCCGCCGCCTCGGCTTTGGTGCGGAAATCATCAATGTCGATATCGCCATTTTCAGCAGATTTCACCACGACGACCTTCATCCCGCACATCTGAGCAGAGGCCGGATTGGTGCCATGTGCCGACATCGGGATCAGGCACACATCACGCCCGCCCTGCCCGTTGGCACGGTGATAGGCTTGGATCGTCAAAAGCCCTGCGTATTCGCCTTGCGCACCGGAATTCGGCTGCATCGACATGGCGTCATAGCCGGTGATCTCACACAGTTTCGCCGATAAATCGTCGATCATCTCTTTGTAGCCTGTCGATTGATCCACAGGGGCAAACGGGTGAATCATATTGAACTCAGGCCATGTGACAGGCATCATTTCAACGGCGGCGTTGAGTTTCATCGTGCAAGACCCAAGCGGGATCATCGAGCGATCCAGCGCCAAATCGCGGTCCGCCAAGCGACGCATATAGCGCATCATTTCGCCCTCGGCGCGGTTCATGCCAAAGATCGGATGGGTCAAATAATCGCTTGTGCGCACCAGTGCTTCGTCAAAACCCAAACCCGTGGGCTCTGTGCCCGCTTCGGCCTCATGACCAAAGGCACGCCACACTTTTTCGATGACGTCTGCGTCAACCATTTCATCCACGGAAATACCGATGCGGGTCGTGCCCACAGCGCGCAGATTGATGCCCTCGGCCACTGCAGAGCGCAAAATCACGCCCTGCATCGCGCCGACGTCAACTGTGAAGGTGTCATAAAAGTTATCTGGTGAAATTTTAAAGCCAGACGCCTTAAGCCCATCCGCCAAACGCACAGCATTGAAATGGATCAATTCACCGATCGCGCGTAGGCCTTGGGGACCATGGAACACGGCATAAAATGACGCCATCACGGCCAACAAAGCTTGGGCCGTACAGACGTTTGAGGTGGCTTTTTCGCGGCGGATGTGTTGCTCGCGGGTTTGCAAAGACAATCGGTACGCCCGCCCGCCATTGGCATCAATCGACACGCCGACAATCCGCCCCGGCATTGCGCGTTTCATCGCATCCTTGCACGACATAAAGGCCGCGTGTGGTCCGCCAAATCCCATCGGCACGCCAAACCGCTGGGCTGAGCCAACGGCGATATCTGCATCCATCGCGCCTGGGTCTTTGAGCATGGTCAGCGCCATCAAATCCGTTGCCATGATTGCCACGGCTTTGACCGCGTGCAGCGCGGCAATGTCAGCCGTGTAGTCACGCACACAGCCATTTGTACCCGGATATTGGAAAATAGCCCCAAAAAATTTGCTGGCATCCATGTCTTTTGGATCACCAATGAACACCTCGATATCCAATGGGGCAGCACGCGTTTTCATCACTTCGATGTTCTGCGGGTGGCAGTTTTCATCGATGAAAAATCCTTTGGATTTCGATTTGGACACGCGTTGCGCCATAGTCATCGCCTCGGCGCAGGCCGTGGCCTCGTCCAGCAAAGATGCGTTGGCAACAGGCAAGCCCGTCATGTCAGACACCATGGTTTGGTAGTTGAGCAACGCCTCCAAACGCCCTTGGGCGATCTCGGGTTGGTAGGGCGTATAGGCCGTATACCACGCAGGGTTTTCCAAGATATTGCGCTGGATCGCAGGCGGCGTCGCGGTGCCGTAGTACCCCTGCCCGATCAGCGATGTCATCACCTTGTTTTTGCCCGCCACTTTGCGCATCGCGCCCAGCACTTCGTGTTCGGTCATCGGCCCCCAAGACAACGGCTCAAGCTGGCGAATGCCCATGGGCACGGTCTGGTCGATCAGCGCATCCAACGATGTCACCCCGATCACATCCAGCATTTCAGCCATTTCTTCGGGTGATGGCCCGATGTGGCGGCGATTGGCAAAATCGTAAGGATTATATGTAGATGGAGTATAGGCCACGGGGCGTTCCTTGTGTACGAGCAGGCAAAATCATGGTGCAAAAGGGCCAAAGCGCGGCTGCATTTTGGCCCTAGAAATGTTAGCCAACCAAGGCTTTGTATTCGGCTTCGTCCATGAAATCATCAAGCACAGACAGGTCTTCGATCTTCATTTTAAAGAACCAAGCATCGCCAATAGCGTCCTCGTTGACTTTAGACGGCTCATCCACAAGCGCGGCGTTCACTTCAACAATTTCACCGTCGAGAGGGGCCAAAATATCGGACGCGGCCTTGACGCTTTCAATGACGCACACTTCTTCGTCTTTGGTCACTGTGATGCCTTCGTCAGGCAATTCAATAAACACAACATCGCCAAGCTGGGCAGCGGCGTGTTCGGTGATACCAACGACAACCAAATCGTCTTCAACGCGGAGCCATTCGTGTTCTTCAGTGAATTTCATAGATCTTTTCCTTGGAGTGTTATCTGTATGTTTTAGCGTTTGTATGTGGAGGCGCGAAACGGCATAGGCGCGACGGTCACAGGCAGGCGTTTGCCACGCAATTCTGCGAAAATCTCGGTGCCGTCAGTGGCGAAATCTATTGGGACATAGCCCATGGCAATCGGGCGTTCGACCGATGGGCCAAAGCCCCCCGATGTGATTGCACCGATTTGATTAGTGCTGTCTGCTGTGGCGAACAAAGGCGTGCCTTCGCGCATGGGCGCACGGCCTTGGGGCAAAAGTCCAACCCGCAATTTATCCGCGCCATTGTCCAACTCAGAAAGAATGCGATCTGCACCAGGGAAACCACCAGCGCGCGCGCCGCCTGTTTTGCGAATACCTTGGATCGCCCAAGCGATATTGCCCTGAACGGGCGATGTGGTGGTGTCGATGTCGTGGCCGTACAAGCACAAACCAGCCTCTAACCGCAGGCTGTCACGCGCGCCAAGCCCGATCAGTTCGACCTCGTCCATGGCCACCAAAGCGGTGGCCACATCGGCGGCGATACCCGCAGGAATTGAGATTTCGAACCCGTCTTCGCCCGTGTACCCAGAACGCGAAATCCACCATTCGACACCATTCACCTCAACCCGGTGACTGTCCATAAACCGCATGTCGGTCACATGGGGCACGAGCCGTGCCAGTGCGATTTCAGCTTTGGGACCTTGCAAGGCCAGCAACGCGCGATCGGTGATTTCCGTGACCGTCACATGATCTGGTAAGTTGGCTTTCATGTGGGCGATGTCGTCGGCTTTGCACGCGGCATTGACGACCAAAAACAAATGATCGCCAGTGTTGGCAATCATCAGATCATCCAAGATGCCGCCAGCCTCATTGGTAAAAATGCCGTAGCGTTGACGATCGGCTTTGAGACCTGCGACAGAGACAGGCACCAAGGTTTCCAGCGCCAGCATCGCGGCCTCAAGCCCCTCGGTCGATGTCAGTTCAACTTGCCCCATGTGCGACACATCAAACAGCCCCGCCGATGCGCGCGTGTGCAGGTGTTCTTTCATCACGCCAGCGGGATATTGCACAGGCATATCATAGCCCGCAAACCCAACCATTTTACCGCCATGGGCCACGTGAAAATCGTAAAGGGGCGTGCGCTGCAGCTCCGTCATTTTGTTCTCTCCAAGCGCGTTATCGCACTGATTTCAAAACCGGAAAAACGCCGGCACCACGACAAAGCGATCCTTTGCCTGATGCCCCCTCTGTCCTATGCGCCTGAGATCGTTATCCCTTCGGCGGGCGCATCCACGCCTCTCTCCAGAGTTTTATGATCTTCGAAGGTCCGTTTGCCTGAGAGTTTACCGGGGCGGTTGCTCCTTCGGCACGGGTACACAAACTGTATGCCCCGTTCTCCCAACGAAGATGTTTCGATGACGATATGCGAGGCAAGTGATTCAGGCAAGAGGCCCTGCGCTATGAAAGTGAACAGCGGCATAGAAAAACCCGCCAAAACACTGCGGCTTGGCGGGTTTTCAAACACTTAACGGGGCTGTGCTTACAAAGTGGGCGCTTTTTGCAGCAATGGCATCACGTTGGACATATCAGGGCCGCGTTCCAAGCCCGTGACCGCTTTGCGCAGCGGCATAAACAGACCTTTGCCTTTGCGCCCAGTCGCCTCTTTTACGGCCGTTGTCCACTCTTTCCACGTGTCCTGCGTGTAGGGGGGCTGTGGCATCATCGCGAACGCCTCCGCCACGAAGTCTGCGTCCTCATCGGCAACAAGTGGCGTGGCACCATCGCGGAACAACGTCCACCAAGGTGCCATGTCTGCTTTCACAGTGATGTTTTCGCGCACGACATTCCAAAACAATTCGGCTTTATCGCTGGGCACGCCCAAGGCGGCAATCTCGTCGGCCACATCGGCAAAGGGACGCGCGAGGTTGACTTGCGCTGTGAGCGGGAACAGGTCTTTTTCGTCGAATTTAGTCGGCGCTGACCCGAATGTGGAAATATCGAAGCCCTCGATGAGCTCTTCCATCGTGGTGCGCACTTCAACAGGCTGCGACGATCCTGTGCGCGCCATCAAAGACATCAACGCCATAGGCTCGATCCCTTGAGCACGCAGGTCACGCAATGACAAGGTGCCAAGGCGTTTTGACAGAGCTTCGCCTTGCGGGCCTGTCAACAAAGAGTGGTGCGCAAAACTGGGCACAGTGCCACCCAGAGCTTTGATAATTTGGATTTGTGTCGCGGTGTTGGTCACGTGATCAGACCCGCGCACAACATATGTCACGCCATAATCGATGTCGTCGCACACGGAGGCAGGTGTGTACAAAAACTGCCCATCCGCTTTGACCAAAACCGGATCAGACACAGACCCACAATCAATGGAAATATCGCCCAAGATGCCATCCGTCCACTCAACGCGTTCCAGATCAAGCTTAAACCGCCAATGACCATCGCCGCGCTCGGCCCGCAGTGCGTCTTTTTCAGCATCCGTCAGGTTCAAACCCGCGCGATCATACACCGGCGGCTTGCCCATGTTGAGCTGTTTTTTACGTTTGAGATCAAGCTCTACAGGGGTCTCGAAACATTCATACAAGCGCCCAGCGGCTTTCAATTCTTCCATCGCGGCGGTGTAACGGTCCAAACGATCAGACTGGCGTTCAGTGCGATCCCAAGTCAAACCCAGCCATGTCAGGTCTTCTTTCAGCGCGTCGATGTATTCTTGCTTTGAGCGCACAGGATCGGTGTCGTCGATGCGCAAAATGAATTGCCCACCCGCTTTGCGCGTGATCAGGTAGTTGAAAAGCGCCGTGCGAAGGTTGCCGACGTGAATATAGCCTGTGGGGCTTGGTGCAAAACGTGTGACGGTCATGGTGATCTCCTGTTGTGCTTGCTCTTTCATATTGCGGCCAAAGAGTCCATATGTGAGCGCAGGCATGCCGCACGTCATGTAAGCCCGCCACGATCCCACAGGAGCCCCTTTATGTCCGACACCATGCTAAATGCCACCGCCCCTGATCTGGACATGATCGAACAGATTGCACGCGCCACGATTGCCAATCTACCTGCCGCGCACCGCGTTTTGGCGGCCTCTGTTGGTCTCAACGTGATGGATTTCATCCCCGAGGATTTGATGGCTGAAATCGGCTTAGAGGACCCCTTTGCGCTGACGGGCTTGTACACGGGCATTCCGATGCCGGAAAAATCCACCGTCGATCAAGCCGCGCCCCCTGACATGATTTGGCTGTTTCGCCGGCCTATTTTGGACGAATGGTGCCTGCGCGGGGATGTGACGGTGCAACAAATGGTCGCTCATGTCACCATCCATGAATTGGCGCATCACTTTGGATGGTTGGATGATGATATCGCCCAAATCGACACAGGGTGGGTATACTAGGCGCTTTGGGCCAGTTGCTTTTGCGCTTGTTTTTGACCCGCAGCAATCGCCAATCCATCAACCACGGCGGTGAAGGCTTCGGATTTGATCGAGCGCGCGTTTGGCAGCACCACTTGGATCGCATCCGGCACGATCGACATCAAACTGGTGCCCCCCACATAGACGACCGCACCGATGGCATCGGGGGTCACGCCCGCAAGCTTTAAGGTCTCGGTCGCGGCCTCGGTCAGCTCGGCTTTAAACCGCGCCAAAGATGTGCTCATCGCGGCCTCGTCCAGCGCCGCACTTAGACCCTTTTCAACAAGCCCAAGCCCGATCACGCCCTGCCCATCTGTGTTGACCGCGATCTTGCCCGCCTCAACGGCAAAGGCCACATCATGCCCCAACTCGGCCTCGATCACTTCAAACAGACGTGCCAATTTGTCAGGCTCCACCGCGTGACGCTGTAAATCTTTGACCAAACACAGCGTGTCTTTGGTGTAGAGAAATGGAATTTTTTGCCATGAGGCTAAGTCGTTAAACAGTGTCGCGGGCACAGGCAAAAGCCCATCCGCCAAGGCGCGGCGCACGTTCGTGCCAGCGCCAAACAGCGGCATCACATGATCCAACGACAAAGCGCGATCCAAATGCGTGCCGCCCAAACGCACACCGTAGGACGCCAACACATCGGCCTTGCCATCCGCTTTGCGAAACACGGTAAAATCCGAGGTCCCGCCGCCGATATCCACCACAAGACCGATTTCACCTGTGGCCAAATCTTGGGCGGCCAAAGCGGCCGCTTCGGGTTCGGGCAAAAAATCGATATCCTTGAAACCCGCACGCGTGTAGGCCTCGGTCAGGTCAATCAATGCCTGCGCATTGGCCTTGTCATTGCTGGAATGAAATCGCACAGGACGCCCCGACACAACGCCTGTGACAGGCTGGCGCAACTGGTCTTCGGTGCGGGTTTTCAACTCGGACAAAAACTGAGTGATCACATCCAAAAGGCTTTGTCGTTTGGGGCCGATCATTCGTGCTTCGCGCAGCAAAGGCGTGCCCAAAACCGATTTGAGCGCACGCATGTACCGGCCCTCGTCCCCCGAAATCAACGCCCGATTGGCCGCAGAGCCAAGCCGCATTTTGCCGCGCGCATCAAAGAACACCGCCGTGGGCAGTGTCTTGGCCCCTGGTTCAATATCCACAAGCCAAGGTTGGCCATTCACAGCCAATCCAACAGCAGAATTGGAGGTTCCGAAATCAATACCAACGGTCAGCTCCATGGGAGGCTCCTCAGACGACAAAAATGTTGTCGTAGCCAAGACACCGCAGCGGTGCAAGACCTTCAGATATTAAATTTTGGGCAGATGTTAAATTTTGGGACAGGTGCCACCAATGCGCGCCCCACGCCAACCCTAGCCCTGATCACGCCAGCGGTTAGCAATGGGATAGCGGCGATCCAACCAGAACGCGCGGGGCGTCAGGCGCGTGCCGGGGGCAGATTGGAACCGTTTGTATTCAGAAATATACAACAGATGTTCGACACGTTTCACCGTGGCGTGCTCGAACCCCTGCGCGACCAATTCAGCAACGCTGAGTTCATGATCCACGAGCCCCTCAAGAATGGCGTCCAGCACCTCATAGGGCGGCAAGCTGTCATCATCGCGTTGATCTGGGCGCAACTCGGCTGAGGGCGGTTTGTCGATGATCGACACAGGGATCACCTCGCCCGCATTGCCCATCATCCAAGGGCGATGGTTGGCATTGCGCCAGCGACATTGTTCAAACACACGGGTTTTATACATGTCTTTGATCGGGTTATAGCCGCCGTTCATATCGCCATAAATCGTGCAATAGCCCACCGCGACTTCGGATTTATTGCCCGTGGTCAACAACATTTCGCCAAATTTATTGGACAGCGCCATGAGCAAAAGCCCACGCAAACGCGATTGTATGTTTTCCTCAGTGGTGTCGGCCTCATAGCCCTCAAACAGTGGCGCAAGCGTATCGGTGATCGCATCGCGCCCTGCTTTGATTGGCACAAAATCATAGTGACAGCTCAGACGATTGGCGATGTCTTTGGCATCATCGAGCGAGCTTTGCGAGGTGTACTCGGATGGCAACATCACGCAGCGCACGTTTTCGGGACCAATCGCATCCGCAGCAATCGTGGCCACAATCGCAGAGTCAATCCCACCAGACAGACCAAGCAGAACCTTTTTGAAACCGGTTTTGCCCATGTAATCGCGCAAGCTTTCGACCATGGCACGGTAATCTTGGTCCCACGCATCAGGGTGCGCAGTGATTTCGCCCTGCTCAGCCACCCAAGCACCATCGGTTTTGACGAAATCCACATGGCGCAGAACCTCGTCGAACACAGGCAATTGATGCGCAATTTTGCCGTGGCGATTGAGCACAAAAGAGCCGCCATCAAACACTTGATCATCTTGCCCGCCGACCATGTTCAAATAGACCAACGGCAAATCGTTTTCCGTCACACGGGCCACCATATGGCCCAAACGGCGGTTGAATTTATTGCGGTAGTACGGTGATCCATTGGGCACGAGCAAAATCTCAGCGCCGGTTTCGGCCAAGGCCTCAGACACATCAGGGTGCCACGCGTCTTCGCAAATCGGCGTGCCAATGCGGATCGGCCCCACGCGGTACGGCCCATGCACATCACCGCTCTCGAACAGGCGCACTTCGTCAAACACCGTCTCGTTGGGACGGTGATGTTTCAACACAACGGTTTGCACCTTGCCGTCCGCCAAAACCCAATAGCCGTTGTACAACTTATCGCCGTAGGCATATGGCCCGCCAATGCCCATAGCAGGGCCACCGACCGTCAAAGGCGCAAGTTTTTCAATCGCTTGCATGGCATGACTGCTGAACGCGGGCTTCATGACCAAATCTTGGGTTTGATAGCCTGTGATGAACATCTCAGTGAACGCGATCATATCCGCGCCTGCCGATTTTGCCTCGGCATAGGCGGATGCTGCGGCATCTGCATTGGCCTCAATCGCGCCAAGCGCAGGATTCAATTGTGCCAGTGTCAGGCGAAATTTATCAGTCATACCGAAGGCCTCTCAAGCTTTGAGACAGGTTTAGCAGACTGAGCGGCAAGGGAAAGCCGATCACATCAAAAACATTTGCTCACGGGCCCGAGACTGCCTAGGTTGGCGGCAACAGTTGGCCCTGCACGGGCTATATTTTCAGCGCAGCACCGCCCATGGGCGCCGTTGCCACAGACAGCAACGGGAAGATCATTGTGACCACCATAAGACGTAGCCTTGCCGTTCTTAGCCTGACAACAGCTCTTGCAATCCCAAACTTCGCTTTGGCCCAAGAGGGCGGCGTACAGACCCGCCAATATGACGAAGGCGGGCTTTACAAAGGCACATTTCAAGACGGTCAACAACACGGCACGGGCACCTACAGTTTGCCCAACGGCTTTGAATATACCGGCGATTGGGTCATGGGCGAAATCAAAGGCCAAGGCGTGGCCCGCTACCCAGACGGGGCCGTTTATGAAGGCGCGTTTGAGCAGGGCAAACAACACGGCTTTGGCAAGATCACCTACGCAGATGGCGGCACATATGAGGGCGACTGGGAAAACGGCATCATCACCGGTTCGGGCGCGGCACATTATGCGAGCGGCATCACCTATGAGGGTGGTTTTTTGGCCAACAACCATCACGGTCAAGGCCGCATGGAAAGCCCCACGGGCTATGTCTATGAAGGCGCTTGGGTGAACGGCGTCAAGGAGGGCAAAGGCACGATCACCTACCCTGAGGGTTCGACATATGTCGGAAACTTGGCCCGTGACGCACGCCACGGTTTGGGTGTTTTGACCTTGGAAGACGGGCTGACGTTAGATTGCCAATGGGTGGCAGGGCAATGCAATGGCGAGGGCACCATCAACCAACCCAATGGCGATACGTACACAGGGACATTGGTTGACGGAAAACGCCAAGGCAACGGCAAAGTCACTTATGCCAATGGTGACATATACGTCGGCGATTTTGACGATGACAAGCGCCACGGCACTGGCACATTCACCGGCACAGACGGATACATCTACATCGGCGCATGGGTCCAAGGCCGTATTGAGGGCGCAGGCCAAGTCACCTATCCCGATGGATCAATCTATGTTGGCAGCTTCTTGGATGATTTGTCACATGGCACCGGCAAAATCACCTACCCCGGCGGCACGACCTATGACGGCGCATGGCAATACGGCGTGATCGACGGCATGGGGCGCGCCGAATACGCCAATGGTTTGATTTATGAAGGCATGTTCAAAAACGCGCAAAACCACGGGACAGGTAAAATGACCTACACCGATGGGTTTATCTATGATGGCGAGTGGGACACCGGCGAACGGTCGGGCAAAGGCACCGCAACCTACGCGGATGGCACAACCTATAGCGGCGATTTCAAGGCAGGCAAACGCAGCGGCACAGGCACCTTGGTTATGCCCACGGGCTACACTTATATGGGCGAATGGAGCGAGGGCGAAATCAACGGGCGCGGCACAGCCACCTACGCCAATGGCGATGTCTATGAAGGCCTGTTCTCAGGCGGAAAACGCCAAGGCCGCGGCACGATCACCTATGCTTCAGGCGAAACAGCCTCAGGCGACTGGGCCGATGGTGCGTTGGTCGCGGTGGTGGAACCTGATGTGATCCCTGATACCGCCCCTGAACCAATCGACGCACAATAATCCTGAACGTGCCCTCCTAACAACCTTTTGGTCAATACAGAGTGCGCGCATCTGTGTTTCCTTTATCTGACGAGGCGCGAAAACGAAAAAAGATCACATTTTGGGGTTTTCTTTACGACTTGCGTGATTATAGTCGCTCCCATGTTGATGACAGCTCATAAAACGACCTTAGCCCGCGCAATTCCTGCGCTGGATCGTCGTGCGCTTCTCCTTCTTAGCTGCTTCTGAGCGTGCCTTTGGCGCGACCGCTCAGAAGTGAAACGCGCGCCTCATCAAACACACCCCACCATGACAGCTAAGAACACGAGAGAATTCCTATGACATTTGTATCCGACAAAAACCGCGTCCTGATTTTTGACACGACACTGCGTGACGGTGAGCAATCCCCCGGCGCCACAATGTCTCACAACGAGAAACTTGAAATCGCCAGCCTGTTGGATGAGATGGGCGTCGATATTATTGAGGCCGGTTTCCCGATTGCATCGCAGGGCGATTTTGAGGCTGTGTCCGAGATCGCCAAGAATTCCAAAAATTCGGTGATTTGTGGATTGGCGCGCGCCAGCATCACCGACATTGACCGCTGTATGGAGGCCGTGAAACACGCCGCCCAGCCGCGCATTCACACCTTTATCGGCACATCGCCGTTGCACCGCGACATCACCGCGCTGAGCATGGATGAGATGGCCGATAAGATCCACGACACCGTCACCCATGCCCGCAATCTGTGTGACAATGTGCAATGGTCGCCGATGGATGCGATCCGCACCGAACATGATTATCTGTGCCGCGTGGTTGAGATTGCGATCAAAGCGGGCGCCACCACGATCAACATTCCTGACACCGTAGGCTACACCATTCCGCGCGAAAGTTCTGCAATTATCAAAATGTTGCTCGACCGCGTTCCGGGCGCTGATAACATCATCTTTGCGACGCACTGTCACAATGACCTGGGGATGGCCACCGCCAACTCTTTGGCGGCTGTCGAAGCGGGCGCGCGCCAAATCGAATGTACGATCAACGGCCTTGGTGAACGCGCGGGCAACACGGCGCTGGAAGAGGTTGTGATGGCGCTCAAAGTGCGCAACGACATCATGCCGTACAGCACGAAAATCGACACAACCAAGATCATGAACATTTCGCGTCGTGTATCGCAGGTCTCTGGCTTTGTGGTGCAGCCAAACAAAGCGATTGTCGGCAAAAACGCATTCGCGCATGAATCTGGCATCCACCAAGACGGCATGCTGAAAAATGCCGAAACCTTTGAAATCATGCGCCCTGCCGATGTGGGCCTGTCTGGTACGTCTTTGCCGCTGGGCAAACATTCGGGGCGTGCCGCGTTGCGTGCCAAACTCGAAGAGCTGGGATACGAGCTGGGTGACAACCAGTTGAAAGACGTATTCGTGCGCTTCAAAGAACTGGCCGATCGCAAAAAAGAAGTGCTGGATGATGACATCGTCGCGCTGATGCAAGACGCAGGGTCAGAGGGTCAAAACGAGCATATCAAGATCAAACACCTGCGGGTCGTTTGCGGATCAGAAGCACCTCAAACCGCTGATATCACTTTGGAAATTGACGGCGTAGAAAAACAGTGCACCTCTGAGGGCGACGGGCCTGTGGATGCGACCTTCAAAGCGATCAAAACCCTCTACCCAACACAAGCCCGCTTGCAGATCTACCAAGTGAACGCTGTCACTGAGGGCACAGATGCCCAAGCCACCGTGTCCGTACGTTTGGAAGAAGACGGGCGCATCGCCACAGGCCAAAGCTCAGACACGGATACCGTTTTTGCCTCAGCCAAAGCCTATGTAAACGCCGTCAACCGCCTGATCGTGCGCCGCACAAAGTCAGCGCCGGGGGCGGATACAAAAGAAGTGAAATACACAGACGCGGGTTAATCCCAACCTGTGATCACCAGTCAAGGGCGCGCAACTTTGTGCGCCCTTTATAATAGGGGCAAGCGTCGATTTACCAAAAACAACACTGGCAATGCAGCAAACGTGCAAAGCACAGTCAGAGCAAAACGAGTTGTTGGACCGATGTCAGGCCATAAGCCGCCAATGACCACCAGTATCGGGATATGCACAAAATATATCCCCGTTGCGAGCTGCCCAAGTCCACGACCAACGCGCTTTTGTGAAGCCCGCATTAAGCCGATAAAAAGGGCTGGTGTGGCAATAAACAATGCAAACAGGCAATCATATGGCCCCGTCATATCGAACAGCATGTAAGACATCAAAACCTCAGCCAGCAATGCACCAAAGACAGCTGTTATGATCATCGCCAGCAACACAGAGGACACCTTGTCCAAGATATCTGCATGGCGCGCCATGACATAGCCGATCGCCATGAAAGGAAAACCAAAAAAGATACCGTTGCGAAACGGCAAGACCGAGAGGTGATCAGGCAATCCGAAAACGGGCGTTTTTGTACGAATGTAGAGTTCACCCAGACAGGCCACCAAATACAATCCCGTCGCAAGGGACAAAAGGCGTGTGGTCGAAGCCGAGCGGACAAAATAGAGTATGGTCCCCCCAATACCAAGGCCCGTGAGATACCAAAGATGGCGATATCCAATCAGGATATTTTTAAAAAATCCAATACCATTAACCCCTTCGGCGATCCAAACGGGCGCACAGATCACAGACCAAGCGGCATAAAGCGCCACGATCCGCAACAGCCATCGACCAAAGTCATGCGCAAAAGCGGGTCCAATGAAATACCCTGACAGCAAAAAGAAAAACGGAACGGCCAATCGCGCAAGCCCGTGATTCAACACCGATGCGCCAAGCCAAGTTACATCAGACAAGGCAGAACTGTGTAAAGACACCACCAAAAGCGCCAGCCCCACTCTGCCAATTTCAAGCCCCAGACTTCGCAAACGCTTGCTCCTGCTTTTTTGAGATGCTCGTGTCGCGGCAACTTAACGGCTGGCGAACCAAATGGCGACACAGCCAAATGACGGCACAGATAATAAACATCACACCCCCATCACGTTTCATTTATAAGCGATCACCAGCCACAATGGCGAGCACCTCTTTCCCATAGACGCAGAGACGCATATAAGGCCATTTAAAGGGGATTCTCCCCGCATCGGGTTTGACGAGGATTGAACGGACTATGGCGATACTTAAGGGACTTTTCTCGTCCGATATGGCAATTGACCTAGGGACAGCGAACACGCTGGTCTACGTCAAAGGCAAGGGCATTATCCTAAACGAGCCATCTGTTGTGGCCTACCATGTCAAAGACGGGCGCAAACAGGTTTTGGCTGTGGGCGAAGACGCGAAACACATGCTTGGCAAAACGCCAGGGTCGATTGAGGCCATTCGCCCGATGCGTGACGGTGTGATCGCGGATTTCGACACAGCTGAGGAAATGATCAAACATTTCATCCGCAAAGTGCACCGCCGCACGCTGTTCCCAAAACCCAAGATCATCGTTTGTGTGCCGCACGGCGCGACCCCTGTTGAAAAACGTGCGATCCGCAACTCTGTGTTGTCTGCCGGCGCAGGCCGCGCGGGCTTGATCGCAGAACCTATTGCGGCGGCTATTGGCGCGGGCATGCCGATCACGGACCCCACAGGCAACATGGTTGTGGACATCGGTGGCGGGACCACTGAGGTGGCTGTTTTGTCTTTGGGCGACATCGTTTACGCGCGTTCGGTGCGTATTGGTGGTGACCGCATGGACGACGCGATCATTGCGTATTTGCGCCGCCAACAAAACTTATTGATCGGTGAAGGCACAGCAGAGCGCATCAAAACCACCATCGGCACGGCACGTATGCCTGACGATGGACGCGGCGCCGCGATGACCATTCGCGGGCGTGATTTGCTCAATGGTGTGCCAAAAGAAATCGAAATTTCCCAAGCGCAAGTGGCCGAAGCTCTGTCCGAGCCCGTGCAGCAAATTTGCGAAGCTGTGATGGCAGCGCTTGAGACCACACCGCCAGATTTGGCCGCAGACATCGTGGATCGCGGTGTTATGTTGACCGGTGGCGGCGCGCTTTTGGGCGATCTTGATCTGGCCTTGCGCGAGCAAACAGGTCTGGCCATTTCTGTTGCTGACGAGCCACTCAACTGTGTGGCTTTGGGGACGGGCAAAGCCTTGGAGTATGAAAAACAACTCCGTCATGTGATTGATTACGACAGCTGATCGTTGGCCACAGGGGCGTTTCACGCGCCTCTTGCCTGCGGTCCTTTGAGGATTCGGAGTAAACGTGGCCAAAGACACAGGCACATCTGACGGCTACATTCGCCCGCTGCGCAGATTGCTGTCGGCGCTGCTGATCCTTGTGCTCTTTGGCATCTTCATTTTGTGGCGCATCGACAGCCCCCGCGTCGAACGCATCCGTGCGCAGCTTGTTGACCGTGTGGTGCCCTCTTTTGAATGGGCTTTGGTGCCTGTCACAAAAACTGTCGACATGGTCGAGAATTTCCAAAGTTACAGCCGTATTTACGCGCAAAATCAAGAGTTACGCCGCGAATTGCGCCAAATGCAGGCTTGGAAAGAAGCCGCCCTGCAACTGGAGCAAAAAAACGCCAAACTGCTTGATCTCAACAATGTGCGGCTAGACCCGAAATACACCTATGTGACGGGCGTTGTGATGGCCGATAGCGGATCTCCGTTTCGCCAATCGGTGCTTTTGAACGTCGGCGCACGTGACGGCATTGTCGATGGCTGGGCGACGATGGATGGCATCGGGCTTGTGGGGCGTATCTCTGGGCTCGGCGAAAACACCGCGCGCGTTGTATTGCTAACGGATAGCAACTCTCGCCTGCCGGTGACCATTCAACCCTCAGGTCAACGCGCGATTTTATCCGGCGACAACACAGCCCGACCGCCGCTTGAGTTTTTAGAAAGCCCCGAATTGGTCCGCCCCGGTGACCGTGTTGTGTCCTCTGGCGATGGCGGTGTTTTCCCATCGGGGTTGGTGATTGGCCAAGTGGCGCTTGGTGCTGATCGGCGTTTGCGGGTGGTTTTGGCGGCGGACTATGAACGGCTGGATTTTCTACGTGTTTTGCGCACGCTCGAAAGTGAACGGATCATTGACCCCGGATCGTTAATATTGCCAACAAATCCAATTTCAGGTGCCACACCCACACTCTCATCCACCACGGAGGCCTCCGATGGTTGAGCCGTGGGTCGTCAGACAATGGATGTATCGCGGCGGGTTTGTCTTGGTTTGTTTGACTGCCCTGTTCTTTTGCTTGCTACCTCTTGAAGTGGGTTCAGGGCGCTGGCCCGGCCCGGATTTGATGTTGGCTTTTGCCTTTGCATGGGTGCTACGACGCCCGTCCTACGTGCCGATCCTATTGGTCGCGACGGTGTTTTTGATCGGTGATTTTATTTTTATGCGTCCCCCCGGCCTTTGGGCCGTTCTTTGCGTCATTGCTGTTGAATTTTTACGGGGCCGCGAAGGTATGTCACGCGACATGCCCTTTTTGGTGGAATGGGCCATGGTGTCGGCCCTGATGCTTGGGCTTGCCGTTCTGTACCGCATTTGTTTGGGGATTTTTATGGTTGATCAAGCCTCTTTTGGCTTGGTTATCTTGCAGCAAATCTCAACGCTTCTGGCCTATCCTTTGGTGGTTTTGGCATCCACAATGATTATGGGCGTCACCAAAATCACCGCAGCAGAAGCCGAATTGATCGGATACTCTAGATGAGACGATCCCCCGCAGATACCGCCGAAAGCGCCAGAAAAATATCACGACGCGCGCTGTTTTTGGGTGGCACGCAATTGGCCTTTATGGGTGTTTTAGGGCTGCGCATGCGATTTATGCAGGTGGATCAGGCCGAAGAATTTCGCCTATTGGCCGATGAAAACCGTTTAAAAGTGCGTTTATTGCCGCCTGCGCGTGGATTGCTTTATGATCGTAACGGCGTGATTTTAGCCGAGAATGAGCAGACCTTTCGCATCGTGATCCGCAAAGAAGATGCGTCTGAGCTTGATGTCGTTTTGGAAAAACTCGAAAAGCTGATCGGTTTGACGCCAGACGAACAAGCCCGGGTGCGCAAAAAACTTAAAAGTCGCGACACTGGCCCGTCTGTGCCCGTGACCATCGCGGACCGTTTGACATGGGAAGCCTTTTCCACTGTGGCCGCAAACAGTCCCGCCCTGCCCGGCGTATCACCAGAGGTCGGCCTCACCCGCCACTATCCGTTCAGCGATGATTTCGCGCACACTGTCGGATATGTCCGCCCCGTGACCAAAGACAAACTGGACCAAATGGACGTCGTCGATCCGATTTACCGCATTCCAGATTTCCAAATTGGCTTAACGGGCGTCGAAACCAAATTGGAAGACCAACTTAAAGGCCGTGCAGGCACTTTGCGCGTTGAGCAAAATGTCCACGGGCGCACCATTCGTGAATTGGACCGCCAAGAAGGCGTGGCAGGCGCCAATATTCAGCTGACCTTTGATCAAAAAATACAAAACTTTGTGCAAGCACGACTGAGCGGTGAAAGTGCTTCGGCTGTGATCATGGATGTGCGCACAGGCGATGTTTTGGCGGCGGGATCAACCCCAGCCTTTGACCCGAATAAATTTGTACGCGGCATCTCGGGGGCTGACTACAGGGCGCTTTTGGAAAACATCTATCGTCCTTTGCCGTCAAAATCTGTTCAAGGTGCCTATCCACCAGGATCCACATTCAAAATGGTCACGGCACTTGCAGCCCTTGAGGCAGGCGTTGTGAGTCCTGATGAAACTGTGCGCTGCTTGGGCCACACCGAAGTTGGCGGGCGGCGGTTTCACTGTTGGAAACGCGCAGGACACGGCAACGTCAATCTCATCGGGTCTTTGCGCCACTCATGCGATGTATATTACTATGAGTTGGCCCAGCGTGCAGGGATCGAAAAAATCGCGGACATGGGCCGAAAACTTGGCCTTGGTGACAGTTACAATTTGCCCCTGCCCGGCATGTCCTCTGGCCTGATGCCCGACAAGCAATGGAAACGCGACAAGCGTGGGGCCGATTGGGTGATCGGCGACAGTTTGAATGCCGCCATTGGACAGGGGTTTGTGTTGACCACCCCAATGCAGCTGGCCGTTATGACCTCGCGTTTGGCCACAGGGCGTGTGGTGACCCCGCGTTTGGTCAAATCGATTGATGGCGTAGAGCAGCCAATCAAAGACGGCGGGCCATTGGGCATCAACGAAAATATGCTGCGCGCTGTACGCCAAGGCATGTATGAAGTGTCCAACAATTCACGTGGTACCGCGTATCGGTCGCGGATCGTGGAAGACGGTATGCGCATGGCTGGCAAAACGGGCACAAGCCAAACCCGCAACGTCGTGGTGAACAACAAAAACGTGCCATGGGAAGAGCGCGATCACGCGTTGTTTGTCGCCTTTGCGCCGCATGACAATCCGAAATATGCCGTTTCTGTTGTGGTCGAACATGGCGGCGGTGGATCGACGGCTGCGGCCCCCATTGCACGTGATTTGATGCTATTTGCACAACATGGTGCAGTGCCGCCTTTGGCCTCCTACCCGCAATCCCAGCGCGGCACGATCAAGAACCGCCTTGATGCCTTGCCCCTGCGCCCTGATGGGGATGGTGCGGCCAAACGGAGCAACGCATGAGTTATTTAGAGCAAAACCTCAAAACAGTTCCCACGGGCCTCTCAAAAATTCTCTACGTCAATTGGGCCTTGGTTATTTTGCTGACAGCCGTGGCCAGTGTCGGGTTCATCATGCTGTATTCCAACGCAGGTGGCTCATTTTCACCTTGGGCCGCACCACAGATGAAACGATTTGGCGTCGGTCTTGCCCTGATGTTGATGATCGCCATGGTGCCAATTTGGTTTTGGCGCAATATGGCGGGTGTTGGCTATGTCTTGTCTTTGGTCTTGCTATTGATCGTCGAATTTTTCGGTGATGTTGGCATGGGGGCGCAACGTTGGATCGACCTTGGGTTTATGCGACTTCAACCTTCAGAATTGATGAAAATCACCTTGGTGATGTTACTGGCGGGTTACTATGATTGGTTGGATATTAAAAAGGTATCGCGCCCGTTGTGGGTCGCCATTCCAGTGTTTTTAATCCTGTTGCCCACAGTTTTGGTGCTCAAACAACCTGATCTTGGCACTTCGCTTTTGCTGGTGTTTGGTGGTGCGATCATCATGTTCGCGGCGGGCGTGAGCTGGTGGTATTTTGGCGCGGTGGCGGCCATGGGTGGGGCTTTGGTGACGTTCGTGTTCACATCACGTGGCACACCGTGGCAGTTGCTCAAAGACTACCAGTACCGCCGCATCGACACGTTTTTGGACCCCGCATCTGACCCTTTGGGCGCGGGGTATCACATCACCCAATCCAAGATCGCACTGGGGTCTGGCGGCTGGACGGGACGTGGTTTCATGCAAGGCACCCAGTCGCGATTGAACTTTTTACCCGAGAAACACACTGATTTTATTTTCACCACACTGGCCGAAGAGTTCGGGTTTTTGGGCGGCTTTTCATTGCTATTGCTTTACGCGGGCGTGATCGTGTTTTGCCTTATCTCAGCCATGAACAATAAAGACCGCTTTGGCGCGCTGGTCACCATCGGGGTTGCTGCGACGTTCTTTTTGTTTTTCGCCGTGAATATGTCGATGGTTATGGGCCTTGCACCCGTTGTGGGCGTGCCCTTGCCAATGGTGTCTTATGGCGGATCTGCGATGCTCGTTTTGATGGTCGCCTTTGGCATCGTCCAGTCCGCTCATGTGCATCGCCCGCGCAGTAAATCGTAACCTGATCCGAGGCTCTATATGACTTTGAACATCTTGTTTTCGGCACGACCCGCCCTTTGGAACGATTACAAAGATGTGCTGCCCGAGGCCTTACAAGCCCGCGGAATTGATGCGACGATCCGCACGGATATGCCCGCAGATCGCACCGATTATATTGTCTATGCGCCCAACCCATCATTGACGGATTTTACCCCCTTCACCCGTACAAAAGCGGTGCTCAGTCTTTGGGCGGGGGTTGAAACCATCGTGGGCAATACGACCTTGACGCAGCCGCTGTGCCGTATGGTCGATGACGGGCTAGCGCTTGGCATGACCGAATGGGTTGTCGGGCATGTGATGCGTCATCATTTGGGCATGGACCGTCACATTCATGGATTGAACGGCGTATGGGATCAAACCACACCGCCGCTGGCACGCGACAGACAGGTCACCGTTTTGGGCTTGGGGATGCTGGGCAGTGCGGCGGCCAAAGCGTTGGTATCGCTTGGGTTTAACGTCACCGGATGGTCGCGTAGCCCCAAAGACATTGCAGGCGTGACCTGTTTGCATGGCCCGCAGGGGTTGGAAAAATCTTTACAGGGGGCCGAGATTTGCGTGCTTTTGCTGCCCAACACGGCGGCGACCGAAAACACATTGAATGCAGCGACCATCGCAAAAATGCCACGCGGCGCTGTCATTTTGAACCCCGGACGCGGGATGTTGATTGATGACGAGGCTTTGCTTGACGCACTCGATGCAGGTCAGATTGCACACGCGACCTTGGATGCTTTTCGCATAGAGCCGCTGCCGAAATCCCATGTGTTTTGGCACCATTCAAAGGTCACCGTGACACCGCATATCGCGGCTGAAACACGGCCTAAATCCGCCTCAGACGTGATCGCCGACAACATCCTACGCGCCGAATCGGGGCAGCCGCTGCGACATCTCGTTGATCGATCCATAGGCTACTAAGCCCGTCAAGGCGCCGCGTAATCAGCGTAAAATCGGCGGCTTGTTCGGGTCCATGCCGGGTGCGGATGGTCCTGTGGATTGGGCCTCGGGTTGGGGCAAATCAAATCGCAAACCATGACGCGCAAGAGGCGCGCACAAAGGATCACTTGGGGCGAAAAACGCCACATCCAAAGCGCCGGCTTCGATACCGGAAAATGTCAAAGCCTCGGCCACCAATTGCGCCAAGGCGCCCTCTGATCCTGGCATGTGATCGACATAAGCCAAAAGATGCGTTTTAGCACCGCCCTCATAGGTCACGCCTGCCAAATAGGCGACGCGCGCCAATCCGCCTGCAATCGCCAGTTTGGTATCCAAAGCCGTGATCAGTTGTTCGGGCAAACCATGTGGTGGGGTGATTTCTTCGGGTTTGGCTTCGGCCTCAGAGGGCGCATGGGCCAGCGTGTCTTTGAGCCACTCCATCGCCTCTGGCGGCAGCAACATTTCGGACGGTGCAACTGTCAGGTTCAGCCCAATACCAATGCCTTGGCCCGCCAACATATCCGCCAAAACGCGGCCCGACAAAGCCGCATAGGGGGCCTCGCCTGCGAATTCGGCCAAACGTTCTTCGCGGTCAAACACCACAACATAATTTTGGTCCTCGACGGGAAACACGCGGGGTTCTAACGGTCCATCGCCAACCGGCTCAGCCGTTAAAAGCAAAAACAGTTCGCAATCGGCAAGACGTTCAAAAAACCTCAAGCGCAGAGCATCATCATCCGGAGCGGCTTCCATCGTGGCATGAGCCAAATCGATGGGCGTGAGGTCTGGCGTGGATTGGTCGGTCATGAAAGCTCCTTTACCGGCGCGGATCAGACCCATCGCACGACGCGGCCCAAACGGTCAGTTTTATATCGCCCCAACCCGTATTGTGCCAAAGCCTATGAGGCAAGCAAAAGCCGCCGTTACACTGATAAAGCCGCCTTGAGGGACACAGGCGCCGAGGTTTTGTTGCGCAAATCCAGCGATGTGAGCAAATCCAGCAAATGGTTCTTCATCAACTCTTCGGCGCGGGGGCCATCATGGTCGGCAAAGGCAGAAATCAACGCATCATGGGCATGGCTTTCACACATCGCCGCACGACGCTGCCAATACAGCGCGATGATCAAAGACGATCGCGAAATAAGTTGCGTAATGAACGTTTCGATCGTGTGCTGGTCGGCGATGCGCGCGATCTCGATGTGAAACTGCCCTGACAAATACAAAGCGCGACCATGATCCCCCGCATGAAGCGCCTCATGTTCAGCGTCGATATGTGCTTGGAGCTGCGCCACTTGATCAGGGGTTATGCGCAAGGCCGCGGAATGGGCGGTGCGTGGCTCTAAAAGGGCGCGCGCTTCGAACACTTCGCGGGCCTCTTTGACCGATGGCTGGGCGACAAATGCGCCTTTGTTGCGTTTTAATTCGACAAGGCGTTGATGGGATAACGACTGTAACGCAGCGCGCACGATTGTGCGACTGACACCATAGACTTCTGCGATGTCATCTTCGCCCAATTTGGTACCGGGGGCCAAGCGATGTTCGTGGATTGCCAACTCAAGCTTGTCAAACAACAGGTCGGCGGTCAGGGGCACGTGGGCTACATCAGTCATCAGATTTCCTTTGTTTCACATTGGAATCGCACGTGCTTTATGGCAAGCGACAATACCATCACCATTTTGTTTTTATAATTGTATACAATATTGAGCACATAAATGAGGACATACGCCCGCATTCGGATTAAATTTTAGGCATCCACAGTTTTCGCCCTCGCGACCCCCAAAAATCGATAACGCCCCACCGAAAAACCTGCTGACCATAAAACAAGACAGACACACAGATCACGACTGTAAGGGGTGGATATGGGCGCTGGATACGATCTTGAACTGATCAATTTGACGAAAAAATACGGCGACACGCTCGCGGTTGATAAGATCAATTACAAATTTAAAGCCGGCAGTTATGTCTGTTTGCTTGGGCCATCAGGGTGCGGAAAATCGTCAACGCTGCGGATGATTGCAGGCCATGAAACTGTCACCGACGGCTCTGTGGTTCTGGATGGGTTCGATGTCTCGACACTGCCCCCCGCCAAACGCGGAACAGCTATGATGTTTCAAAGCTATGCGTTGTTTCCACATCTCACGGTGCGTGACAACGTGGCGTTCTCGCTGCGGATGAAAGGCATCGACAAAGCCACCCGCCATGCCAAAGCCAATGCCCTATTGGAACTGGTGGACATGACATCATTCGCTGACAGGTTCCCCGAACAATTGTCTGGCGGGCAACAGCAACGGGTGGCGCTTGCGCGGGCTTTGGTGACGGAACCCAAGGTTTTGTTGCTCGACGAGCCGCTGTCAGCACTTGATCCATTTTTGCGTATCCGTATGCGTGCCGAACTCAAACGGTTGCAACGCGAATTGGGCATCACATTCATTCATGTCACCCACGGCCAAGACGAGGCACTGGCGTTGGGCGATGAATTGGTGGTGATGAACAATGCGGTGATCGAACAAGCGGGGACAGCCCGCGATGTGTGGTCTGCCCCTAAGACAGAATTCGTGGCGCGTTTTATGGGCGGGCACAATGTGATTTCATTGAACGGTGGCAAGGTTGCTCTGCGCGCAGATGAAGTCAAACTGGATAAAAACGGTTTGGCCGCCACCATTACATCCGTTGAATACCAAGGTGGGCATGTCGCTCTGACCACGCAAACGGACACTGGCGAAGAGGTTTTGGCCTTGGTGCCAGAAGCCGACTTTTACACATCACCCAAAAATCCAGGCGATGCGGTCAAGCTCGCTTGGGATGAGGGACGGCTGCACCGTCTCCAAGCCTGATCAACAGGCACAACTTTTCCAAAAATCCAATCCAAAAGCCAACAAGGGATACTCTCAATGTCAAAAATGCGTTATAGCCGCCGTTCCGTTCTCAAAGGTGCTGCAGGGGCCGTTGCGGCCTCAACATTGCCTGCACCAATGGTCTGGGCTCAAGAAATCAAAGACATCACGTTACGCCAGTTCGGCACGGGCGTGTCCAACCTCAATGATGTGGCCAATAAGGTGAAAGAAGACCTTGGCTTTAAACTAGAAATGACCGCGCTTGACAGTGACAGCGTGACACAGCGCGCGGCCACGCAACCAGACAGTTTTGACATCGCAGATATCGAATACTGGATCTGTAAAAAAGTTTGGCCAACGGGCAATTTGCAGGCGATGGACACGTCTAAAATCGCGAATTACGACAAGATCGTGGGCACCTTCCGCTCTGGCAAACTGACACCAACAAGCGAAATCGCCCAAGGCACAGCGCCCCACACTGTGGGCTTTACCGATGGGCCTGGTGGCAAGACGTTTTCTGAGGGTGAAACAGGTTGGATGACGTTGATCCCGACCATCTATAACGCTGACACGCTTGGCATTCGCCCCGACCTGATCAACCGCCCGATTGAAAGCTGGTCCGAGTTGCTCAACCCTGAATTCAAAGGCAAGGCGTCGATCCTAGATATTTCATCCATCGGTATCATGGACATGGCGATGGTGTGCGAAGCCATGGGTGAAATCCAGTACGGCGATAAAGGCAACATGACCAAAGACGAGATCGACAAAACCTTTGCGATCTTCACTGAGGCCAAACAAAATGGCCAGTTCCGTGCGTTCTGGAAATCTTTTGATGAGTCCGTGAATTTGATGGCATCGGGCGAAGTTGTGATCCAATCCATGTGGTCCCCTGCGATCACAGCCGTGAAATCACGCGGCATTCCATGTGTCTATCAACCACTCAAAGAGGGCTACCGGTCTTGGGGCGGCGGCTTGGGCCTATCGTCTAGCTTGTCTGGCATGGAATTGGACGCGGCCTATGAATACATCAACTGGTATTTGTCTGGCTGGGTTGGCGGCTATTTGATGCGCCAAGGCTATTACTCTGCTGTGCCTGAAACCTCAAAAGACTTCATGTCCGAAAACGAATGGGGTTACTGGTTTGAAGGCAAAGCGGCCACTGGCGACATCACGTCCCCAACGGGCGATGTCTTGGCAAGTGTGGGCGATTTACGCGATGGCGGCTCGTTCACGGACCGCATGGGCGCTGTGGCGTGTTGGAATTCAGTCATGGATCAAAATCAATACATGGTCCGCAAATGGAACGAATTCATCGCATCCTAGTGTGATGTTTTGAGGCGTAGCCTCTCGTGTGGGCCTGCTGTTGTGGGCCTGCACATATTTCGAAAACATGGCCAAACGCGCAAGCACGCACCGACGAGGACACATGGAAAAGACACGCAATTTAGTGACATACCTACAGGCGGCCCCTTTGGCAGTTGTTTTGCTGGGGTTCCTCGTCGCGCCAATTATTATGATCGTCATCGTCAGCTTTTGGGGTGCCACAGATTTTTCGATTTATCCCGCTTTTCAATTCGACAACTACGCCTTTTTGTTGAGCTCGCCCGTGACCTACAAGGTTTTCTTTGCCACGTTCAAATACGCCGTGGTCACGTGGGCCCTGACGCTTGGCATCGGGTTTACCATCGCCTATTTTCTGGCTTTTCACATCCGCACGCAGGCCATCCAAACGGTTCTGTTTTTACTGTGCACCATCCCGTTTTTGACCTCGAATATCATCCGAATGATTTCGTGGATTCCCTTTTTGGGACGCAACGGGATCGCCAATCAAACGCTGATATCTTGGGGTGTGATCGATGCGCCTTTGGAATGGCTTTTGTACTCGGATTTCGCTGTGATCCTAGCCTTTGTGCATCTGTATACGTTGTTCATGGTCGTGCCGATTTTCAACACGATGATCCGCATCGACAAATCCCTGATGGAAGCCGCCTATGACAATGGCGCATCAGGGTTTCAAACCCTCAAACACATCATCATTCCACTCACAAAACCGGGCATTATGATCGGCACCATTTTTGTGGTGACACTGGTCATGGGGGATTTCATCACAGTGCGCTTCATGTCTGGATCACAAAAAGCCAACGTTGGTCGATTGATTTCAAACGATATTTCTTTACTGCAATATCCCTCGGCTGCGGCCACGGCTGTGATTTTACTGTGCACGGTTTTAATTATCATCGGCGTTTTACTGCGCTTCGTAAACATTCGAAAGGAGCTGTAAAATGGATGCCCGCCCCCGTTCTTTTTACGTGTTGTCCGCGTTCTTCATCTTATTTTTGTTGTTCCTATACGGCCCGACCCTGACCATCGGCATTTTGTCGTTTCAAGGCCCCAAAGGCGGTTTGACGTTTCCGATGAATGGTGTCTCGATGCATTGGTTTGCCGATCTGTTCAAACAGCAAGCCGTGGGCGATATTTGGGGATCCTTCCGACGGTCTTTCGTGCTGGGCCTTATGGTTATGGCCTCGACGGTGTTCGTGTCCGTGAGCGCAGGCCTTGCGTTTCGCAAAAACTTCAAAGGCTCTGGCGTGCTGTTTTATATGGCGATCACGTCTTTGGTGATCCCTTCTATTTTGGTGTCCTTGGGTGTGGGGCTCATCTTTAGCCAGCTCGGATTCAAAGTGCACTGGGCGACCTCAGGATTTGGATCACAGCTGACTTGGACCCTGCCCTTTGGATTGCTGATCATTTTCGCAGTGTTCAATCGGTTCGATAAATCATTCGAAGAAGCCGCCCGCGACCAAGGCGCCACCCCATGGCAGACCATCCGCTTTGTCATTCTGCCGATCATCGCGCCCTCACTCATTGGCGTGGCTCTGTTTGGCTTTACCCTATCCTACGATGAATTCGCCCGCACGCTTTTGACCGCAGGCAGTTACAACACGCTGCCGCTTGAAATTTTCGGCATCACCACCAACGTGACGACGCCCGTGATCTACGCCCTTGGCACCCTGACGACGCTGTTTTCATTGCTGATCATTGCCGTCTTTTTGGTAATTGTTTGGGCCATGGGAAAACGGCGCACGGCGCATGGCTCTGACGCGGGCACAGCGGTGTGATGCGGCTGGTCTATATCAACCCGAACGCAACCGAGGCTATGACCACCAGTGTTGTCGATGTCGCGCGTAAGGCTCTGCCCGAGGCAGATATTTTCGGCCTGACCAATCACGATGGACCGCCTGCGATCGAAGGCCCTGAAGACGGCGCCCGAGCGGTCACGGGGTTGCTGAAACTGATCCCACATGCGCAAGCGCTGCGCGCAGATGCCATCATCATCGCCTGCTTTGACGACACCGGATTGGATGAGATGCGCAAAGCGGCCCTTTGCCCCGTCTTTGGCATCGGTCAATCCGCCTACACCATGGCGCAGTTGATCGGTGCGCAGTTTTCGGTTGTCACATCTCTTGCTGTGTCGATTCCTGTGATTGAAGGCAACATCAACACCACGGGCTTTGGTCCCATATGCCGGTCTGTGCGCGCAAGTGGGCTAGGCGTGCTTGCCATTGACACCGGCACGCCAGACACAGTTGCGCGGCTCTCCGATGAAATCAATTTGGCGCAAACGCAAGACGGGGCCACCGCTGTTGTGCTGGGGTGTGCTGGGATGGCGCGCTTGCAAACGGCACTCGGGACCACGACCGACATTCCCCTGATCGACGGTGTGGCTGCCTCGGCACATTTGGCGCAAGCCACGCTGCATTTTTTACACTCCCAAGACACATAGCCCGCCCAAATCCCATAGATGCAACCACATAAAACACGGGCGTCGCATGAGCCAGATTGCTTGCGCCAACACCCCCCATGCCCTATTGCGAACCAAACACATAAGGTGCGCCTTTCGGGGCCGAGGGATCAATAATGTTCAAAGTTTGGAATTTCGTCACCGGCTATTCTGTGCTGCTTATTCTCGGAGCTGTGATCGCGCTGATCTGGGCCAATGTGGATGCCCAATCCTATCACGCCATGGTCAATTTCGTGATCATCCAAGATTTCTTTGTCGGCCACCCCCATGTGGATGAGCTGGGGCATATGCACCGCAGCTTGACGCTTCATTATCTGTTCAATGACGTGTTGATGGCGTTCTTTTTCGCCATCGCGGCCAAAGAAGTGTGGGAAGCGGTGATTTTGAAAAACGGCTCTCTGCGCGGTAAAAAAGCGGCGACCCCGCTTGTGGCGACATTTGGCGGCATGGTTGGCCCCATTGTGGTCTACCTTGGCTTAGCGGCGATCATGGGCTCTGACACCTTTGACGCGGTGAAAAACGGCTGGGCCGTGCCAACAGCCACCGACATCGCGTTTTCATACCTCGTGGGCCGGATCGTGTTTGGCGCGGGCCACCCCGCTGTACGGTTCTTGTTGTTGCTGGCGATTGCGGACGATGCTGCCGGTCTTGTGATTCTGGCAGTCTTCTATCCAAGTTCCGAATTGGCTGTTGAGTGGTTGTTCCTCTCTGTATTTGCGGCTTTGGCGGTATTTTTCTTGGCCAATTGGTTGCCACGCAAATTGGACCACGGCAGCGAATTGCAGATGAAATCAACTTGGGTGCGCGAAAAATTGCACTTTTGGCCCTATTTGATCGCCGCTTGTGTGTCTTGGTACGGCTTCATGATGGCGGGTATTCATCCCGCTTTGGGGCTGTTGCCCATTGTGCCCACCATCCCACATGCTGATCGCGAATTTGGTATTTTCGCTGCCGCAGAGCAACACCTAAACGATCTTTTGAACCACATCGAACACAAGCTAAAAGTGCCCGTTGAGATCATTTTGTTCTTTTTCGGCCTGCTCAATGCAGGGGTTGAGTTCAACGCAATTGGCGAGGCAACTTGGCTTGTTTTGGCAGGGCTTTTGATCGGCAAACCGCTTGGGGTTTTGCTGATGGGCGCATTGGCGGCGCATGTGTTCAAACTGGGCCTTCCTGCGGGCATGCGCACGATCGATTTGTTTGTCATCGGTTGTGTCGCCGCGATCGGGTTCACTGTGTCACTGTTTATCGCCTCAGTCGCCTTTGACAGCAGCGTGATATTACAGGACACCCCCGTTCAAGACGCCGCAAAAATGGGCGCTTTGTTCTCATTTGCAGCAGCTGGGATCTCAATTATTGCTGGAAAACTGTGTCGCGTTCAGAAACAGTCTTCTTAAAAATTTGGACAATCCTCACAAATTGTTTCGCATATGAGGTCAAATTTTCGCGAGTTTGGCCTCATTTTTGTGGAATGCGACGTTCTCAGGTGGATTAAACAAACGACACACGACATAATGAACACAAATAGGGTGCGTAACACTCTCTTTAAGAAAAGTCCGTTAAGGATGAATGAGAACAGCAGTTTCAAGGCGTAACGATGCTCGAGTTTGATAATGTCAGCAAGTCCTATTGGACAGGCACACAGCGCAAGGTGATCCTTGATCGAGCTTCCTTTCGGGTGGAGCTTGGCAATTCGCTTGGCATCTTGGCCCCCAATGGCACCGGCAAAACCACAATTATCAATATGATGAGCGGCCTAGAAAAACCAGACGAGGGTGACATTCGCCGCGGGTGCCGTATCTCATTTCCTTTGGGATTTATGGGTGGGCTGATTGGCAAACACACTGGGCGCGAAAATGTGCGCTTTATTGCACAGCTTTATGACCTGGATCCTGACTATGTCGAAGCATTCTGCAGATGGCTTTGCGAAATCGATGAATACTTCGACATGCCTGTTGGCACCTATTCATCTGGCATGCGGGCCCGACTGTCGTTTGCACTGCTTTTGGCCCTCGAGTTTGACATTTACCTCATTGACGAAGGCATGCCCTCCACGGCAGATGTCAATTTCAACCGCAAAGCCGGCGCAATTTTGCGTGAGAGATTGGAAAAAGCCACGATCATTGTGGTGTCTCACCAAGCGTCCACTTTGGAAAAATTCTGTCGATCCGCTGCAGTTTTGCGTAAAGGCAAGTTGCATATGTTCGATACATTAGAAGAGGCAAAAGTGCTCTATGACTACGAAGCCTAAAGCCCAAAAATTTCGTGTGCGTCGGTCGCCACGTGCCGCAAGCGTCTCTGATGCGGCCGCGCGCGTCAACGCCCCACAAACATCGACGCCAGCGCCCGCCGGTGTCGCACAGCAACGTCCGCCTGCTGCGCCTTCCAACAAGCCTACGGGACGCGGCTCGGTTGATGATGCGCGCCTGTTTGACAATAGTGGCGACGATGATGGGTTTGGCGATGCCCCCTTTCCAGGCGCGGCGGCCGCATCCGGCCCCACTGCGGCACGTTCAGGTCCTGCGACCCCCACGACCCGCCGCACCTCACGTGGTGCCATTTCCGATGCTTTGGCCGCAGCAGCCCAAGACAACGTGCCAAACGCGGCGGTCACGGGCGACGTCACGCCCGCTGCCGAAGCCTCCGTAGATCAAGACATTGATACGATCAAACGCGAGGGGCTGACTGGACGCCAACTGCGCATGGCGCGCCGCGTGGCCCAAAAGCATGGGCTTGCGCCCACATCAGATTTTGACGCTGTGCGCTTGTTGCGCAACCAAGGGATTGATCCTTTCCAACGGTCCGCCATGCTCGACATGGTCACCACAGAAGATGATGCCAATTTACCTGCCACCACGGGCAACAAGCTGCCACAAACCATCGAAACCGCCCCGATGCCATCCCCTGCAATGATGGAGCGCCTGTCCCGTGAAAGTGAAATTTCACAAATTCAGCTCGACATTGCGAAACGGCGGCGCCGTAAAACGGCATTGCTTGCCTCGCGCCTTGCCGTTTTTGTTGGCGTTCCGACGGCTTTGGCTGGCATCTATTTTTATACAATTGCCTCACCTATGTATGCGACAAAATCCTCTTTTGTGATCCAGCAAGCCGATGCTGCTGGCGCAGCTGGTGGAGGACCTTTTTCGGGGTCGCCTTTGGGTGGATTCGTAGATTCCATTGCCGTGCAAACCTATTTGGAAAGCCGTGATGCGATGCTGCGTCTGGATGCTGACGTTGGATTTAAAAGCCACTTTGCCTCAGAAAAAATTGATGCAATTCAAAGACTTCCAAAAAACCCAACCAATGAAAAAGCCTATAAAGTCTTTTCCAAACGTGTCAGCATTGGTTATGATCCGACCGAAGGTCTGGTCAATATGGAAGTGGTCGCAGCAGACCCAGAAGTTTCCAAACAGTTCAGCGATGCCCTGATTGCCTATGCAGAAGAAAGCGTCGACAATCTGACCCAGCGCAAACGCGAAGACCAAATGAAAGGCGCGCGTGAAAGCTTGGAAGACTCTGAGCGTAAGATGAATGAAGCGGCAGAAAGTGTCGTGATTTTGCAAGAACAACTTGGCATCATCTCACCCGAAGCAGAAACTGGCGCGCTGATGGGGCAAATATCTACGTTTGAGACGCAATTGCAGCAAAAACAACTGCAACTTCAACAACTCTTGGACAACGCCCGACCGAACCAAGCGCGCGTCGAAGGTGTCAAAGGTGATATTGGTCGCTTGGAAGACATCGTTGCCAACCTGCGATCACAAATGACCGATACCAGCGGTTCGTCTGGATCTTTGGCACGCATCTCGGCCGAATTGCGCATGGCCGAAGTGGACCTGCAAACCCGCCAAATGATGGCGCAACAAGCCATTCAATCACTGGAATTGGCACGCGTCGAAGCCAACAGACAAACCCGCTATCTATCGCTCGCCTCTAGCCCCGTCGCACCAGACGAGCCCACATATCCGCGTAAGTTTGAAAATACTGTGCTGGCGTTCTTGTTGTTCTCTGGCATTTACTTACTCGCATCCTTGACCGCAGCCGTGCTGCGTGAACAGGTTTCAGCGTAGTCATAGACACCGCAGCGACAAAAACTGAAACCGAAAAAAGAGGCTGCAGTCCAATTGGCGGCAATCTCACCCGATACAAAGCTTAGGTACGCTTTGAACAGCTTGGCATGACATGCAATGGATGCACAAAGCCTGTTCAATCGAGCCCTTAAAAAAAATTCTAGTTCGAGAGGCCAAATTTCTGTAAAAAGGGGTTGCACAGGATGCGGTGACAGACTAATCAACGCTCCAAGTTGGGGTGTAGCCAAGTGGTAAGGCAATGCTTTTTGGTAGCATGTATCGTAGGTTCGAATCCTACCACCCCAGCCAATCCTCACCACGATAATAAAGCATAGACCTCGCTGACTAGCCTGCTGAGGAATGCCCCATATTTATGCCCCTATGGTCTGTTACTTCTTCTTCTACTAGGAGGGAGGGGGAATAGGTATAAGTAATGAAGTAGAACGGGTGTGTAGAAGGACTGATAGCTCCAGCATCCTCATCCCCCCTAAGAAGAAGACCTAGTAGAAGGGTACCACTGGGAGACCTGTGCGGACTGTATGCTCTCTCATCCGTTCTAGATAACCTTCTGACCGAGGAGCTTTATCCCGCCACCATTGAACGTAGTCAGGAATCTCCTCATCGGTCAGCACCCCCTCATCCAGCCCAATGAGAATGTTCGAGGTCTTCAAGGAGGCACCTAGCACCGCCTCAGATGCTTGGGCCATGACCTGCTTCAGCTCACCGACACGGGTATAGTCGACGATGAAGCTAGGCTTTCGATACATTCTGGGGAAATGAAAATATATTACTTTCGGCCCAAAGGAGACATCCTGCTGCTATTTAGGACGCCGCAGCGCGCCCCGTAAGATCGGACCTTCGCTGCAGTTGCTTCATTAGGCAGGCTATTAGAAATGCTTAGGCCACTATTTCCGCGAAGTTTGGCAAATATTTGTAGTACCTCTGGAATGCTTGGATTTGATAATCTAACAGTTTAAAACCAAGTTCCTGCACTCTTGATCGCGTCAATTCACCTTCACAAGGCAGCTCCGCTTGAAGCACGGCAACCTCTCTTAATGTCATCGGAGGTGCTTGGATCATCTCTTCAACGATCCCTTTCCATTTTGGGTCGCATTGCTACGTGCGTATACTGAAAGAATAGATCGATATTCTATACCGCCAACATGGGGTGCACAGCAAAGATGGCATTCCTTTGACTACAATCTTCTGCCGTCTGAAACCCTGACCTGTGCCCCCTCACCTACGCGTTGACTGGGTTCAAAAACTCATCGTTGCATGAACCGCCTTTTTCCACGACGCATATTTGTCACGTCGTTGCGCGTCGTCCATTTGGGGAACAAATTGGGTTTCACAAATCCATCGCGCCGCAAATGTCGCTTGGTCGGGATACAGACCAACATGCATGCCAGCGAGCCACGCAACCCCCAAAGCTGTCGTTTCACGGATTTTAGGGCGATCGACAGGGGCGCCGATGATGTCAGATAAAAATTGCATCGTCCAATCGCTGGCCGACATGCCACCATCAACGCGCAAGGTCGGCTGCATGCCTGTGGCTTGCCAATCGGCAGACATCGCGTCAAGTAAGTCGCGGGTCTGAAACCCTACGCTTTCAAGGGCGGCCTTGGCCATTTCAGCGGGGCCAGTGCTGCGCGTCAGACCAAACGTGGCACCTCGACACTCGGCATTCCAATAGGGTGCGCCCAAGCCGACAAAAGCCGGCACAAGAACAACATTTTGATGAGGATCAGCCTGCTGGGCCAAGGCTTGTGTCTCGGCGGCATCCTCGATGATCTGCAACCCATCGCGCAACCATTGCACCACTGCGCCAGCGACAAAGATTGATCCTTCAAGCGCGTAGGTCGGCTTGCCGTCCAACTGATAGGCTATCGTGGTCAGCAAGCGGTTTTGCGATACAACAGGTGTATCCCCTGTGTTCAAAAGCGCAAAGCACCCAGTGCCATAGGTCGATTTCATCATGCCAGGTTCAAAGCACGCTTGCCCCACTGTGGCGGCCTGCTGATCGCCTGCAACGCCGCAAATCGGAATAGGCACGTCAAATAAATCGGCCTTCGTGTGGCCAAAATCTGCGGCACAGTCTTTGACCTCGGGCAGCATTTGCATAGGAATATCCAGCAGGTCGCAGATGGTTTGACTCCATCGGCCTTTGCGAATGTCATAGAGCATCGTGCGTGCGGCATTTGTCGCGTCTGTGGCATGTACAGCCCCGCCTGTCAGCTTCCAAATCAGAAAACTATCGACCGTGCCAAACAGCAGATCACCGTTGATAGCACGGTCGCGCGCGCCGTCCACGTTGTCCAAGATCCATTTCAGTTTGGTACTGGAAAAATAGGGATCAACCAAAAGCCCCGTGCGTTTGGTGATCATCGCCTCATATCCTGTTTCGCGCAATATCCGGCATTGATCGGCTGTGCGCCGATCTTGCCAAACGATAGCGTTGTGAATGGGCGCGCCTGTATGTTTGTCCCACACAACCGTGGTTTCGCGTTGATTGGTGATGCCGATTGCTGCGATACCTACGGCTGTGACGTCTGCATTTTTCATCGCGTCACGGCACGTTGCCAATGTACTGTTCCACAGATCAACCGGATCATGCTCGACCCAACCGGAGTGAGGAAAGTGCTGAGTGAATTCTTGTTGCGCGGAAGCTATAACTGACATTTCGCCGTCGAACACGATTGCACGGGTAGACGTCGTTCCTTGGTCAATTGCGAGAATGTAAGTCATTTTTTCACCTGTTTGAATGCAGTTAGGCGGCCCCCATAAAAGTGACCGCCTGTTTCTTTGGCCGGTTGGCCCACCTATCAACCAAAGAAATATCTATAGCTGTAGAAATCTGAGGCCACCGAAGTGGCCCCAAACGGGTTAGCTTACTGCCAAGATTGGATCAACTCGTCATAGGAAATCGTGACGGGTGTTTCGTCTTCATTGGCCAGTTTGGCTTTTGGTGACCCTGGTTGATCGAGCCAGTAAGATGGATCACTCTCGTCGTTCATCTTAGGACCCAGATCCCCCTGAACGCCTGCACGCTCAAGACGGATCAAGACTTTTTCTTGATCTTCACACAACGCATCAAGCGCTTCTTGTGGGGTTTTCGCACCGGACATAGCGTCGCCGATGTTCTGCCACCAAAGCTGTGCCAGTTTTGGGTAATCAGGAACGTTTGTGCCTGTAGGAGACCACTGAACACGTGCGGGTGAGCGGTAGAATTCGATCAAACCACCCAGTTTAGGCGCACGCTCTGTAAAGCTTTCGTGCTGGATCGTGGACTCACGGATGAAGGTCAAACCAACGTGGCTTTTCTTCACATCGACAGTCTTGGATGTCACGAATTGTGCGTAAAGCCATGCGGCTTGTGCACGATCAACAGGTGTGGATTCCATCAAAGTCCAAGATCCGGCATCTTGGTAGCCAATCTTAGTCCCTTCTGTCCAGTAGGCCCCATGCGGAGACGGCGCCATACGCCATTTTGGCGTGCCATCTTCGTTCATCACAGGCAGATCAGGTTCTACAGACGCAGCCGTAAAGGCTGTGTACCAGAACATTTGTTGCGCGACATTGCCTTGAGCAGGAATTGGGCCAGCCTCAGAGAATGTCATGCCAGCCGCCGCAGGTGGAGAGTATTTTTCCAGCCATTCGATTGCTTTGGTCACAGCGTAAACAGCCGCTGGTCCGTTGGTCGCACCACCGCGGGCCACACAGGATCCAACAGGTTGTGAGTTCTCGTTGACACGAATACCCCATTCATCCACTGGCAAACCATTCGGTTCGCCCACATCACCAGCCCCCGCCATGGACAACCAAGCGTCCGTGTAGCGCCAACCCAAGGATGGATCTTTTTTACCGTAGTCCATGTTGCCAAAGACTTCGCCTTCAACGCCCAAACGCGACAGGTCGCGACCGGTGAAGAATTCTGCGATGTCCTCGTAGGCTGTCCAGTTCACAGGCACGCCCAAATCGTAGCCGTACTTCGCTTTGAAGTCCGCTTTGTTCTGTGCGTCGTTGAACCAGTCATACCGGAACCAATAGAGGTTCGCGAACTGCTGGTCTGGCAATTGGTAGACTTTGCCATCTGGACCCGTGGTGAACGACAGACCAATGAAATCCTCAAGATCGAGGTTCGGGTTGGTCACCGCAGCACCTTCGCCAGACATCCAATCCGTCAGGTTGCGCGCTTGCTTGTAACGCCAATGCGTGCCGATCAAATCGGAGTCATTGATGTAGGCGTCATAGATGTTTTCGCCGGACTGCATTTGTGTTTGCAGCTTTTCAACAACATCGCCCTCACCGATCAAGTCATGCGTGACTTTGATGCCTGTGATGGCTTCAAACGCTGGGGCCAAAACGGTGGATTCGTATGTGTGCGTGCCGATTGTCTCGGACACAACGTTGATCGACATGCCAGCGTATGGCGTTGCCGCGTCGACAAAAAACTTCAATTCAGCTTCTTGATCCGCACGTGACAGCGTCGACAGATCGCCGATTTCACTGTCGAGGAATGCCTTTGCGGCATCCATATCTGCGAAGGCTGGAGCGGTCATCATGCACGCAGCAAGACCCAACGCCGTCGTTCCTTTAAGAGCTAAGTTCATTTGTGTTCCTCCCTAAAATAGAACAGTCGAGACAGCCCCGATATTTAACAATCAGTTCGTCTCATTTTGCCTGCCGTCACACCCAGCGGAAAACCGCGATGGCGTAAAAGAGACATACGATCAGTGCTCCCCATTGGGGGGCACTGAGCATTCCAAGCCAAGCCAGATTGATAAAGGCCGAGCCAAGCAGCGTGATGAACAACCGATCACCGCGCGTTGTTTCTGTCCGAAGAATGCCGACACGCGGCGCTTCGGGGTATTTGATCGCAAGGATCGTAAAGACGATCAGGGTCGCTGCGATAATGATAAAGAAAGTGGCGGTCGGCCAAGTCCATGCCATCCAATCCATTGTTGTATCTCCTCTTTCTTCTTTAAACGCGGCCCAGGGCAAAGCCCTTGGCGATGTAGTTGCGCACAAAATAAATCACCAAAGCACCAGGGATGATCGTGAGCACACCAGCCGCCGCCAGCACCCCCCAATCGATCCCAGCAGCCCCCACGGTGCGTGTCATCGTGGCGGCTATCGGTTTGGCGCTGACGCTTGTCAAAGTCCGGCTGAGCAACAGTTCAACCCATGAAAACATGAACAAGAAAAACGCCGTCACGCCGATGCCAGAGGCCACAAGCGGGGTGAAAATCCGAATGAAAAACCGCGAGAACGAATAGCCATCGATATAGGCGGTCTCATCGATTTCTTTGGGCACGCCGCGCATAAAGCCTTCCAATATCCACACCGCCAGCGGCACGTTGAACAGACAATGCGCCAAGGCAACCGCAATATGCGTGTCGAACAAACCCACCGAGCTGTAGAGCTGAAAGAACGGCAAGGCAAACACAGCAGGCGGCGCCATGCGGTTGGTCAACAACCAAAAGAACAGGTGCTTGTCGCCCAAGAACGAGTAGCGGCTGAACGCATAGGCGGCAGGCAGGGCAACAGCCAGCGAGATGACCATATTCATCACCACATAGGCCATCGAATTCAGATAGCCCGTGTACCATGACGGGTCCGTGAGGATCGTCAGATAGTTGTCAAACGTGAGATCACGTGGCCACAACGTAAAACTGTTCAAAATTTCCGAATTGGTTTTCAAACTCATGTTCAACAGCCAATAGATCGGCAAGAGCAAGAACAGCAAGTAAAGCCCCATCACAACGGCATTGCCTTTGATTTTGGGCAAAGCAAAACCACGCTTGGCGGATGTATTTGTAAAATCAGACATCAGTGGCCATCCCTTTTGTCGAGGTTCGTCATGACAGTGTAGAACACGTATGAAATCAACAAGATAACGAGGTAGTACATGATTGAGAACGCAGCGGCAGGCCCCAAATCAAACTGTCCAAGTGCCATCTTCACCAAATCAATAGACAAGAATGTCGTCGAGTTGCCCGGTCCGCCACCCGTCACCACGAAAGGTTCGGTGTAGATCATGAAACTGTCCATAAAGCGCAGCAAGATCGCGATCATCAACACGCCCATGATCTTGGGCAACTCGATGAAACGGAACACTTTCCAGCGGCTGGCTTGGTCGATTTTCGCGGCTTGATAATAGGCATCGGGAATGGATTGCAGTCCGGCATATGCCAACAATGCGACCAGTGACGTCCAGTGCCAAACATCCATCACGATGACGGTGGCCCAAGCAGCATAGAAATCTTGGGTGTAGTTATAATCGATGCCCAAAGCGGCCAAAGTGTAGCCCAGCAAGCCAATATCGACGCGCCCGAAGATCTGCCAGATCGTGCCCACCACATTCCAAGGAATGAGCAGCGGCAGGGACATCAAGATCAAACACACCGACGCCCAAACGCCTTTCTTTGGCATGTTTAGCGCCACAAAAATACCCAAAGGGATCTCAATGGCCAAGATAATTCCAGAGAACGCAATCTGGCGACCAAGCGCATTCCACATGCGTTCGGATGCCATCATTTCCTCGAACCACTCAAGCCCCGCCCAGAAAAATTTGTTGTTCCCGAACGTGTCTTGAACCGAGTAATTCACTACGGTCATCAACGGAATAACGGCTGAAAAGGCGACGAGCAAAAGCACTGGCAGAACAAGAAACCATGCTTTTTGATTGACTGTTTTATTCATGGTGCGTTCCTTTTGAAGGGACAAATCGCAGGAAAACTATGGTCATCATCACGCCACCTCGGGCGCGACGCGCCAGCTGTTGGAATAAACATTCACGCCCGCAGGATCGAACATCACGCGGGTCATATCAGGTGAAATATTTTCGCCCTCGCCCGCCAAAATGTTGATCTCATGGCCTTGAAAATCAGCGCGCACGATCTTGTGACGCCCCACGTCTTCGACCCGTTTGATGGTCACAGGCAGGCCTGCCTCATTCGCGGTCAATGTCGTAAATTCAGGACGCACCCCAAGTTCGACTTTACCAGTGGGCGTGCCAAAAGCTTTGCCCAAGGCAATTTCAGTCCCACCGATCACGGCCTTGTCGCCCTGCACATCAGCCGCCAAAACATTCATGCCCGGCGAGCCAATAAAATAGCCCACAAAGGTATGCTCAGGTGTCTCGAACAACTCTTGTGGCGTGCCCATTTGCACAACGCGACCATCATACATCACAACCACTTTATCGGCAAATGTCAGTGCTTCGGTTTGGTCATGCGTCACGTAAATCATCGTGTGTCCAAACTCGTGGTGCAGCGATTTCAACTGCGTGCGCAATTCCCATTTCATATGCGGATCGATCACCGTCAAAGGTTCGTCAAACAACAGCGCATTCACGTCTTCGCGCACCATGCCGCGCCCAAGTGAAATCTTTTGTTTGGCATCAGCCGTCAGCCCGCGCGCTTTGCGGTTCAACGTGTCTTCCATGCCGATCATCGCCGCGATTTGCTGCACTCGGTCTTTGATATACAGCGGATCAGCGCCGCGATTGCGCAAAGGAAACGCCAGATTATCGCGGACGGTCATCGTGTCGTAAACAACCGGAAACTGAAACACCTGCGCGATATTGCGCTGTGTTGTTGGGGCCATTGTGACATCGCGGTCGTTGAACAAAATGCGCCCTTTGCTGGGATGCAGCAGGCCGGAAATGATGTTCAACAAAGTGGATTTGCCGCACCCAGATGAGCCAAGCAAAGCATAGGCTTCGCCATCAACCCAATCGTGGTTCAATTCTTTGAGCGCATAGTCGTCTTCGTTTTTAGGATTTGGCAGATAAGAATGTGCCAGATTTTCGAGGGTAATTTTTGCCATTGTGTTATTCCCTCACGCCGCAGCTGCATAAGACGCAGGGGCAACAGAGGTGCCGTCTTGCGCAAAAATATAAACGTGGCTCGGATCAAGATAGACGTCGAGTGCTGCACCAATTTTCAAATTTTTGACGCCGTGCACCAACCCAACCCAATTCTCGCCGTGGTGTTTAAGGTGGATAAACGTTTCAGACCCCGTGATCTCGGTCACAGATAATGTACCTGTGAATTCAAGCGCATCTGCGGATTGTTTTTCAAGCTTAAGGTGATTGGGACGAAAGCCCGCCACATAGCTGCCATCGTCAAGTCCAGCAAAAGCACCCGTGGTAGCACTTGCGATATTGCCGTCGCCGAACCGAATTTGACGGCCTGCTTTGTCGAACTGTAAAAAGTTCATTGGCGGATCAGAAAACACCCGTGCAGTCGTCGCGTCAACGGGCTGCCTGTAAACGATCGGCGTCTTATCGAATTGGGTGAGACCGCCTTCCCACATCGTCGCCGTGTTGCCGCCCAGCAAAAGCGCCTCTTCGGGTTCTGTGGTCGCATAGACAAAAATAGATCCGGCTTCTTCAAAAATCTTGGGGATCTCAGCACGCAATTCTTCGCGCAGCTTGTAGTCAAGGTTCGCCAAAGGCTCATCAAGCAACACCAGCCCAGCATCTTTGACCAAAGCGCGTGCCAACGCACAACGCTGCTGTTGACCGCCCGACAGTTCAAGAGGCTTGCGATCCAAAAACGGCGTCAGTTTCATCAAGTCGGCAGCTTTTTTCACTGCAGCGTCAATCTGATTGGAGGACTGTTTCAACAACCGCATTGGGCTGGCTATATTCTCGTACACAGTCATCGACGGATAATTGATGAACTGCTGATAGACCATTGCAACGCCGCGATCTTGCACGCGCATACCAGTGACGTCTTGGCCGTCCCAAATCACCTTGCCGGTGTTGGGCACATCAAGACCTGCCATCAGGCGCATCAGTGATGTTTTGCCCGACGACGTCGGCCCAAGCAGCACATTCATTGTGCCCGATTGAAGCTCTAAATCAGTGGGGTAAATATGTGTCTGGCCATTCACGACCTTCGACACGCCCTCTAAAACAAGTGACATTTCTCTCTCCCCTAATCGCAATCGCAGTTAAACTGCGTGCTGCTTTGACGTCGCAGCAAGCGCTTTTGCCAGCCACACGTCAAGCGCGTCTATTTCTTGTGTTGTTAGGCGCAGGCCCAATTTCGAGCGACGCCACACGATATCTTCCGCTGTGTGCGCGAATTCTTTGTCGACCAACCAATTCACTTCGCGCTCAGTCAAATTGGCCCCAAAGTTATGGCCAAGATCTGCTTCGACTTTAGCATCGCCAAGCACATCAAACGCATCCATACCGTAGGCTTTGACCAAACGTTTGACCCACCTTGCGTTCAAAAATGAATACTGCGTTGCCAGTTTTTGCGTCAAGGCCGCAACGCCCTCTACCGGAAAATCCCCACCAGGCAAGGCCACACCAGCCGTCCACGGTTTCCCAGATTGTGGGAAAAACGGTGCGATTTTTTCCATCGCCGTCTCGGCAAGTCTGCGGTAGGTCGTGATCTTGCCGCCAAAGACATTGAGAATAGGCGCGCCTGCGGATTGATCAACTTTCAAAACATAATCGCGCGTCGCTGCCGTGGCAGAACTGGCTCCATCATCATACAAAGGGCGCACGCCAGAATAACTCCAAACGACATCATCTTTTGTCACCGGTTTTTTTAGGTAGGCCGATGCGAAATCAATCAGGTAGGCTTGTTCCTCAGGCGTGCAAACCGGCTTGCTATTGGCATCAGTATGTTCGGCATCTGTGGTGCCAATCAGGGTAAAATCTGTCTCGTAAGGGATCGTGAAAATGATCCGCCCGTCTTCGCCCTGAAAGAAATAACATTTGTCGTGGTCATAAAGTTTACGCGTCACGATATGGCTGCCACGTACAAGACGCACGCCTTCGGTGGAATTGATCCGAACCGTGTTGCGGATCACATCCTCGACCCATGGCCCACCTGCGTTGACCAACATGCGCGCCACAATCACCCGCTGTGTGCCGGTGTCTTTCGCCTCAATCGTGACGTGCCAAAGCCCGTCTACTTGCTCGGCAGAAATGACTTTAGTGCGCACGTTGATTTTAGCGCCGCGCACTTGGGCATCGCGCGCATTTAACACCACTAAACGGCTGTCCTCGATCCAGCAGTCAGAGTATTCATAAGCTTTTTTGAAACGTCCCTTCAACGGCGCGCCCTCGGGGGCCTCCGCCAAATTGACCGCTGTGGTGGCTTTTAAAATTTTGCGCCCACCAAGATTGTCATACATGAACAACCCAAGGCGAATGAGCCACGCAGGTCGCCGCCCTTTCATCCAAGGCATAAAGACGTTGAGCAACTTTGAAGTTGGTGTATCACCTTCAAATCGCATGTCTTTGTGATAGGGCAACACGAACCGCATCGGCCAAGAAATATGCGGCATCGCGCGCAGTAGCGTCTCGCGTTCGATCAACGCCTCGCGCACCAAGCGGACTTCCCAATACTCAAGGTACCGCAATCCACCATGGAAAAGTTTGGTCGAGGCCGATGAGGTCGCGGAGGCCAAATCGTTCATTTCAGCCAGTTCAACGCTGAGACCGCGGCCAACGGCATCGCGGGCAATACCGCATCCATTGATGCCGCCGCCAATGACGAAAAGGTCAACTATGTCGTGAGTTTCACGTTGTTCCACTGAAGCCTCCCCGCATTCAATTTCATGACCCAGCATCTGTGTGCTGTGACAGACAACACTCAACACTGAATCAAACATTAAATCAATAACGAATGTTCGTTTACTTTCGCTTTACAGTAACCTGTTGAAATTTATACTCTCAACCCTTCGATACTAGGCCGAGGCGAACACTTATAGGACCTCAATTTGATTCGAGGACTTGACGAAGAGAGCAGAACATTGATTGTTTGCCCCACAGGCTTGTGGTGCGGTTTGAAGACACCAAAGGAAAAATGATGGTCTCGAATTTCAGACAAAAAGAGATACTTGAGCTGGCGCGTAAAGATGGCAAAGTCACTGTTGATGGACTGGCCGAGCGATACGACGTCACGGTGCAAACCATCCGTCGCGACCTGTCTGATCTGGCCGACAGTGGGCGCCTTGAGCGGGTGCATGGTGGGGCTGTTGTGGCATCAGGTGTCGTTAATATTCGCTATGTTGAACGCCGGCGTCTCAATCAAGAGGGTAAAAAAGCGATCGCGATGAAATGTGCCCAAGAAATTCCAGATGGCGCATCGGTATTCATGAACATCGGCACCACCACCGAAGCTGTCGCCCATGAATTGCTGGATCATGAAAACCTGCTGGTCGTGACCAACAATCTAAACATCGCCAATATTTTGGCTGCCAATCAAAGTTGTGAAATCATCTTGGCTGGCGGCGTTTTACGCAGGGCAGACGGTGGCATCGTCGGCGGGTTGACTGTCGAAATGGTGAAGCAATTTAAGTTCGATTACTCTGTTTTGGGCTGCTCTGCCATCGATGCCGACGGAGACTTGTTAGACTTTGATGGCCAAGAAGTCATGGTCAGCAACACCGCGATCAAACGATCGCGCAAAGTGATGGTCGTCGCGGACCGTTTTAAATTCGAACGCAAAGCCCCCCTGACAATCTGTTCGCTTGCCGATGTCACCATGTTGTTGACCGATAAAGGACTGCCCAAAGACCTTATGGACGATTGCAACAGTTGGGGGACCGAGGTGGTTATCGTCTAAACGGGACTGCCTGGGGCATTGGCCCCGCAGTTTAATGTGGCATTTTTAGGGGCGGGAAAATGAGACATCAAGATAACAGCGGTTGGGTTTTCGTGCTTCCTGCCGTCCTTTTGCTGGGACTGGTCGGGCTGATCCCCCTTGTGACCGTGATCAACTATTCCTTTTTTGAAATTTTCATTTTGGACGCGCGATTTTGGGTCGGTGGCGAATGGTATCAAGAGATCATCACATCCATGCGATTTTGGGCCAGCTTTGGTCGCAGCTTGCTGTTTTCGACCCTGATACTCGCGATACAAATCCCGCTTGGCATTGCGATTGCGCTTTGCATTCCACAGCGCAAAATGTGGGTTGGCATTACGCTTGCAATGATCGCTCTGCCCTTGCTTGTGCCATGGAATATGATTCCATCGCTTTGGCTCAGTTTACTTGATCCCGAAACAGGCATTCTTGGGCATCTGTTCCCAATCATCCATTGGCCCATCGATTGGAAACTATCAGCCCCGCACACTTGGATGGTGATCATCGCGATGGATGTGTGGCATTGGACAAGTCTGGTGGTGATTTTGTGTTACAGCGCACTGACCACGATTCCTGCGTCGCATTTTCAGGCCGCAGCAGTGGATGGGGCAGATCCGTGGCAAGTATTTCGGTTCATTCAATTGCCAAAACTTTACCACGTTTTGCTGATGGCAGTTCTGTTGCGTTTCATGGATTCTTTCATGATTTATACCGAAGCTTTTCCGATCAACGCAGGCGGACCGATGGGGGCAACACTGTTTTTGGCTGTCGATCTAGGCGAAGATATCAAGGCCTTTAATTACGGTCCATCGGCGGCGCGATCGGTGCTGTATTTTTTGATTGTGTTGACCGTGGCATGGACGTTCACCAAAGCCCAAGGTCGACTTGATCGTGAGGGTGGCGCATGACCCGCGTGACGATCTATTTGCCCGCACTCAAGCGCAGTGCTTTGATATGCTTTATCATTTTTGCCTGCTTACCGTTGATCCAGATGACCATAGTGAGTTTCACCGCAACGGTGCCAACACTGACCGCCGAAGTTGGCACTCTGACGTTTGACAACTATTTAGGCATCTGGAGTGACCCTAATCTGCGCTCGGCCTTTCTCAATTCGATCGCCTATGTGATCATCAATATTTGCATCACCATCCCAGTGGCAATCCCCGCAGCCTATGCGTTTTCACGCTTATCGTTCATGGGCGACAAACATCTTTTTCTCGCCTTCATCGCCTTTCGCATCACCCCCCCTGTGGTGCTAACGCTGCCTATTTTTCAGTTGTTCTCAGCCCTCGGAATTGTGAACTCAGTCTTTGGCATAGCCTTAGCCCATTGCCTGTTCAACTTGCCAATCTCAATTTGGATTTTGCAGGGTTTCATCTCGGCCGTGCCAAAGGAAATGGATGAAACGGCGTTCTTGGATGGGTATTCACGTCCAAGATTTATTTGGAAAATCTTGCTGCCGCAGATCGCCTCGGGCATCGCTGTGACGGCATTCTTTTGCTTTATGTTTTCATGGGTTGAAGTCGTTTTCGCACGGATTTTGACAACGACGAATGGGAAACCGATCAGCATGGCAATCACCGCGTTGTTTGGATTCCAAACAGACATCGGGCTGGTTATGGCAGTGACTGTCGCCTCAATGCTACCCGGAGCAGTTCTTTTGTTTACGATGCGAAACCATCTGTCAAAAGGCTTTAAAATCGGCAGTTTATAGAACGATCCGGCACCTAAATGGGCTATTGCTCTGCCATTATAGCAACCCGTCATTGTACCGATTTGAACAGTTTGTTCCCAGCCATTGTGCATTACAATAAATTGGTGACCGAACGCCCTCGTCACACGATGTCAAACGTGCAGGTTGTGACGCCGAAAACATTCCCCAGCGCAGCAAAACCTATAAGAAACGAAGCCTAAAAATCGAGCCCAAGGTCAACTGTACGCGCCGAATGGGTTAGTGCGCCGGACGAGATATAATCGACACCTGTGGCCGCAATAGAGGCGATACGGTCGAGTTTCACGTTGCCACTTGCCTCGGTCAGCATCCGCCCATCAACCATTTTCACGGCTTCAACAAGGGTTTCGTTGTCCATATTGTCCAATAGCACAACGCTAGCCCCACCGACCTCTAAGACCTCAGCCAATTGATCCAAACGATCCACTTCAATCTCGACCGCCATCATGTGGCTGGCGTGGGCTTTGGAGGCTTCCAAAACTTGACGCACCCCACCCGCAGCAGCGATGTGGTTGTCTTTGATCAAAATAGCATCCGACAAAGAATAGCGGTGATTGAACCCGCCGCCGTGCAACACGGCCAGCTTTTCAACAAGGCGCATGTTTGGCGTGGTTTTGCGGGTGCAGGTCACGCGCGTTTTGGTGCCTTTGGCTTCGGCCACGAACCCAGCGGTTTTGGTCGCGATACCTGTCAGCCGTCCTGCGTAATTTAGCGCCACACGTTCGCCAGACAAAATAGACGATGCCGCCCCTTTGATGGTCATCAATGTATCGCCGATTTGACAAGGCTGCCCGTCGTTGATGCAAATGGTGATCTCAAGATTTGGATCCACCAAACGAAACGCCAAGGCGGCGACCTGCATGCCTGAGACCACGCCGACTTCGCGGGCATTGATGCGCGCATCATAGGTGGTGCTGGCAGGGATCACGGCACGGGTTGTCACATCGCCGTAAGACCCCAAATCTTCCAAAAGCGCACTGCGCACCATGGGTTCAAGCACGAGATCGGGAACGGTGGAAAAGCTCATACTGTGTCCTTAGCAATCTTGGCCCGCAACGCGAGCACATCTGACAATAGGGTTTTGGAACGCAGGCCTTCGCCCGTAAACGTGTCGGGGTAATCAGAACGTTCATGTGCGCCTCGGCTTTCGCGCCGCAACAACGCGCAGGCCGTGATCAACGTGGCGGTGGCACACATATTTAGAAACGAGGGGCTGTCCAAATGGGCGCTTTCAAGCGCATCAATCTTGCGCAACGCCGCTTTCAACCCCGCCTCGTCACGCACCACACCGACAAGCGATGTCATGGTTTGGCGCAGGGTCATCACGGCATCTGGATCAGGGGCGACGCCGCCCGCCTCAAAGTGGATATCCAGCAAGGCAGTTGTCGTGCCAGCATCATCTGCAGGCACTTCGGCCACAATGCCCTCGGCGCAAATGCGCGCGTAGACCAAAGCCTCAAGCAAGCCGTTTGAGGCCAATCGGTTCGCCCCATGCAGCCCTGTCGATGAGGCCTCGCCACACACCCAAAGCCCACCAAGGCTGGCACGCCCATCCGTATCAGTGGCGATCCCCCCCATGTGATAATGGGCCGCGGCGGCCACGGGAATGGGTTCCACAGCGGGATCAATCCCATTGCGCGCACAGGCCTCGGCCACAGCCGGGAACTGGGTTTTGACCCGCGCGCCCAAAGCATCACGGGTGTCCAGCATAGGGCGCAGGCCCGCTTGTGTTTGCGAGAAAATCGCCCGCGCCACAACATCGCGCGGGGCGAGTTCGGCGTCGGGATGAATGGCTTGCATGAACCGCTCGCCATTTTTGTTGATCAATGTCGCACCTTCCCCGCGCAGGGCTTCGGTTGCCAGAGGCGCAGGATCTTCGCCGACATCCATCGCGGTGGGGTGAAATTGCACGAATTCCGCATCGGTGATCACCGCACCAGCGCGGGCCGCCATGCCAATCACTTGACCGCGAATACGGGGCGGATTGGTGGTCAGCGCATAAAGCCCGCCAGACCCGCCACCTGCGAGCAAATAAGCCGCGCCGCGCAACATAATTGGCGCAGAGCGCCCCGTATCGGAATCTTGGATTGCGATACCCGTCACCGTGCCATTTTCTGTATCCAGACCCGTCGCCATCGTGCCCTCAAGCACTTGGATGGACGGCGTGTCGCGGACCTGTTCGATCAATGCCTTCATGATCTCGGCGCCCGCTTGATCGCCTTTGACACGCACAACACGGGCAAAACTATGCGCCGCTTCGCGCGACAAAACATAGCCGCCATCGTCGGTGCGATCAAAGGGCGCGCCCATGCGGGTGAGGTCTAAAATATAGTCGCGCGCATGGCGTGTCACCAGATCGGCCACATCCGCATCCACGGTCCCAGCGCCCGCTTTCACGGTGTCGGCCGCGTGGTTTTTGGGATCGTCAGAGGGATCCATCGCGGCAGCCACACCGCCTTGAGCCCAAGCGGAACTTGCGCCCCCGCCCAGCACTTCGGGGGAAATCATCACAACAGGCCGCGGGGCCAATTTGAGAGCGGCATAAAGCGCGCCAAGGCCCGCGCCAACAATGACAATACGGTCTGTTGTGATCTCTTTCATGGTTTACTTCACAGTCCCAATTCGCGCGATAAATCGATCATCCGCGTCACAGACAGTTTGGCTTTCTCAGCCATATCGGGATCAATCTCGACTTGGCCTTCCATTGTGTGCAACGCGTACAAGATTTTTTCCAGCGTGATTTTTTTCATAAACGGACAGGCGTTGCACGGCTTGGCAAACTCAACCTCGGGCAACTCGTCGGCGATATTGGACGCCATAGAGCACTCAGTGATCAACATCGCTTTGGCAGGTTTGTTGTCGTGGACCCACTTGATAATGCCACTGGTCGAGCCTGTGAAATCAGCTTCGGCCACCACTTCGGGGGTACATTCAGGGTGCGCGATGATTTTGACCTCGGGGTCATTTTCGCGGTAAGCGCGCAGATCGTCAGCCTTGTAAAGTTCATGCACGATGCACGAGCCTTCCCAGAACACGACTTTTTTCTTGGACAGGTTGGCCACGTTTTGCGCGAGGAACTGATCCGGTGTCATGATGACCGTATCGCTGTCCATCGCATCAACGATTTGCACCGCATTTGACGAGGTGCAACAAATGTCCGACGCGGCTTTCACTTCAGCAGTCGTGTTCACATAGGACACAACAGGCGCGCCGGGGTATTTGGCGCGCATCTGTTCAACGCCTTCTGCCGTAATACTTTCAGCCAAAGAACAGCCCGCATCCATGTCAGGCATCAGCACGATTTTATCAGGGCTCAGGATTTTCGAGGTTTCCGCCATGAAATGCACGCCGGCTTGCACGATGACATCGGCTTCGACTTCGGTGGCCTTGATGGCCAATTGCAAACTGTCACCGACAAAGTCAGACACACCGTGAAAAATTTCAGGGGTCATGTAGTTGTGGCCCAAGATCACAGCGTTGCGTTTGACCTTTAACTCATTGATAGCTTTCACATAAGGCGCATAAATGGCCCAATCCACAGGCGAGACAACGCGCGACATTTTCGCATAGATATCTTGCATGCTTGCCGCCAATTCAGGCGATGGCGTGAGATCATAGTGATCCGCGAGAACAGTTTTAACCTTGGGCATATCGAGCACTGGGACAGTCTCCATTGATGGCAGTTCATCGTCAAATAATGGGTTTTTGATCGGATGCCCACAAATAAAAGGTGATTTGGGCAAGGAAGTGCCACAAACACCCTATTGGGCCGACATATTATGACCTTTGCTTGTGGTAAGATCAAAATACAAATCATAGATACACCACATATGGCACGCTGTTTTCACTCGCATTTTCAGTCTGCAAGCGTATAAATGCACCGAAACAACCCTTGGCTTTTTTGTGAAACTCAATCTTGCACTGCCCCCAAAAACACCCCAAATCGCACTGGCTTTGGCCATTGGCACCGGTGGCGGCGTCTCATTTTCACTGTTAGGCTTGCCTTTGCCTTGGATGCTTGGCGCGATGCTTGCCAGTTTTTTGGCGGTGATCGCAAAAGCGCCCCTACACGGACCAGGCGCGCTGCGTCCCTATGTTATTCCGGTGATCGGCGTCATGCTTGGGTCTGGGTTTGACACTCAAACGTTTTCCCACTTGCTCGAATGGGGTTTATCACTGCTGGGGTTGGTTATTTATATCGCCGTTGCGGCCGCCATGGTGGTGCCTTTGTACATCAAAATCGGTCGACTTGATCCTGTAACGGCGTTTTTCTCGGCCATGCCGGGCGGTTTAAACGAAATGACGGTGATTGGTGGTGAGCTTGGGGGGGATGAAAAGCGGATCATCTTGTCACATGCGGCGCGGATTGTTGTCTCTGTGTCTTTGATCGCGATCTATTTCCGACTTGTTCTTGGATATGACGTCTCAAGTGCAGCCCTGCCGAGCGGCACTGACGTCGCTTTCGATCTAAAAAGCGGTGCGATTTTGTTGGGTTGTGCGGTGTTCGGCCTGATGATGGGCAACGCGTTGAAATTGCCCGCAGCGGGCCTTTTGGGGCCTCTTATTTTGTCTGCAATCGCGCATATGACGGGGCTGTCGCATTCCGCGCCGCCTCCCATTTTGGTGATTTTTTCGCAAATCATTTTAGGCACGATGATGGGCTGTCGCTTTATGGGGGCTGCCCCGCGCCTTATTATCGAAACCCTCGTGTTAAGCACAATCGCCACGACATTGATGTTGGTTGTGTCCCTTGGCTTTGCGATCACGCTGCATGAGATCTTTGGCCAAACCACCCAACAAGTGCTGCTGGCCTATGCGCCGGGTGGTTTGACGGAAATGTCCTTGGTGGCCATCGCCATGAACGGCGATGTGGCCTATATTGCGTTGCATCATTTGGCACGGATCGTGGTGTTGATCGCGATTGCGCCCAGCATATTATCATGGCTGGCCAAACGGCTGACACGCTAATATCGCCCCGCACTAGCCCAGAACAACCGCCATACGGCGCAGCGCCAATTCGTAACCTTGCACACCAAACCCAGCCATCACACCATCCGCGCGCAAGGACACGTAGGAATGATGGCGAAAGGATTCGCGTTTGTGCACGTTGGAAATATGTACCTCAAAGACAGGGCCTTCGAAGGTGTTGAGCGCATCTAAAATGGCGACAGATGTATGCGTATAGGCCCCTGGATTGATGATAATGCCTACAGCCTGTTCGCGGGCCTCATGGATCATTTCGACGATACCACCCTCGAAATTGGATTGTTTCAAATCTATTTCTAGACCCAAATCGGCGCCCAAAGCCGCGCAGGTTTGAGCCACATCATCTAACGTATCATGTCCGTAGATCTCTGGCTGGCGTTTGCCCAAGAGGTTCAAATTCGGCCCATTCAGGATGTATATTTTTTTAGTCATTTGGATTGCCCCTTAAAGCATCGTACCACTGGCGGTTTTGACCTTTATGACGCGTTTTTAAGCCGTTCGGCAAGGGACACAATTTCAGTGTCAAAATGCGTTTGCAACGCAAGGACCGTAGCCTCAACATCCCCACTTAGCGCACAAGATGCGATTTCTGCATGCTCACGCCAAACCTCGCCATAGGGCACATTTGGCGGTGACAATTGGCGGCGATACCGATCATGCAGATCATGCAGGTTCATACAAAAGGCGACCAACATTGGCATTTGGCTGCCACTGATCATGGCTTTGTGAAAATTCGTGTGGGCGACCGACCATATTTCATCGAAATTTTCGTCATCTTCAAATCGCGATGCTGTATGAAGCGCGACAGCCGTTTCGCGCAAATTTGCGTGCCACACAACACCGCCCCGCGCCATTGCGGTGCGCAACGCCAAGATATCAACTTCACGGCGCAACCGGCCGATTTCTTCAAGTTCGCATGACGTCAGGGGAGTGATCGTCGATCCGCGTTGATCTTGGGTTTGAACCAAGCCATCCACAGCGAGGCGCGAAATGGCTTCGCGCAAAGGCGACAAAGACACGCCATACTCATCACGCAACCGATCCAGGTTTACTTTTTGACCAGGTTTTAAATCACCGCGTAAAATTGCGGCGCGCAACCGCGCAGTCAACACACTGGCCCGTGTTGTTTTGCCATCGGGTCCGTCGGACGCACGCCGAATATATGCTTTGTAGTTGTCTAGCACCAATGACCCACTTTTCACCCCAAGACTTCATTCCTTAGGCACTCATTTTTTTCAACGCTGCATTCATTGCTTGTCTAAATTTTGGTCCGCCACGTCGTGCGAGAACGGCTTCACAATAGCGCACGATCAACCAAGGGCGACCTTTTTTCTCAAGCCGCTGCAACATTTCGCGTTGAAACCGCCTGTCGTCGCGTCGCGCCCTCAGCATTTTGTAAAACGCAGGCTCCGTCAATGTGCCCACGATAGATTGCTCAACAATTGGTTTTAAGATGCCCAGACGAATCCACATCGACGCGATACGGTGGCCAAAATAGCGACAGCGCAATTTGACCACATTGTCACCCCGAAATAGGGCCGCGTGCATTGCATCCAAGGACGCAAATGGATCGTAGAATAGAAATACCTTTTCAGCAGTTTGCACCATATCTGGCGCGTATCCGTATTGGGAGGAAAAATCATGCCGCCACGCCTTGCGATATCGCGTCTCCCAACAAGCGTCCTCACGCGATAATGTGGCTTGGGGTGAAATGGCCACGACCGTGGCCCCCGGACAGGCGGCGGAAAACGCAGCCGCAGCATAGCCCCCCATCGAAGCACCATAAAATACCACGCGTTCAAAACCGTCAAAAAATCCGTCTGTTTTGAGACGATCGAAAAAGGCATACACATCTTCGTCGCGGTACCATGTCCAGTCATGCGCCATCATTCCAAGCATGGACCAACCGCGTTTCGTGACAAAGTCAAATCCCCACGGCATTTTCCCTTCACCGTCCTCAAACACATGGTCGAGGTTCTCAAAGGTTACGATCAACGTGTCACCGCGCTTGATGTGCAAGGCCGTGTGTTTGTCGCCCAACTCTTCGTAAAACCCTTCGGCGGCCCCAAGTTGACGTAGCTCATCACGCCAATCCGATTTGGTCACAGGATCGCTCGTGCTGTCCATCATTGCGTCGCCGCCAATTTGGCTTGCACTGTTTCATACATCTCGAAATCAGGCCCAAAAGCTTTGTACAGATTTTTCATATCCCGATCGGTCAGTGTTGCGACCAGGTCTTTGGACGAGGTTTTATGCCCCATAGATCTGCGCGTATCGACGACCTGCCCCACAGCATCCGCGCCAAAAATGGTGCGCACGATATGATCCATCGCGGGTTTGATGTCTTCGACGGTGCCGATGTAATCAAACGGAATATGATCATACGCAATTTCTAGGCGCTGCGAGCGCCAATGACGGTCTAAATCACGCGCACCTTCGTCAGAGGCCAAAAGGGCGATGAATTGTTTCAAAGTGATATTACTGTCAGCTGGGCGCCCTAGATATTTCATTAACTTGGTTTTTTGCTTGCCCCCAGACCCGATTTTATCAGCAAAGGCGGACAGGGTGCGGGTCACGGGATCACGCACAATCGAAAATTTGAACACATTCGGATCATTGACTGCGGCCACCACACTGGCGTCCGCGAGCCCGCGCGGCCCCGTGAGCAACACAGATTTGGGCGGCGTATGAACCGAAGCCATGGAGATATTTTCTTCGATGCCTTGCTGTTTGGCCAACAAACTCATCAGGGTGGCGATCACCGTGGTGCAAGCGCATTTATGGTTTTTCATGTATAAAAACGGCTGCCCTGTGGGGGCAACCGCCGGCAAGTTGACCGTTTGCAAGAAATGCTTGCGATGCGGATAATTGGCCACAAGATCTTCGAAACCCGTCATCAATCTTCTCCGTTTTCGAACAATCTTACAGCATTTTCCGAAATTGTGTCGCGGCATTTTTTGATGAACTGTTTGTCCACCAAAAAGTCACGGCACAACTTGTCCATCGAGGCATCGCCTTTCAGCGCCGCCAAACCAATTTCGGCTTGGAATTTGGCATCATCTGTTGGCGCTTTTGCGTTCGCATTTGGCTTTTTAGAAGGAATAGGCGCCTTCGACGGATCGATGTCATGTTTGGCCAAAAGCCCATGCATGAACGACCCGCGACGCGGCACATTGTTTTCTTTTTCTTCCAAACGGGGTTTCATCCGGCGGGCCCAAAAGTGCACCCCACGGGTATCATCGGTAAAGCGCTCTTCGACATTAAAGCGACTTTGAATCATATGGTTGCGGTCTGGAAAACTGACAGGGTAGAACGCGGGCTCAGGTTGCGCATGTTCAATTTCACCGGTTTCAATCAAGAAATGCGTCACGGATGCAGGCCCCGTAAAGCCCCAGTTTTGCGCCGTCATGTGCACAGGCTTTCCCGCGTCACGTTCGGCTTCAAGCTCGCGGATTTGCCAGTCTTTGAACCAAGGAGCTATGGCGTATTCGTCTTTGAAAAATTCAAGCAGCGCGTCCAATGTTTTACTGTCGCGTGGCAGCCCCAAAACAGCATTACACACGAGTCCTTCTTTTTCCCAGCCATACACATAGGGCGAGGCGTAATCAAAAGGGCGATAGCAATACATATCGGCATCGACCCAGATTTTATCAGTCTGTTTGAGCAAATTGAGACGCCACATATCCGCATGAATCGCAGGGCTGCCCGTGCGCGCGTGGCGCAGCATCGGTTCAGCCGGATAAATATCGGCGGCATCCGCCGTGTGAACGCCCTCAGGCACGTTGGGGATCGGCTCGTATGAATACAAAGTCGTGTGGTGGCCCGCATCCGCAAAACTTTTAAGACATAGCTGTTCAAGCCAGCTCAGGCGTCCGCCAATCCACAATGACGCAATTTCGGGAAGTTCTGACATAACCTGAATCCTCGAGCGCAAACCGCCCTTATTTTATCTATCTATACTCAAGCGTTTTAGCCCAAGCCGCTGACTGCTCAATAGGGGAATGTTAAACATCCTGCCCTCATCAGTCCAGCACTCTTGGGACAACACCACATTCGCCTAAAAACAAAGCTAAAAGACAAACGGAAAACCACCCAACCTTGACTTCAACGAGGCAGTGTGAGACCCATTTTAGCAAGAATATCAGACATAAAGTTTGAAAATGGTCACAGATCGACCAAGTGTAAATCTGAGGTATTTTGGTTTGAACGCAGTTGGGATCACATGCGTCCGCAACGAGGGACCTTGGGTTCTCGATTGGATCGCGCATCACATGTCTGCGGGGTTCACGCATTTTCTGATCGCGTCTCATGATTGCTCTGATGGCACCGATATGCTTTTGGACGCTTTGCAGGACGCAAATCTGGTCACGCATATTCCGTTCGATCCCGAAGGCGACGCGTCTGTCCAATGGCAAGCCATGAAGCGTTTGAGCCGCCACAAACGCTATAAATCTGCGGACATTGCGCTGTTTTTCGACGTCGATGAATACCTCGTGCTGGATGGCCTTCCCATGGATGATTTGATTGGCGATGCCGATGCCGTGCCGCTGCGCTGGCATTTATTCGGGCATTCTGGGCACAGCACTTTTGATGACAGCCCAGTGAGCAAACGATTCACACAGGCCGCCCCAGATGGCATCAATTTACCGTTGGCGCATTTTTTTAAAACACTGCACCGGCCCGCCGCGTTTCGCGAATTGGGCATTCACCGTCCAAAAGGCAAAGAGGCGCGGTGGATCACCGCCTCAGGCAAACGCTTGCCGCCCGCCTTTGCGGCACAGCAATCCCGGATCAACCTATTTGGCGTGCCCCATGAGGGCGAGCGGGCGTGGCTCAACCATTATTCTGTGCGTTCTATTGAGGAATTCGTTTTGAAGTCTGCCCGCGGCTTGCCCAATCACATGGATAAACCCATCGCAGCAGGCTATTGGGCCGAGCGCAATTTCAACACGGTCGAAGACCTGCGCATTGCGCCAATGCAAAAGGCCGCGCAAGCCGCCCGTGACACGCTCGCTGCGTTTGATCCGTTGCATGACGCATGTGTGGCCCACCACCGCGCAGCACTGACAGCGCTCAAATCAAAACGATCTGTGATAGAGGTTATGTGGCAACTTGAATTGCTCGCCGGATCGACGCCGCCGACATCATCACAACTGTCTGACCATATTTCACGCTTAAAATCTCTTGTTTCTGAGGACCCAAATGGCTGAACTCATCACACATTGCATCGAGGCACAGGTCTTTGGGAACATCACTCTTTTGGACGCGATTTCTACGCCAAACGGCAAGCTTGAGTTGTTTTTTGACCACACCAGTTTCCTGCCAAAATCCATTGCCACGGATATTTTTGAGGACGGTGAACTGCGCTCCGTTGGCAATGCCCCATGGATCATCGGCACGCCGACATCCGACACACTCACAGCCACGCTTGCGGGACGCCCGCGCACAATCACGCCCACCCTGCCCCAACCGGATGTGATGGCAGATCGCAATGTGATCTTGGCCACGCGCAACGGCGAAACGGCCGACACCGTGCTTGAGTGGCTGGCCTTTCACGTCAAACATCAAGACCTCACAGGGGCGGTGATTTTGAACCGGTCCGAACCAGTCACTGACCCAGACTTTTATGGCGGGCTTGAGGTTGGTTTGGCCGCTATGCGCGCTGATTTGCGGGTGATTGTGGTGGACGTGACCGAACCATTGGGCAACCGTAAATCGCCATCCGAGCGCCACCCATTTGCCACTCCCGGCGCGCCGGGCAAAGACCGCATGGCCATCCCAAACCCCGAACCTTGGTCCTCGCCTTTGGCAGACGTCTTGGTCTATGAACTGCTGCGTCGCAAGTATTTAGAAACAGCGCGCGCCGTGGCCAATATCGAGGTCTATGACCTGATCCCACGCACGGGGGATAAAACCGTCTTTGATCTGGCCCAAACCGCCGAGAACGGTGTCGTGCAGCTGGTTGGCAGTCAATGCTATCCGTGGCGTGCGCGTGATCATGACGCTGTGCGTTTTGCTGATCATATTTGCGTCCAATTTGACGAGAAAAAGAAACGCGGGCGCTGGTGTGCGGCCCCTGCCAAGCTGCCTGAGGGCGCCGTGTTTCGGTTGATCCGTGTGGGCGGCGCTGATGCGAAAGTCGCCTATCCATTTTATCGCTACATGGGCCTGCGCCATGTGGCCAAAACGGTGTCCAAAATTGTCCCCAAAGCGTCGCTGATTGAAAACGCTGAGTTGATTGAAATGGCTGACAAAGAATGGGGTTTCAAGCCTGTTTTCATGCCAAAAGAAGACGTGGGCCAACCGCCGCGCGGCGACAATTCGGTGGCCATCGTCACCTGCATGAAAAACGAAGGCCCGTTCATTTTAGAATGGATCGCCTATCACCGTGCCATCGGGGTTGAGGGCTTTTTGGTCTACACCAATGACTGCACCGACGGTACAGATACGCTTTTGGAATTGCTGCAAACCAAAGGCTATTTGCAGCACCGCGACAATGCCTTTCATGGCACGGGCTTAAAACCACAACACCACGCGCTGCAACAGGCCGAAAAAGAAGACGTCTACAAAAACTCCGACTGGGCCATTTCCATGGATGTGGATGAATTCATCGATATTAAAGTGGGCGACGGCACAGTGAGCGCATTGTTTGATGCCCTGCCCGATGCGAATTTGATCTCATGCACGTGGCGGCTGTTTGGCAACAACGACGTGCATGAATATGAGGACGCTTTTTTGTTGGACCAGTTCACAAACTGTGCGCCCGAATTTGCCAATAAACCGCACCAAGCGTGGGGGTTTAAAACCCTGTTTAAAAACGTCGGGTTGTTCAAAAAACTCGGCGTGCATCGCCCCAAAGGATTAAAGCCGCAAATCTGGGACAAAATCCGGTGGTACAACGGGTCGGGCAAACCGATGCCACGCGAAGAATACCGCAATGCGTGGCGCTCAAACGCCGACACATACGGTTATGACATGGTGCAGCTGAATCATTACGCGGTGCGCTCGGCCGAAAGCTTTTTGGTCAAACGCGATCGTGGCCGCGTGAACCACGTCGACCGCGACCAAGGCCTCGCCTACTGGTTCCGCATGAACAACAATTACGTTGAAGAGCGGTCCATCCAGCGGATGATCCCAAAATTACAGATCGAATACGATAACATGCTGGCTGACCCGGACATTCGGGCACAGCACGAGGCCTGCGTCACCGCCCACCGTGGCAAAATCGATGCCCTGCGCGCCACCGAAAACTATTCTAAATTCTACGAAGAGCTTACAGGGAATCGTATGGAAAAACTCGCCCGCATGCACCATCACTTTGGCGCAAACGTCTTTTTGATGGGGCCTGAAAGCGTACCAGATGAAGTTCTTAAGGGCGATCATGACGAAAAATTCTTCTTCACGGTTGAGCGCGGCGAGACGGCGCATTAAACCGTGGTCGCTATAAGCTTTGTCACCGTCGTCTAAAGAATAGGTCATACCATGCGGATCACGCTTCACATTGGCGCGCACCACACACGCACCCCGCGTCTCGTTGGGGCAATAAAATCCAGTGAACGGGCGCTCTCGCGCATGAACATTGCGGCCCCTCCTCCGTCACATTATCGCCCGATCATATCGGCGGAATTGACACGTCTTGATGGGTTGCCCCCCATCACCGACGAAGAGGACGCCGTTTTGGCGCAGATTTTGGATGAAAACAGTGCCGCAGAGCATCTGATCATGATCAACGAAGACTGGGCCGGCGATCGCAGCATGATGTTTCAAGGCGGGCAATTGTATACAAGCATCGGCGAATCTGTATCGCGGGTGGCGGAACTGTTTTCCCAACACGATGTACACATCACGATGGGCATCCGGAATCCGGCGTTTTTAATCAACGCAGCACTGTCCACACCGTCCATCCCAACCTCATTGAACTGGTTTTTAAAATCGAACGATCCTATGGATTTGTCTTGGGTCGCGCCTGTCGATCAATTGCAAAAAGCAATTCCAAATGTGCCGCTGACGATGTGGTGCGAAGAGGACACGCCCCTCATCTGGCCCCGCATCCTCAGGCAAGTCGCTAACATTCCCGAAGACACCCCCATACGCGGTGCCTTGGCTGCAATTGTTGACGCGCTCAAACCCGAAGGCGTAACGCGATTTCGCACCTTTTTACGCAATCACACCCTGTCATCCCCACACCAATATGAGCGTGCTGTTTTGGCATTTCTGGATAAATACGCCGATGAAAGCGTTATGACAGCCTCATGCAGCGTCCCTGGATGGACAGCGCAAACGGTACATGATTTGTCGTTAAATTACGAAGATGACATTGCCACGTTAGCGGCCAGAGACAATGTGACATTTATCTTGCCCATAACCCAAGGCGTCCCAACATCTGACAACGGGGCAGCTTAATCCGCATCTTAAGACGCAGTCTTTTGTCGCCATAAGGTTTGTCACCATAAAGGTCGGCCAGCGCCCCTTATGGCGACAAATCGTTTTATAACGCGTCTTCAGCCGCTTTGCGGATCGCAGCAATATTCGCACCATATGGCGCTGGGTTTTGCACAGACCCACCTTTGAAAGCCGCGGACCCCGCCACCAAAACATCCGCACCAGCCGCCGCCACTAGCGGCGCAGTGGTCGGGTCAACACCACCATCGATTTCTATGTGGATCGGACGATCCCCAATCATAGACCGCAACGTGCGTATTTTTTCCACCTGAGAATGGATAAATTTTTGCCCGCCAAATCCGGGGTTCACGGTCATGATACACACGAGATCGACCATATCCAAAAGATAGGCGATATCTGCCACTGGCGTGCCTGGGTTCAACGCAAGACCAGCCTTGGCGCCTGCGCCGCGAATGGCTTGTAGTGTGCGGTGAATATGGGGGCCAGCTTCCAAATGCGCTGTGATGAAATCCGCACCAGCCTCGGCAAACGCATCGATGAACGGATCAACAGGGGCGATCATCAAATGCACATCCATCACCGTTTTAATGTGAGGGCGGATGGCTTTGCACGTCGATGGGCCAAATGTGATGTTGGGCACAAAATGGCCATCCATCACATCCACGTGGATCCAATCGGCGCCTTGGGCCTCGACGGCATCGATTTCTTGTCCAAAATTCGCGAAATCAGCCGCCAAGATTGAGGGCGCAATCTTGATAGACCGATCAAAAGACGTTGGGTTTGACATGGTGTCACCTTTGGTTTTAGCTCTCTGGATCGAGGCTTTACTCGGTTTGACCACCTCTGTCACCCAAACTTGGCCCATTTGCACCTTAGATGCGACGTTACGGTATTTTTTGGCGCAAAACCTTTGACCAACAGGTCAAACATTGCCAAAGCTCACACATCATGACAGCCTAGGCACAGGACAGACGGAGCCGCCACAATGACAACGACAGACATGACCCAAACGCAATCCACCGCACATCTGCCGCAAGTGCATGAACCGCGCAACACAGGGCTGGCGCTGGATTTGGATTGGGCCCTTGGCGCGCAAGCGAATACGTCCGCAATTGAACGCCGCTGCGCCACCTTGGCGGGGCGCCGCTCTGTCAAAAAAGATCACCAAGCTGCGTGGCTTTTGAAAGCGATCACCATGATCGATTTAACCACCTTAGCTGGCGATGACACCGCAGGTCGCGTCAAACGTTTGTGCGCGAAAGCTGCCAATCCGGTGCGGCGCGATATTTTGGACGCGCTTGGTATGGACCGCATCACCACAGGCGCTGTGTGTGTGTATCACGATATGGTTGAAACCGCTGTTGAGGCCTTGGATGGCACAGGCATTCCTGTCGCGGCTGTCTCAACCGGCTTTCCCGCGGGCCTGTCGCCATTTCATTTGCGTGTGCAAGAAATTGAGGAAAGCGTCAAAGCGGGCGCACGCGAAATCGACATTGTGATTTCTCGGCGTCATGTTTTGACCGGAAACTGGCAAGCGCTTTATGACGAGATGTGCGCCTTTCGCGCCGCCTGCGGTGAGGCCCATGTCAAAGCAATTTTGGCCACAGGCGAACTGGGGTCGCTGCGCAATGTTGCACGCGCGTCCTACATTTGCATGATGGCGGGCGCTGATTTCATCAAAACCTCAACCGGCAAAGAAAGCGTCAATGCCACCTTGCCCGTGTCTTTGACGATGATCCGCGCGATCCGCGATTATCATGCCCGCACAGGGTTTCGCGTCGGCTACAAACCCGCAGGCGGCATTTCCAAAGCCAAGGATTCATTGGTGTATCTGAGCCTGATAAAAGAAGAACTGGGCGATCATTGGTTGCAACCGCATCTGTTCCGGTTTGGCGCATCGAGCCTTTTGGGCGACATTGAACGCCAACTTGAACACCACGTGACGGGGCAATATTCCGCAGCACATCGCCATCCGATTGGTTAACGCCCCAAACACCTGATTTATAAACAAACACGACAGCCATCGAGGCCCCCAGATGACAGTAAAAGACATATTCGAGACCATGGATTACGGCACAGCCCCCGAAAGTGCGGCAGAGGCTTTGCGCTGGTTGGTTGATAATGGTGATCGTTTTGGCCACTTCATTGACGGTAAAATGACGGCTGCGGGCACCACATTTGACACTCAAAACCCCGCTACAGGCGAGGTACTGGCCCAAGTCAGCCAAGCCACGCAAAACGATGTCGACATGGCCGTGGCAGCGGCACGCAAGGCGCAAAGCAAATGGGCCAAAATCGGCGGCAAGGCGCGGGCCAAATTTTTATACGCCTTGGCGCGTCTTGTGCAAAAACACGCACGGCTATTTTCTGTGTTGGAAACCTTGGACAATGGCAAACCCATTCGCGAGGCGCGGGATGTGGATATTCCATTGGTCGCGCGGCATTTTTATTATCATGCCGGCATGGCCCAATTGATGGACGACGAACTGCCCGACCGCGAGGCTTTGGGGGTTTGTAGCCAGATCATTCCATGGAATTTCCCACTGTTGATGCTCGCATGGAAAATTGCGCCGGCCATTGCCATGGGCAACACAGTGGTGTTGAAACCTGCTGAATACACGCCACTGACAGCGCTGCTGTTTGCGCAAATCTGTAATGAGGCAGGCCTGCCCAAAGGCGTTGTGAACATTGTGACCGGTGATGGTGCCGTGGGTGAAATGATTGTCACGCATGATGGCATCGACAAAATCGCCTTCACAGGCTCAACGGGCGTTGGCCGCCGTATTCGCGAGGCCACGGCCGGATCTGGCAAATCATTGACGTTGGAATTGGGCGGGAAAAGCCCCTATGTGGTGTTTGAAGACGCCGACATGGACAGCGCCATCGAGGGGCTCGTTGACGCTATTTTCTTTAACCAAGGTCAAGTTTGCTGTGCAGGGTCGCGGCTATTGGTGCAAGAAGGCATCGCAGATGAATTTCACAAACGCTTGATTGCGCGCATGGCCAAACTGCGCCTTGGCAATCCGCTGGACAAAAGCATTGATGTCGGCGCAATCGTGGACCCTGTGCAGTTGGAGCGTATCACGGCGATGGTCGCTCAAGGCAGCTCCGAAGGCACCGTCCATCAACCCGTTGCAGCGCCTGAGGGGTGTTTTTACCCACCGACCTTGATCACCGGCATGCACAGCTCTGCCCAGTTGATGCAGGAAGAAATTTTTGGCCCTGTGTTGGTCTCGACCACGTTCCGCACGCCTGCTGAGGCCGTGCAAATCGCCAACAACACACGCTTCGGCTTGGCCGCATCCGTTTGGAGCGAGAACATCAATCTTGCGCTTGATATCGCGCCCAAACTGACCGCTGGTGTGGTTTGGGTGAACGGTGCAAATATGTTTGATGCGGCGGCAGGCTTTGGCGGTGTACGCGAAAGTGGCTTTGGTCGTGAAGGCGGCTGGGAAGGCTTGCAAGCCTACACCAAACCCGTTGGAAAATCCGCTGCACTCAAAGCCCCAAAAACCTACGGCAAACCGGAAGACGTTGAAACAGATGGGCTGGACCGCACCGCAAAAATGTATATCGGCGGCAAACAAGCACGCCCTGACAGCGGGTATTCCAAAGCAGTGTATTCCCCCAAAGGCAAGCTTTTGGGCCATGCCGCAGTGGGATCGCGCAAGGACATTCGCAACGCTGTTGAGGCCGCACGTGGTGCCGCTGGCTGGGCCAAAGCGTCCGCACATTTGCGCGCGCAAATTCTATACTACATTGGCGAAAACCTATCGGCACGCAGTGCTGAATTTGCATCCCGCATTCAATCCCTGACCGGCACCACGGCAGGCAAAGCCGCAGATGAGGTCAATGACGCCATCGAGACGTTGTTCACGTTTGCAGCGTGGTGCGACAAGTTGGATGGTGCTGCAAAACCTGTGCCGCTGCGCGGTGTGGCTTTGGCGATGAATGAATCTGTCGGTGTCATTGGCGCATTTTGTGATGACCGTCCTTTGGCTGGATTGATCGACGTGATCGCCCCTGCGATGGCCATGGGCAACCGAGTTGTGGCGGTGGCAAGTGATGCCTATCCCTTGGCTGCCACTGATTTCTATCAGGTGCTGGACACCTCAGACGTTCCCGCTGGCGTTGTGAATATCCTCACCGGATCCCATGACGATCTGGCCAAAACCATGGCGGGGCATTTGGACATCGACGCTGTATGGAGTTTCTCCAGCTCGGATATTTCCAAAGCTATCGAGGTCGAGAGTGCTGGCAATCTCAAACGCACATGGGTCAACAATGGGCTGGCGCGCGATTATGCGGCACGCGATTGGTTGGCGCACTGCGTCGAGGTTAAAACGATTTGGGTGCCTTACGGCGAATAATCCCCTGCCACAGCTAAACATCAAAAAACGCGCCTCAATCGGGCGCGTTTTCTTTTGAGTTAAAACTCTACGTCGATGGTGTTTATTTACGCAAACCCGCAAACCACCCTTTGACGCCACGCGCTTTGCTGCGCGCCCCATCTGCGATGGCGTCCGCTTTGTCATCAACAGCGTCCCACACTTCGCCCGCATCTTCGACCAACGGATCAATGGTGCGTTCGCGGAATTGCGCCCACATGCGCCAGAGCAGCAAAAGTACGATGGCGAAAAAGGTCAAAATGATGATGTTCACCCATGGCACAACCTTGGCGTCGGGTCCGGAAACCGCTTTGATCGCGATGGCATTGGGGAAAATCGACAAGACCTCGTTGCGCCATCCATAGTGGGTGATCGAATACCATTCGGGATTGGCCTTGTTCGAGACGGCATCAGAGGCTTCGGTATATAAGCTTGAGGTGTCGAATTTGAAATACGGTGGCCAGCCCCAGCCCGTATCCTCGTTGCGATATTCCATAGTTTTGCCGTTGGTTTTCACAGTTTGGATGAACTGCACATCACGCGTGGCTTCACCAGATGACCAAAACATTGAACGATTGCTGGCAATAATTGTGCGTTCTGTGTTGGTGCCAACCACGCGCACGATGTCATGCTGTGGCAAAGTATAGTGTACAAAACTGCCAACAATAAGCACGATCAAAGCAATCAGGGTCCATTTAACATAGCGCATTTTAGGCGGCCTCACATGATATTCGTCAAATAGAAGATCACGCAAAACGTGACCAACGGAAGGATATAAACCCCAAGCAACAGCTTGGGACGAATGGAATGGGTATAATCGTCCATCCCCTTTTGCACATAGTCATCACGTGTGCCAATGGAACCCTCATCGAGCCAGTCTTTTTCAAGCCGCTCACGGGTGAGCGAACGCACATAAATGGTCAACAGGACGTATAAAACGGTCAGTCCGACAAATCCGATGAGAAAGAATTTCAAAAAACCAAACATTGTTGATCCACACGGGCGAAGGGTACGGCTGGCACAAGACCACGCTTTTGCACAGGATACCGCTTTCCGCAGCAAAGCACGAGAGGCTTTTGCCCACTTTATTCTGGAGTGTCTGGTGACGGTTCTGGCGCCTCAACAGATGTCGTTTTCAATCCGATGCGACTGCCGTCTTTTCCTTTAAGATGCTCGATTTTCTGCGCCATATTAAACCATGCCAAAGCCAATACAGGCCCCCATACCAACGCCGCCATCAAAGATCGCTTGACGAAAAACATCACAGCAAAGAGTGGGCTTTGAGCGAGCATGTGAGAAAATCTGATCCCCTCGCGGGCATAAAGCCCCCCGATGAAGACAGCACCAATCACCACCAAAATCACTGCAGACAAGATGACACTCATCGCCAATCGTCGCTGGGATCGCGTGTCACGTGGGGTGATAAAAAGCGGCAAAACAAGTGCCAGCGCCGCCAAGACACAGACAGGCACAGCGACAGACGTTAAAAAATGTGTATTCAACATGTCACGATTCCTTTTCGAGCCTTTGCACGCGTTGTTCCCACCTTAAACCACGCCCCCGACCAAACCGTAGACATTCTATTGTGCCATCACCGCGTGGATCACATCGGCCAAACGCGCGATCCCTGTGTTTATTGTCGCTTCATCTGACATCGAAAAATTCAAACGGATCGTGTTTTTCGTCTCACCATCGGCATAAAAAGCAGACCCAGGAACGAAAGCAACCTTTTGCGTAAGCGATTGTTCCAAAAGAACTTTGCCATCCATCGCGGCAGGCAACGTCAACCACACAAACATCCCACCCTCAGGCGAAGTCCAGGTGATGCCCTTTGGCATATGGGCCTCAAGCGCGGATAGCATCGCGGCCAGTCGCGCGCCATAAACGGTGCGCAGTTTTGCAACATGGCCATCAAAAACAGCGCGCGCGACATGATTGACCGCGATTTGGTTGATCGTCGCCGTTTGCAAATCGGCGGCTTGTTTGAGCAACACCATTTGCGAGATCACTGGCTTGGCCGCCACGACCCACCCCACCCGCAATCCCGGCGCAAGCGTTTTGGAAAAAGAGCCGCAGTAGACCGTGCGACACGCATCAATATCGCCCTTTTGGGTCATCTCAAGCGCAAGGATCGATGAGATATCCTCGCCCACATAGCGCAACGATTGATAGGCGCCATCTTCGATCACCGCGACATCCAAGGCCTCGGCTTGGGCCAAAACAGACAAGCGTTCGGTCCGCGTCAATGTCTTGCCTGTTGGGTTGGCAAAATCGGGCGACAGATAGGAAAATTTCACCCGCCCACCTGCGGTTTGAGCGTCCTGAGCGATCTCATCTGGCGTACGGTTTTCACCTGCGTTCAAGCGATCAAACTTTGGCTCATAAGCATTGAAGGCGCCCAGCGCGCCCAAATAGGTTGGCCATTCCACAAGCGCCGTGTCATTTTTGTCCAGATACAGTTTGCCCAAATAATCCAAGGCCTGCTGCGATCCTGCGGTGATTAAGATGTTATCAATGCCGCAATCGACACCAAGGGTCGCCATGTGCTCAGCAATCCAGTCACGCAGCGGCGCGTAGCCCTCGGATGCGGCATATTGCAACGCGGTGCCTGCTGTGGCCTCACTCAATGCAAATTGCATCGCCTCGGCAAAGGCATCACGGGGAAAATGCGCAGGATCAGGAATGCCACCAGCAAATGAAATGATGTCGGGCTGGTCTAACAACTTGAGCAGCTCACGAATTTCCGAGGCCTTCATGGCCTGTGCGCGATGGGCAAATAGGTCTGTATGATTCATGGCACTCTCCCTTGGTCGGACACAAATGCCCGATCACCACATTTATGTCAATCATACTGACATAAATTTCAATTCACAAATTCGCAACAAAACTGTCGCACACCCGTTAACCTTTGCAGGCACACCCCCCTCATCTTATGGACAAGGGAATCCTTTCATGACATCGAACCTGCTTTTCGCGGCATCTGTTCTCGCACTTTCGGCCGGCACGGCCCATGCCGAGATGAATTTTAACCGCATCGCGTCTTTTGCAACGCCAGCCAACATGGCAGCGGGCGACGATTTGAGCCGCGAAACATCCGCCGAAATCATCGGCGCATCCGAAGACGGCATGACGGTGGTCTACACTGACAGCCCACTTGGCGTTATCGGCCTGATCGACATCACAGACCCGAAAAACCCACGGCCCAAAGGCAACATCGATGTCGGCGGCGAACCGACCTCTGTGACTGTGATCGGCAACACGGCTTTTGTCGCTGTGAACACATCGCCGAGCTACACTGCGCCATCTGGCAAACTGTTGTCCATCGACATGGCAGATGGCACCATCACGGGTGAATGTGACCTTGGCGGACAACCCGATTCAACCGCGCATTCTCATGCGGGCGATCTGGTGTCTGTTGCGATTGAAAACGAGCGTGACGAGGATCTCGGTGATGGTCGCGTGGGTCAGCTGCCTGCCGGTTTCATGGTCAATGTTGGCGTGAAAGACGAAGTCCTGACGTGTGACAACCTGCAAAAAATCGACGTGACCGGTCTGGCTGAGATTGCCCCCGAAGACCCCGAGCCTGAGTTCGTTGACATCAACAGCCTTGGCGAAATCGCTGTAACGATGCAGGAAAACAACCACATCGTGATCATGAACGCCGCTGGCGAGGTGATAAACCACTTCTCTGCTGGCGCTGTTGATCTGACGCGGATCGACACCGTTGACGACCGCGCGGCTTTGACATTTGACCAAAGCCAAATGGGGCGTTTGCGCGAACCAGACGGCATGCAGTGGCTCGATGACGACCATATCATGATCGCCAACGAGGGCGACATGGACGGCGGTTCACGCTCTGTCACCGTGTTTCACAAAGACGGCACAGAGGTCTTTGAAACGGGTTCAGATTTCGAAACCGCCATCATCCAAGCAGGCCACTACCCTGACAAACGCTCTGATGCCAAAGGGTCAGAACCTGAAGGCATGGAGGTTGGCACATTCGGCGACACGACATACGCTTTCGTTTTGGCCGAGCGCGCCTCAACGGTTTCTGTCTACGACGTCACAGACGCGGCCCACCCGATGTTCAAGCAATTGCTGCCGTCTGGCATCGCACCCGAAGGCGTGATCGCGATCCCGTCCCGCAACCTGTTCATCACAGCGAATGAGGCGGACCTGATCGAAGACGGCGGCGTGCGCTCGCACGTGATGATTTATGAGCTGTCCGATGCACCTGCGCAATATCCAACGCTGACATCTGAGGGCGCAGACACGCTCATCGGTTGGGGTGCGATTTCGGGCATGGTTGGCGATGCCGAGGTGGCAGGCAAACTCTACGCTGTAAACGACAGTTTTTATGGTTATCAGCCGACCATCTTTACCATCGATGCCACACAAACCCCTGCGCGGATCACCGATGCTTTGCGTGTCACACGTGGCGGACGTCCCGCGCAAAAGATCGACATGGAAGGCATCACATTGGACGGCAACGGTGGGTTTTGGATCGCCTCAGAGGGGCGCACAGATCGTTTGGTTCCTCATGCGCTATACAACGTGAACGCCAAAGGCGAGATCAAACAAGAAATCGCTTTGCCTGCGGAACTTTTAGCTGTTGAAAAACGGTTCGGTTTTGAGGGCATCACCCGCGTTGGCAATACCCTTTGGATGGCCGTTCAACGCGAATGGAAAGACGACCCTGAGAACACTGTAAAATTGGTGGCCTACAACACAGACACCAAAGACTGGGGCGCTGTGCGTTACACAAAAGCCGCCCCTGCCAAAGGCTGGGTCGGCCTGTCCGAAATTGTGGCCTCAGGTGAGTTTTTCTATGTGATTGAGCGTGACAACCAAATTGGCTCAGACGTTGTGACCAAGAAAATTTACCGCATTCCTGCGGCTGAAATGGTGCCTGCGCCTTTGGGCGATGATCTACCGCTTGTGTCCAAAGAAGAAGTACGTGATCTCGTGCCTGATCTGCAAGCCTTCAACGGCTATGTGGTGGATAAAGTGGAAAGCCTCGCCGTTGATGCCGCTGGCGAAATCTTCGTGGCCACAGACAATGATGGTGTAGATGACAGCTCTGGCGAGACCTTCTTTTGGTCCATCGGCAAACTGTAAACTTTTGGGTTCACATCCTCAAAACAAAACGCCCGAGAGAGACTCTCGGGCGTTTTACGATTTCGAATTCTATAGCGACTTAGGCCTCTAAGGTCTCGACGGCTTGGGTCTCAACATCTTTGGTTTCTGCAATTGCGATCCGGCGCGGTTTCAAGGCCTCAGGCACTTCGCGCAACAGATCGACATGCAACATACCATGAGCATGAGACGCCTCGGTCACTTTCACATGATCAGCCAAATGGAACCGGCGCTCAAACGCCCGTGTTGCGATGCCGCGGTGTAGGTATGTTTTGCCTGCCTCAGATGCGTCCTCGGGTTTGCGCGCCGCAATAATCAGCGCGTTTTCACGTTGCTCGATCACGATATCTTCGGTTGAAAATCCTGCAACGGCCAGCGAAATGCGCCATGCGTCATCACCAGATTTTTCAATATTGTAAGGGGGATAGCTGGGCTGAGAAACGTCTTGGCGTATCACACGGTCCATCAGATCCGTGATTTGATCAAAGCCAACAGTCGCGCGGTGCAGCGGGGTTAGGTCAAAATTTCGCATGGGTATCCTCCATTGAGCGATCCAAAATCAAAGCCTTCCCATCGGGGACAGGCGTGTGCCGGACCCGCTATGCAGCGCCCGACACATTTGATCTGGGGATGAAGGATCAGCCTTTCAAGGGGTCACTCTTTGAGCGCGCCCACCACGACTTGAAGGTCAGTCAACTCTTTGACGATCGGGGTTATCTCGGCTTTTTTGAAAAATTTACGACCCGATTTTGCCATCGCCATCAGTTCCTCAAGCGCACCATCCAATGAGGTGCCGACCGAAACTTTTTGGCCGCGAAAATTCGCTTTGGCGGACACAACGGACACGATTTTGGGGCGGCCATTTGTCATCGAGAAAATAGGGGCACCAGACGAGCCGTAATCCACATCACATGACGTCACCAACACACCGCCTTGGCGCGCCAAAACATGACATGTTTCTTGCAAAGAGGGGCTATTGGCGCGGTCATGAGCATAGGAGACAACCCCCACAGCCTGTCCTTTATTGGGCCGATGCGCCGTCGGAAATGGCAACACTGTATTGTCTTTCACAGGGCGATCCAATTCGATCAACGCGATGTCATTGGTCAACCGATCATGACGATTGCCGTTGTTCAACGCAAAATCAGGATGAACAAAATAGCGCGACACGCTTCGGTACGCTTGCGCATGCCCGTCACGCCAACCAGCGCGGAACTGAATGGCGGTCGATCGATGCAGTTTCTTGGTATCAATATCATACAAACAATGAGCGGCCGTCAAAACCAACGACGGTGTTATCAACGAGCCAGTACAAAAACTGCGCCCACCGAAATCAAGCCGTCCAACAGCTTCCCACCCGCGACTGTCGTCACCGGTTCGAAACGTTTTAAGCTGGCTATCCGCCTGTGCCAGACCTGCGGTGCAGATCAGCAAGAGGATGGTCAGTAGGTATTTCATATTCGTCCCCAAGTCCTATTCAGGACCATTAGTTAACGGCAGTTCTGGGCACGATTATGTCCGATTCGCGAACAATTTGGGCGGTTTTTGTCCTCCTGTTGCCCAATCGAGCAACTCAACAGTGTGTAAAATAGGCAGTTTGGTGCCCGATCCGATCTGCATGATGCAGCCTATATTGCCTGCGGCCACTACATCTGGGGTCTTCACCTCTAAACTTTCGACCTTCATTTTTTTCAACTTTTGCGAGATTTCAGGCTGCAAAAGGTTGTATGTTCCTGCAGATCCACAGCAAAGATGGCTGTTTTTGGGCTCAACCACCGTGAATCCCACACGCTTAAGAAGCGTTTTAGGGTCAGATTTGATTTGCTGGCCATGCTGAAGCGAACAGGCCGCGTGATATGCCACAATCATGTCTTGTTTGCCGGTGGGCAGGTCCAGTTGCATAAGAACCTCAGACACATCTTTGGCCAAGCTTGAGACAATCGCCGCCTCTGGTGCCAAATCCGTATCGCGCATCATATGGCCATAGTCTTTGACCGTCGTGCCACAGCCCGAGGTATTGATGACAATCGCATCCAAGCCTGCGCCATTTTTCTCTGCCATCCAAGACCGCACATTGCGGGCCGCTGAAGCATGCGCCTCGGTCTCGCGCCCCATGTGATGGGTCAACGCCCCACAGCAGCCAGCCCCTTTGGCAACCACAACCTCACAGCCGTGCCGCGTGAGCAGACTGATGGTGGCGTCGTTGATGTTTGTATCCAGCGCCTTTTGTGCACAGCCTGTCATCAAGGCCACACGCATTTTACGCGGGCCAATAGCGGAAAACACTTGCGGGTCATCGTTGCGCGACACAGGCGGGATCTGTTTGGGGGCCATTTCTAACATCGCCCGCAAACGCGGATCGGGGATCATATGACGAAAGGGCCGGCCTATCTTGGCGCCAAGCAATGCCAAACGAAACCGATTGGGATAGGGCAATATTTTCGCCAGCGTCCAGCGCAACATCCGATCCATCATCGGGCGTTTATAGGTTTTCTCGATATGCACCCGCGCGTGATCAATCAGGTGCATATAATGAACCCCCGACGGGCAGGTCGTCATGCACGACAGGCACGACAAACAGCGATCAATATGCTTGACCGTTTTCTCATCCGCAGGGCGATCATTTTCCAACATATCTTTGATCAGATAAATGCGCCCCCGCGGGCTGTCCAATTCGTCGCCCAGAACCGCATAGGTGGGACAGGTTGCAGTGCAAAAACCGCAATGGACACAAGCCCGCAAAATCTCGTTCGAGCGCGCTGTCGCGGAATCGGTCAACTGTTCCGGTGTAAAGTTTGTTTGCATCAGCCCATCATCCCGCGATTGAATTTTTGCATCGGGTCAAATTTGGCCCGTAGCCCTGCACTTATTTTGGCAACCAAAGCATTTTCGGGATGAAATACGCCCAAGCGTAATTTCGTGGCATCACTGGCGCGCACAAGGGTCGCGTGCCCCGCATTCATATGCGCACGCACATCCGTGTCCGGTTTGACCCGCAACCAAAGCCGCCCGCCACCCCAATCATATATGACGTCCTCAGGCTGCACAGCCGCGACCAAACTGGGTGCATCGGATGGCTTTACAGAGACCCGCCACACATCATCCATTGACTGATGAAACCGCGTCACATCGCGAATGGAGGCCCAAAGGATTGCAGTGTCGTCTGCATCCCACATCACCTCACTGTCCCCAAATCCCGCAAGCGCATTTTGCAAAGCAGCGGCACGATACCGGACTGAGCGCTCAAACCCTTCAAGACGGATCACCGTGCGCGCAGGCGTGCCATCTTTATCCGCGCGCAGATGCGCCGCCCCCGTCACACTATAAGGCGTCCCCAAAGCCGCCGACATCGCAGTGACGGCATCAGCGTCGCTCAATCCTTCAAAGATCAACGTTGCTGTTGCTTCTTGAATGGGTTGGGTTTTCAGGCTCACTTCTGTGATCAACCCCAACGTGCCATGCGCGCCCGCCATCAACTTGACCAGATCCAGCCCTGTGACGTTTTTCATCACACGACCACCGTTTTTAATCATGCGCCCCTGCCCGTCAATAAAGCCGACCCCAAGGCAAAAATCACGACACGCGCCAACAGCAACACGGCGCGGCCCCGACGCATTTGTGGCCACCATGCCGCCAATCGTTTGAACACCACCCCGATTTAAAAGGCCCTGCATCCGAGGGGGCTCAAAGGCCAAACATTGACGTTCTTGCGCCAAAACCTGTTCGATCGCCTCAAGCGAGGTGCCCGCAGAAACCGTCAATGTCAAAGCGCCTGCATCAAAATTCCAAACGCCCTCAGGCGCCTTTAAATCCTGCCCCGTCGCCAGACCAATTTGGCTGGCCTGATGTCCGCGTGGCACAAAGGCATCGCCCACGCGCACTTGGTCGGCAAGCTGGTTTTGACGCTGCGCAAAAGTCTCATGGGAGGCCGCCAGAATGCTCATAACTGCCCCCTGCGTGTGGTTGATGCGGCAAGCGGAAACACTTTGGCGGGGTTCAACATCCATTTTGGATCAAACACATCTTTGACATTCATTTGCGCATCCAAATCCTCAGGGGTGTATTGGTGGGTCATGAGATCACGTTTCTCAATCCCCACACCATGTTCGCCCGTCAAACACCCGCCAACGTCAACACAGAGCCGTAAAATATCCGCGCCCAACGCCTCGCATTTCTCAAGATCGCCCGCTTTGTTGGCGTTGTACAAAATCAGCGGATGCATATTGCCGTCGCCTGCGTGAAACACGTTGCCAACGCCGAGGCCGTAGTCTTTGGAGAGCTCACCGATGCGCTTCAAAACGTATGGCAATTCGCCCACAGGGATCGTGCCATCGAGGCACATATAATCGCCAAGCTGTCCCATTGCACCAAAGGCCGACTTACGCCCCAGCCAAATGCGGGCACTTTCCTCGGGCGATGTGCTTTCGCGAATTTCGACAGGATTGTGTTGTTTGGCAATGGCGACAATACGTGCCAGTTGATCGTCAATTTCTGCGTCTGATCCTTCGACTTCGATGATCAACAAGGCCTCGCAATCGGGGTATCCCGCCTTGGCAAAGTCTTCGGTCGCACGAATACAAGGTCGATCCATGAATTCGATCGCCACGGGAATAAGCCCGGATTTAATGATGTCAGACACGCAAGTGCCCGCAACCTCGTTGCTGTCAAAGCCGATCAACACAGGCCGCGCGCCTTCGGGCTTTGGCAAAATCCGCAGGGTGGCTTCGGTCACGATGCCCAACTGGCCTTCTGAGCCACAAATCAGCCCAAGCAAATCCAACCCGCTGGCATCCATATGGTCGCCCCCGATATCGACAATCTCGCCATCGGCCAGCACCATTTTGACGCCCAAAAGGTTGTTCGTGGTCACACCATATTTCAAACAATGTGCCCCGCCAGAATTCATCGCGATATTTCCAGCGATGGCGCAGGCCAACTGGCTTGACGGATCAGGCGCATAGAAAAATCCGTCGCTTTCGACCTCGCCAGTCACGGCCAAATTGGTGATGCCCGTTTGCACCTTGATCACACGATTTGGATAATCGACATCGATCACATCACGCATTCGCGCCACGCCCAAAATCACACAATCTGCGGTTGGCAGCGCCCCGCCCGCAAGCGACGTGCCCGCGCCACGCGGCACCACAGGCACCCCCATGTCATGACAAATTCGCAGAACCTGCGCGACCTCTTCGGTGCTCTTTGGCAAAACGGCCACCAAGGGCGGGCAACGGTACGCCGCCAGCGCGTCACATTCGTAGGCTTTAACCTCTTCAGGCGCATCGATGACCCCCTCAGACCCCAAAGCAGTGCGCAATTTTGTGACCAACTCGGGCTTGCGCGATACAACTTGGTCGTTTGGGGCTGGCATTTGCATAAGCGACTCCGCGAGATCATTTCTATTGGTAAGTTTTTATAACCAATTTTTCCATATGACAAGACAAACCCAAACGCGTATATCCAAGCCATGGAATTACTGAATCAATTGCGCTATTTTACCCCACTCGACGGCTTTGCCGTGGGCCTTTTGCTGCTGTCTTGGATTGTCCTAGGGCATGTCATTGAAAGCCCGCCAAAGTCACGCATATCGACCTCTGTCATCATGGCGGATTATCGTCGCAAATGGATGGTGCAAATGATCACGCGTCAGCCGCGCATTTTTGATGCCGCCGTGCTAGACACCCTACGTCAAGGCACTGCCTTTTTCGCCTCAGCCTGTATGATTGCGATTGGCGGTGGTTTGGCTGCGATATCAAACACAGAACGCTTGCGTGGCGTTGCCCAAGATTTGACACTTGATGTGCCTGAAATCATTTGGGAAGTTAAAATTTTTGTCGCACTCATCTTTATCACCAGCGCTTTTTTGAAATTCATCTGGGCCAACAGATTGTTTGGATATTGCGGCGTCGTGATGGCCTCGGTGCCCAATGATATCGGGGCCCCCGAAACACTGCCGCGCGCAAAAAAGGCCGGCGAGTTGAACATTGCAGCGGCCCGCGCCTTTAACCGAGGCTTGCGCAGCATCTATTTTGCTCTTGGCGCATTGGGATGGTTCTTGGGGCCGATTGGTCTCATTATTGCGACGGTCGTTACGGTGTTCATTTTGGTACGGCGTGAATTTGCATCCGCGTCGCGCGAAGTGCTTTTGCAAGACGAAATATAGCTCAAAACATCGCCATCGGCGCTAACGTTCATTTTTTGGCCATTCCAATTGGTCTGGCCAGTTGGTCTTGTCGCGGGCTTTACTTGCGACCTTCGCGCAGCCACATGAATATCACCCACCCCAACAGGGTAAAAAGCCAAAGCCACGCAGGTACCAGTGGCGTTTTGGATATCGACAAAGCAGTATAAGCATCACGCGGTGTGATGCCCATCCAACCACGCCCAGCCGCCGTGCGCCCCATAGACACGCGGCGCAGATCGGGCCATCCGTTTGACAGCTCAAACACGCCGCCCCGCGAGGCGCGCACGGCATCATTCACCAAAGCACCGGTTGCGATCGTTTGCTCAAATTCACGCGGTGCTGCGGGGCCTAGAACCACGACAGCGCTTTGATCCTCTTGCGTCAATCGGTACAGTCCAATGTCATCACCAGTCCATTCGACCTGAAACAGGCCAGGTTGAGTTTCGACCATTTCAACACTGGTTTCACGACCATTTGGCGCGACAATCGTCACCGCGCGCGGCGTATCAATCAGGCTGCGACGCGTGATGGTGATGTCATGCCCGACAGCGCTTGCGGATAGAAACTCTTCTTCCAGTTCTGGCTCTTTCATCATCCAATGCGCCAACCGCCGCAACAGTTCGAGTTGCGGCCCGCCACCTTCAACGCCCCGCGTCCAAAGCCAAGCATGATCCGAGGCAAGCACAGCAACACGCCCCTCCCCCACGCGGTCCAACACCAACAAAGGCCGCTCATCGATACCCGTCATAATCACATCGCCAGTCGTGGCCGCCGGATCAAGATCAATTTGGCGGAACCAACGCCCCCAGTCTGGCGAAATATCAGACCGCGCGATGCCCCCCAACCCTTGGGTCACGGGATGGCGCAGGCCAAGGTCTGATATTTGTGGCCTATACGCCTGATCAAACACACGCCCCGTCGGACGTGTCGGGATCACGCGCGACAAATCCGTTCGGTACAGGCTATCGGCAGAGGCAAAATCAGGTCCAGCCGCAAACAACACCGCACCGCCATCTTCGACATAACGCGCGATGTTTTCAAAATAATTCGCGTATAAAATACCGCGCTGCTTGTAACGGTCAAAGATGATCAAATCAAAGTCATCGATCTGTTCCAAAAACAACTGTCGCGTTGGAAAGGCGATCAACGACAGTTCGGTCACCGGCACCCCGTCTTGTTTTTCAGGCGGGCGCAAAATTGTGAAATGTACCAAGTCGACAGAGGTATCAGATTTTAGCAAATTACGCCAAGTCCGTTCGCCATTGTGCGGCTCGCCCGAAACCAACAACACCCGCAATCTGTCACGCACGGCATTGATTTGGATCACCGATGTATTGTTGCGATCTGTCAGCTCGCCATCGGCCATTGGCACGGAAAACTGTAGCACATTCATCCCCCCATGAGGCAATGTCAGCGGCACTTGCACCGCACGCCCCACAGGCATTTCAAGCACAATGTCTGCGCCACCATCGATTGAGACGATCAAAGGCGACTTGGCGGACAAATTTGCTGGCACATCGCCTTGGTCTTCAATTTTCAATGTCAGAGTGATCTCTTCGTCCAAAATCGCAAAGGCAGGCGCGTTTTCCACACTCAGTCGGCGATCCCAATCTTGCGGCATCCCCGTGAGCAAAACATGCAAAGGCGCAGGCAGCTCGGGCACAAGGCCTGCATCATGTATTTGACCATCTGTGACGACAAAAACGCCTGCCAAACGTCCTTGCGGCTCATTCGACATCACATCACGCAGACGCGTCATCACCAATGAGCCTTGGTTGTCGGGGCCATCCGCCAGCGACACAACTCGTAATTCCGTATTCGGCATGCGCGCGATCTGGGCCGTCAGGCGTTCTTGGGCCGCGTCAACTTGACCTGCGCGATTTGACAAAGATTGCGATGCGGTTTCGTCAAGCAAAAGCACCACAATATCCGTCAAAGGCGCGCGGTCTTCGCGTAAAATCGACGGATTGGCTAAGGCCAAAAGCACGCCGCAAAACGCAAAGGCACGTAAAGGCCACCCCTTGAAACCACGCAAAGCAGCAATGATCAAAGCCACGGTCACCAAGATCGCAAAACCAATCAAAACCGACCAAGGCACATATGGGGCAAAGGTGATTTGTGACATCATTCGCCCAGTCTTTCCAAAAGTGCCGGCACGTGAACTTGATCCGATTTATAGCTGCCGGTGAGCACATAGAGGATCAAATTAACACCAAACCGATAGGCCATTTCGCGCTGTCGCTCACCACCATAGCCACGGCCCACAGGGCGCAATGCACGCCCATCATCTGTCACGGCCCAAGCCGACGCCCAATCATTGGCGCCAATGATCACTGGGCTAACGTTGTCGTTCAAATCGCGAAACGGCATGCCTTTGATCTCTTGCGCGCTCGTCGCGGATTTTTGCACCCAAATATCAGCACCGACATACCGTCCGGGAAACCCTTGCAGCAAATAAAACGTCCGCGTGAGCACGTGATCTTGCGGCACAGGTTCCAGCGGCGGCACGTCCAACGCATAGGCAATGTCGCGCAATTTGACCCCAAGCGGCGTCTCGCGACCAAACTGTGAAATATCGCCATCACGCGTGTCAAAAAAGATCATCCCCCCAGAGCGCATATAGGCATTGAGTTTGGCGTAACTCTCAGCAGACAGTGCTTTTTGCGATGGGGTCATTGGCCAGTAAAGTATTGGAAACACGCCCAAAGGGTCTGTTTCTACATCCACCCCCATCGGGGCGGAGGGTTCCACAGATGTGCGGAGTGCAAGGGTTTGAGACAGCCCCAAAAGCCCTTGGCGAGAGATCGCATCGACCTCCTCATCCCCAGTCAAAACATACGCCAACGTCAATTCAGAACTGGCCACACGCAAGAACGCATCAGGGTCGTCTTGAGCACGGGTATTTTGTGGCGCCATTAGTCCAATCGCCACGATCAATCCACCCGCAAGACCACCTGCTGTGCGCCCAAAGACAACGCGCCCCGTCACCATCAACGTCGCGAGTAAATCCAAGGCAAGAGCAAGCAATGCTGCGGATAAAAAGACCGGTTTCATCGCAACTTCGTCGGTGTCTTGCGATCCTAACATTTGCACGCTGGCAGGCCACAAAGCGGGTTCAAGCCGATCTGAGGCCGTGAAAACATTCAAGGCCACCGCGCGCTGCACCGCTTGATAAATACCTGCGGGTGTTGCTTTCGATGCACGCGCTGTCGCGAACACATCCCCCGCCACAGAGGTTTGCAAACCAGCATCCTGCACCTGTCCAAACCCGTCCAAAACCGCGATTGGTGACAAGGTTTGCCCCGACACATCATCGGCGTCGCCGCCGTGGTTATTTGAAACGGCGGTCAACCTTTGCAACATCGACACAAACACCCCCGACAACGGCAATGTGGACCACTGGGCATTTGCAGTGACATGAAACAACACAACTTGCCCTTGCCCCACAGGTTTGCGTGTGACCAAAGGCGTGCCATCCACCAACGTCGCAATGACACGTGTCGCCAATTCAGGGTCAGGCTGGGCCATCACTTGCGCAGACACGGAGACATCGCTTGGCACCTCAAGCCCGTAGAACGGCGAGGTCTCGGCAAAGGGGCGCAGTCCTTTGGGGGCGCCCCAACTCATCGCCCCACCGATCGTACGCCCACCAGCGCGCAACCGCACAGGCAGCAACGGATCAACGCCATCGCGCGCCACATTTGAAGCGGCCAATTTGGGGCCAGCAAACCGCAATAGCAAACCGCCTTTGGTGGTCCAATCCAACAACGCGGCAGCCTCCCCCCCCGCAAGACGCGCGACATCGGCCAAAACAATCACATCAGGATTGGCCGCAATCAGATCGCCAAATTCACCTTCAATCACATCCGAGGTCCCGCCGAACGCTGCACGCAGATAGTGCAAATGCGACAACAGATCGACACTGCTGTCTTCATTTGCACCTGCGATCAACGCCACCTCAGGGCGCTTCAAACGGTCCGCAACCAATTGCACGGCTGCCGCAGAGCGGATATTTTCAATCTCGAACCGCGTCACACGATTGCGCAACTCAGTGCGCAACGCGATATTCACAACGGTTTCGCCAACATCAACCGTCAGACTGGTTTGCCCCAAAACACGTTCAACGCCAGAGGGATCAGGCCCGAGGGCAGACACCGCAATCTCGACCGCATCCAGCCCGCCGATCCGGTGCACAACCGTGGAGACCCCCTGCTGTGTACGGGAGACGGGGCCCAGCGCAAAAATTGGCCGCTTTAACTCCAATATGCTCACACGGCCTTTGGCCTCAAGGGCGGCAAGCACATCCTTGCGGCCGTCAAAATCCACGCCACTGGACAGCCAAATCGTATTGGCATCCCGGTCCAACGCAGTGATGGCCTGTGCCAAATCCGCACCGTTCGGCGCATAGGCTGCTGGGGTCGCCCCTGTCAGTGTTTCACGCCAATCACGCGCGGGCTTGAAATGCAATCCGCCAGCCAGCACATCAGTTGCAACGACAAATGCCACAAGGCGCCCTCGGCGCTCGGCACGTTCCAAAATATCATCGATGCGCGATATTTGCGCGGACCAAATCGGCGCATCAGCCCAGGTGCCGTCCGCCATCACAATCAACGGCCCTGTGTCATCGCTTTCAGCTCGTGGATTTAAAACAGGCCCAGAAAAGGCCAAAATCAACATCGCGACCGCGCCCATGCGCAAAAGCATCACCCACCACGGCGTTCGCGCGGCTTGAGCATCCGTATCATTTAAGCCAAGCAACAGCGCCACACCCGCAAAGCGCAAGCGTTTTGGCGCCGGCGGCACAGCGCGCAACAAAAGCCAAAGCAGGGGTAAAACCACCAACGCCCACAACAACCAAGGCGCTGCAAACCCTATGGGGCCAATGGTCCACATCAGTGCGCGCCCCCCTCTAACGCTTGGAACAACCACAACAATCCCACGCGTGCGGGTGTATCCGTGTGATGGGATGTGAATTGCCATCCCGCGTGGCGCGCCAGATTTTGCAACGCATCTTTGCGTGCCGCCAACCGTTCAAGATAGCGCGCCTTCAAATCGCCAGCCCGCAATGTTTCATGCGAAACACCGCCCCCCATTGAGGTGAAAACAGTGCGACCTTGATACGGAAAGGTTTCCTCGGCAGGATCCAAAACTTGGAACAAAACACCACGAATGCCGCGTTCCGACGCCAAAGCGACAGCCGCCTCGACACCATCCAGCGGACCCAAGAAATCCGACATCATCACAGAGCGTGCTTTGGGCAAATAAGGCGCGATATCGGGTCTGCCGTGCTCCTCATTTTGGGGCGCGCATAAGGCTTGGGCAATCCGCCGCAATTGCTGAGTGCCACTGCGCGGCGGTATGCCAAGCGCATCAAGCGTCACACGTTCGCCGCCATTCATCAACAAGATCGACAAAGCCATCGTCAACAGCCCGGCACGATCCCGTTTTGTGGTGTGATCCTTCAGCGATGAAAACTGCATCGAGGCGGATTGATCACACCACAAATGTACGGACTGCGCCGCTTGCCATTCTTGTTCGCGCACGAAAACCCCATCGGATTGCCCCGACCTGCGCCAGTCAATCGACCGTGCGGGATCGCCCGCCTCGGCGGGGCGATATTGCCAAAACTCACTGCCATTTCCAGCACGCCTGCGCCCGTGCCCCCCCATCATCAGAGTGCGCGCAAGCTGATCGGCCTTGGCCAACAAATCCGGCAGCGGGTCTGAGATTTGTTCAGCTTTGGCGCGCAAATGGCGGGAGGCTGCGGTGATATCGCTCACGCGGCCGCTCGGGTGTTCAAGGCAGATTGAGCCGCAGCATCAATCAATGCGCCAAGGTCATCACCACGCGCACGGGCCGCAAATGTCAGCGCCATACGGTGGCTTAAAACAGGGCGTGCCAAAGCCACAACATCATCAGGGGATGGGGCCAGACGCCCATCCAGTAAAGCCCGTGCACGGACCATTAACATCAAAGCTTGCGCGGCACGCGGCCCCGGCCCCCATGCGACCGAATGTGTGATGGCGTCTGAGGCCTCGCCTGTATCGGGGCGACACGAGCGCACCAAATCAAGGATCAACTCGACCACGTTTTCACCCACAGGCATTTTGCGCAACAACGTTTGTGCGGCGATCAAATCTGCTGCGCTGAGAACCTCATGCGCCACATCGTCTTCAATCCCCGTCGTGGCCAAAAGAATCGCGCGTTCAGTGTCGCGGTCCGGATAGTGCACATCGACTTGCACCAAAAAGCGATCAAGCTGCGCTTCGGGCAGCGGATAGGTGCCCTCTTGCTCCAGCGGGTTTTGTGTGGCGAGCACGTGAAAGGGCGGTTCTAAATCATGCGCTTGCCCTGCGATTGTGACGGATTTTTCCTGCATCGCTTGCAACAATGCGGACTGCGTGCGTGGCGAAGCGCGGTTAATTTCATCCGCCAACAACAACTGGCAAAACACAGGGCCTTTGACGAATCGAAACGCCCGCGTGCCGTCAGCTGCGGTTTCCAAAACTTCAGATCCCAATATATCGGCAGGCATCAAATCGGGGGTAAACTGCACCCGCGCGCCGTTCAGCCCCATCACTGTGGACAAGGTGTCAACAAGGCGGGTTTTGCCGAGCCCCGGCAAACCGATCAAAAGCGCATGCCCCCCGCACAAAAGCGCGGAAAACACCAAATCGACAACCTGTTCTTGGCCGATAAAACGACGGGTGACCGAGGCTTTGGCATCTGCCAATTTGGCCCCCAGTTGTTCGATTTCGAGCACAAGGTCATTTCCCGACATATCTTCACCTATCCTACAAATGTGTGCACTATTAGAAACAGGTCTGTGCCAAAGCACAAACAGACAATAGTCTGATGACCTCGATTATGGAGTGAATTTATCGTGAGTGTCTCAGCTGACAGCATCGCGGCCGCTATTAGCGCCGCAAAAAACCGCGGACTGCCCCCCGTGGACAAGTGGGATCCGCCCTATTGTGGCGATCTGGACATTCGCATTCAAAAAGACGGCACGTGGTTTTATCTTGGCACGCCCATCGGACGGGTGCGTTTGGCGCGTTTGTTTTCAACCGTATTGAAAAAAGAAGGCGATGACTATTTTTTGGTAACCCCTGTCGAAAAGGTCGGGATCACAGTCGATGACGCCCCCTTTTTAGCGGTGGATTTTGACGTCGATGGCGCGGGTCACGACCAAATTCTAACCTTTCACACATCAATGGGCGACATCGCAGTTTTAGATGCAGACCATCCATTGCGCGTCACGACACGCGCTTCGGGCGAACCCGCACCCTATGTGGAAATTCGCGCAGGGCTAGAGGCACTTGTTGATCGTAAAAGCTTTTTCCGCTTGGCGGAATTGGCCGTTGAACACCGTATTGATGGCAAACAGCGCATAGGCGTTTGGTCGTCGGGTCTATTTTTTGGCCTTGATGACACAGCAGCAAGCCCTGAAAGGTCATAAGTCTAGAGTTGTATTTTTGACAGGTTCCAAGCAAAAAGCGCCGCCTTTCTATGAGCGACGCTTTTGAAATTAATCTTATTTTAGATCAGTCGCCCAGCTTGGCGTGGACCTCATCCAAATCAATTTCAGCAATCGGAAATTTATTGGCCGGATTGTCAAAATCATATTTAAACAACTGGAAATCACGCTTGTAGATTTCCCAAATCAAATGCTTGGACAGGTCATCGAAGTAATCCTCAACGGGGTGAAGACGCTTTGGACCATGACCTTCAGATTCGTTGAACCGTGGAATATTGACCAAATCGACTTTGTGCCGCGTCTCAATGGCATCCAAAACATCCTGCATGCCGTCGTTGAACGTCTCGGTGTAGACAATTTTATCATAGCGACCGCCATTTGCGATGAATGTCGAGACATGACCAGACATCGCAGACCAATGGATATCTGGGTCCATCGGGCGACGCCAGCGAATGGTGTCGCGCACAAACAATAGGAACCGGCGGAAAGAGGCGATCTGATCAAACTCTTGTTTGCCGTCGTCCCCACCCACTTCGATGCCGTATTTTTGTACAAGCTGGGGCACCAAATTGCCGCGATAGCGTTTGCCATTACGCTGAATACCACAAATTTTGTCAAAGAATGACGACAGAACGCGGGTGTACGGATTGCGCACACACGTGAAGGCATAAGAATTATGGCCCTGCACGTTCGCCTCGATCAACGGCTGACTGTCCTCTTGCGCCCATTTGTGCATGCGATCTTTACTATCGTGAATATCACCGTCAAAAAATTCGCCGTGATCTGAATAAAACATGATCTGACCAATGGTCGAACACGCACATTTTGGCACCACGCGGTAAACCACGCTTTCACTTTCGGTCATCCAAGTTCCTGGAAAGCCCATATTAACCCGTTCTCCTCAAGACTGCACACAAGCAACGTTTTGCGCTTTAAAAGCAAATTAGGCTTGTTTATTCAACAACTGGTTACGACTATATGCGAACAATGCGGCAAAAATTAGGGTACGGTTTCCAAAATGGCACGAATTGCATTCATACTTCTGTGCCACAAAGACCCAGAAGCCATCATAGATCAAGCCCGCAGACTCACGGCAGCGGGCGATTTCATATCGATTCACTTTGATGCGCGCAGCGGGCGGGCCCCTTTTGAGTTGATTCGCGAAGGCTTGAAAGACAATCCCAATGTCACCTATGCCACCAAACGCATTAAATGCGGTTGGGGCGAATGGTCATTGGTACAAGCCTCACTTTATGCCGTTGAGGCCGCCGAAGAAGCATTTCCTAGAGCCACACATTTTTACATGGTCTCCGGCGACTGCATGTCGGTAAAAACCGCCGAATACATGCACGACTTTTTGGACAAAGAAGACATCGACTATATTGAAAGCTTTGATTTCTTTGAATCAGACTGGATCAAAACTGGAATCAAAGAAGAGCGGTTGATTTATCGGCACTGGTTTAATGAGCGCACAAGAAAATGGCTGTTCTACCAAAGTTTCTGGCTGCAACGTCGCCTTGGGCTTGAACGCGAAATTCCTGCGGATGTGCAAATTCAAATCGGATCGCAGTGGTGGTGCCTGCGCAGGCGCACTGTTGAGTGGATTTTGGACTTCACCCGCAAACGCAAAGATGTGATGAAATTCTTTCGCACCACGTGGATTCCCGATGAGACGTTTTTTCAAACTCTGGTGCGCCATTTGGTGCCAGAAACCGAAATTCGCGCGCGCACTTTGACTTATTTGATGTTCACTGATTACGGCATGCCCGTGGTTTTGTATAATGATCACTATGACTTACTGGTGACCCAAGACTTTCTTTTCGCGCGCAAAATTTCACCCGAGGCGACCGAATTGAAAAAGCGGCTTGGCGATTTGTTCGTGGCCAAAGGCGTTGAGTTTCAGATCTCTGGCGAAGGCCGATCATTATATAAATTCCTCACGGGGCGAGGTCGCAATGGGCGGCGTTTTGCGCAGAGGTTTTGGGAAACCGAAAGCTCGCTTGGGCGTGATCGCGAGTTGTTGATGATCGTGTGCAAGAAATGGCATGTGGCCAAACGCCTTGTGGCCAAGATCAAAGAGCACACCGATGTGCCGTGTATCGAATACCTGTTCAATGAGGAAAGCACGCCCCTGCCCGATCTGGGCGGCATCGAGAAAAGCTTAGAGAAACGCACACGTCACAGACGCGCGTGGGTGCGCATGCTGTTTGATTACTTTGAAACAGATCGCATGGTGGTGTGTTTGGATTCTGACGGCTTGGAATTGATCAAAGATTTTTACAGTGACCGATCCGGCACGCGACTGTTGGAAATCGAATGTGAGTTTTCCGACGACTATCTGGAAGGTCACGCCAAACGTGTCGGCCTTGCGGGGGATCAAACACCCCAAGATGCCTTGGAAAGGTTGCGCCCAACAATCCGTTCAGACATCAATCACGAATACGATGGTATTCGCGATGCTGATTTCGAAAATTATGAACGTATTTCTGAATCGAAAACACCTGAGGAAAATGCCGGTCCCATCGCACGGTTCTTGAAAATATCAGAAGAAGACGCGCTTAAAATTGCGCAAACGGATTATCTATTTTACGACTAAGCCAAAGGACAGCCCATGGCCTATACCTATGACGACCAAAACATATTTGCGAAAATTTTGCGTGGTGACATTCCATCAACGCCTGTGTTCGAAAGCGATCACACCATCGCGTTTCCAGATATTTCGCCACAAAAAAAGGTCCATATCCTTGTGATTCCAAAGGGGCCGTACCGGTGTTACGATCACTTTGTCACCACTGCCAGCGATGCAGAACAGCTTGATTTCTTTAAATCTGTGGCGTTGATCGCCAAACAAACTGGCACGTCCGAGGCCCATGGCGGCAATGGATATCGCTTGATCACCAATTCCGGTCCAGACAGCCATCAAGAGGTGCCGCATTTCCATGTGCATCTGTTGGGCGGCGAAACATGCGGGCCGTTGACGGCGCGCTAGGCCCGTTAAAACACAACAGCCTCGCCCATACATGGCGAGGCTGTTCAGCATTTAAATGGCCTCTGCGCCACACTATTTTCCAGATGTCATATTCACAAAGACATCTTCCAGATCAGGATCAACAGTGCGCACATCATCGATGACGATGCCCGCTGCCTTGACCGCATCCAAAATAACATTGGCCGAGGTCTTGGACCGCGAATAAGAAAACGCCAATGTCCCGTCTGGTTTACGGTCCAACACAACGCCGGGCGGCAAATCGATGTCATCAGCTACGCGCCCTTCAGGCTCAATCACCAAAGTTTTCGCATCCATCGCCCCGATGAGATTCTTGGTCGTGTCGCGCGCCACCACTTCGCCGTGGTTGATAATCGCGATTTCATCACACATTTCTTGCGCTTCTTCCAAGTAATGCGTGGTTAAAATGATGGTCGTGCCTTGTTCTTGATTGAGACGCCGCACATTGGCCCAAAGCATCTGGCGCAGTTCAATATCAACGCCAGCAGTGGGCTCGTCCAACACCAAAATCTGCGGATTGTGTACCAGTGCTTTGCCCAGCAAAAGCCTGCGTCGCATCCCACCAGACAACGTGCGCGCATAGGCATCGCTTTTGTCCGTCAGACCAATCAGTTCAAGAATATCATCAGATCGGCGATCTTTTTTGGGCACGCCGTAGAGGCCCGCTTGCACTTCCAAAGCGCCCCGTGGAGTGAAAAACGGATCAAGATTCAATTCTTGCGGCATCACCCCAATGGCCGCCCGCGACTGACGTGGATTGACGTCTTGATCAAAGCCCCAAATTTTTGCCTGACCAGAGGTTTTCACCACAAGACCCGCCAAAATATTGATCAACGTGGATTTTCCCGCGCCATTGGGACCCAAAAGCCCAAAAATGGACCCCTTGGGGATATCCAAATCAATACCTTTGAGCGCCTCCTTGGCGGGCGCTGTACCTTGGCCGCGATAGGTTTTGCGCAGACCTCTGATCTCAATGGCATTGCTGGTCATCTTCTCTTCCCTTTCGCGTAGGGTTTTCCTACGTAGATTTCGCAGCAACCCCTTGCTCGCAGCCCACGGATCGCTATCATGTGTCGTTGACATAAGCCGTGCCAAGTGGTTCGGCAACAGTGACAGCCTGCGCACCCCCTGTGCATTTCAAACACGGGATGCATTTAGCCATAAGTGAGCGACAAACATGACCACCGATGCCCCAGAAACCGAAATCGTTTCCTCTTGGAAAGTGGCCTGTGATGGCTCTGAGGGGGCCTTGGGCCACCCCCGCGTTTGGTTGGTGATCCCTCATGACACTGGATTTGTTGAATGCGGCTACTGTGATAAAAAATTCGTCCACATCTCGTCTAAATTGGAAAACGAGGCCTAGGCCTTTCTGTTCAATATCCATCTAAAATTGTGATTGCGTCAAACAGCCGTGCTTATGCCGGCTGTTTTGTCATGTTTCACCCCGGAACAATTCAACGGTCGAAACACCGCTCATGCCTTGTGTTTTCGCGCGATCACCGCTTGCGGTTGGGGCACCCCTTCGTGCTATCAAAGCAGGGCAGAAATCCACGAAAAGGCGGCGCACAACATGACATTCGGCAAGGGACATCACCTTCACCTCATTGACGGCTCCGCGTTTATCTTTCGCGCCTATCACGCTTTACCCCCTTTGACCCGCAAATCTGATGGTCTGCCCGTGGGCGCGGTCTCTGGGTTTTCGAACATGCTGTTTCGCTATATCGAAAACAACACGGGCGCCGATGCGGCCACACATGTCGCCGTGATTTTCGACTATTCAGGCAAAACATTTCGCAACGAAATTTACCCACAATACAAAGCGCACCGCCCCCCCGCACCAGAAGATTTGATCCCTCAGTTTCCCCTGACTCGCGAGGCGACGCGGGCGTTCAATGTGTCCTGCATCGAAGTCGAGGGTTTCGAGGCCGATGACATCATCGCAACCCTGTCGTGCAACGCACGCGACGCAGGGGCGCGGGTGACCATTATCACCTCAGACAAAGACATGATGCAGCTTGTGGGCGGCGGCGTGGAAATGCTCGACCCGATGAAAAACAAACGCATCGATTCTGAAGCCGTTGAAGAAAAATTCGGTGTTGGCCCCAACCGTGTGGTCGACGTGCAAGCCCTTGCTGGCGACAGCGCCGATAACGTGCCGGGAGCGCCGGGCATCGGCATTAAAACCGCGGCGTTGCTGATCAATGAATACGGTGATTTGGAAACGCTTTTGTCGCGCGCAAGCGAGATCAAACAACCCAAACGTCGTGAGAGCCTGATCAACAACCAAGACCTGATCCGCGTGTCCCGAGACTTGGTCAAACTTGATTGCGATATGCAACTAGACTTCACGCTGGACAGCCTTGAAGTCCAAGACCCAAATGTGGACAACCTTGTCGAATTCCTTGCCAAAATGGAATTTCGCACCATGCTCAAACGCGCCTCCGACCGCTTTGGCATCGACCCACCCAGCCTGCCCGATGCACCGGCAGGCGGCGGCGGGGCTGGCATCGCGCAGCAAGCCGCCACGCCCGAGGCGAAACCTTTCGACCTAGACGCCTATGAGCATGTGCACAGCATCGGCGCACTGGAACGCTGGATCGACGCCATTTATGAACGCGGCTATGTGGCTGTGGACACCGAAACCACCGGCCTTGATGCGATGCAGGTCGATTTGGTTGGCATCTCACTCTGTGTCGAGGCGGGTCAGGCCTGCTACATTCCCATCGCGCATAAAGCGGGCGATGATGATCTGTTTGGCGGCGACAGCTTGGTCGAGGGCCAACTGCCAATGGATGTGGTGATCGATACTTTGCGCCCCATGCTACAAGATCCGAGCATCGTGAAAATCGGCCAAAACATGAAATATGACGCCAAGATTTTTGCGCGCTACGGCGTCACTGTTGCCCCCTATGACGACACCATGTTGATGTCTTACGCCCTGCATGCGGGCATCCACAATCACGGCATGGATGCCCTATCGACGCGCTATTTGGATCACACGCCGATCCCGACAAAAGAACTGTTGGGCAGTGGCAAATCCATGATTACATTTGATAAAGTGGAACTTGGCAAAGCAATCAAATACGCCGCCGAGGATGCCGATGTCACGCTGCGCCTGTGGCAAGTGTTCAAACCCAAATTACATGTCGAACACGTCACCACAGTCTATGAGACGTTGGAACGTCCCTTGTCGCCCGTGTTGACGCAGATGGAGCGCAATGGGATCAAAGTTGACCGCGATGTGCTGTCACGTATGTCCAACACATTCGCGCAGAAAATGGCAGGTCTTGAGGCCGAAATCCAAGAGCTTGCAGGCCAGCCCTTTAATGTCGGGTCTCCCAAACAACTTGGGGAAATTTTGTTCGACAAAATGGAATTGCCCGGTGGTAAAAAAGGCAAAACAGGGGCCTATGCCACAGGGGTCGATATTCTTGAGGATCTCGCATCTGAGGGCCATACGTTGCCCGCGCGCGTGATGGATTGGCGGCAGCTGTCCAAATTGAAATCGACATACACAGACGCATTGCAGACCTTTATCAACCCCGACACGGGCCGCGTTCATACGTCCTACAGTCAAACAGGGGCCGTCACGGGGCGCATGTCGTCGTCTGATCCAAACTTGCAAAACATTCCTGTGCGCTCTGACGAGGGCCGCCGCATTCGTGAGGCGTTTGTGGCAGACACAGGCAAGAAATTGATCTCGCTCGATTACAGCCAAATTGAGCTGCGGATCTTGGCGCATGTGGCCAAGATCGACAGTTTGAAACAAGCCTTCCGTGATGGCCATGACATTCACGCCATGACCGCATCAGAAATGTTCGGCGTGCCAATGGAAGGCATGGACCCGATGGTGCGCCGCCAAGCAAAGGCGATCAATTTTGGGGTGATTTACGGCATCTCTGGTTTTGGTTTGGCGCGTAATTTGCGCATTCCACGCAAAGAAGCCCAAGGCTTTATCGACCGCTACTTTGAACGCTTCCCTGGCATCAAAGAATACATGGACGAAACGGTCGCTTTCGCCAAAGAGCACAAATACGTGCAGACTTTGTTTGGTCGTAAAATCCACACGCCAGAAATTTCTGCCAAAGGCCCGCAATCCGGTTTCGCCAAACGCGCTGCCATCAACGCACCGATTCAAGGCAGCGCCGCCGATATCATCCGCCGCGCGATGATCCGCATGCCCGATGCAATCAAAGATTTGCCTGCCAAGATGCTCTTACAGGTCCACGATGAATTGATCTTTGAGGTGGACGCCGATGCCTGCGACCCCGTGATCGAAGCGGTCAAAGACGTCATGGAAAACGCGTCAGAACCTGCGGTGAAATTGGATGTGCCGATCGAAGTGGATGCCGGTATTGGCGATAACTGGGCCGAAGCGCATTAATGTTTCCAATGTGACAGTTAAAAGGCGCGGCGAGATCCCTCTCACCGCGCCTTTTTCAGTATTTATTCAACCCAAAACTCTATTTGAGCGGGACAGACACCCGAAACTGCAACGTCTCTAGGCCGGGATTGAATTCCATCGCATCCGCATTTGAACGGTGATCATAGGACACAGCATAACGCCAGCCGTTGTCGGCCTCATAGCCAATTTCAGCCCCAGAGCGGAAATGGATATTACCACCGATATCTTGTCCGTTGCCTTTGTCAAAAACGCCGCCCATCAAATGAAGTTGCGCGTATATGCCAGTGTCCGCCAGCTCTTTGGTATATGCCGCCCCTGCACCGGCCCAAACAGCCCCTTGCCCCGTAAAGGACGCGCCAAGGATGGGTTGAAAAGGGCCGTATTCTTTGCCTAAATCATAGCGGAAATAGGCCTCATTGGACACATGCACCGTATCAAGTTCAACGATCCCTGTTGAGACAGCAAAGCGTGCTGGCACGTCGGACGCCCCCAAGCACCCCGAACTTGAACCGCAATCATTGAGAGCCATATCAAGACCACCGAACACCAAAAAGGCGACTGCCAAAGCACCGTCCATAGTAAAATCCCACCACATTCATTTAATTTGACTCAAAGCCTAAAGCAGCCCTGCGTTTTTGAACAGAACCTTTAAGTCCACCTCAGGACGTGGGCCAATATGCGAAATCACCTCGGCGGCGGCAACACAGCCCATTTTACCTGACACTTCAAGACCTTGTCCTGTCGCATAGCCGTATAAAAACCCTGTCGCAAATTGATCACCAGCGCCGGTGGTATCGACAGGTTGCACACGGGTCACAGGCACGACAACTTCCTCGTCACCTTGTACCAAGACAACGCCGCCCCCGCCGCGCGTACAGACCACAAGACCGCATTCCGAGGCCGCGATTTCAAGTGCCGACGACAGATCCGTTTCGTACAGGCTTTCCCATTCGTGCTCGTTGCCGATCACGAAATCCATATCTTTGACGAATTGACGAAAATCATCGCGGTGACGGTCCACACAAAACGGATCAGACAACGAAATGCCAACTTTACCGCCTGCGTCTTTGGTCAATTTCGCAGCAACATCAAAGGCCTTTTTGCCTTGGTCTTTGTCGTAGAGGTACCCCTCTAGAAACATAATTTCAGCGTTAGAAGCCGCGGTTTCGGTCACGTCAGCCGAGGAAATTTCGGATGAAATTCCAAGGTAGGTGTTCATCGAGCGCTCGCCATCTGGAGACACGAATATCATCGATCTCGATGTTGGTAATTCGCCACCTGCGACTGGCGGGTTCACGAACGCGGTGCCATCATTTTCCATTTCAGCGGCATAAAACCGACCCAAGGCGTCATCATGCACACGGCCAATAAAACCTGTTTTCAAACCAAGATTTCCAAGCCCTGCCAATGTATTGGCGACAGAACCACCCGGCGTCTGCACACGGTTTTCCATAGCCCCATACAGCATTTCACCACGGGCCTGCTCAACCAGCTGCATGATGCCTTTCTCAATGCCCATCAGCTCAAGAAAACTATCATCCGCTTGGGTGATCACATCCACGATGGCGTTGCCAATGCCGACAACTTGGTAGGTTTTAGTCAAGGTTCTTCTCCTCATAGGCGCAGATATCTCGTATTAAACAAGTGCTGCACAAAGGTTTACGCGCCTTGCAGGTATAGCGCCCGTGCAAGATCATCCAGTGATGTGCGTGTTGTTGAAATTCGGCGGGAATTTGGTCTTCGATGGCGCGTTCAACTGCGACCACATCTTTGCCCACAGCCACGCCAGAGCGATTGCCAAAACGCAAAATATGCGTATCTACGGCCTGCGTCGGCACATGCCACCACATGTTTAAAACCACATTGGCGGTCTTACGTCCCACCCCAGGCAAGGTTTCCAGTGCAGCACGCGATGAGGGAACAATACCGTCAAATTCATCGACCAAGATCTGCGCCGTTTTCATGACGTTTTTGGCTTTTTGGCGAAACAGTCCGATGGTTTTGATGTGCTCTGTCAAACCTTCAAGCCCCAGATCGAGCATCTTTTGGGGTGTATCCGCGATTTTGAACAGCTCTTTCGTCGCCTTGTTGACACCCACATCCGTGGCCTGCGCAGACAAAGCGACAGCCACGACCAACGTATAGGCGTTGGTGTGATCCAGTTCGCCTTTGGGTTCAGCTTCCGCCGCACGAAACCGCGAAAAAATTTCAAAAATCGTATGATAATCGAGTTGTTTGACCATGGGGGGCTTAATGCCTTTTTGTGGCCTTAACAGCAAGGCTCAGGTTTTCTTAAAATTGGCGATAGATAGGATATCGCAGTTAATCCCGCGTTGATCAATTCATCCCATCTTGATCGCAACACAGCACAACGGAATAATGCATCATGCAGTCTTCATTTGGACCTTTCGACCACCCAAAGTCGCGCGACACGCTGGCCCTTTGGGATGCTGATTGCGAGAGCCCTGCGGCCCGCCCCATGCGCACGCCACCGGGCCTGTCTGGCGTTGGTCCAGGTGTGATGGTGGAAACATCAGAGGGACCTCAGCCCGTGGAATGGCTGCGCGCGGGCGATTTGTTGCTGACACGCGATAACGGCTATCAACCTGTCGTTTGGATTGGACGCAGTGCGATACAAGATGATGGTGCCTTGCCACCTGTACGCATCTATTCGGGGTCTTTGGGCCCTCGCACACCAGAACATGATCTCATCGTTTCACCGAACCACAAGGTGCTATTGAACGCGCCAATGGTTGCTTTGCATTTTGGCACAGACGAGGTGCTTGCCCCAGCTTGCGACATTGCAACAGAAGCGGAAATAAATTTTGAAGTGCCGCACTCAAACTACGCCTATTGTCATGTCCTATTGCCCAATCATGAGGTGATCATGTCAGAGGGTATTTGGATCGAAAGCCTGTTTCCTGACGCAGAAACATTGCAGTTTTTAGGACCCCACGCGGCAGACGAAATTGTTGCAAAACTTGGGCCAAACCACGCGACCTCGCAAACCGCACGCATGGTTCTGCATAAGGGCGAGGCCATCGTGGTGTCGCCGCGCAATGCCGTCGCTATGCGCCGCTTAGCCGCTTAGGCGTTACCTGCCACCTTTTGATCAAGTTTCGGGTCGCCTCAAAGGGGTGTTATATGTGACTGTCCCTCCATATCAACCAGAGGCCAACATGACAGTCGAAGATCACTACCATTATCAGGTCATCCGCCGCGCCATCACGCATATAGATGACGCGCAAATCCCTGTGACGTTAAACGCTTTGGCCCATGAGCTTGGGATGAGCCCAGAACATTTCCAAAAACTATTCTCAAAATGGGCTGGCGTCTCCCCAAAGCGCTATCAGCAATATTTGGCATTGGATCACGCGAAAACCTTGATGAAAACGCGCCACACATTGCTGGATGTAACAGAAGACGTTGGATTGTCCTCGACGGGGCGATTGCACGATCTTTTTTTGCGGTGGGAAGCAATGTCACCCGGCGAATATGCCCGCAAGGGCAAAGGAATCACAATCAGTTATGGATGGTGCGACACCCCCTTTGGCGAAGTTTTGGCCATGGCGACACAGCGCGGATTGTGTGGCTTGGGGTTTACATCGGAAATCGGACGGGATGCCGGCTTTGCTGACCTCAGCGGGCGGTGGCCAGATGCCACGTTTGTCGAGAGTGACGCCGATGTGCGCCCCTTTGTCGAGGCCGCACTCAACGGCGGATCGGCGCAACTGCATTTGATTGGCGGACCATTTCAAATCAAAGTTTGGGAAGCCTTACTCTCGATCCCATCAGGTCAAGTCACAACCTACGGCGATATAGCCAATGCGGTCGGCACCCCAAAAGCCGCCCGTGCTGTGGGCACCGCCGTGGGCAAAAACCCTATTGGATGGCTGATCCCGTGCCACCGCGTGTTGCGCAAATCCGGTGACTTGGGCGGTTACCATTGGGGCACGCCCGTCAAACGCGCGCTTTTGGCGTTCGAGACGGTCCAAGCAGAGGCCTCCGCCCTATTGGACTGATAAGCACTTTTCCGCCAATTTTTGCACCAACAACGCCATACCTCTGCGCATCGGCCACGAGCTAGGGTAAAAAGGCAACAAGAGCAGTTTAACAAAAAAGGCAGTCTCATGAAGACCCGTACCCTTATCATTCTTCCCATTGCTGCAACCCTCGCTTTGGCTGGTTGCATGGACAACTCCAATTTTAACGACCCCGATTCAAAAGCACGCCAAGGCGCAATCACAGGTGCCTTGATTGGTGGCGTTGTTGGCTTGGCTAAAAATGACGGCAACATTGGCAAGGCCGCTGCCGGTGCCGTGATTGGTGGCGCATTGGGTGCTGGTGTCGGTGGACTTCTTGACGATCAAGAAGCCAAGCTTCGTCAAGAGATGGGCAGCAACGCAACAATCGTGAACACAGGGTCGCAGCTTATCGTGACCTTGCCACAGGATATTTTGTTCGCGACGGACAGTGCCGTTGTGCGCTCAGGATTGCAATCAGACCTCGGGGCACTCGCGCGCAATTTGCAAGATTACCCATCGACCACCGTACAAGTGATCGGCCACACCGATAACGTCGGTGACGCGGGCTACAACCAAGACCTGTCCACGCGTCGCGCCACATCGGTTTCCACGATTTTGACAGCCAATGGCGTCGAATCCTACCGCGTGCATGCTTATGGCCGCGGCGAAGACGCGCCCGTGACAACGAATCTGACTCCCGAGGGCCGCGCGCAAAACCGCCGCGTTGAGATTATCATTTCTCCCGCAGCATAAGCCCATTTCGAACTGTTTCAAAAGGCCGGCATTGCGTCCGGCCTTTTTTCATGGTCACCGGCGCGTCTTGGTCATATAAATTGACCAATCAATTCGATCAGCTGACGGAGGCACAATGCCCTTTCAAAAAATTCAGTCCGAAAAGCTGGCAAACAGCGTGGTCAAGCAAGTTGAATTGTTGATCTTGCGTGGCATTTTACGACCGGGGGAACGCTTGCCCGCCGAACGGGATTTGGCAGAGCGGCTTGGTGTCTCACGCCCCTCGTTGCGCGAAGCCATTGGCACCTTGAGCGACAAAGGGCTGCTGGAAACCCGCGCTGGCGCTGGCGTTTTCGTGGCAGATGTTTTGGGCTCAGCCTTTTCTCCGGCATTGGTCAAGCTGTTTGGCGATCATGATGAAGCCGTATTCGACTACATCGCCTTTCGTCGCGATATGGAAGGATTGGCTGCTGAGCGTGCGGCAACCCTTGGGTCTGACACCGATCTCAAAGTGATCAATACGATTTTCGAGAAAATGGAAGCGGCTCATCCCAAACGTAATCCAACAGATGAGGCACGTCTGGACGCGGAATTTCACCTGTCAATCATCGAGGCCAGCCACAATGTGGTGATGCTGCACATGATGCGATCGATGTTTGATTTGCTGCGCGAGGGTGTCTTTTACAATCGCTCAGTCATGTTCAAGCAACGCACCAATCGCGCGGATTTACTGGACCAACACCGTGCGATCAATGATGCGTTGCAGAGCCGCGATCCTGCAAAATCCAAAGCCGCCGTCATTGCCCATCTCAATTATGTTGAGCAAGCCCTGAAAGATCAGCAAAAATTTGAGAAAAACGAAGAAATTGCCAAGCTTCGATTTGACCACGAAAAAGACCGTTAAACAGGCATGGAGCCTATCCCAAACGCGGCAGGCTTACTTTTCAGAACGAATACACAGACAAAGAAAAACCCCCGCAGCCAAGGCCGCAGGGGTTTTAAAACGATACGATGCGTTAGGTTTAGTGAAGCTTCTCGCCAGCTTCGCCAATCGCGTCATCAATCAATTTGTTCGCATCAGCGGCTGTCATCTGCTTGGCGATCACGTCTTGTGCTGCGGCAATTGCGACAGTCACAGCCGTGTTGCGCACATCGCGAACGGCGGCGGCTTGGGCGGATGCGATTTGATCTTGGGCAGAAGCAAGACGGCGCGCGATGGAGGTTTTGATGTCCTCTTTCGCTTTTACGGCCGCTGCGTCTGCGTCGAGTTTTGCTTGGGCAACAATCGCGTCAGCTTGCGCTTGAACTTCGCGCTGCTTGCGCTCGTAAGACGCCAAAATGGTCTGCGCTTCTTCACGCAATGCACGGGCTTCATCAAGCTCAGTTGAGATGCCTTGAGCACGTGTGTCCAACATCCCACCAAGCATCGATGGTACTTTTGCGTAAAGCAAAACACCGATGAAGACGAGGAAGCCCAACAAGACGATAAAGTTCGTATTGCTAAAGGACAAGAAAGGACCGGAGGCTGCGAAAGCAGGGGTTGCGGCAACGGTGGCTGTCAGGGTGAGAAGTGTTTTCATGATCTTACCCTTTCAAACGCGCGTTGATCGCGGCGGTCAATGTTTTGGCATCGGCTTTGCCACCAAAGGCTGCGATGAGTTCTTTGGCTGTATCTTTGGCCACCACTTTAACGCTGTCTGCGGCGTTTTCGCGGATCTCGTTGATAGCCGCTTCTGATTCAGCAGCTTTCGCTGCGATCTCTGCATCGGCTTTGGCCAAGGCGACATCCAAGTCTGCTTGAATAGCAACATTGGCTTCGCCTGAAATACGCTGAGCTTCGGCTTTGGCCTCTGCGAGCGCTTGGTTATATGCGTTTTCTGCGTCTTTGGCTTTGAGCTTGAGCTCTTCAGCGGCAGAAATGTCGTTCATGATTGTCCCAGAGCGTTCTGCAAGCACTGAAGAAATGCGTGGCAGTGCAACTTTGGACAGCACAAAATAGATCACGACGAGCGTGACAAGAAGCCAGAAAATCTGGTTTGGGAAAGTAGCAAAATCAAGCTGTGGCATCGCCACCTGCTCGGCTGCCCCATGTGTCTCTGTCGCCATGGTGTCCTCCTGGCTCTGAACAAATCCCACCGATGATCGGAGGGAGCCAAAATTACGTTAGGGTGGACCACGTGTGACCCACCCCGACGTAAGGATGTATAAGTCTAATTTAGACTGCGAACATCAAGAGAAGTGCTACGAGGAAAGAGAAAATCCCCAAAGCTTCTGCAAAGGCCATGCCGATGAAGAGTGTAGCAGTTTGTGATGCAGCTGCAGATGGGTTGCGCAATGCGCCTGCGAGGTAGTTGCCAGCAACATTACCAACACCGATAGCTGCGCCACCCATGCCGATTGCTGTGAGGCCTACACCGATGTATTTGCCGAGTTCTGCGATATTGCCTTCCATGGGGGTATCTCCTTACGTTGGAATTGGCTGAAAAGTTAGTGTTCGAACCTGATCCGATTAGTGAGCCGGATGCAGCGCGTCTTTAAGGTACACGCAGGTTAGAATGGTGAACACGTAGGCCTGAATGAAGGCTACGAGAATTTCGAGACCGTACATCGCGGTGATTGCGGCGATAGATACGGGTGCGATCAATTTGATGGCCGCGAATGTCGCGAAAACTTTGATCACGGCGTGACCAGCCATCATGTTGCCTGCCAGACGAATAGAGTGGCTTACAGGACGCACGAAGTATGAGATGAGCTCGATGACTGCCAGAACAGGGCGCAGCGCGAGTGGCGCGGATTTCACCCAGAACAGTTCGAGGAATGTTGCACCGTTTTTGACAAAGCCAAGAACCGTAACAAACACGAAGACGAGAAGCGCCAGAACACCTGTGACCGCGATGTGCGTTGTCGGTGTAAAGGACAAAGGCAAGAGGCCCAAAACGTTTGAGAATGCGATGAAGCAAAACAGCGTCATGACATATGGGAAGTAGCGAACGGAATCTTTGCCGCCCACATCTTCGAGCATTTTGTACACGAAGCCGTATGTCAGCTCGGCGATGGATTGGCCTTTAGAGGGCACAATCGCGCGGCCACGTGAGCCAACAACCAAAAGCAAAACCACACCCAGAACAGCAAGACCCATCCAGAGGGTCGCGTTGGTTACGGTGTACCAGTGAATTGGGCCATCTCCGAAAAGGGGCGTAATTCTGAACTGATCCATCGGGTGGAATGCAAGGCTGCTCTCAGAACCATGTGCTTCTGTCGACATGTTCAATCCCTCTCGTCACCTGCGGCATTGGCCGCGTTATCATCTACCGCAGTTGCCTGCGCATTTATATTTGAGGCTTGCGCCTCTTGTTCCGCTTGGATCGTCTGGGCTGTGCGCATCATCGTTTTGACACCCGCAGCCAGTCCAAATCCGACCATCAGCACGATAAATATGGGCGTTGTGCCCAAAAGCTTATCCAAGCCCCATCCCATGCCGAAACCGATCAACAGACCGGCCACCAATTCTATCACCATCCGCCATGCCATATTGGCCTGAGAAAAGTGTTCTTCACCGCGGGAGCTTGTCGGCTCTTGTGCCTTTTTCAATGTCGCGATCCGCTTATCCAAGGCCTCTAGGCGTTTCGGATCATGCGGGTCAGTCATCGTCAAAGCCCCTTTGGTCAGTTGGCGGCAAACTATGGCGAGGGTCGTTCAGAGTCAACACAACGATTAGGGTTTTCTAAACCACGTTAATCTATTGATATAAAACATTATTTAACTTTTCGCCCGATGGCATCTTGGCCCCAACTGCACACAGGCAGACAGTTTCAAGCCCCTGCGCTATATTCAACCAAATGGTTGACCAACACGCCCCGCCCTTTTAACGCTTGAGCCTATGACGCAAACACCTATCCCCAAAACCCTTGATCTCATCTTTGCGGCGCTGGCCGATCCAACGCGGCGCGCAATCCTTGAAATGTTGCTCGAAGATGACATGGCCGTGACCGATGTGGCCGAGCCGTTTGAGATGTCTTTGGCCGCGATCAGCAAACACCTGACGCTGTTGATGCGTGCGGGGCTCATCGCGCAAGAAAAACGTGGGCGGGTGAAATGGTGCAAACTGGAACCCGACGCCATGCGCGCGTCCTCTATATGGATGCAGGGCTTTGGGCAATTCGAGGCGTTGGATTTGGACGGACTTGAGCGGTTCTTGGAATCTGAGCTCGGTGAAGATGCGGACCGAACGTAGCGGGAAAGAGGTCAGCGGTGTGGGATATTTCGGACCTTGGCTGGCTTTGCGCCAAGGACCGCTTCATGCGCGTCGAGACCAGTGCCTCAACGGTCAGCATTTTTCCACTTCACTGGGGTCACGTAAACGATGCTATCCTCAACACTGGCCATAATCTCGCCGTCTTGAATATTGACCTGCAACTTCATCGAGCGGTTTGCCAGCTTTGCCAATGCATTGGTGTCATTCTCAGAAAAATTAATCACCTGAAGGTTATCAAACCGAGTGGTTTTGTTTTTGATCTTCTCCCACCACACCTCAGCTGTCCTGCCACCATAACAATAGACATTTACCGCATCAGCTTTGCCACAGGATTGGCGCACCACCTTTTCACTCGGAAGCCCCAAGGCCACCCACAACTCAAGCTCGTCACTCAGGCTTTTCTGCCAAATATCGGGCTCGTCATCCGTTGAAAGGCCTTTTGTCATTTCCAATTGCTCATGGGCATTCAACGCAAAAGCAATAAGGCGCACCATGAGCCGTTCATCCGTCTCGGACGGATGTTTGGCAACGGTCAGTTTGTGAGTCTCATAATAGTGACGATCCATATCGGACACGGACAGTTCGACTTTATAAATGGTGGCTTTTTGCGCCATGATTTTTCCCTGAATAGCAAAGAGTGTGACCTCTAATGCGTCTGGTGGTATTGTGAAAGCAGATAAAAAGGCCCCGCACAAAAGGGTCAAAGGCGCAGAGTTATTTCGAATAACTGACATTCATGCAAGAGCGCGGCATCGCACAAGTGGCCTAAACCAGACCGTCAGCCCTTCAAACTACTCTTCATGCTTCAACAACAAATACAGCGCCAAAATCGTCAATCCAATGCCAACAAAAATCAACGCAGGCGGCACGCCATTGCCCAGCGCGATTTCCCATAGGATCACCCAAGACGGGGTCAGGTACGTGTAGGCCATGACCTTAGAGCTGTCCAAACGCACCGAGGCAAAGGTCAGCAAGGTCGCGGTAAACGTGGTCGCAATCAGCGCCGTATAGGCCATGGTGATCCACACGATACTGGGCAAATTGGCCCAATCCGTTGACAGAATATCAGACGCACCAAACAGCAGCACGATAAGCGTCGTCGCGATCAAAATGAAAAAGATGAACACAGGCGCGCGCTCGCCACGACTAAGACGCGGCACAAGCGGTGTGTAAATCGCGTGAGCCACAACACCGACAAAGTAAATCATCTCGCCGCGCCCCACTTCAAACGCCAAAAGCGCCGATATATCAGCGCGAAAAATCACCCAAAGCGCGCCAGTGGCCCCGACAGCCAGCGCAAAAGCGATGCGTTTGGTGGTGATCTGACGCATGATGAAATAGCCAAACACCGCAGACAGTACAGGCGTCAAAGTGAACAAAGCAGAGGTCGAAATGGGCGCGGCCGTTTTCAGCCCCGTAAACATCATAATAAAGTACAGCGCGAACAGCCCGCCAAGTATACCGTAACGCCAAGGCGCCCGCAGAGCAGAGCGATTGATGCCCCCTGTGGCCAGCGCCAAAACGCCAACAGCGCAGGTGGCAATCACAAAACGCAGGCCATTGAACGCCAACGGCGTGATCGCCCCCGTTTTCATCGCCATACCGCCCAGTGAAAAACTGCCCGCGACAAGACAGGAAAAAACAAGCATCGCCAAATGCCCGTTGCGTCGCTCTAGATGTGCTTGGGTTTTAGTCAACGGCCCATTCCTTTGATCGCTCTTTGAGATAGCTCAGAACGGCTTGCACTTTGGGGGTGCGGTGTAAATCGACATGGGTCACGATCCAATTCGCGGCTGTCCATGTTGATTGGCTTGGCAGAATCGGGATGAGCCCCTGATTGGCCGTCGCAAAATCATCAGTGACAAATCCCGCACCGGCCCCTGCCAAGACCGCTTCAAGCGAGGCCTCCATCGTCGAGACGCGAAAGCTAATCTGCTCAGGCGTCACATTGTCGGCGAGCCATTTCATCGTCGGCGCACGGTGGGCCAGATCGTCAAATCCAACAAAGCGCATCTGCGTCAACATATTGTCTGGCGTGGGCATACCAAAGCGATCCACATAGGATTGATGCACATACAGGCCATATTGTTGGTCAATGAACGGCTGCACCACATTGTCCGGTTCTTGCGGGGCCGCACCGGTACGGATCGCGACATGGGCCTCGCCGTATTCGAGGCGAAACACCCGGTCGCCGGTCAGGTACCGCACGATCACTTTCGGATGCAGCGCTTGGAAATCGGCCAAAACGGGCGCGATCAATCGAGAAATTCCGGGCAAGGATGTGATAATCAACTCGCCACTGACATCTTCGCCACGCCCTTTGATCCGGCTGACAAGTTGCGAAAATTGATCATCGGTCGCTTGGGCCACTTTCAACAAATCACTGCCTGCTTCGGTCGATGTATAGCCGCGTGCGTGACGTTGAAACAACTTGACGCCTAGGGTCTGCTCAAGCGAGTCGATATGGCGGATCACGGTCGCATGATGCACGCCCAACACTTGCGCCGCGCCGGACACTGTACCCATTTTAGCGACTTGAAAAGCGGTGCGAATTTCATCCCAATTGTCTATATTCATGACAGCCTCAACATATGTGCATTTGTGAACAATTGCGCCAGACTTCACCCGATGCGTTCAAAAAGGCAAGCTTATATTACCTGACATATTGAAAATATCTGTGCGCGCAGCGGCCGCAGCCCCTAGAAGTCAAAGGCACGCAGCCACATCGCGTCGATTCTGGCGATAACATCTGCATCAAACTGCTCTATGTCGTCCCAATACCGACCTGAGGGCACAAAGTAGCCGGCTTGTTTTTCAAGCGCAGCAGCGTCGCGCGCCACATCAGTATCATAAGGCTCAGACCTTGGAGGCGTGAGGCGACCACTCAACGCGCCACGCGGATAGGGCAGCACGCTGTCATCGGTGCTGAGATTCACCACCGCGCAATTTTGCTGGGCTGCACAGATTTGCAAACGTCGCGCTTTGGCTGTGAGTGACACCAGTGTGGGATCTTTGCGCAGCGGATCTGCGGCGCCTGTGCCATAAAAATGTGTGGCACCTGATTTGGGATAGACCATATCGCAGGCGAAAAAATGCAACGCCTTGGGGCGAAACGCATCCAAGGCCCAATAAGCCGCCGTGAACGCCATCGTGCCGCCAGCATAAACAAAGCCGCCGTATTTGTTCTGTGCCTCAACATATGTATCTGCGCTGATTTTAACGCGGCCCGTGGGAATCACCTCGGGGCGGCGCTCAGTCGGGAAATCTTCGGGATGTATAAGATGCGTCCACTGCGGCACCGCGCGCCACGCATTGTTGATGACCACAACAGCGTCAAACACACTGGTGTCCCAATCTGCAACAAGAGGCGCTGACGGTGCGCTGCCAACGATGAGAATTTTGTCCAAAACGCTGTCCTTATACTTTATGCCCACAGATAGCGTGGTCGTTGTGAATATCCAATGCGCATAAATCCTGTGACACTTGACTCTCTTGTCAGCTTTGCGTAGTGGACACGTAAATCTCCGGAAGCTCTAAATCTTCCGGTCCCATGGCTTTAGCCGGGATCGCCCTCCGTCAGCGCGTTGCGCCCACGGGGGCGCTCATGCTTTGGACTGTTTTTGGCGACAAAAACAATCAAAGGCGGCTCACTCTCTTGGACAATCGCCGCTTCATGCCCACATGAAGCATATTCGTTTTAGGGTCTTAGGAGGGCCGGCATGTTTGAAAATCTATCCGAACGCCTCTCCGGTGTTTTTGACAAACTGACAAGCCAAGGTGCGCTGTCTGAAGATGACGTCAAAACCGCCCTGCGCGAAGTCCGTGTTGCCCTTTTGGAAGCCGATGTGTCCTTGCCAGTGGCGCGCGATTTCGTCAAAGCCGTCCAAGACCGCGCGACGGGCCAAGCCGTCACCAAATCTGTCACCCCAGGCCAGCAAGTCATCAAGATCGTCCACGACGAATTGATCCATGTGCTGTCGGGCGACAACGGCGAAACGGAACTGTTGAAAGTTGACAATCCCCCTGCCCCGATCTTGATGGTCGGTCTGCAAGGTGGTGGTAAAACGACCACGACGGCCAAGCTCGCAAAACGCCTAAAAGAAAAGCAAGGCAAGCGCGTGCTGATGGCCTCGCTCGATGTGTACCGCCCCGCGGCGATGCAGCAGCTTGAGGTCCTAGGTCAACAAATCGGCGTTGACACACTGCCGATCGTTGCGGGTCAAAAACCTGCCGACATCGCCAAACGTGCCAAACAACAAGCGACCATGGGCGGCTATGACGTCTACATGCTCGACACGGCTGGTCGTTTGTCTATCGATGACGAACTGATGGCTGAAGTCGAAGCTGTCCGTGATGTGACCAACCCACGCGAAACTTTGCTCGTGGTCGATGGTCTCACGGGTCAGGATGCTGTGAACACCGCAGAGAATTTCAATGATCGCATCGGTATTTCCGGCGTCGTTCTCACCCGTATGGATGGTGACGGACGCGGTGGTGCAGCGCTGTCTATGCGTGCGGTCACTGGCAAGCCGATCAAATTTGTCGGCCTTGGCGAGAAAATGGATGCGCTCGAAGAGTTCACGCCTGATCGTATCGCTGGCCGCATCCTCGGCATGGGCGACATTGTTGCGCTTGTTGAGAAAGCCCAAGAAACCATCGAGGCCGAGCAAGCCGAGCGCATGATGCGCCGCTTCACCAAAGGCCAGTTCAACATGAACGACATGAAAATGCAGCTCGAGCAAATGCTCAAAATGGGCGGCATGGAAGGTCTCATGGGGATGATGCCGGGCATGGGCAAAATGGCCAAGCAGGTCAAAGACAGCGGCTTTGAAGACAAAACCATCACGCGCCAGATCGCGTTGATCCAGTCCATGACCAAACGCGAGCGCGCCAATCCCGCATTGTTGCAAGCCTCGCGCAAGAAACGCATCGCTAAAGGTGCTGGTCTTGAAGTGTCTGAATTGAACAAACTTTTGAAAATGCACCGTCAAATGGCGGACATGATGAAAAAGATGGGCAAAATGGGCAAAGGCGGCATGCTGAAACAAGCCATGAAAGGCATGATCGGCAAAGGCGGCCCGCAAGGCTTGGACGACATGGACCCCGCAAAAATGGCCGAAGCGACCAAAGCCCTGCAAGGCGCTATGCCGCGCGGCATGGGCTTGCCTGGTTTGGGTGGCGGCATGGGCTTGCCTGGCAATCTCACTGGTCTTGGGAAAAAGAAATAACATGACCACAGCGCCCACCATAGAAACCCAAAACTTGCGCCTGCGTGCGCATGTCAGTGCAGATTTCGACGCTTACGCCGATGTCTTTGCCTCGACGCGTGCGGGTTACATGGGCCAACTCAAACGCCGCCAAGCTTGGTTCAGCTTTTGCTCAGACGTGGCGCAGTGGTCTTTGTTTGGGCACGGGGCGTGGGCTGTTGAACGCCTGAATGATGGCGCACTTGTGGGCCAAGTTGCTTTGTTGAAACCAGATCATTTTCCTGAATTGGAACTGGGCTGGATGATGACGGCTGCGGGCGAAGGCAAAGGCTATGCCTTTGAGGCCGCGCAAATGGCCCGCGATTACGCCTATGCAGAGCTTGGCCGTGACACGCTTGTGTCCTACATCGACCCGAAAAACACCCGCTCCATCGCATTGGCCACACGTTTGGGCGCCATGCGTGACGACACGGCTGCGCGCCCTGATGGGGAAACGTTGAACGAGACCGTTGTTTACCGCCACCCCGACGCTTCGGCGTTGATGGATGGCGGATTGGAGGCTTACGCATGAGCGATCCCGTCGCATTGGCCCAAGAGGTCCTTAAAGATCACCGTGAAAGCATTGATCGCCTTGACGCGATCCTTGTCTACACCCTTGGCGAGCGTTTCAAACACACGCAGGCCGTTGGCAAACTCAAAGCCAAATTCGACCTTCCGCCCTCTGATCCGGCGCGTGAAGGCACACAAATTGCCCGACTTGAGGACCTCGCAAAACGCGCGGACCTTGATCCGGAATTCGCAAAAGCTTTCCTGAAATTCATCATTCAGGAAGTTATCCATCATCACGAGAAACACCAAGAATAACCGGCACATCTGTCCGGTCACCAGCTAAACTAGGAGAATTCACTATGTCTATGAAAATTCGTCTCGCCCGTGGCGGCTCTAAAAAACGTCCTTTTTACCGTATTGTTGCAGCGGATTCCCGTATGCCACGTGACGGCCGTTTCATCGAGAAACTCGGCACATACAACCCACTCTTGGCCAAAGATTCCGAAGAGCGCGTGATCATGGATCTCGACCGCGTGAAATACTGGTTGGGTCAAGGCGCACAACCTACTGAGCGTTTGGCACGTATGCTCGAGGCTGCTGGTGTTCTTGAGAAAAAAGAACGCAACAACCCGAAAAAAGCGATCCCAGGCAAAAAAGCTCAAGACCGTGCTGAAGAAAAAGCTCAAAAAGTGGCTGATGCTGCTGAAGCGGCTGCGGCACCTGCCGAGGCTGCTGCTGAGGAATAAGCCGTTTGGCACTGACAGCCTCTTTTACCGACGGCGAACGGTCTGCGTTTGAAAAGGTGATGCGATTGCGGCGCGATGTGCGCCGGTTTCGCACCACCCCTGTCGACCAAAAGGTTCTAGACACGTGCCTAGATAGCTTTTCTTTGGCCCCGTCCGTCGGGCTGTCACAGCCTTGGCGGATTGTGGATGTCAAAAGCGACAACGCCCGCGCGGCGGTTCTCAATAATTTTGAGACCGCCAATGCGCGGGCGTTGCGCGGTTATACGGGCGACACGGCCAAGCTTTACGCAGGATTGAAACTTGCAGGCTTACGCGATGCCCCCGTCCATTTGGCCATTTTTTGTGACGAGACCACCACAAAAGGCAAAGGTCTTGGTGCGGGAACGATGCCTGAAATGCGTCGGTATTCCGTGGTCTGCGCGATCATGCAGTTTTGGTTGGCGTTGCGCACGCACGGTCTTGGGTTGGGGTGGGTGTCTATCTTGGACGCCGAGCGTTTGAACGTCGATTTGGACATACCAGACACTTGGGCTTTGGTTGGGTATCTGTGCATCGGCACACCAGAAAACGAAGGCCTTGATCCCGAACTGGAACAGCTTGGCTGGGAAACACGATTGCCTTGCCCTCGTCCAGAGACACGGTAAACTACAAACACTTAAATGAGAGAGCAGGCTATGAGCGACACGCGCATTATCGTTGGGGCCATCGCGGGATCCTTTGGCGTCCACGGAGAGGTTCGCCTGAAATCCTTTTGTGCAGACCCCGAATCCATCGCGGATTACAGCCCGCTGTACACCGAAGACGGTGGTCGCAGTTTTGAGATCACACTGAAACGCCAGATCAAAAACGGTTTTGCGGTTGAGTTGAGCGGTGTCACATCCAAAGAAGACGCCGATGCCCTTAAGGGCGTGACCTTGTTCGCAGACCGTGATCAGTTGCCGTCTTTGCCAAATGATGAATTCTACTACACTGATCTGGTTGGATTGGACGTCTATGACACTGGCGGCACCAAATTGGGTGTTGTGCGCCTTGTCGTCGATCATGGTGCGGGCGATCTGTTGGAAGTCTACGCGCCAACGATGAAAGAGGCCGCGCTTTTGCCCTTTACCAAAGCCGCCGTCCCGACCGTCGATTTGACCGCACGGCGCATCATTGCCGACCCACCCGAAGGCCTATTTGAGTAGTCATCATATGAGCAGGCGTATTGTCATACATGCTGGTTTTCACAAAACGGGCACAACGACCTTACAAGAAACGCTTGCGCTCAATGCCAGAACCTTACTGCCTCATGTCGAACTCTACCTGCAACACGGGGCGCTGATTTCGTCGCTGGCCCACGCGGTTTTGGACTTTTCGGGCAATCGTTGCAAAGACACAAAAGCGAACATCACCGCCTGTGCCAAAACGTTTTTCGCACTCATCGACCAAGACGACCCACGCCCCGTGCTGATCAGCAGCGAAAGCCTTTCGGGGCATTTTCCCGGATCATCTGGGGTCGGCAAATATGCCCCTGCCCCCATTGCCATGGCATTGATCCGAGAGGCTTGGCGCGATGTCGTCGGTGATGTGGATGGCTTCGAAACCTATTATTCCACACGGCGGACGGGATGGTTAGCGTCGTGTCATTGGCAACGCCTTAAAAACAACCGATCCCAAATGAGCCTAGACGCATACATGGCGCGATATGCGGCGGCTGCAGACCATGACGCGATTATCGATGACATCCGCAAAACCCTTGGTGCGCAGGCCGTTCACACATCCGCGCTTGAGGACATCCACCACCCTATTGATCCGGTTCTGAACATTCTGAATTTAACACATCTGCGCCATACGCTTAAAATTCCACCCAATGCCAATACGTTTTTGGGCGAAGAGGCCCGCGCAAAGCTCTTAGATCTCAATCGCAGCTCCACTTGGGGCGTTGAGTTTGAGCGGGCGAAAGCCGCAATATTGCATCCCCAAAGCTAAGCCCTTTCCCTTTTCCAAATTGAGCGGCTATATGGGCCTATGAGCACACAGACACCCCCCACCGCCCCTAAAATTGTCTCCAAATCCCACGGTCGCCTCAAAGTGCGCACCACGGCGCAGCCGCGCGAGTTGATGCAAGACACACCTGATATTGCGGGCACATGGAAAGCAAAAATCATCACGCTTTTGCCCACAGCATTTCCAGGGATGCTTGGCGAAAGCCTGACGGGCAAGGCCCTGCAAGAGGGCCTGTGGCAGCTTGAGCCGATTGATCTACGTATCTTTGGCGAGGGCAAACATCGCAACGTAGATGACACCCCTGCGGGCGGCGGAGCGGGCATGGTGTTGCGTCCTGACATCATGGGTAAAGCCGTTGATTTTGCTCAAAATGGCCTGCCAAAAGATCGCGAGAAATGGCCACTTGTTTATCTGTCCCCGCGCGGCAAACGGTTTGATCAGGCCACAGCCAAGCGCTGGTCCGAGGCAGAAGGCATCACGATGATTTGTGGGCGTTTTGAGGGCCTAGATGAACGAGTGATCGAGCACTTTGACATCGAAGAAGTGTCTTTAGGCGATTTTGTTCTGACCGGCGGTGAAATTCCCGCGCAGGCGATGATCGACGCCACAGTGCGCCTATTGCCCGGCGTGCTTGGCAATGCAGACAGCATCGAAGAGGAAAGCCATTCCAACGGGTTATTAGAGCACCCCCAATACACCCGCCCAGCGGAATGGCGTGGTCATAAAATCCCCGAAGTGTTGATGTCTGGTCATCATGCCAACATCGCAAAGTGGCGCGAAGATATGGCAAAATCTCTGACCCAAGAACGGCGTCCTGACATGTGGCAAGTGTTTGACGCACAATAAATGGCCGCACGCGCGGCACGTTACCTATCTTTTGCCAACTGTTTCAAAACCTTGGCCCCACGCATAGACCTGCGCTAGAATCCCGCCGAGCACCCGCGTCAATGCCAACCCCACCAGAAAATTGATCACACTCTTCTCTTGCCCCACGCACGGTTCAGGCCTATACACCGCGTGTTCGGGATTGGAATCAGTCACCGGACCGTTTGTGTATTGGCATTTGCGTTTTCTTCGACGCGAGATCTTGCCCCATAGCATTCGCGATAAAGTAAAAACGACCTGAACACTCTTGCGGGCATCATGCGATGGACCCGGTAGAAGACACAGAGCTCTGGGGTTGTGCACACCTTCACGGAAAATACCGTGAGTATATATTGGAGAACAGCGATGGATCTTATCGCACAACTGGAAGCCGAGCAAATTGCTGCTCTTGGCAACACCATTCCAGATTTCAAAGCGGGTGACACCATCCGCGTTGGTTACAAAGTCACTGAGGGCACGCGCTCTCGTGTACAGAACTACGAGGGTGTTTGTATCGCTCGTAAGAACGGCAAAGGCATCGCCGGCTCGTTTACAGTTCGCAAAATTTCTTTTGGTGAAGGCGTAGAACGTGTGTTCCCGCTGCACTCCACGAACATCGACAACATCGAAGTTGTGCGTCGTGGCCGTGTGCGCCGTGCAAAACTTTACTACTTGCGTGACCGTCGTGGTAAATCCGCGCGCATCACTGAAGCCACCAATTACAAAGCGCCTAAGGCGTAAGGGGACCTATCATGAAAAAAGATACACACCCAGAATACCACACAATCAACGTCAAAATGACCGACGGTTCTGTGATTCAAATGAAATCCACTTGGGGTTCCGAGGGCGACCAGCTTGCACTCGACATCGATCCATCTGCGCACCCTGCGTGGAACGGTGGCAGCTCGCGCCTTCTCGACCAAGGTGGGCGCGTGTCCAAGTTCAAAAACAAATACGCGGGTCTTGGCTTCTAAGCCAAACACCTTTGACTGTATTACAAAAAACGCTGCTCTTCGGAGTGGCGTTTTTTTATGGATGCGTTTCGCGCGCCGAAACCACAGACCCTTTCGAATTCGAGCCAGTTCAGCAATTGCTCTTGCACCAATATGGGCATCAACGGCATATAGGGACAAAGCGAAACAGGAGCGCGCAGAACAAGCGTGCCGCAAATAGGGTGAATGACACGTGGCGCATATTATCATCGTCGGAAATGAAAAGGGCGGCGCAGGCAAGTCGACCGTGTCCATGCATGTCGCGACAGCCTTGTCACGCATGGGGCATCGTGTTGGCGCGCTAGATCTGGATTTGCGTCAAAAAACCATGGCACGGTACCTTGAGAACCGATTGGCGTTTTGTCTGCGCGAAGGATTTGATTTGCCAACGCCTGAATACCGTGACCTTCCGAATGTCGAGGCTTCTGATCTTGATGATGGCGAAAACATGTATGACCGCCGTTTGTCTTTGGCGGTGGCAAGTCTCGAGGAAACTTGTGATTTCATTTTGATCGATTGCCCCGGATCGCATACACGGTTGAGCCAAGTCGCACATTCATTGGCTGACACCTTGGTCACACCAATGAATGACAGCTTTATTGATTTCGATTTGCTGGCGCGGGTTGATCCCGAGACCAATAAAATTCTGGGGCCTTCGGTTTATTCTGAAATGGTTTGGAATGCGCGGCAACTGCGGGCCACGGCAGGCTTAAAGCCGATTGATTGGGTTGTTTTGCGCAACCGCCTTGGCGCGCAGAACATGCACAACAAGAAAAAAATCGGCGAAGCGATGCAGGATTTATCCAAGCGCATTGGCTTTCGCGTCTCTCCTGGTTTTTCCGAACGCGTCATCTTTCGCGAGTTGTTCCCACGCGGTCTGACCCTGCTTGATTTAAAAGAAATCGGTGTCAAAAACGCGCTGAATATTTCAAACGTGGCCGCACGCCAAGAGGTGCGCGACCTGATGAAAACGCTTGATCTGCCTGGCGTCGATATAAATTTCTAAACGTCAGCGCTGATCGCGAGCCTCAATCAAGGTGAACGACGGTCACCTTGGATGGGTCAAGTCCTTTGGCCGCCAGACGTGCGGCACGGTCTTGACCTGTTTCATTTGGGGTCACGTGAATGGTTTTGGGCTTAAGTTTAATTGATTTGGGGCGGTCTTGCCAAAGGCGGCGTGGATCATACTTGGCCCAATCACCAGACGCCAGACGCTCTGATATACCCCCAAGATCGGCAAAACTGCCCCCCTGGCCGTCACCTGCGGCCTGTGTCAAAGACGAAAGATCGCCAGTTTTCGATGCAGCCCTCAAACCATCAGATTTGGTTATAATAAAAAAAATTGCTGCAGCAGATAATATCACTGCCTGAATTACCATTTTAAACATACTGTTCTCTCACTCGTATCGCTGTAAATCTTATCTTAAAAAAGTATTTATGATGCCTTACGCCAAACGTTCAAGACGCGACAAAAACGGGTCTTTTTTGCTTTTCATTGAAAACCAGCTTGTCCTAATCTCAACGGTTTCGACGCGACTGTACCGCAATCCCGGCACCGGACGCATAGGCCGGTTGGGTATAGATCGACGTATTTTCTGTTTGCGCTGCTCGATATGACGTTGAATCAACAAGGCCGCGACCGCAAAAATCATAAGGCCAAACCCAACAGCCCCAAGTGCGGCACTATCCGCGGCATCAAGGCTGTTCATCCAAGCGTCAAAAGAAAGCTGTGCGTTTTCAAAAAGTGCCATGCCTGTCCTCAATTTCTGTAACCTTGAATCGATATTCACATAGCAAAAAGGCAGAAATCAGGCGTTGTCGCGGAAACTTTTGTGGTTAATTGCGGACGAAATGTGCCCCGTTGAGCTCAAGCAAAAGAATTTCGCCTAAACGACGATGCATCAGCGCGTTCTGTGATCCCACAGGTTTTGGGCCGCTCCATTTGGGTCGGAAATACCCAAAGTGTCCAAGGCCAAAGCCGCCGTGCTCAGAACAATCCCTTCGGCAAAATCATCGGTGAGTGTGCCCGCCCAAAGATCCGCCAGCCGTTCGGGATCTCGTTCACCATCGTTCAACTTGCGTGTCGCGTCTAAATCGGGGGCATAACTGTGCTCCCACGATGCACCATTGCGCAGCCCAAAGGCCACGATATCTTTGGACGGATTGCGTTCAAATTCGCCGCCGCCGCCTTTGATCACCGTCAAAGATTTAAGCGAAAGCATTTTAGACGCATCCGCCTGAAGTTCGCGGTAGGAGGGGTGAAACACGCCTTGAACGCTGGCATCTGCCGCACCGGGGTTCAACATACGGCTGACCGTGTTCAGGCATGAACGCAGATTGAAATCACTGCGCAATAACAAGAGCCGGTGCAATTCGGGCGCAAAATTTTCGAGCGGCAGATAGGCGATATTATCCGAACCAAGCACGCGTGTGGCATGCTCGATATCCTCGCAAACGGTGATCCCCGCATAGGGCAAGGCATCGCGGATGGTCTGCGCCGCCTCGCCTTCGCCGTTAAAGCCGTGCATCAAAACCGAATGGCCAGCGGCTGCAATCAATTTGGCGGACAGCAAGAAATAGGGCAATCCACGCGTGCGTCCCGCAGCATAGCTTGGCCAATCCAAATCCGGTTTTGGCGCATTGGGCAGATCATCCCGCAGCGCTTGGGTAAAGCCCGCGATTTCATCCGCGACCTCGCCCTTCATTCGCAACAGCATCAACAGTGCGCCAACAGATTCAGGGGCTGCTTGGCCGCTCAAAATGATTTGCATGGCGTCATAAGCCTCGTCACGCGTCAAAGACCGTGATCGTCCAGGGCCACGACCCAAAGTGCGCACATGTGGGGCTAATGTCATTCCGCTGCCTCTTTCGCTGTTGCTTGCGCCTCCCGAACTTTTGCCAAAAGGTCTGCAATCTCTGGTCTGCAAGAGCCACAATTTGTACCCGCTTGCAAGGCCCTGCCCACCGCCTCGACACTCATCAAGCCATCGGTTTCAATCGCATTGACGATGGTATTGACCCCAACGTTAAAGCAAGAGCACACAACAGGTCCAGGGTCGGGTTGATCGGCTGGGGACACGCCTGCAATCGCATGGAGCGCATCTGTGTCGGGCAAAGTCACAAGGTAATCGCGCATCACCGCGACGGGTGTTTTCGAGACAAACAACGCCGCTTTCAAAACCGCACCATCATAGAATGCCAAACGTGCTGCACCTGTGGTTGTATCGATCATCATTTGCGCGGGCGTGTCTGGCAAGTTGAACATGCGCCGCGCCTCAGCTTCCCAATCTTTTGGGGTCACAGCGCCAGCCAATTCCAATCGATAGCCCGTACGGGTTTTGGCCCGCGCCCAATAATCACAATTGGGTGCCACATCGCCTGACGCGACTGCAAAACCGTACCATTCCGCCTTAAAAGGAGCCACGGACACCACGGCAGCTTTGCTTTCCGGTTGACCAGACACAGGGCACACAACTGAAGGCACAAGCGCATCAATACGCCCGCTGGGAGCCGTCTCACCCGTCCAGTGCATAGGAGAAAACACATCCCCTTGGCGCACGCGGTTCGTGATCATCGCGCGCAAGATACCGGATCCTGCGGGGCTTTTCATCTGAACCAACATGGACTCTGTGATGCCAGCCTCAGCGGCGTCATCTGGATGAATTTCCACGAAAGGCTCTGCCAAATGGGCCGACAATCGCGCCGAGGTCGCCGTGCGGGTCATCGTATGCCATTGATCGCGAATCCGCCCTGTGTTGAGGCGGAAAGGATAGCGCTTGCCCGTTTTGGCCACAGGCGCACGGTACGTCAGCGGCAACATACGCGCCTTGCCATCAGGGGTAAAAAACTGTCCATCGGCGAAGAAACGACCGCCTTTGCGCTCGTCCGTGATCGGCCAGCGCTGAGGTTTGAGCGCATCATAAGCGTCATTGTCGATGTCACTAAGCGCAGAGATGTCGAAATCTTTGCCAAAGACAGTGCCAAGGCGCGACATGTCAGCGTATTCACGAAAAATGTCTGCGGCGGTTTTGAAATCAAAGGCCTCAGTCCACCCCATGCGACGGCCAACATCGGCCAGAATATCCCAATCAGCACGCGCTTGGCCTGGGGCGGGCATGGCGGCGCGTTGACGCGAAATAGTGCGATCCGAATTGGTGACAGTGCCGCTTTTTTCGCCCCACGCCGCAGCGGGTAACAAAACATCCGCCAAACGCGCCGTGTCTGTGGCACCCGTGATGTCCGAGACGACCACAAAATCGCAATTTTTCATCGCCGCGACCACTTTGTCCGCGTCCGGCATAGAGACGGCGGGATTGGTGTGAATGATCCAAAGTGCCTTGATGCGCCCATCACCGACGGCTTGGAACATATCGACAGCTTTCAGGCCGAGTTTGGGCGATAGGCGATCGGTTTTCCAAAAATCAGCAACGGCAGCGTGATGATCAGGGTTGTCAATATCAAGGTGACAGGCCAGCATATTGGCCAAACCGCCAACTTCGCGCCCGCCCATCGCATTGGGCTGCCCTGTGACAGAAAACGGCCCGCAGCCTTGGGTGCCGATACGCCCTGTAACCAGATGACAATTGAGGATCGCGTTGACTTTATCTGCCCCCGCAGAGGATTGATTGACGCCTTGGGAAAACACAGTGACGGTTTTTGGGGTGCCGATCCACATGTCGTAGAATTGTGTCAGCGTATCCGCCGCAAGCCCCGTCACGCTTGGGTCGCCTGCTTGTGCGGCCTCAATCGCGGCCTCTGTACCGTTGACATGTTTGAGATAGTCTTGATCCATCGCACCACGATTGGCGATCTCAGCGAGCAACCCGTTGAACAGCGCCACATCCGTGCCAACACGCAGTGGCAGATGCAAATCGGCCAAATCACAGCTCGCCGTGCGACGCGGATCCACAACGATGATTTTCAAATCGGGGTTCTTGTCACGCGCGGCCACAATGCGTTGGTACAAAACCGGATGGCACCACGCCAAATTCGAGCCGACCAAAACGATCTGATCAGCTGTTTCCAAATCTTCATAGGTTCCAGGCACAGTATCTGTGCCAAAAGCGCGTTTTTGTCCCGCCACAGTGGACGCCATGCATAACCGCGAATTGGTGTCGATATTGGCCGAGCCGATAAAGCCCTTCATCAACTTGTTGGCCACATAGTAGTCTTCGGTCAGCAACTGACCAGACACATAGAATGCCGCACTGTCGGGGCCGTGCTCTTTGATGGTCGTGGCAAATTTTTGTGCCACCAAATCAAGCGCTGTGTCCCAATCGCTGTCTGTGCCATCCACCTGTGGGGCCAGCAGACGTCCCTCAAACCCAACCGTTTCGCCCAAGGCAGACCCTTTGGAACACAAGCGTCCAAAGTTGGCAGGGTGATCGGGGTCACCGCGCACAGCCAAACCGCCCTGCTCGTCAGATTTCAGTAAAACGCCGCACCCGACCCCGCAATACGGACAGGTGGAACAGGTTTCATCAGGTTGACAAGACTGGCTCATGCGACGCCTTTTAAGTTGTGTTGTGGATGTATAGGGGCCGCGACATCTGAGGCAATCGACGACAGGGGCAGTCGTGCAAAATCTGTCTCAAACGCAGGCCCAAAGATCAGTTGATCGCGCAGTGGCGTGATATCGGTGCCATTGGTTATGTGGCTATAGAACCAAGCTCCATCCGCCGTATCGCCGTACATCACAGCCCCCACAAGGTGGTTGCCTTGGATCACAAGGCGCTTGTAAACGCCGTGTTCTTTGTCTTGGAATACAATGTTTTGGCGATCATCCCCATCGGAAAAATCACCAGCAGAAAACACATCGCAACCTGTGACTTTCAACTTTGTCGACAGTTGCTTAGGCGTAAAGACCGCCGTATCCCCCAACAGAGTTTTGGCCAAGACTTCGGCTTGATCATACAGCGGCGCGACCAATCCAAACACAGCGCCGCGATGCTCAACGCATTCGCCCAAGGCGTAAACATCCGGCGCAGAGGTGCGCATCGCATCGTCAACCACGATGCCTTTGTTCACGTCCAATCCTGCGGGGGCGGCCAGTGCCGTATTGGGGCGCACGCCCACGGCCATGACCAAAAGATCGCATGGCAACTCGGTGCCATCTGCCAACATCAAAGCCCGCACACGTCCATCAGTACCCGCTAGAATTTCTTGGGAATTTGCATCGCACAGCACAGTAATGCCGCGCGCCTCAAGGTCTAATTTCAACAGACCACCTGCCGGCGCGTCCAATTGGCGCTCCATCAAATGGCCACAATTGTGCACCACGGTCACGTCGATGCCCTGCGCGGCCATGCCTGCGGCGGCCTCAAGCCCCAAAACACCCCCACCAATCACCACGGCACGCGCCTGTGGTTTTTGGCCCAGATTGATCATCTCTTGCGTGTCTTCCAAATCGCGGTAGGCGATCACTCCGGGCAGATCATGCCCTGGCAATGGAATGATAAAAGGCGTTGATCCTGTGGCGATCACCAACTTGTCATAGGCCACTGCGCCGTTCTGCCCTGTCACCATTTTGGTCACAGGATCAACCGACAAAACACGCTCATCAAAGCGGCATGTCACACCGTTCTTTGCATACCAAGCGTCGTCATGGGTGACGATATCCGCATAGGTTTTCTCGCCCGATAAAACAGGCGACAACATAAGGCGATTGTACGTGCCACGCTTTTCCGCGTTGAACAGCGTCACGTCATAGGCATCAGTGTCGCCCGCAACCAAATGGTCCAACAAACGCCCCGGCGCCATACCGGCACCTATTATGACAAGTTTTTGCGGCATAAGAATGTGACCTTGTGTAAGTGTTTCACGCGTTCGCGTAATCTGCGTTGATCATTGCCCCAGACATCGCGCCGTAGACCGTGGCCCACGCTGCTTTGACCTCTGGGGTGAAAGCAGCGCCAAGCCCCGTTTCAAGAGTGCGCAGCAACGATGCGCCTGCTTTTTCATAGTCAGCACGCACAACGTGATACCCCATGTGACTGGACGCCAATTGTGCCGCAAGTCGTGCGAGTAGATCAAAAAACCGCAAACCAGAGACCGCCGTTGCCAGCGCTTTCATAAGCTTTGCCCCCTGCTCGGCCATGTCGGCACCCGCAAAATAAGGTTTCACTTCGGGGGCTGTTTCAAACAGATCCGCATAGAAAAACGCAGCCGCGGCCACTTTGTTTGGCTCAACCAAAGCAAAGCTTTCTTGCACAAGTATGATGGCCTCGTCATCCATGATGCTACTCGGCTGCTACGGATTTGACCGCAGCTGTCGCGGCCTTTGGCTTTGGCTTGGCACCGTGTTCATACTCTTCCAAGAAATCCAAAACCTCTTGGCGGTATTTGTAGTAATCAGGGTGCTCCAAAAGCGCTTTGCGTGTGCGTGGACGCGGCAAATCGACGTTGGTGATTTTGCCAATCGTGGCCTGTGGCCCGTTGGTCATCATCACCACGCGATCCGACAGCAAAATCGCCTCATCTACATCATGAGTGACACAAATCGCGGTGACTTTGGTGCGTTCCCACACCTCCATCAACACCTCTTGCAATTCCCACCGTGTGAGACTGTCGAGCATGCCAAAAGGTTCATCCAGCAACAGCAGCTTTGGCGACAATGCAAAGGCGCGGGCGATGCCAACACGTTGTTTCATACCGTTGGACATAGAATGCGCCGGTTTGTCCATCGCATCGCCAAGCCCCACACGTTCAAGGTAGTACTCGATCACATCTTGGCGCTCGGCTTGGCTGGCGTTTGGATAGACTTTATGCACACCGATGGCGACGTTTTCTTTGGCTGTCAGCCACGGAAACAGGTTGGGTGATTGGAACACAACAGCACGTTCAGGATCCGCACCGCGCACCTCATACCCATCAAGTTTGATCACGCCTTTGGAAATATCATTTAGGCCCGCCGCCATGGTCAAAACCGTGGATTTGCCACAGCCGGAGTGCCCAATGATGGAAATAAATTCACCACGGTTCACTTTAAGATCAAAGTCTTCGACAACCGTCAGCGGACCTTTGGGAGTTGGGTAAATTTTGTGGATTTGCGAGAAATCAAGATACCGCTCATCGATCAGACCCTCTTGGGCTTTGCTGACAACAGCAGGCACAGAGTGGATCGCCGTCACGTTGGGCAAACTGCGCGATTCCTCATGTTTGGCCGTGATCCCGACGTCCATCAAATAGGATGTCACCGCAACGCGCAGCGCCTTAAAGGCTTCGTCATTGTTCATTTCTCCGCGATCACGCGGACGCGGAATGTTGACCACAAAAGGCTCGCCCAATGTGCCATCAGGATTAAGCGGCACAATGCGGTCGGCCAAAAGAATGGCTTCGTCCACATCGTTGGTGATCAAGATACAGGTCTTTTTGTCCTGCTCCCAAATGTCCAAAATCTCATCGGCCAAATTGGCCCGCGTGAGCGCATCAAGCGCGGACAGCGGCTCGTCCAACAACAGCATTTCAGGGTCCATCGCCAAAGCGCGCGCCACAGACACACGTTGGCGCATGCCGCCAGACAACTCAGCCGGGCGACGCGCAGAGGCGTGCCCCAAACCAACCATGTTGATATAGTGATCCGCCTTATCGCTTTGCTCTGATTTCGATAGCTTTGGGAAAACACTCTGCACCGCCAGCAAAATGTTTCCTTTGACTGTCAACCACGGCATCAACGAATAAGATTGAAACACCAACCCACGCTCGGGGCCAGGCCCTGTGATCGGCTTGCCTTTGAATGTCACACTGCCGGTGTCGGGCATCTCTAGCCCTGCCACCATGTTCATGATCGTGGATTTACCAGAACCGGAAAACCCGAGAATGGCGAGAAATTCGCCCTCTTTCACATCAAGCGAAATACCCTTGAGTACTTCTTGACGTGTCAGGCCGTTGCCGAATCCTTTGCTCACATTGTCAAATGTCAAAATACTCATGTGATCACCGGTTGTTCGAGAAAGTTGTGAGAGATTGCAGCGCAAACATCACGCGGTCCAACAAGAACCCGATGATGCCAATGGTCAGCACGGCTACGATGATTTTCGCAAGCGATTGTGACGACCCGTTTTGGAATTCATCCCAAACGAATTTGCCCAAACCAGGGTTCTGCGCCAACATTTCAGCGGCGATCAAAACCATCCAGCCCACACCCAAAGACAGGCGAAGCCCTGTGAAAATCAATGGCAAAGCAGAGGGCAAAACCAGCTTGGTGATTTTGTTGTAAGTGTTCATTTTCAAAACTTTAGACACAGATACCAAGTCTTTGTCGATCGTCGCCACGCCCATGGCTGTGTTGATCAAAGTGGGCCAAAGCGAACACAGGGTCACGGTGATCGCAGACACTAAGAATGACTTGGAAAATAGCCCATCGTTGGTGGTGTAGACGGCTGAAACAATCATTGTCACAATCGGCAACCACGCCAGCGGCGACACTGGTTTAAACAGCTGCACCAAGGGGTTGATAGCCGAATTGGCATAAGGGGATAGCCCCGCAAAGATGCCCAGCGGAATGGCGATAATCGAGCCGATCAAGAAGCCAAAGAACACTGTTTTGATCGATGTCCAAATCTGTGTGTAATACGAGGGCGAGCCTGTGTATGGGATCTCTTTCACCTTTTCAGGCTGACCACTGGCAATAAAACGATCATTGCGTTTCTCAACACGCGCCTCGTGCGACGCCTTTTTTTCAGTCTTGGCAATCGCATCCGCATGCAGGTTTTTGGCCTCAACCCACACTGCAGCAGGGCCAGGTATCGCGCCCAGCGAGGTGACAACCTTGGGGGCCAAAACACCCCAAAGCATCAAGAACCCTACAATCGCCAACACAGGCACACCCAATAAACGCCAAATTTCTTTGACTTGCCCCTTTGGGTTGTCTCCTGCGAGCGCTTTCAAAATGGGCGTCATCCAGCTCAGGCCGATCACCTGAAACCATTTGTCCGCTTTGTTAATACGGGTGAACAGCTTGGCGCGCTTTGCCTCTTTGGACTTGGCAATCTGTGCTGCATCCAAAGTGTGTGTGTCGGTGGCGGTCATGAGGGTAGGTCCTTAAAAACGAGAAAAGGTGAAGCGCCGAAAGACGCTTCACTTAAGAGTTAGCCTTTGATGTCTGATCCTGAGACGATCTGTTCGCCTTTCAGGCCAATCGGCAGACTTTCAAGGTATGCATTCGGAGTGGCGCCATCAAAAGCGATGCCATCGATGATGTCCTCAGCCGGTGTTGGCGCCTTGTACCCATCAGAGTCCCAAGGGAAATCAGCCGTATCCGCCAGACCTTCGTCAACCAAAAGCTTTGCCGCCTCTAGGTAGATTTCAGGTTTGTAGACAGATTTCGCAATCTCATCGTACCAGCTGTCAGGCTTGGCCTCGGCAATTTGCCCCCAACGACGCATCTGTGTCAGGTACCAAACAGCATCTGAATAGAACGGGTATGTCGCATTGTGGCGGAAGAACACGTTAAAGTCGGGAACCTCGCGCGCATCGCCTTTTTCATACTCAAACGTCCCAGTCATCGAGTTTGCGATCACATCATAATCGGCACCCACATAGTCAGGACGTGACAGAATTTCCACCGCTTCAGGGCGGTTGGCGTTGTCGTTTTCATCCAACCACATCGCGGCACGGATCAAGGCCTTCACAACAGCTTTGGTTGTGTTTGGGTACATCTCTGAAAATTCATTGGTGATCCCAAATACTTTTTCAGGGTTGTTTTTCCAAAGCTCATAGTCGGTGATCACAGGGACACCAATGCCTTTGAAAACAGCCTGTTGGTTCCATGGTTCACCCACGCAGTACCCGTCAATTGTACCAGCTTCCAAAGTCGCAGGCATTTGCGGAGGAGGTGTCACAGACAAGAACACATCAGCGCCAATTTGACCTGTCACGTTCTCAGGTGAATAATAGCCAGGGTTGATGCCCCCAGCCGCCAACCAGTACCGCAGTTCGTAGTTGTGCGTGGACACAGGGAACACCATGCCCATGTTGAACGGCTTGCCTTTGGCCGCATAGTCATCAAGCACGGGCTGAAGCGCCGATGCTGAAATCGGGTGCACAATTTTGCCATCCTCATCAACAGGCAGGCTTGGTTTAATCGTTTCCCAAACGTCATTGGAAAGCGTGATCGCATTCCCGTTCAAATCCATCGAGAACGGCGTGATGATATGCGCTTCGGTACCATAGCCGATGGTTGCGGCCAGTGGCTGGCCTGCAAGCATATGAGCACCGTCAAGTGTGCCGTCAATCACGCCATCGAGCAAAACTTTCCAGTTTGCTTGCGCTTCAAGCGTTACAAACAACCCTTCGTCATCGAAAAAGCCTTGTTCATAGGCCACAGCGAGCGGCGCCATGTCGGTCAATTTGATAAATCCAAATGTCAGCTCGTCTTTTTCAAGATCCAGCATTTCCGCAAAACCAGGTGCGGCGAGTGCTGTGCTGGCGATAAGGCCAATAAGAAGTTTCTTCATCACTGTGTCCCTTGTTATTATATATTCCGAGATCCGTTTGCTCTACGAACAAACCCCAAAACAAAAAAAAGCCGCCGATACGCGCCACCCGGGAGGAGGAGGATGAACGTATCGAGCGACTTTGCCCTATGCCTCCATCACTGGAGGCGTAAATCTGCGTCACGGCGCCATTGCCTACGACTAAGTTCATTGGACAGGTCTGATGCAGGAGCTGCAACGACAGTGTGGTTTTTTTTGCACGCGCAGCAAAATCCCCCGCAGCATCGCCTATATTTTAGGCATTAGCCTAAAGTTGGCTCAAAAACGCGCCCATCAAAGAACCTGTTGGGCTGCAAAATGATCTGACCCGATTCTGATGCAACAGCCATCGATGCCTCAACGGCACCTTCAATTTTACTAGAAGCGCCCGGCATATCTGTTGTGGTTCCGGCATGTGCGGCGCGGTAAATGTCGGACCGAAACACAGCCCCCGCAGCGGCCAAAGCCGCAGGACGATCAAGCCCCAAACGCGCCGCAAGTTGCCCACCAATCCATTCAGCTTGGGACCGCCAAGGAAAACACGCGGCCCCCTTATTGAATTCCATGAACTGATCAACCGAGCGTTCAATCCCCGCTTTAGAAATCACCAGACGTCCTTCAAAAGACCGATCCAATATATCAGACGACATGTTTAAATATTCAGGGCGCGCCAAAAGTTCGGATCGCAAAATACGTGACGACGGATCAGCAAGCCAACGCCCCGCCCGAGACACTGATCGGATCAAGCGCCCCACAAGGGCCGTCTCTTGTTCCGCCCAATCAGAGCGCACCGCCAATACTTTTTCCGGTGCAAAAGACCAAATAGCAGATCCGGGCAACAACAATTCCCCAACACCATTTTCAACCGCGATGGACCCCCAAGGTTCCCCCACGCAAAAGGCGTCAATTTCGCCCGCCTTTATCGCATCCCCCATCAAGGACGGTGGAATGGTTTTGATGTCAACGCCTTGCGGCGCAGGCAGGCCCAAAGCCGACAGCCAGTAATACAAAAGCTCGGCATGCATCGAAAACGGAAACGGCACACCAATGCGCAGCCGTGCGCCAGAGGCCGCGATTAACGCTTTGCCTGCCGCATAGGCATCGTGAAAATCAAAGGCATGCCCTTTGTCGCGCATGGTCTGCGCCAGCGCTTTAGAAACACCGATAACCGTACCATTTATGGACAAAACCGAGACCGCCGAAAGCTTTGCGCGTGCGCCGCCCAACCCCAATGCCGTGGCGACAGGCACAGGCGACAGCATATGCGCGGCCTCAACTTGGCCAAAACTAAGCATGTCACGCAAGGCAGACCATGACGGTGCACGGCGCAAATCAAGGGCAATCCCTTCTTCGGCGGCAAATCCCATTTCTTGGGCGACGATCAGCGGCGCGGCATCAACGAGCGGGATAAACCCAACAGAGAGTACAGTGTCCTTCATGCCAAAAGCCCCGCCGCAGTCACCAAAGCGTTGGCGACATCGGCCACCCGTTTGCCTTGATCCATCGCGGTTTTACGCAAGAGCGCATAGGCTTCGTCCTCGCCGATCCCACGCGCGCGCATCAACATGCCCTTGGCGCGATCAATCACCTTGCGCTCTTCCAAGGCACGTTTGGTTTCAGCCAGCTCAGTGCGCATACGTTGAAACATACGAAAGCGCGCGATGGCAGCGTCGATCACCGGTTTGACCCGTTGGCTTTGCAATCCATCAACCACATACGCAGAGACACCCGCCTCAATCGCGGCGGCTGACAGGCCATCATCTGAGCGGTCCACAAACATCGCGACAGGGCGGTCCAACGGGCCAGAGGCCAGCGTCAGTTCCTCTAACATATCGCGTGAGGGGCTTTCGACATCGATCAAAACAATGTCTGGATTGTGCGCTTTCACATGACGCGCCAACCCCGTGGGTTCAGCGATGACATGCAAGTCATAATCCCCCGCATCACACAGGCTATCAATGATAAGCTGAGCGCGGGCGGAATCGGGTTCGACGATGATAACGGAAAGTGTATTGGCCATAGCGTGACAAGGGTCACAGTGGTATTGCGTTGTAAAGTCGACCCACGCATAGGTTGTACAAATAATTGGCCTCACGCCTATTTTTTAGGCAAATAATTTTTGACTGCTCAATGTGCTGATGAAATTGAATCTCTATCCGACTTGCCTATCGGGCCTCAAAGCGGCAAGCTAAGGGTCCTAGATATGGACCGGACACATGACCTACAGCCTCCCAAATCGACCATGAGTCACAACAGTCCAGCGATGATTTTGGCGGGCGGGCGCGGTCTGCGACTTGGCACACGCGACAAAGCGCTGTGCCGCTTGGGCACTCAAACGTTGCTTGGACACGGGCTTGATCGCCTTCGCCTCCACTGCACGCCCGTCGCCTTGAATGCCAATGGCGATGTGAGCAGATTTTCACAATTCGATGTGCAGGTGGTTCCCGATTCTCTGGATGGTCATTTGGGGCCGCTCGCTGGGGTTTTGGCCGCGATGGATTGGGCCGCAAGCCTTGGGTATATGGACGTCATAACCATTGCCGTTGACACGCCGTTTTTTCCCAAAAATTTGACGCAACGCCTGTCGAAAGAACGCGCACCAAACACCATCGCACTGGCGGCGACACGTGATCCGCAAGGGCATCTTTGGCACCATCCAACTTTTGGGATTTGGCCAACAGATTTGCGGGATCAGTTGCGTGCTGATGTATTGAACGGGGCGCGTAAAGTCACCGCATGGACCAAGACGCAAGAGGCGGGGCATGTGGTGTTTGATACAGGCGATTTCGATCCGTTTTTCAACATCAACACCCCCGAAGATTTACAAAAAGCGCAGCTCTTTTTGAACCGCAGCGCTTAACCGCATTCAATGAAATAAAACCGCGCTGCGCCATTGGGACTGAGCGCTGCGATGTCATCGCTCGCGTTTTCTTGAGCCAAAAGAGTATGGCCCGCCTCAGTGCAAAAATGTGGCACATCAATCACGGCTGCGGGATCTGAGGCAACAAGGCGCAACACTTGCCCCGGCTGCATCGCCAAAAGACGTTTGCGCGCTTTGAGCACAGGCAAAGGGCACAAAAGCCCAACCGCATCGATATCCTGATCCCACGTCATGCGCATTTGCTTAGGCTGCTGTGCACGAGTTGTCTATTGTAAAGTGACGAGGCGCACATTATCCTGATTAAAAAGATAGGATAAAGAATGCAGACGGCACACGCCACTTTAAAAACTGAAAATGGATCGAAATACCTGCAACAACTGTGCAAACATTTCGCCCATAAAATCGAAACCGAATGCACTGAAACTGTGGGCAAGATCACTTTTCCATTTGGCCCGGTGAATTTGAAAGCAGACGCTGCATCGCTTTGGATCGAGGTCACAGCGGCGGACGATGAAGGTATTGTACGCGCCAAAGATGTCGTCGATCGCCACCTTGTACGGTTTGCCTTTCGCGAAGAGTTTAAAAATATGCCTTGGGATAGCTGAGTTTTGAGCATGAAGATGCCGCGTTGTAAAACTGCGCTGGCTTCTGAGTGCGGCAATCTGATCTAGATCACATACGATACCGCCCAAACCCGCTACGATGTTGGAACCCCATTAAATTGGGCCATAACTTTGAAAGCGGCACCCACACATGCGTCTGACGACAAAAACCAATCTTGCCGCCCGCGTTTTGATGTTTTGCGCGGTTCATAAGGACAAGACCGTACGATCCGCAGACATCGCGGCGGCGTGCAATGCATCGGGCAATCATCTGGCGCAGGTGGTGCATCAATTGCATGTGCATGGCTATGTCTCGACGCAACGCGGGCGCACGGGCGGGCTGAAACTTGGGCGCGATATGAAAGACATATCGATCGGGCAATTGTTTCGTATCTTTGAAAGCAATGTGCCGTTTGCTGAATGTTTTTCGCAAGAAACCAACACCTGCCCCCTGACCAGCAGTTGCAGATTACGGCACTATATCGAACGCGCGCTTGAGGCGTTTTACAACGAACTGGACACTGTAACACTGGCAGACCTTGTTCATGGGAACTGTGGTCTAGAGGCCATATTGAACCTGTCGCCCCCAAAGGTTCATCCCTGTCAGATGCACCAAAAGTTACCAACGGCATAAATCATCACGAGGACTTATGCCCACTGGTCATTCAACCTCACCCGTTGAGCCAAAGATGGATCAACGCGGCCTCTGGCGTCTCGCGCCCGCCACTTTGCACGCCGCAGTCCCACAAGGGCGCACCGGCCGCGTAGGCCCCTGGCGCGACATGACCCACTTCGCATTGGCTGACAGCACGAATGGCAACACCGCGCTGAATAGCGTCAGACAGCGCCGCGATGATACCCACATCAGACATGATCGTCCCGGCACCAAAAACCCGTAAAACAGCCCCGTCCAACTCTGCCAAAAGCGCTCTCAGCGCCGCAGCTGGCAATCCTGCGGCCAAGGTCACAATTGCCAGTTTTTTGGGTGAAAACCTACGGCATTTGGGCGGCAACAACACGTCTTGTGGGATCGCTCGAAACGCATCGGGATCAGAGCAATGATGTTTGACCAAACCAGATGCAGGCAAAAGCTTGCCCGCGAAGGACAAAAACACACCCTTTTGAGTGCCATCAATCAACGCCTTAAGCGCGAACTCTAGATTGCCTTCGGCATCGCCCCCCGCCCCCAACGGCATCATGGACGCGCACAATACGACCCGTCGTCCCAGCCCTTCAAGAGCTTGCGACAGTGCCGCACCGGAAAACGACAGGGTGTCGGTGCCGTGGATCAACAAAACTGGGCAATTGGGATGTGCATCGATCACATCTAAAATTTCGTTCCAATGATCCGGCCCCACACTGGCGCTGTCGATCAGGGGCGTAAAGAGATGTTGATGCAGTGTCACATGGTCAGGCAAACGCGCTGCAACAGCGGCTTCGACCAAACCGTCTTGTGGCATCAGCCCATTGGGCCCGGGCACCATGCCGATGGTGCCGCCAGTGTGGATCAAAAGTAAATTCATACCTGTGTCTCTCGCGCGTTGATCGCGCGGGCTGCTAGCGTATTGGCCACACATTCCGTCACGTCGATAAATGTTTTCCCCGCAACAGGCGTGGCAATCAATGGCAACTCCGTACACGCCAGAACAACACATCGCGCGGCAAGGCTTTGTGCGATCGTCTCAAACCGTTCCCGCAATCCGGCATGCCCCTGCCCGTACCGTTTGACGTCTTCAATCAAAGAATGCAATTCGTTCCTTTGATGCGAACATTGCTCACCATTCTGTTTCGGCACCTCAAAGTCCAGCTCACACGCCAATGCTGTGTAAACTGAAAAATCATCAAGGGCAGCCACCGGACCTGCGGCCAGCAGGCCTATTTGGGTCTGGCCAGATCGCGTGATGGCACTGCGTAAAACCGTTTGGAACGACAAAAACTGTCCTGCATTTGGCACAGTCTCGATCAAGGTCTCGATCAAGGTCTCGATCCGAGGCGCGAACCAATTCAATGTGTTACATGCAATCACAAAGACATCCACCTGCGGCGCAATTTGACACACGGTCCGTGCCAAAGCGTCCCAAGTTGCCGCCTCATTGGCGCGCAAATCCATCGACAGGCCCAGCTGTGGTTCCGACACGATCACCACACGCGGCGCATCTATATCGCCCTCAAATGCAGCGCCCAATTGCTGTTGCGTTGCCGTCAACACTTTGGTCCATAAATCGATGCCTGCCTCGGGGCCAGATCCAGCAATGATCCCAATCGTATAAGCCCTGTGCGTCATAGATTTCTCCTTGGATTGATCATGCGCGGATCGTCGTGGATTGACAATTGGTTCATTGCAAGCAATCTGATGCAGATTGATGCCATTTGCGCAAGAAAGAGAATAAATTGACCGAAATATCTGAAAACCTTCGGCTGCTTTGCTCATTTAAACCCTCGATATCGCAAGTCGGGCGTGACCTCGACATCAATCGCAGTCAATTCAATCGTTACCTATCGGGAACCTCCACACCGCGCCCTGCGCTGATGCGCAAAGTCTGCGATTATTTTGGCGTTGAGATACATGAACTGATGTTGCCACCGCAAGATTTCGCCGAGCTGATACAAGTGCGTGGACTGGATAACGACAGCTCGGGGCGCACCTTGCGTCAATACATCGAAAAACTCATGGCCAGCAACGAGCCACGCATTCAAAATATGGCTGGCACATTTTGGGAATATTACGCGTCGATGTCACAACCCGGCAAGATCATTCGCAATTTGATCACCTTTGAAGCACGCGATCATTACATGTTTTACAAACGGTTAGAGCGCATGGGCCCACACGACAAACCCTGTCGCCATCACTTTCGCTATCAAGGGGCTGCGCTGATGACGGGGGACCGGATTTTCATGTCTGATCATGAATATGGTGCCGAGGTCGAGTTGACCCAAACGGTGCTGTATCCAGACTACGCTATGCGTTGGACGCGCCTGCATGGCATCAAGCTTGGGGTGTCTGCCGACAGCAATCACATGCCCTGTGCGGTGCGCGTGGTGTTTGAGCGCCCACCGCATACAATGCATTCATTGACGGCTTTGCGTCACTGTGGATTGTTCGACTTTGACAGTCCCCACATTCCGGAACACGTGCTGGCAATGATCGACAATTCATCAAGTGGGCCGCAGGTGTTCGAGGCCTACTCGCGCTGATGCCCGTGGGGCAAACCCATTCAAAGATCAAAATACGCACATCCTTCGCCGACAACGACAATATACTTACGCGTATTCGTCATGCGTCTCCCTTGATGCCTTACCCCTTAGCAGACCGGCCCGCCTGTTTGATCCTCGGATATTTGCGTGCGATGGCCCAAGTGTTGATCGCCATTGGGTTCGCATATTGCATCAAATGCAGGGCGACTTTGGTGTGATCCGCGTTCCATTCCCAAGATAGCGCAAAGTTGGTCACCAGCAAACCCTGCGCTATATCTGCAAGGTGAACAAACCATAGCCTCGCCGTGTAACCCGTTGCACAAACAATCGGTCACACCTACCGTCGACCGTACTGACAATCGTGCAATAAAAAGGCATAAGGCATCAAAGTTGGATGGGGTAAAGTGATGGCCACAACGATAAAAGATGTCGCACACAAGGCTGGGGTTTCAACCTCGGCTGTGTCACGGACCTTTACAGATGGTGCATCTGTATCCAATACAATGCGTAAAAAGGTCGAAAAAGCTGCGGCAGAGCTTGGATACAGTCCAAATTTTTTGGCACGCAGCCTAACAACGCGTCGCACAAAGTTAATCGGACTTGTCAGCAATAACTTTCACAACCCTATTTTCTTGCAGGTCTTTGATTTGTTCACGCGAGAGCTACAAGATCGCGGTCTCAGGCCACTGTTGGTTAATTTGAGTGATGAAACCGATCCCGAGAACTCGCTTAAAATGTTGCAACAATATTCAGTTGACGGCGCCATCGTCGCCTCGTCAACTTTAGCACCGGGGTTCTCAAAGGCATTTCGCGATCAAAACCTGCCCGTTGTGCACACCTTTGGGCGCTATTCTAGCACCCCCGAAGTCCATGTCGTTGGAATCGACAACGTGGAATCGGGCAAAATGGCGACCAATGAATTGTTTCAACGCGGCTATAAAAAACTGGCCTATTTAGGGGGGCCACAAACGGCAACCTCTACCCAAGACCGCCTTAAAGGGTTTGAAAAAGCTCTTGCATGCCATCCAAATATCGAACGCTCACACAGCTATGCAACAGATTATTCTTTTGAAGCAGGGCGTACCGAAATGCTGCGCCTGCTTGAAGCAGACCCTGCTGAAGCGTATTTTTGTGCCGATGACGTCTTGTCCATCGGTGCGCTGTCCGCAATCCGAGAAAAAGGTCTGCGCGTGCCAGAAGATATCGGCATCATTGGCCTCAACGACATGGAAATGTCGTCTTGGCAAAACATCAATCTAACCACGATCCATCAGCCCATTCGTCAAATCATCAGTTCTACAATTGAGTTAATGGTGGCCATACTCGACGAACCAAATCGCCCCCCCGAGGCACGGCTTTTCCCATGTCAGGTGGTTGAGCGGGGCACTTTACGACCCCACCCCTAAACTCTATCTAAACATCGGCGGACGCGCATCCATCCAAGCCCCGCCCTCTTTGGCAGAAGCCACGGCCGCGTGCACAGCCGACATAGAACGCACACCGTCTGACGCATTTGGTAGACTGTCACGGATATCGCCTGCAATCGCATCTGCCAATTCGCAATAGATGTTGGCCACAGCCAAAGGAAAGCCTTCAGGGTGGGCAATCGAGACACGTGACAAACGCTGCGCCTCTTCCGACAGCCCGCTTTCGCCTTTCTCGATAATTTGCGTGCGCCCCCCGACGGGGGTGTAAATCAATTGATTTGGCTGCTCTGATGCCCAACGCAGCCCACCGGTTTCGCCGAACACTTGGATGTCAAATCCATGCTGACGCCCAATCGCGACAGACGAGGTCCAAAGACGTCCAACGGTACCACCAGACATACGGAAATTGACCATCGCGTCGTCTTCCAATTCACGACTAGAGATGGTCGAGGCAAAATCGGCAGATAGAGTTTCCACCTCATCATTACAGATAAAACTTGCCATGTGCAGCGCATGAATACCGCAATCTGCGAACTGACCAGACACGCCTGCCATTGCCGGATCGTAACGCCAACGCACGCGTGAATTGTCTGCATCGGTGGCGTCGCTGTGATGCCCGTGGCTAAAGTTGGTGACAACCAAACGAGGCTTACCCAACTCACCCGCCTGCATCATCGCACGTGCTTGACGCACCATGGGATAAGCAGAATAGCAGTAGTTCACTGCGCATATTTTACCCGTTTTCTTAGCAATACGCACGATGGCTTCGCCCTCGTCCACGGTCATCGTCATTGGCTTTTCGCACAGCACATTAAAGCCAGCCTCAAGGAACGCCTTGGTGATCTCAAAGTGAGTCGCATTGGGCGTGGCCACCGTCACCAGATCAACGCGATCCCAACGGTCTTTTTCGCCTGCAAGCATTTCCGTCCAATCGCCATAAGCGCGGTCTTGTGAGATACCCAAACGCTGCGCATAGTCGCGCCCCACGTCAGCCCGATGATCCAAGGCACCCGCGATAAATTCAAACCGCCCATCGGCCAATGCGCCCAAGCGGTGTGCAGGTCCAATTTGACTGCCTTCACCACCGCCAATCATACCCCACTTCAACTTTTCCATAGATAAACTTTCCTAAAAAAACAATGTATTTCAGATGTTCACGACAGGCGTGTGCCTTGGATCGACGTGCCTGACATAGGCGGGCACAGTCTTGTTTAATCGTACATAAACCTTCAAAATCTGTGTCCAATGACGCTTGAGGACAGCCGGAAAGTCGACATCACCTTGGTCCAGATTGCAAAAAATGCTCTGGCTGCAAGTCGTGTAAAAATCTGTGTGGTTTTTGACCACATCCGCTTTGGCCTTTAAGGCCATGCACATGAAATACATGTACAAAAGACGATCCGTGTAACGGTTCATGAAGGATACAAGATCAAAAGCCACATCTATCAATGTGCCCGACTGCGTGGGTCGTGAAAAGTTTGAAAAACCACCCCGTCGATAATTTGAAAATCGCACTCTGCAAAAGCAGAGGCAAGCACATTTAGGTCTTCACGGATGCAGCCGGTGGTGATCAATTCGATGCCCCGTGAACACGGTACATTCCCAATTTTAACTGCCATTTAATGCCTTTCGCAAAGCTTATTCAGTCGCAATATTGACCCATGACTTTGTCGTAGAAGATGCCATGGCAGCCGCAATAACTTGCGCAACGTCCAACCCATCTTGGAAGGTGGGCCAAACGGGTACTTGGGTCTCGATCGCATGCAAAAAATCACGCGCCTCGATGAGGATTTGATCTTGGTATCCTGTGCCGTGACCAGGGCCTTGGCAGAAATTCACATAATCCGGGTGCGCAGGCCCCGTCAGAATTTTACGAAATCCCCGCGTCGCCTCTGGTTCATCTGCGGAATAGAGCCAAAGCGCGTTTTGGTCCTCTTGATCGAATTTAATAGCGCCCTTTGTACCTGTGATTTCATAGGCATAGCCCATTTTACGCCCATGACTGATACGGCTAAAATACATTTGTCCCATCGCACCATTTGCGAAACGGCACATCATTTGACCATGATCATCATTGTCGACAATACCACCTGGGCGGGTTTTATGGACCGTTTCCACATCGGCGATCAAAGACACAATAGGGCCGATCAAAGCCATAGCCCCATTGATCATATGAGGGGCCAAATCGCCCATCGTACCATTCGCCACCCCAGAGGTACGCCAATTTGCAGGGCCTTGTGGATCGGCTAAAAAGTCTTCGGTATGCTCGCCCCGAAACCATGTGATATCGCCAATGGCACCCTCGGCAATCAATTTGCGAGCGAACTGACTGGCAGGCGTGCGAATATAATTGAATCCCGTCATGCTGATTTGACCATGGGACGCCTCAGTCATCAATTGGCTATCACTCAGCGATGCTCCCAAAGGCTTTTCGCAAAACACAGGCTTGTTTAACGAAAAGGCCGCCAACGCGATCTCGCGGTGGGTGTGTTGTGGCGATGCGATCACGATGGCCTCGACTTTTGGATCATTCACGAGGGTTTGCCAATCTGCGGTGGCGCGATTGAACCCAAAGGCCTTGCGATACCCTTCGGCACTTGGCGCAGAACTCGCACAGATCATTTCAAGGCGAGGACGTAGATTTGTATTGAACACCGCACCGACAGACGACATCGCGACCGCGTGCGCCTTTCCCATATAGCCACCACCAATAAGGCCGATACCAATTTCAATCATGCCATTGCGTCTTTCTTTTTAAAATCCGTTTGCAACCGGTTGCAAAATTAGTATCTTCGGATCCGACAACACGCAAGCGACAATCGCTGATCGGTCACCCCGCTCAACACAAGCGGGGCGGCCACATTCATCTCATCTTTATTTTATATGTACTTAGGCGAGTATCAATCACCGTCAGCCACACCTTTGGCTTTCGCACGCGCACGCTGCGCACGGTAGCTCGGCAACACAATTAGGGTCACAGCGATCACCAAAAGTCCCGCCGTCATCGGGCGTTCCCAGATAAAGGAAATACCATCATAAAGCTGCATGGAGCGAGCAAAGTTGTCTTCCATCATGCCACCCAAAATGAAGCCAATCAACAATGGCGCCAAAGGATAATTGGCAAAGCGCAAGGCCGTTGCACAGACACCAAACCCCACAAGCATCAACAGCTCTGTCGCGTTATTTTGTCCGATATATGCGCCCATGAGCGTAAAGAACATAATGAACGGGATCAGATAGTTACGCGGAACGGACAGCACTTTGGCAATGTAGGGGATCAATGGCAGGTTGAGGACCAACAACACCAAGTTCCCGATGAACATCGACATGATCACAGCCCAAAACACTTGTGGCTCGTCGATCATCAATCGCGGCCCGGGCGTGACGTTGAGCGCGATCAATGCCCCCAGCAAAATTGCCGTGGTACCAGAGCCCGGAATACCCAAGGTGAGCAAGGGCACGAAGGATCCCGTGCAGGCCGCATTGTTGGCTGTTTCTGGAGCGGCCAATCCTTTGATAGACCCTTTTCCGAACTCTTTTTGCTCTTCTTCGCTGGCGATATTGCGTTCGACCGCGTACCCTAAAAAGCTTGCAATCGTAGCCCCCGCACCGGGTAACACACCGATAAAGAACCCTTGCAAAGATTGACGCCCAATCACGGGCGCGATGGCTTTGGCCTCGGCGCGCGTGATGCGCAGATCTTTGATCTCGCCGCCATCGCCCTCCATCACTTTGGGCTTGAGCACCAAAAACAAGGCCTCAGGCAAGGCGAACATCGCCATGGCCAAAGTGATAAAGCCAAAGCCAGATTGCAGATCCATAATGCCCATCGTAAAGCGTGGCAGATTGAACAAAGCGCCCTCGCCCACCGTGGCCATAATCAGGCCCAACACAGTCATCATCATCGCCTTGGCCACTTGGCCCGTCCCTGCGAAGGCCGCAATCGCAGACAGGCCCACGACCATCAACGCGAAGTATTCAGCCGAATGGAACAACAGCGCGACAGAGGACAGAGCTGGCGCGAAAATCATCAACAAGATCGCGCCAATGGTGCCCCCTGCAAAGGATGCGATAGCCGCAATGGTTAGGGCTTTGCCCGCCTTGCCTTGTTGCGCCATCGGGTAGCCGTCAAAGGCGCTGGCCACTGTGCCCGCCACACCCGGCGCGTTGAGCAAAATGGACGAGGTTGAGCCGCCAAAGATCGCGCCATAGTAGACGCCCGCGAGCAAAATCAAAGCCGTCGAGGGATCGCCCAGCGAGATCGCAACGGGGATCATGATCGAAATGATCGACATGGGGCCAAGCCCCGGCAACATCCCGATGAATGTACCGATCAAACAGCCACCAATGACCATAAGAATGTTTTGTAACGATAGGGCCGTTTGCAGGCCAATAAGAAGTCCCTCTAGCATATCAACCTCCAATAAAGCCCGGCAGTGGGCGCATGTAGATGCCGAGAACCTGAGACACGAGGTACCAAACGACAAAGGTGGCAATAAACGCGACAAGCAGCATGATGTGGATTTTACGTTCGCCTAAAATGAACGCGCCAAGGGTTAAGAACCCCATCGTTGAGCCAATAAACCCGAGGGGGCGCAAACATAGCGCATAGACCGCCATAAGCACCAAAAGCATCACGGCTTGGCCCAATTTGTACTCGTGCAACCGGCGGTAATCGATCTCGCCGACCTCATCCTTAGACTTTTCTAAATTGAACAAAATGATGCACGATGCGGCCAATCCCAAAACAGACAGCACTTTGGGAAAGGTGCTTGGCCATATCGGATTGCGTTGCATGAAGGGCGCCAAACCTGCGTCCATCGTGAACCAAGCGGTGTATCCGTATGCGAGGCAGATCCCCACCAAAATTAAAGCGATCCAACGATCTAAGGCCATTGTGTCCATCCCCCATCAATAGCGAAATCGGCAGAGCGGACGTGCCGCTCTGCCGAGATATTCAGTTACGTAGAGTTAGAGAAAACCGAGCTTTTTCATCAAATCACCGATGACTTTTTCTTGGTCTTCCAAGAAGGCTTTGAAATCATCGCCTGAGTTGTGGATGTTGACCCAACCGTTGCGCGCGCGCACGGCTTCCCATTCGGGCGTGTCATACATAGCTTCCAAAACCTCTTGATAGGCTTCAACTTGCTCAGCTGGCATGCCAGGTGCGCCAAAGAACCCACGCCAATTTACAAACGTGGTGTCGATGCCTTGCTCTTTCATGGTCATCGCATCAGGGGATGCCGCCACGCGGTCAGGCGCTGTGATGCCGATGATTTTAACTTCACCAGCCGCAGCCAAATCAACAGCCTCAGAGAAACCAGTGGACAGCGCCGCGATTTCGCCAGACAGCAACGCCGCCATGCCTTTGCCGCCCGCGTCATATGGAATGTATTTCACACCCAATGCGTCTTTGCCGGCCGCTTCCATCACCATGGCTGCCACGAGGTGGTCCATGCCGCCGGGCACAGACCCGCCGCCGATGGCCGTTTTGGATGGATCAGCGTCGAACGCCGCCAACAGGTCGCTCATAGAATTGAGCGCGCTGTCTTTGTTGACCACGATCGCTGCGTAGTCGCCGATTGTGCCCGCAACCAATGTCAGATCACGAAAGTTGTGTGGGAAAACGCCCGTCAAAGAACGGATCACGATTGGGGTCGAGTTGACCATCAGTGAACCGTGATTGCTTTCAGCGTTTTCGATCAGATAACCGATGGCTTTACCGCCGCCGCCGCCTGACATGTTTTCGTAAGAGGCCGTGCCAACGAGACCGGAGGTCGTCAAAGCTTCGCCTGTACCGCGCGCAGTGCCGTCCCAACCGCCACCGGCGCCGCCGGGGATGATAAAGTGGATGCTGTCCAGTTTTTTGTGGCCATCAGCAATCGCAGATGATGCAAAGCCTAGCGCTGCGACAGCACCAAGCATAAGGGCGCGGCGGCCCAGTTTCAAAGTCGTCATAGTGTTCCTCCCATTTGACAACCGACCGCTAAGCGGCTCAGTTGGACAAACCAATCACGCCAACCTGACACAAACCTGTCGCGCCCTTAAAAAAGCAAAATGACCTCATGAAATTTCTATTGATCGAAGACAACATCCAGCTGGCCCATGCGATTTGTTCACGTATGGGATTTGACGGACATGTCATTGATCATGCAGGTACAATTCAGGACGCACGCGCCTATTCAGCAACAGAAGACTATGATCTCATTTTGCTGGACATCATGCTGCCAGATGGCGATGGTCGGGACTTTTTAAAGCATCACCGCGAGGGCAAAAACGACACTCCCGTGATCGTTTTGACGGCGCGGTCGCAGGTGTCAGACAGAATCAGCATTCTTGATTTAGGGGCTGACGATTATGTCACCAAGCCGTTTGACCATGCGGAACTTGAGGCACGCTGCCGTGCTGTTTTACGCCGCCGTGGCGGCACATCGCAAACGGTTCTACGCATCGGGAATGTGGCGTTTGACCCCGTGGCGGGCACGCTTGTTGTCGATGAAGTATCGGTCCAACTGCGCAATCGCGAATTGCGGCTTTTGGAACTTTTGATCAATGCCCCGGGGCAAATTTTTGCCAAGCAAAAGCTCGTGGACCGTTTGTTTTCTTATGACGACGACGTGTCCGAGAACGCGATTGAGGTCTATATCGGGCGCTTGCGCAAGCATCTGAAAGGGTCAAGCCTCAGCATCACAACCCTGCGCGGTTTGGGATATAGGCTTGATCATGACTGAGTTTCATCATGACTGACACTGTCCGCATTTCAGGATCTTTACGCAGGCGACTTGCAATCACATTGATTGGTGGGGCCGCGATTTTAGCGATTTTGTTGTTTATCGTGGTGCGCGCCTATGCAGCACAAATCGCGCAAAAAGGCCAAGATAGTATTTTGGGCGCATCTGTCACCTCTATTCTGGACGCGGCAGCAATCCGTAACGGCAGCGTTGAATTGGACTTTCCGTATTCTGCCTTTTCGATTTTGAACACCCCGTCAGACGACCGTGTGTTTTATGCGATCCACCGCGATGACACCTTGTTGTCAGGGTATGAATTCCTGCCCCAACCGCCTGAGAAAAACGGCGCACAACACACCTTTTTCACAACGACATTTCATGAGGCAACCGTGCGTATCGCACAAGCAAGCCGTGTGTTGGTGGGGGAAAATCTGCGCACTGAAGTCTTTGTCACGGTTGCACAAACTCAAGATGCTTTGTCTGTCACCCTCAACCGAATTTCGCGCAACGTGGCCTTGTTTGGTATTGGGTTTTTCTTGCTTGCCGCGTTGTTATCGTTTTGGGCCACATCGTTGACCATCGATCCACTGACACGATTGACCACCTCGATCACACGCCGCGGCCCCCAAGATTTAACACCTGTCAGCAAACCTGTTCCGATTGAAATGGTGCCGCTGGTGGTGTCGCTAAACAGCTTGATGGAACGGCTTGATCAGTCGTTGCAACGCTCTGAGGACTTTATTGCTGAGGCCGCTCACCGTGTGCGCACACCGCTGGCCACCGTGCGCTCATATGCAGAAGCCACGCTGCAACGTGTCAGCAAAGAAGAAAACCGCCAAGCGTTGCGCTCTATGGTACGGGCCATTGACGAAAGTTCACGCGCGGCAGGCCAGCTATTGGATCACGCGATGATCACCTTTCGCGCCGATCATTTGGACCGGCAAGATATTGATTTGGTTGACCTTGTGTCTGAATTGGTGCGCGGTCTCAGCCCTGTTGCAGATATGAAAGACGTTGAATTCGTTTTGCAAAGTGATGCACATGTCGATGTCACAGGCGACCCTATTTTGTTGCAAAATGCGGTGCGCAATGTGATCGACAACGCATTGAAGTATTCGCCGAGCGAAAGCGTCATTTCGATCTGTGTGCGCGCGGATCCAACACCCCGTGTGATCATCACTGACCAAGGGCCCGGATTTCCGGTCAACCAAATGACGCAACTCACTGGACGGTTCACACGCGGCGACAATGCAACAGGCATCATCGGATCCGGTTTGGGCCTGACCATCGCACAAGAGGTGGCGGTGGCCCATGGTGGGACACTGTATTTGAGCAACCAACCCGAGGGGGGCGCATGCGTTACTTTTTCTATGTGATCGCTTGGCTGTGTGCCGTCAGCCCCGTGATGGCTGACACTCCACATTGGGAAAACCATCACCTGTTTGTCAGCGAAACCCCTAAGCGCGTTTTGCGGGTGATTTCCAGCACGGACATTTCCTTTTTCACGCCGATCATTGAAAGTTATCTGGCGGCCAACCCGGACACATCTGTCGAGTATCTGGTCACCAGCACTGCCAAATTGGATGCTGCTTTTCGGCGTACCCCTGAGGCCTATGATTTGGTGATCTCCAGCGCGATGGATTTACAGCTCAAGTTGGCCAATGATGGGCATGCCTTGAAAGTCACGGGGCTATCGCAACCCGATTGGGCCGAATGGCGCCAAAGCCTGTTTGCTTTCACCACGGAACCTGCGGCGATTGTGATCAATCGTAAGGCATTTACAGGACGGCGCGTGCCGCAAACCCGTCAGGATCTGATTTTGGCTTTGCGCGCGCGGCCTGATGTTTTTCGCGGGCGTATCGGCACATATGATGTGCGCGCCTCTGGGCTTGGCTATCTGTTTGCCACGCAAGATGCACGGATGTCAGAAACCTATTGGCGGTTGATGGAAGTCATGGGCAGCCTGCAAACCAAACTTTATTGCTGCTCTGGCGATATGATTGATGATCTCACCGATGGCAGCATCATGGTCGCTTATAATGTTTTGGGCAGCTATGCGGCGGCCCGTACAGAGGCCAACGATGATTTGCAGATCATTTTACCCGCAGATTTCCCCACAACGATGATGCGCACCATGTTTGTATCGCACACAACGCGTTACCCAGATCAGGCGCGCGACTTTTTGCGCCACGTGATTGCGTTGCAATCTGGTGCGGTAGATCGCGATATTTTTCTATTGCCGCCTTTGGCATCGGTGCAAGGCAATATCGGCCAATCCACAATCGGACTTGGGCCTGCCTTGCTGACTTATTTAGACGCTTTGAAACGCGAGACTTTTATCAAAGAATGGGTCAGCGCGATCATCCAAGACTGATGTGTGGATCAGGCCTGTGATCACCTTGGCGCAGGCACGCGCCAAGGCCGTCGATTTTAAGTGTTGAACACCAAGTGGACCTTGACCGCACGGGTTCTATCGCCTGCCAACTCGAACGCCTCAACGGCCTGATCAACGGGCATTTGCGCCGTGATCATCGGGCGTACATCGATGCGACGATTTGAGATGGCATCCACCGCTTGCTGAAATTCGTTGTGGAACCTGAACGTGCCACGATGGGTCAGCTCTTTGGCGACAAGCGTGCCCAACGGAATGGCCGTATCGCCGGACATGCCGACCTGCACAATCACGCCGCGTGGACGCATAGCCCCCAAGGCAGACACCAGCGCAGGTGCCGCGCCAGTGCACTCAAAGGCAACATCAAAATGGCCTTTCCCCTTGGCATATTCCGCCATGCTATCCGTGTCGCTGATCACATTGATCGTCGATGTTGCGCCCATCTCAAGGGCCACTTTCAACGGCACGTCTTGCAAATCAGTCACGACGATTTCGACGGCCCCTGCGTCTTTTGCCAAAGCGGCACAAAGCACGCCAATCGGCCCAGCGCCCATGACCAAAACGCGTTTGCCGCGCAAATCGCCAGCAAGGCTATGGGCATGCATACAGACCGCCAAAGGTTCTGAACAAGCTGCCTCGGACACCGTCACATCGCCGGTTACAGGCACGCATTGATCTGCGTTAAGTGTAATTTGATCACGGTAGAGCCCTTGGACGTGGGGCATGCGCATGGCAGAGCCGTTGAAAATCATATCGGTGCAATGCATCTCAAGACCTTGCACACAGTACTCACATGTTCCGCAATTTTGGCTGGGGTTCAGCGCGACCATATCGCCCACGTTAAGCCCTGTAACACCATCACCCAGTTCCGCGACAAACCCTGCCGCTTCGTGCCCCAAAATGATCGGTTCGCGCACGCGCACAACGCCAAAACCACCATGCTGATAGTAATGCAAATCGGAACCACATATGCCCCCAGCACCAAGAGCCACACGCACTTCGCCTGCTTTGGGGGGAGCCACCTCACGCGTCTCGACACGCAGATCTTTGGCGGAATGTAGGCAGCAAACTCGGGTTTTCATAGATGTTCCTAAAATATAAAATATCTGTTTGGCCACCCCTAAATAGGCGAGGACAAACCACAAGATAGAAGCGATACCAACAGTCAATCCGTAGGCAACAGACTGTCATACAGCGGGTGATCTTTGGCGAGAGGCAATTCCACCACGGTGCCCGTCCGAGCGGCATGATAAACGGCTGCGACAAGTTCGATAGACCTGCGCCCCTCATGCCCTGTAACCACTGGCGCCGCCTGCCCTGCCAGATCTGCTGCGATGGCTTCAAAGTAGCCCTCATAACCTGCACGCACATCTTGAACTGCCGCGACAATTGCATCCACGCGCGCCTGATTTTGAGGGTCACGTGCCGTAAACGTCCAATCGCCGATGGCCGGATTGTATGGCTCTATGCCGCTGGTTGCCGTGAGATGTTCAAAACACAAATGCAGGCGCGATGTGTCATCTGCCGCGCCCAATGTAATCGACGATGTGACCAAAGCCCCGCTTTCCATTTGCAACGAAATCGCTGCGCAATCTTCGGTTTCGATGTCGTTGACACGGGTGCTGGTAAAGGCCGAAACACGCGCAACTTGTCCCATCAGACACATGATCAAATCATGATTGTGAATCGCATGTCCCAGCACGGCGCCCCCATTTTCACCTGCCCACGTGCCGCGCCAAGCAATGTCATAGTAATCATCACGGCGGCACCAATGGGTTTCAAGCGATGCAGCATAGGCCTTGCCCGTCAATCCCGCATCCTCCAAGGCCTGCCACTGCGTCATCGCAGGGCCATAGCGATATTGAAACACTGGATACAACGCTTTACCAGCCGATGAAGCCGCATCAAGCAACGCATCAACATCGGCCAAAGACGTCACCAGTGGCTTTTCACAAATTGTATGTTTTCCGGCCTCAAGCGCCTGCTTGGCCACATGAAAATGCAAATGTGGTGGCAAACACACATTGACCAAGTCAACCTCTGGATCCGACAACACAGCCTCAAGGTCACAAGTCACCTCAATCGGATCTGCCCCCACAGCATCTGTGGCACGCGCGAGGTCCAGATCACACATCGTTTTGACCCGAAACAAATGCGGCAAAGCGCGGTAGCCATCCAAATGTTCACGACCGATACCAGCGCCAATAATTGCAACAGTGATCATAAACGGCCCTCTGCCATCATTTGCGCTTTGATCGCGAGTTCCATCGATTTGAATGTATGCGCTTGCGCAACCGCCGTTTCAGTGCGGCGATTAATGTCATGAGACAGGCGCGTAAAAAATGGTTTTCCAGCGTCACTGCACTCTAATTTCTCACAGCGGTCACCGTTCACAAGGATCAAATGATCCGTGCCGTCCGTGCCTGCGACATCCACATATTTGCGCAGCTCGATATAGCCTTCGGTGCCCAGAATCGTCAGACGCCCATCACCCCACGTCGGCAAAGCATCCGGCGTGTACCAATCCACGCGAATATACCCATGGGCATCCCCCGCCTGCAGGGCAATAACACCGAAATCGTCCAAACCCGGATGATGTGGATTTTTATAATTTGCCACCTGCGCGTGCTTGATTTCAGCGTCCGTATTGCCTGTTAAAAACAAAAACTGATCAATTTGGTGAGAGCCGATATCACACAAGATACCGCCGTATTTTTCACGTTCAAAAAACCAATCCGGGCGCGAAGCTTCGTTCAATCGGTGCGGGCCCAGACCTGTTGTGTGAACCACGCGGCCAATCGCCCCTTCGGCCACCAATTCTGCGGCGCGGGTCATAGAAGGCACTTCAAAACGTTCCGAAAAATCAACGGCCCAAATGCGTCCTGTTTCAGCTTGCACAGTCATAATTTCGTTGAGTTGCTCCAGCGTTGTACACCCTGGCTTATCGACCAAAACATCTTTGCCTGCGCGCATCGCAGCAATGGCATGGGCTGCGCGGTCCGCAGGAATGCTTGCGATCACCATGAAATCTATCTCTGGATCGTCTAACATTTCTTGCGTCGTGGCCACACGGGGCACATCGGGAAAACGCCTTAGGAAGCCATCCAAGGGCTCAGGACGGCCAATTGTCCACCACCCTTTAAACATGGCCCCCGTGTCGATCATACTTTGGCTCATGCCAAAAACATGCCGATGATCCAGACCGATGGCGCCAAATGTAAGAGGTTTTGTCATGTTTGATGTCTTTCTAAAGTAGAATTGTACGGTCTGTGCGTGAGGATGCGCGCATCGCATCAATCAATTTTTGCGCCTGCAAAGCATCACGCCCCGAAGCCACAGGCGCACGTTTTTCGCGCAAAGCAGCTGTGAAATCCGTCAGAATAGCTTGGTGCCACTCATGGGTAAACGCCATGGGATCAGCCCCACCACCGGTGGATTTAACCGCGCCGTGCTCCTCGGTTCGCCCATCGCGCCAATGCACGATCAACCGACCCGAGCCAAGTGTGACGCTGGCCAGCGCGCAATGCAGCGTGATGGTTTCCGCACCGCCCGGAAAACTTGCCGTACTGCATGTCACAGCCCCGATGGCACCGGATGTGAAATCAAGCGTGGCCTGCACAAAATCCTCGGCCTCCATCGCGTGCAGCGCTGTGGTACGTGCCGTAGCTTTAACGCGTATCACGGGCCCCAACAGGGACAGCGCCAGATCAAGAGTGTGGATCGCTTGCGAAATCAACACACCACCGCCGTCACGCGCATAGGTGCCCCGCCCAGGTTCATCGTAATAGGATTGATCACGCCACCAAGGCACAGCAATCTCAACCAAAGCCACATTGCCAAAAGCGTTCTCGGCCAAAAGTCTTGTCAAATATTGCGACGCTTCACGCATGCGATGCTGCAAGACGACACCAAGCGTCACCCCCGCTGTTTCGCACATCTCGACAATGGCCTCGGCTGCGACAGCATCACGTTCGATCGGCTTTTCCATCAAGATATGTTTGCCAGCGCGCGCAAAGGTTTCAACCAATTCACGTCGCGCATTTGGCGGCGTACACAAAACAACAAAATCGACATCAGGATCCGCTGCGATCTCATCAGCATTTGCGTAAACATGAGGAACGTGACCCAAAATATCGGCCGCACCATTGGCAAAGGCTTTGGCCCTATCCATGCGCGTAGACATCACCCCCGCAAGATCGACATCTGCATCTGCAATCGCCCGCAGGTGTGTCTGCGCCACCATTCCCAACCCGACCAATACGGCTTTCATTTCGCCCCCATCCCTTTTGTAAGTCACGCAGTTTTCGTCGTGTTTTGCCTCATGCAGCAAAGCCATTGATGGCCATAAGCGCCACTAATTTCATGCGTTGCCGTTGTGTCGCGGACCATGGTCATAAGCCAAGCCTAAGGGCCAAGCCAAGACAGCCCAAAAGTGTCTGTCGGTTTTTTGAACACCTTGATCACGCACCACTTCAGTTCGAGTGTTATCGCGAAGTATGCGCATACATTTTTATATGTCAACGCAGTCAAGAGATTGATTTTGGGTAGCGTGGGGCCAGAGGATTGTGGTGATTTTCAACCCAGATCGACCCAAGCCGACCATCCTGCATGAGGATCTCACAAGCAAAAACACCCGCGAAGACATCTGTCGACGCGGGTGTTTAGAATATCAGGTACATATAGGGACACCCAAAGTGGGCAGATGCGTATGGGACATCCCACGTAAACCCCTATTTTCAAAGCAACACGTGGCCATTGAAAATAGAGTTGTATTATTTTGTCAGGATCAATTTTCCCGCCCGAGTGATGCGCAGGGTGTAGGCTTGTTCGCCTAACAAAATATTTGCAAGATTGCCCCCTTTGGTCAACTCAACTGCGTCATAGGTTGGGTTCGTTTCGCTGCGTGCGATAGATTCTTTTGGGGACGTTATGGGCACGGTTTGCTCCGGTCTTGGCCTTCGATTTTATCAAAAAAGAGGTCAATTTTGAAAGACGGCGCTGCGAAGCGTGCGACGTCTGCCAGAAAATCACCCAGCTCAAAGCTGGGATAATTTGCGGAGCGGGCGCGGAAAATTTGAACAGATCGCATGCGGTCTTTCCTGATTAAGGTCAAAGCTGTTGGCTTGCCCATGATTCGAAAGGCTGGCGATTTGGTCTAAGGTGACTTATTTTGTCAGAATATGCAATCCGACAATTTTAATCAGGTAAAAGAATGCGCACTCAAAAGATTATAATTTGTTCTAAATTTCCAAATATCGCCAACGCATGGCCACACCAAGTGTTCCCGCACACAAAGCGACCTCGAACGCGATCATCGCAGGCACAAGACCCAAAATATCAGCCAAAGCCCCAGCCATCATCACAGGCACAGAAAACCCCAAATAGGCATAGACGAACACCCCAGCTGTGGCCCGCGCGTGGTCATCTGGGACACGCCGCGTCATTTCGGACAAGGCGGCAAGATACGTGAACCCGTAACTCGCCGCGCTGGTGATACTGGTCCCAATCAAAACAAGCACCAAGGCCTGCAGCCAAACCCCAATCAAAAGCACGAAAAACCCAAAAGGCACCAAACAAAACCCAAGCACAAGCGCACGAGAATTGGTCATCCGTCGCGCAATAGGTTGGCACAAAAACCCTATAAAAATAGCCAAAAACACAACAAGGCCAGTCCAGCCCCCTAAATTATTTTTCGCCAATTCAAGCGGAACAATGGCGATGATCATGCCGCTTGTGGACCACGCCAAGGCCATGGCGAGACCAAACATCCACGTGCCCGCAGGAAAGATGGGCCACCGCAACAGCGAGACAGCCACGCGCGTCTCAGCGCGCGGCAAGGCCCAGACAGCACACACCATAATCGGTACGCTTGCGATCAAAATAATATAGCTGAGGGGCAGCACCGTTGGCCCTTGGATCACCAAACTGATCCCTGTCGCCAATGCCCCGCCCCCAAACCCAAGCGAGGTCGCGGATGTGACGATCAATGCCGCAGTTCTTTGTCGCTTACGCCCTAAAATATCAATCATATAGGCCGTGCCAGACGTGGTCGCCAAACCCGTCCCGATCCCCAAAAGCAATCGCGCAACGATGAGAGTTGCCATGTTTGGCCTCAGCCCCAAAAGCAACGTCGCCACGCCCCCCAAAGCCAGCGCAAAGGCAATCGGCGTCCTGCGGCCAATCCGGTCAGACAGCCCCCCAAGCAACATCAACGTCGGCATCAGCCCACCAACATAGGCCGCAAACGCAGTGGTCACGGCGATGGCCCCAACACCGCTATGCTGCGCGTAAACGTCATAAAGCGGCGCTGATAAATTCACAGCATAGGTGACAAGGAACAGGGCAAGTGCGAGGAAAAATGCGGCAAAGCGTTTGGACATGATTGAACCTTCAAATGTGAACTTGAATTCGCCATGCCATGTCGTCAATCTTATGACAATTTTTCAATTGTACTAGGTACGCAAACGACATGAGCAAAGCGCGCTACATCCAACTGGCAGACACATTTGAGGCCGCCATCAATCGCGGGGAGTTGCTTCCTGGTGCAAAGCTTCCAACGCATCGCGCCTTTGCCGAGCATTTCAATGTGGCCTTGGCGACAGCAACGCGCACTTATGGCGAACTTGAACGCAGGGGCGTGATTATCGGCGAAGCGGGGCGCGGTACGTTTGTGCGGGACCAAGCAGCGCCTCTGACCCTTGGGCTGCAACAAACCGCGGCGGACGGCAGTATTGATTTGGTGTTCAATATGCCAAGTGACACATCCGATGCGCAAACCTTGCGTGCAGGTTTAAAACGGCTCGCAGCAGCTGGGGATCTGTCTGCCATGCTGCGCTACCAGCCTCACAGCGGGCGCGATCATGAACGTCACATCATCGCCAAGGATCTGGCGCGCACGCTGGGTCCAATTGATCCAAAATCCTTATTGATCACCTCGGGCGGGCAACATGGTTTGGCCTTGGTGGGGCTGGGTCTTTTGGCGCATGGCGACACAGTGGCCACTGATGCGCTGACCTATCCGGGGTTTAAATCTGTCGCCGCCCTACAAGGGATCGACCTTGTGCCGATTGCCGAACAAGCGGGCGTTATGGATCCTGACGCGCTTGAAAAACACTGCCGCATGGGACGTTTAAAGGCGGTTTATTTGATGCCCACAGTTCACAACCCATTGGGGACGGTGATGGACCGTGAAACACGCCAACGCATCACCGATATTGCGCGGCATCATAATCTTTTGATCATCGAAGATGCCGCCTATGCCTTTTTGGAAACCGCGCCACCGCCCAGTTTTTTGACTCTCGCACCTGAGCGCACCGTGCACATTGGTGGGTTTTCCAAAACACTCGCGACGGGGTTGCGGTTGGGCTATGTGATCACGCCAGACAAGTATATTGGCAAACTGGTGGAGGCCATCCGCGCGACCACCTGGAATGCGCCCGCTCTCATTTCTGATCTTGTCACCCATTGGATCGTGGATGGCACTCTAGAGCGGTTTGAATCCAAACGGCGCGCTGATGGGGGGGAACGGCAAAAGCACTGCCATGACGTGCTTGGGCACATGCCATTGATGTCTCACCCCAACGCAGGCTTTGTCTGGGTGCCGCTGCCCCAAGGGCTGCGGGCGGAACCGGTTGTGACCTCGCTCAAATCTCTTGGCATCGCGGTCTCAAGTGCTGCCCCATTTGCAGTTGGGCCAATTGTCCCCCAAGCTTTGCGGCTCGCGTTTGGTGGTGTGGCCGAGCATGATTTCAAAACTGCGCTCGGGGCCGTACGCACAGCTTTGGAGCAAGCTTGATAGACCGCAAATGATCCCGAAAAATAGCATCGGACATTTTCGTATTACATTTCGCTTGGGATATATCAGTTTAGCGCGGAACCTATTCAAATGAGGGAGGGGGCAAAGACTATCCCGAAAATCCGCGCAAATATGCAAAGGATACGGGGCGCGCCTATAGCGAAACCATCGATCAATCCCTATCTTTGTACAAAATATCCAACGCACATAACCGTGAAGTACAATTCGCGGACCAAAGGAACACGCACATGTCCCCTGTAGATCAAGAGCCAAAAGCCCTACATTTTGATGACGACACCGGGGCCAAACGCTCCACTTGGATTGCACTTGTGTTGCTGATCCTCATTGTGGGCTGGATGGGAAGCGGGTTTATATTCCCATCAAAAGAACCCGAAGCTGTTGCAAAAAAAGAAACCGTGCCCCCCGTGGCGGTGGCCGTGGCAACCTCACAGGCCAAACCTGTCACCCAGTTTTATCAAGCTGAGGGCCAAGCCCTGCCAGATCGCGACACCATGTTACGGGCGCGCGCGTCGGGTGATATTTCTGAAGTGTTGATCCCAAAAGGTCAAAACGTGGCGGCAGGCGACATCATTGCGCGGTTTGTGTCGACCGAAAATGAAGCAGACATCAACCAAGCCACCGAAGAATTGGTCGCAGCACAACGTGAACTGGCCAATGCCCAGCGCCTTTTGGATCGCGGTGTCGCCACAACCGACCGCGTTGTGGAGGCGCGTTCAGAATTGGCATCGGCCCAAGCCAGCCTCGCGACCGTGCAAAAGTCATCCGAAAACCTGACCATTGTCGCCCCCTTTGCAGGACGGATCGAAACACTTGATCTGGACGTTGGCGAATATGTCTCGGCGGGCACAGAAATCGGACGCCTTGTCGACAACACCCCTTTGACCGTCGCCATACAGGTGCCTCAACAACAATTGACCCGGATCAAAAATGGCCAAACTGCCACGGTCCAATTCATCACCGGCGAACAGCGTGATGGCGTTGTGTCCTTTGTTGGGACGTCCGCATCAGCTGAGACACGTACCTTTTTAGCAGAAATCAAAGTGCCCAACGCAGATGGTGCCATTCCAGCAGGTATTTCCGCTGAAATCAGCATTCCAACGGGTGAGGCCAAAGCCCACTTTCTATCCCCGTCTATCGTCTCGCTGAACACTGATGGCGAGATTGGCGTCAAAACGGTTGGTCCAGATAACATTGTCGAATTCCATCCGATCCAAATTGTGCGAGCGCAACTTGATGGGATTTGGGCCACCGGCCTTCCTGAGACGGCGGATGTCATCACTGTGGGTCAAGGTTTTGTCAACGCAGGCGAGACCGTAAACCCACAGGCTGGGGAGCCCGCTCAATGAATACGATCATAGCAGCCGCCTTTTCGCGGTCACGCGTTGTCATCATGTCGCTCGTCATTCTCTTGATTGTCGGCGCTTTTGCCTATGTGGCCATACCCAAAGAAGCCAACCCTGAAATCCCTCTGCCCTTATTTTATGTCTCGACAGGTCTGGACGGGATCAGCCCGACAGATTCAGAACGCTTGCTTTTGGAGCCTCTCGAAACTGAATTCTCGTCGATCACCGGTTTGAAAAGTATGAATTCAAACGCATCTGAAGGCCATGCCAGCATCCAATTGGAATTCAGCCCCGGTGCCGACACGCAAGAGGCGTTAGACAAAGTGCGCGTGGCGGCGGATCGCGCCAAAAGCAATTTGCCGGATGACGCCTACGATGTCACCATCACCGAAATCAACACAGCACTGTTCCCCATTATTACCGCGATCCTTTCTGGCCCTGTGCCGGAACGCACACTGAATGCTCTTGCTGAAGATCTACAAGAAAACATCGAAGGGCTGGCTGGCGTGTTGGAGGTCGACATTGGTGGCCAGCGGTTTGAGTTCCTCGAAGTGCTCATCGACCCGACCGTGTTTCAAACCTACAACCTATCGTTTGACGAATTGATCGGGCAAATCCAACGCAACAACCTTCTTATCGCAGCGGGTGCGATTGAAACGGGTGTCGGTCGAATTGTTTTGAAAGTCCCTGGCCTGATCGAAAACCTAGAAGACGTGATGGCGATGCCTGTGAAAGTTTACGGCAATACCGTCGTGACCTTTGGAGACGTTGCCACGATCCGCCGCACCTTTGAAGATCCGGCATCTTTCGCGCGCATCAATGGCCAACCAGCCTTGGCGCTAGAGGTTAAAAAACGCTCTGGGGCAAACATCATCAACACCGTGGCCGAAGTCAAAGACCTGGTTGAAACTCTGCGGGTCGATTGGCCCGAAAGCGTTGAAGTCACCTTTTTGCAAGACCAAAGCACTCAAGTCAAAACCCTGCTGTCTGATTTGGAAGCCAACGTGATCGCGGCTGTGATCCTTGTGATGATCGTGATCGTTTTTGCCCTTGGCATTCGGTCTGCTATCTTGGTTGGATTGGCCATTCCCGGTGCGTTTTTGGCAGGTGTCATTGCGCTTTTGGGCATGGGCTATACCATGAATATGGTTGTGTTGTTTTCTTTGATTTTGGTTGTGGGCATGCTGGTGGATGGCGCCATCGTCACCACCGAACTGGCCGACCGAAAACTTCAAGAAGGATTAGAACCCAAAGCGGCCTATGCCTTTGCGGCCAAACGCATGTCTTGGCCCATCATCGCCTCAACCGCGACGACATTGAGTGTGTTCTTTCCCTTGTTGTTCTGGTCAGGCACCATCGGCGAATTCATGAAATTCTTACCTATCACCGTCATTTTAACACTGTTTGCATCGTTGTTCATGGCGTTGATTTTCATCCCTGTCGTGGGCGGAATGATCGGCAAACGCCCACCGCAATCAGCCAAATCAAAGGCGGCACTCCATGCCGCCGAGTTTGGTGATCCACGCGACATTGGCGGGCTGACCGGCATCTATGTGCGCGTGCTCGAATGGGCCATCATGCGCCCTGCCGCGACCTTGATGTTGGCGCTGAGCCTGCTTTTGGCGGGCTTCAGCTTGTATGGGCAATTCGGCAAAGGCGTGTCCTTTTTTCCCTCTGTTGAGCCCGATTTTATGCAGATACAAGTGCGCGCACGCGACAACTCGTCTATTTTTGAACGTGATGCTTTGGTGCGTGCCGTTGAAAATCGCATTCTTGGCTATGATGAAATCGCCAGTATTTATGCCCGTTCTATGATGAGCGCAGGCCAAGGTGATGAAGAAACAATAGGCACCCTGCAACTTGAATTGATCGATTGGGACAAGCGGCGAACAGCGGCGGAAATTGGCGTCGATATTCGCAAAAGCGTGTCCGATATTGCAGGCATAGACATTCAGGTGGAAACCGAAAGTGAGGGGCCAAGCTCGGGCAAACCCGTCAGCCTAAAAGTCACAGCCAAAAACCCAAGTGCGCAAGCCCAAGGCGTCAAACAAATCCGTGACATCATGGATGCGCAGGGTGGCTACACCGATGTGACGGACACGTTGCCACTGCCTGGCGTTGAGGTATCAATCTTGGTTAACCGCGCCGAAGCCGCACGTTTTGGTGCCAACGTCAGCCTGTTGGGGCAAGCGGTGCAGCTGTTGACCCAAGGGATCACCGTGGCCGATTACCGCCCCGATGACATCGATGGATCACTCGACATTCGCGTGCGTTTTCCGCGTGAAGAGCGATCGCTTTCCGAACTCAGCAGCCTGCGGGTGCCGACGACTTCGGGTCTTGTGCCCATCTCAAACTTTGTCACCTTTGCACCGTCCGAACGCACAGGCGTGATCCGCCGCATCGATCAAAAACGGGTCACCACGATCGAAGCCAACGTCGCGCCCGGCATTTTGGTCAACGACCAAGTGATCGCGCTGACAGCCGCTTTGAACGCTGCGGAATTGCCCGAAGGGGTTGAATTTAGCTTTGGTGGTGAGGCGGAGGATCAGCAAGAAAGCATGGTCTTTTTGATGTCTGCCTTTGCGGCTGCAATCTTTTTGATGTTCTTCATTCTGGTTTTGCAGTTCAACAATTTCTTCCAAGCCTTCGTCGTGATGAGCGCTATCGTTTTTTCAATCGCTGGCGTGTTGCTGGGCCTCATCGTCACGGGCCGCCCCTTTGGCGTGGTCATGGGCGGCATCGGGGTGATCGCATTGGCGGGGATCGTGGTGAACAACAACATCGTTCTAATCGATACTTATAATGCGCTCAAAAAATCAGGGCAGTCCCCGCGCGAAGCCGCGCTGCGCACTGGCGCGCAACGTTTGCGTCCTGTGTTTTTGACCTCTGTGACGACAGCTTTGGGTTTGATGCCCATGGTCATTGGTCTCAACCTGAACTTTTTCACCCGTGAAATGGTTCTGGGCGCGCCCTCAACCCAATGGTGGACGGAACTGTCCTCCGCCATCGTCGGAGGCCTCGTGGTGGCCACGGTGCTCACGTTGGTCGCGACCCCTGCCATGTTGATGCTGGGCGAACGCAACAGATCTGCGCGCACCATCCCCCCACGCCCCATCGACTGAGTGCAGGTCAACACAGAAGAACAGCTACGGATACATCAAAGACCGAAATGAACGCCCCATATTCCTTGAAAGTTAACTCTACCTAAGACGCGTAAAGTTCCAATTTTGGAAACAAATTGTTGCTGAAATCGAATGTGCTCGAAATACGGCGACGAAAGGGCACTTCTTTGATAACGTGACGTCAATTGGCTCGATTCTTTTGAGCCGAAGGGGAAAAGACGAGGGATTCTATCATGACACTCATTACAATTTACGGCAGTAATAGCAGCGATACGTTCAATCCAAGTATATTTGGATCTGGTTATACCAGTTACAGAATCTATGGGAATGGCGGTGACGATGTGATCACTGTAGATACACCTATTCCGACTGTGATTAATGGCGGTGAAGGCAACGACACTATTCATCTGTATACAGCAAATGACATCGCTCATGGCGACAACGGCGACGACACCATCAACGGCGGCGGCGGAAGCGACACCATTTACGGCGATGCAGGTAACGATATCCTCAACGGTGAAAATGGCGACGACTTTATATTTGGCGGCGCGGGCAACGACATCTTAAATGGCGGCGCGGGCAACGACTTGCTGTCGGGCGGCAAAGGTCATGACGTGATCTTTGGTGGCATCGGTGACGACACAATCTACGGAAACAAAGGCAACAACACCCTGTCTGGCGGTGACGGCAATGACTACATCAACACCGGCGACCATACGTCCACGGTTGATGGAGGCACCGGCGATGACCTGATCAATGCACGGTTGAAAAAAGGCGGCGATCACGTTTTGACAGGTGGCGAAGGGGCCGACACGTTTGAGTTTGTGTTTCAGAGCGCCAAAAAGTCTGCGGACGTTATCGTCACCGATTTTGACTTGGGCGTGGATCAATTTGTGATTGGTGACGTGCTAGGCCAAGAATGGGTCGATGCCGCCTTTGCGTTCGGCGCTGCGTTCGGCGTGGACATTTTGACCGAAGTGGATGGCAACGCCGTACTTGATATTGGCTTCAACGACACCATCACGTTCGAAGGGATCAGCGAAGAAGATTTCTTAACCTACTACGCACCAGACGATGCATTGATCGCGGTATAAATCCTTGTCTTTTTAAAATGCAAACGCCCCCGCAGCTTTGGTTGCGGGGGCGTTTGCATTTTAGAGTTTAGGTATCTGCCTTTGGCAGGCGTTTTGCTCAGGCCTCGATCTCTTTATCATCCTCAGGGGTCTTTAGCGTAGACCATGTGTCATCACGCGGTGGGGTCGGTGGCGTATCACAAACGCGGCGGTGAATATGAACCTTGGCGATGAAGTTCGCAGAAATAGGTGCCGTGACGAATAAGAACGCCATGATCAAAAGCTCATGCACAGACCCGCGTCCCACAGCAAACGAATGAAGAGATGAAGCCAACAACAACATCCCGATCCCGATGGTTCCCACTTTGGTCGGGGCATGCAAACGGGTCATCGGGTCATTGAATTTCAAAAGCCCGATCACACCGATAATGATAAAGCCCGATCCGATCAGCAAACACAGAGCGGCGGCATAGGTCCCTACAATTTCAAAAGTCATTCGATGATGTCCCCACGCAAAATGAAACGGGCCAAGGCCACAGTTGATACAAACCCAAGCATGGCGATCAACAGCGACACTTCAAAATAGATTTGCGTGCCTTGCTGAAGGCCCAGCACGACCACAAGTCCCAATGCGTTGACGACCATCGTGTCCAGCGCCAAAATGCGGTCCCCCGGTGTCGGCCCAAGAACAAGTCGCACCATGGATAAAATTTGCCCCAATGCCAGCGCAACAAAGGCGATGATCAATGCGATGTCCATAACGGTTGAAGCCAGTGTCATGCGAATATCTCCTTCAATCGATCTTGGTACCTGGTCATGATGTCATCGCGCACTGCATCGGGATCATCCGTGTGCAATACATGTACCAAAAGGCTATGCCCCTCGTCCGACAAATCCGCCGACACAGTGCCCGGCGTCAAAGTGATTGTGCCCGCCAGCAAAGTGATCGCCTCAGGTTGCAGCAGTTCCAAAGGCACCACAATCCACGCAGGTTTCAGTTTTGCGTTCGGGACTGTCAATACAACCCACGCGACCTGAATATTGGCCACAACGATGTCCCACACAACCATGACGCTATAGGTGAACAGCTTGCCCAATCGCAGGCTTTGCGGCGTATCAGGCCACCATATTGATGTCCCCCAAGGAATCAAAATCCCCAAAGCGATACCGAAAACGGCCATGCCCGCCGAAAATTCATTTTGCAAAAGAACCCAAACAACAGCCAAAAGAAGTGTCAAAAAGGGATGCGGCATCAGCCATTTAAAGGCGCGAACCATATCAGTGACCCTCCTCTTTCGTGCTTGAATGATCGTCGGCAGTGGGTGTGCTCAATTTACCCGGTGTGCCCACAACGGTTGAAATATAGGGCTCAGGTGCAAAAAGCTGTGCGGCCATCGTGGTCGCATAGGCATGCATCTGCCCTGCAAAGACTGAAAGCGCGATCAACAGCGCCAGCAACCCTCCGACAGCGACATAAGACAATGTCGCAGGGCGCACGCACTCTGGATCGATCTCTGCCAACGTCTCGCCTTGGGCTTTCCAAAACACGATGCTGCCCGCACGCACAAATCCGACAATCGCGATCAAACTAGAGCCCAGCACAACGGCCCAAATCCAAACCACAAGACCTGAATCATATGCGGCATCTAGCACCAAGAGTTTGCCAATAAACCCTGACAATGGCGGCAGCCCCGCCATCGCAATTGCGCCCACAAAAAACAATCCCGCAGTCAAAGCATTCCCCACTACGGGGGCTTGAGGCGTTAGATCAAGATTGGCGCGCCCTGTGCGCACCAAATCTACGACCAAAAACAAAGCGGCCCCTGCCAATGTCGAATGAACAATATAGTACAGCGCCGCGGCAATGCCTTCTGGCGTGAACAAAGAGATCGACACCATCACCATGCCCATCGATCCGATAACCGCAAAGGCCACCAAACGGTCCAACCGCTTTGCAGCCAACACGCCGACCATGCCAACGATCACTGATATCAACGCCGCAGGCATCAACCAAACATCATGCAGCCCTGCCGTGATCGACAGCTCTGGCGGAAAGATCATCGTGTAGACGCGGATGATCGCATAGGCCCCCACTTTGGTCATGATCGCAAACAAAGCGGCCACGGGCGCAGGCGCTTCGGCATAACTGGACGGCAACCAAAAGTGCAGCGGCACCACGGCCGCTTTGATTGCAAAAACCAATAGCAACAACACGGCAGCAACACGAATACCGACGGTATCCGCCACGCCGATCATCGCCACGCGATCCGCCAAATCGGCCATATTCAGCGTGCCTGTTTCTGCGTAAATCGATGCAAGCGCGAACAAAAACAATGTCGAGCCAATCAAATTGAACAACACATATTGCACGCCAGCTCGCAGACGCTGCGTGCCGCCACCATGGATCATCAACCCATAAGAGGCGATCAGTAGCACTTCGAAAAAGACGAAAAGGTTGAACAAATCACCGGTCAAAAACGCGCCCATGATGCCCATCAATTGGAATTGAAACAGTGCATGGAAATGCCGTCCACGATTGTCCCAACCGGATCCAATCGCATAAAGCAGCACGAAAAAGGCGAGCACAGCTGTCAACAAAACCATCATCGTCGACAACCGGTCTGCGACCAATACGATGCCAAAAGGGGCGGACCAATCGCTCAACTGGTACAACAAAATTGAGCCATCAAAAACCTGCGACACCAACCCAAAGGCAATGGCGATCAAGGCCAAGACACCCGCAACGGAAAAGCTGCGCTGAATGCCGATGTGATAGCGCGCGGCCAATACGATAAACGGGGCCAAAAGCGCTGGCAAAACGATGGGGGCAATCATCCAGTGGGTCATGACTGGCCCTCCGATTTAGTTTTCAAAAGCTCTGGCTGGTCGTCCACATGGTCATCATCCGACCCCAAAAACGCACCAAGGCCAATCATCACCACAACGGCCGTCATGCCAAAAGAGATCACAATCGCGGTCAACACCAACGCTTGTGGCAAAGGATCGGTATAAACAGTCACGCCATCGCTCAGGATCGGCGGCGCGCCAACGGTCAAACGACCCGAGGCAAAGATGAATACGTTCACCGCATAGGTGAGCAAAGAAATCCCCATGATCACCGGAAAGGTGCGCAGGCGAAGTGTGAGGTACAGACCACCTGCGGTCAAAATACCAATGGCTGATGCAACGAGAAATTCCATGTTACACATCCTCCTTTGCGTGATTGTTTGAGGTTGGATCAGGGTCATCTCGCGATGGATCAATATCCATTGGATGTTCACTGTCGATCATATTGGCGCGTTTTGCCAAACGTGAAAAGCTTTCAAGCGACAACATCACAGCACCCACCACCGCTAAAAATACGCCCAAATCAAACAGCGTTGCTGTGGCCAATTCGAATTTGTGAAACGGTGGGATACGCACATAGGTAAAGGCCGAGGTCAAAAACGGCTTGCCCACGAACCATGATCCCATGCCCGTAAAACCAGCGATCAAAACGCCTGCACCGATCACACCGTGATAGGGGTATTTCAACCGCGAAGACGTCCATGCAAAACCACTGGCCATATATTGCATAACGACCGCGATCGACACGATAAGGCCGGCAATAAAGCCACCACCCGGTTCATTGTGACCGCGTAAAAAGATGTAAAACCCAACCAGCAAAACCACAGGCATGATCACACGTGTCACTACAACCATCATCATCGGGTGCATATCGCCCGCACGTTTTTGATCGGGCTTACGATTCAGCAAACGCGCCCGCACGGGCCCACCAAGCAAGGTTTCAGTCAACGCGTAAATCAACAAAGCTGCGATCCCGAGAACGATGATTTCGCCGTAGGTATCAAAGCCACGGAAGTCGACCAAGATCACATTGACCACATTGGTGCCCCCGCCGCCTTTATAGGAATTGGCCAAATGGAATTCCGAAATCGGCGTCGTGACAGAGGTGCGCAGCAAGAAATAATAGGCCAAACCGAATGTCGCCAAGCCACCTGCAATAGCCACCCCTGCATCGCGCACGCGGCGCAAAACGGAGCTTTCAACAGGGGTAAAATTAGGCAGGAAATTCAGCGCCAAAAGCAGCAAGATGATCGTCACAACTTCGACGGTGAACTGCGTCATCGCCAAATCCGGCGCGCTGAAGAACACGAACCCGATGGACACCATAAGGCCCACAATTCCGATCAGGATCAGTGACAACAAACGGTTGCGATGCATCAACACCAAACCGCCGGTGGCCGCCACAAGCATCAACCAACCGGCGATGACCACAGGTCCCGCAGCTTGGGCTTCACGCGTTGGGGCGCCAAGCGTGCCTGTTGTCCATGCATGAAATCCGGCCGCGATAATCGTTACAGCGCCGATGGCCGCATAGCGCGAAAACGCGCCGTTGTGCAGCGGCAAAATCAATGCGCGGGCCAATTGGGTCACGCCCTCAACCACCGCTTCAAAAATAGATTTGGCCTCAGGGCGCGGCGTGCGATCCCAAAGGCGCAGCGCGGGGTTGAAAATCGCCAACATCACCAAACCACCTGTAACAGCGACAATCGACATGAACAGTGCTGGCGTCAAACCGTGCCAGATTTTGAAATGCGCTGTCGGCAGTTCCGCAGCCCCCCCCAATACAGATGTGGTGACGAGTTTCACAAACGGTTCTGCCACAAAAGGAGCCACACCAATGATCACCACCAACACGGCCAAAATCGCAGGTGGCATCCACAAACCCGGATTTGGGTCATGCGGTTTGGCCGGATAATCGTCGCGTACGGGTCCAAAGAACACATGCCCGATCAGGCGGAAACAATAGGCAGCAGAGAAAATAGACCCGAAGGTGGCAAGCGCAGGCACCAGCCAATGCGAGCCGAATAGAACTGTGTGGTGGGCTTCTTCCAGCATCATTTCTTTGGACAAAAACCCGTTGAGCAGTGGAATACCCGCCATAGACAGGGCCGCAAGGGACGCGATCATAAAGGTGACGGGCATCAATTTGCGCAAGCCCCCCAAACGGCGAATATCGCGGGTGTGCGCCTCGTGATCGATGATCCCTGCGGACATAAACAAAGCCGCCTTAAAGGTCGCATGGTTCAAGATGTGGAACACGGCTGCCATAGCACCAAACGCTGTGCCTGTGCCCAAAAGCATGGTGATCAGGCCAAGGTGGCTGACGGTAGAAAAGGCCAAAAGTGATTTCAAATCATGTTTAAACAATGCAATCACAGCGCCCAAAACCATGGTGATCAATCCGGCAGAGGTCACGATCATAAACCATTCTGGCGTGCCAGACAGGACCGGCCACAGACGCGCCATGAGGAAAATGCCCGCTTTGACCATGGTCGCCGAATGCAGATACGCAGAAACAGGCGTTGGGGCAGACATCGCGTGGGGCAGCCAAAAATGAAACGGGAATTGCGCGGATTTGGTAAAACAGCCCAACAAAATCAGGATCAACGCTGTCAAATACAGCGGATCAGCTTGGATCAGGTCGCGGTTTTGCAAAATCACGCTGAGGTCATAACTGCCCACAATTTGCCCAAGGATCAGCATGCCACCGATCATCGCCAGACCGCCAAGCCCCGTGACAGTCAGGGCCATACGCGCGCCTTGACGCCCTGCCGGCAGATGTTTCCAATAGCCAATCAGCAAGAATGAAGACAGGGATGTGATTTCCCAAAAGACCAACAAAAGCAGAATGTTATCACTTAGGACGATGCCAACCATCGCGCCTTGGAACAACAACAAGTAAGTGAAAAACTCACCCATGTTGTCATCACGGCTTAAATAATGGCGCGCATAGGCGATGATCAAAAGGCCGATGCCTAAGATCAGCAAGGCAAAGAAAAAGCCCAAGCCATCCAGCATCAGCGTAAAGTTCAATCCTAAAGCGGGCATCCAATCAATACCTGCCGTGACGACGTCGCCTGCCAGAACAGTTGGTAAATTGGTCAATAGGCCGATGAAGGCAACCAACGTGACGGTGAAGGTCACACCCGCGCAGGCCGCGCGTCCTGCGGAGTTCATCAAACCTGGCAAAAGTGCGCCAAAGAAGGGTAAAGCAACGATAAAAAAGAGGGACACGTGAGCTCCTTATTTGGGCATTTTGTAACGAGCGCAAAACTAAAGCTGTTTCACAAGACTACAAGGGCATTTGACAGAAATTGTTGAGAATATTAATCATGCAATAACACATTGAAACTGTCCAGATTTGTGCAAGCCCAGCGCGATCAAACTGACGAGACGCCCAAGCTGCGGCTCATAGCGCTGCTCAGGTGTGCGACGATCATCTTTTCGGCGGCATCTGCATCACGCGCTTCACAAGCGCTGAGAACCTTGAGATGCTCTTCGACGGAGACCAGTGCCACTTGCGGAAAAAACACCGCACGTCCGCGAATGACCCGCCCCATCAATTGCAACCTGCGATACGACGCATCGATCAGTTCATTGTCTAGACTTGAAATCAACGCGAGATGAAAACGGCGTTCAAGGTCTTGCATCAACCCGTATGTGTTGGTGCGTGGATCCATCGCCTTAAGGCGCTCTATAAAGCTTTGATGTAACGCCCTTAGCTCGGCCAGTTCGTCTTCGGTCGCGGTCACAGCAAAACGACGCGCTGCGGCTCTTTCGATGATTGTTCGAAACTGGGTCGTCGAGCGCACAAGCTCTGTTGTTCGCTGAATAACCTCGATACCTGACCGAGGATGCACAACCACAAGACCATCCGCCTCTAAAACTTTCAACGCATCGCGCACGGGGCCAACTGGCACCTTTGTTAATGCGACCAAATCCGCCTGACTTATTCTGACGCCCATAGGAACGCGCGCATCAAACAAGGCCTGCAATATGCCCTCATATGCAAGATCAGATAACCGAGGAACGTGTTGCGCCTGTTTCATACACAGCACCTAACAAATCGCAGGATCAAAAACAATTGATATGCCCCCCGACTGATCCGACTGGACTGCGCATGGCTTATCAAACCAAAAACGTTGGTGTGCCTGCCTTCTGAGGCATTTTCAATTTATATGCTTGGATGGCGTTCAGGCCAAAAATACGATCCGTCGCCGTACGATCCGTCGCCGAAGGGCCATCAACAAAGGCTTTGGCGATCTGCCACCATTGTTCATATCCGGCAACCAATGTCAGAACCGGCCAATCGCTGCCCCAGATCAGTTTTTGCGCGCCGAATTCATCAAACAAATGAGTCATGTAAGGTGCAAGGTCACTTGCACTCCAGTCATTGCCAGCTTGGTTCAATAGGCCCGACATTTTGCAATACGCATCCGTCTCGTGCGCAAGGGCGGTCATATGAGTGGCCCAATCGTCGAACTGCTTTCCCGCGATATCTGGCTTGGCAGCATGATCGATCACAACGCGCAAATCGGGATGGCGGATCAAAAGTTGGTGCAGATGCGGTAAATGGCGCGGAAACACCAAGGCGTCAAAGGTCAAATCATGTTGGACCATCGCTTCAAACACAGGTGAGAACTCAGGACGCAGCATCCATTTGTCATCCGCGATATCTTGGATCATCGGCCGCAAGCCCACCAATTTAGGGTGCGCGGCAAGGCGGGCCATATCGGCACAGGCGTCACCATTTTCAAAATCGATCCACCCCACGACCCCCATGACAAACGGTGTGTCATCGGCGATTTGCAACAAAAAATCTGTTTCGGCCAAAGTCGGCGCAGCTTGCACCAAAACGGTGCCCTCGATACCGTTTTTGCGTAACAACGGTTCAAGATCTTCTGGCATAAAATCACGAAAAATCGTGGAAAGATCAGGTGTGAGCCAGCCGTAGTCGCCCCGTGTCGGGCGCCAGAAGTGTTGGTGTGCATCGATAATCATGTGAAGTGTACTCCCATTCTTCACCTCTAATTTAACAAGACAGCTTTTAAAAAGTGACCGTGCCTATAACCATTTCAAAAATCTGAACACAAAGAAAAGCGCAAAACCCACCAAGATAGATCCCCCCGTGACGATCCAAAATCCATGGGCGGCCTCAACCCCCGGCATGCCCCCCACATTGATCCCGAACAGGCCCGTTAAAAATCCCAGCGGCAAAAAGATCGCGGCGACAACCGACAGTACATAGCTATTGCGGCCCAGCGCCGAGGCGTGAAGCACATCCAAATGTTCTTGAATCGCCTGCAACCGATCCGACGTTGAATCCAGCTCTTCGACTGTACGCACCGTCATATTGGACGTTTCGCTCAAAAGACTGGCACAGTGAACATCCAGCGGCCAGACAGCCCCGCTTGAAAGTTCTGCGATGGCTTCACTTTGGGGCCGCACAAAGCGCCGCAATTTGATCACGCTTTGTCGCAATCCGGCAAGATCACGCGCCAATGACCCAGAGGGTGCCAGCGCGAGCTCTTCCAGTTCATCGGTATCTTCAACCAATCCCAGTGAAACCTTTTCAATGCGTTTGGTCAGCCCATATGCAAGCTCGGTCAAAAACGCAGCCACGGTTGCAGAGGCCCGCCCTGCATCCATTTGTTGTCGGATCGCATCAACCGCCCAAATTTTACGTATGCGCGCGCTTATGATCAGGCCTTGCGTGACCCACAATCGCACAGACACCATATCATCCGCACTGGCGCCGGGGTTCATATTCACGCCCCGCAGATTGAGGATCAGCCCCTCTTCGATCCGATCACACCTAGGGCGCGTTTCAGATTGCAACAATGCAGTCGCAATGGTGTGTGGCACTTTATCCGTAAGCCAGCCTTCAAGCGCAGGGTCGTTCACATCGAAATGCAGCCAAATATAGCTGTCTGATGCCGCTATATCGCTGAGATCGTCAGGCAAGGGAATAGAGCGGGGAATCCCGTCGTGGGAAATGGCAAAAGCACAAACAGGCGTTGGATTTTGATGGGACACAGGGCAACCTTTGCTAATGTGGGACTGGCCTTTTGCCAAGGTATCGTTGCAAATAATTACGCAGTTTAAAATCATTTGTATAGTCGCACATATAGCAGTAAGCACATGGCCGAGCAGCCTGTGTTACGCAAAAACTGTGCCATTGTTTTGCCCGTTGCTTGACTTCACGAACACAACCGACACGACATCGCCTCACCGTCACCTTTTTTGTGGGTGATCTGGCGGCTTTCCAGACCAAATGCCTCAAAATCTAAGAGCCCATCATGACCAAGCGTCCGAGTTTTGAAATCGCCGGAAAAATCATCTCCTCCGGCACACGCCACACAGTCAATCTACCCGTCAGCACATTGGCAGACCACACACCTGTCACATTGTCGGCGCATGTCATCCATGGCCGCCACGCGGGACCGACGGTTTTTGTCAGTGCTGGCATTCATGGCGATGAAGTTATTGGTGTCGAAATCGTCCGACGGCTGCTGCGCGCGAAACACCTAAAATCACTGCGTGGCACATTGATCGTTGTGCCGATTGTGAACACCTTTGGCTTTCTGAATCACTCGCGGTATCTACCCGACCGCAGGGACTTAAATCGCTGTTTTCCTGGGTCACCTAATGGGTCATTGGCCTCACGTTTGGCTCATATTTTTATGAGCGAAATTGTAGACCGCTGTTCGCTTGGGATCGATTTGCATTCTGCGGCGATCAACCGAACAAATTTGCCGCAAGTGCGCGTCTCGGCCAAGAATGGCACCATGCTAAAATTGGCACATGTCTTTGGCGCGCCGGTCATTCTAACAAGCGCCCTGCGTGATGGCAGTCTGCGTCAAGAGGCCAAAAAATCTGGTGTCGATGTCTTGCTGTATGAAGCCGGCGAAGGGATGCGATTTGATGAAATGTCTGTGCGGGCGGGCCTCGCGGGTATCTTGAGGGTGCTCAACGCCGTCGAGATGCTGCCCGCCACCGGCATCGCCAAGCCCAAGGCGCAATCCTTGGTGTGTTCAAAAAGCAATTGGCTTCGTTCGCCTGCGGGCGGATTACTACGCATGTTCAAAGCCGAAGGCGATGTTGTGACCGAAGGCGAAGTGGTCGCGGCCATTTCCGATCCCTTTGGCGAGGACGAAATCGACGTTTTAGCCCACAACAGCGGCATTATTGTCGGACGGGCCGTCATGCCGATCGTGCATGAAGGCGATGCCTTGTTCCACATTGCAGGCGTCAGTTCGGCAGATGTCGCAGAATCGGCCCTAGATGAGTTAACGACACAGCTTGAGGAATCTCCCTTGTTTGATGAAGATGAAATCATTTAACCCAAGCCCTACCCTGCTGCCTCTTGCGGCTATGGTATGCGTGTCACAACACCGATAGAGTACACACATGAATGATGCGCCCGCCCTGTCTTCGGACCAAATTTTGGTTTGCCCGCACTGTGATGCGGCCTATGTGCTTGAGCGCCCGAAAGAAGGTGAACGCGCAACCTGTGCGCGGTGCCATTCAGTGCTGATTAGCAACAAGCGCGAGTCAGGCATGCAAATTATCGCACTGTCTTTGGCCATTGCGATTTTGATCGTCGCCGCGACGTTTTTTCCGTTTTTGACGATCAACGCCGCAGGCACCAGCAACTCGGCCTCGTTACTGGATGCGGCCCTTGCCTTTAGCAACGGGCCTTTGGTCGCGTTGTCCTTGGCCACTGCGGCCCTTATTGTCGTGGTGCCTTTTGTACGTGTGGTTTTGGCCATCTATGTGCTGACGCCTATTGTTTTAAACCGGCCACCAGCATATGGGGCCATGCAGGCGTTTCGTTTGTCAGAGGCCCTGAAACCTTGGTCTATGGCAGAAATATTTGCGATTGGCTGCGCTGTCGCTTTGATCAAAATCAGTGACCTCGCAGATGTGTCCTTTGGCCCGGCATTTTGGATGTTTGCCGTGCTTGTCGTTTTGGTTGTGGTGCAAGACAGTTTGATTTGTAGGTGGTCGATATGGGACTCTCTGGAAAAACGCCAGACATCTTAAGTGCAAAAGACATCGGCGTCATCGCCTGTACGCGGTGCACCCGTGCGTGGCCCATTGGCACCCAAACCTGTGGGCGCTGCGGACGTGCGATCACTCCACGAAACAACAAAAGCCTGCAACGTGTTTGGGCGCTGTGGCTGGTTGGGTTGATGTGCTATGTGCCTGCCAATATTTATCCGATGCTACAAACACGCACATTGATGAACGTACAAGAAGGCACCATTGTTGGCGGGGCCATAGAGTTGGTGCACCACGGCTCTATTGGGATCGCTATGATCATCTTGATCGCAAGTGTGGTCATCCCGCTCGGCAAATTCATGGCCATCGCGTTTCTGGCTGTTTCGGTGACCCAAAGATCGACAATGTCCAACCCACAAAGACACCTTTTGTTTGAAGTTGTCGAAGCCATCGGCCGGTGGTCGATGATCGATATTTTCGTCGTTGCGATTATGTCCTCACTTGTGCAATTGAATACGCTGGCCGCTATCAACCCAGGGATCGCCAGCCTGTTCTTTGCCTTATCGGTGATTTTCACCATGCTATCGGCGCAAGCCTTTGACACACGAATGATATGGGACACCCCCAAAGAGCCCCAAGGAGCAATCCCAAATGAATGACACGCCAACACATGTGACCATAGAACCCGTACGCGGTTCTCTTTTGGGTCGCACCTCATTCGTCTGGGCCATCCCGCTTTTGGCGTTGCTCATAGCCCTCAGCGTCGCATGGAAATCTTATTCAGATCGCGGCCCACTGATCGCGATTGAGTTTGAAAACGGTGCGGGCATTGCCAAACGCGAAACCGAATTGCGATACCGTGATGTGTCTGTTGGCGTTGTCGAGGATGTAAAATTCTCCGCCGGACTTGAAACTGTGATCGCGCTTGTGCGCCTCGACAAAGACGTGGCCCCCTTTGTGGATGCGGATTCAACCTTTTGGGTTGTGCGCCCAGAACTGAGCGCCCGTGGCGTCACCGGCCTCGATACGGTATTGAGCGGCGTCTACATCGAAGGATCGTGGGACAGTGACATTCAACAGTCCCAAGATCAATTCACGGGGCTTGTCGATGCCCCCCTATTTCGCCACGGCAAAGAAGGATTAGAGATCACCCTGCGCACCACACCGGGTGGTAGCATCACCGACGACAGCTCTATCAGTTTTCGTGGCATCGAGGTTGGCCGTGTCGGCACCGCAACCATTTCCGAACAGGGCAGTTTCGCCACAGCCAAAGCGATTATTTATCACCCCCACAGCCGATTGATTTCTGCATCGACACGGTTTTGGGACACTTCTGGGTTTACGTTTTCGGTTGGCCCCGGTGGCGCTGAAATTGATTTTTCATCAGTGGCCACTTTGATCGGTGGTGGGTTGACGTTTGATACATTTGTGTCCGGCAGCGCCCTTGTCAGCAAAGACGCCGAATTTGACGTCTTCGCCGATGAATCCACAGCACGAAACAGTCTTTTCAACGCCTCCGAAGTCGAGGTTTTGGAAATGCGTGTGGTGTTCGATGAAAGCGTATCAGGCCTCGCCGTTGATGCCCCTGTCGAACTTAACGGGTTAAGAGTGGGCAAAGTGCGCAGCGTGTCCGGTGTGATCGGCGAAGATGCAGCAGGCGGCAGCCGTGTATTGCTCAACGCTGTGATTTCGATCCAACCTGCCCGCCTTGGGTTGCAAGACGATGTCACGCCTGAGGCTGCATTCGACTTTTTAGCACAGCGCATCAATGAAGGATTACGGGCGCGTTTGGCCTCTGCGGGCCTGCTGTCTGCTGGTCTTAAAATTGAATTGGTTCAGGTCGATGATGCGCCCAGCTATGTGGTTGAATCTGGTGCGGGCATCGTCCCCGTTATCCCAACCACAAAAAGCAATATTTCAGATGCAGCCGCCACGGTCGAAGGCGTGGTCAGCCGTATCAACAATCTGCCGATCGAAGAGCTGATGTTCAGCGCCATCCAGTTGTTGAACAGCTCCGAGTCCTTGATTTCAAACGAAGATTTACGAGAAACCCCCCAAGATTTGCGTGCGTTGCTTGGGGATGTGCGCGGCATAGTGGCCTCACAAGATGTGCAAAATATCCCCGTCGCTTTGAACGCAACGATCAGTCGTTTTGAGACGCTTTTGTCCCAGCTTGAAGAGGGCCAGATGGCCTCGAAACTGGTCACAGCGCTTGATGCGGCATCGGCGGCGGCCAACGGCATTGCCACCTCTACCGACGGTGTGCCCGCGCTTGTGCAGCAACTTCAAGCCATCGCGGCAAAAGCCGAATCCATGCCGCTTGCGGAATTGACAACACAACTGACGGCGCTGACATCTTCGGCCGATGAAATCCTAGGCACCGACGCGGCAAAGCGTTTGCCTGCGGACCTTGGCGATGCTCTCAAAGAAATCAACGCAACGCTGGGCGAACTGCGCGCAGGTGGGGCCGTGACCAACATCAACGCCACACTGGACTCGACACGCAAAGCGGCTGATGCTGTGGCCGTTGCCACCCAAGACCTGCCAGCACTGGTCGAGCGTGTTCAACGCGTATTGAGCCAAGCCAGCGCCACCATCGACGGGTACAACAAAGGCGATGTGCTCAGTCGTGACGCACAGGCCGCGTTGCGTGACATATCGAAAGCCGCCGATGCCATGGCATCACTGGCGCGCATGATCGAACGCAATCCAAATTCACTCATTAAGGGACGATAACGATGACCTTTTTTAAAGCTGCCCTTGTTGGGACAACCTTGGTTCTTGCCGCTTGTGGCACCGCCCCTGATCGCTATGCCGTCACGCCCCCCCTTGTCACAGAAAAACTGCGCATCGGGTTTCAGGCGGTTGAAGTCAAAGATGTCTCTTTGCCCTCTTATGCCGCAGCTGATGAAATGGCGATGCAAAATGCAGATGGCAAATTGGTCACCTATGGCGATGCCCTTTGGGCCGACACGCCTGAGCGTGCTGTGGCATTGGATTTGGCACGTAACCTTGCCAAGATGTCAGGGGCGCAGGTTGCCTCAGAACCTTGGCCTTTTGATGCCTTTGCTGATGCACGTCTAGAGGTGCGTTTTGAAAGCCTTGTCGCGCAAGCCGACGGGCAATTCCGCACCACAGGTCAATATTTTGTCGGCGTATCAGACGGGCGGCGCGAACGCTCTGGTCTGTTTGATTTGTCTGTCCCGTTTGATCCAAACGGCGGACCGCAAGCTGTGGCAAAAGCCAGAGGCCAAATCATTCTCAATCTGGCAACTGAAATTGCCAAAACGGGCCTGCGCTAAAGACACCGCGATCGCTTTGACAGATCTCATGAGCTGAAACAGACCCCTGCCCTGAACATAGAAAAGGCTATCCCAACAGTGTATTGGGATAGCCTTTTTGGTTTTTAGGATCGAAAGTCGAGCGGCCCTTAGTTCAAGCGCAAACCAGAGTCTGGTGAAAAGTAAGACACTTTACCAAGATCAAAAGCCAAACGTTGAGACGTCCCAGCGGTGGCTGTTGTTTCCGAATGCAAACGCGCTGTCACGTGTTTTCCGCCCAGTTGCATCACCGCAAAAGTATCTGCACCAGCCGGTTCGACAATATCGATCACGCAGTCCGCCTGTTGCGATGCAGCCGCACCATTTGTGGCGGCATCTGCGATGTCTTCAGGGCGCACCCCAATGATCACGTCCTCTGGCAAATCGGTGTTCTTGCTGTCCACCAACACAATCGGATCGGCCCCTTCCCGGGTGATTTCAACCTGCGTGCCAGACCCGTTTGCACGGGTTTTGGCAGGGATCAGGTTCATCGCAGGGCTGCCCATAAAGTCGGCCACAAACAAGTTTGCCGGACGATTATAGATTTCCGCAGGCGTGCCGATTTGTTGAATCACCCCGCCTTTCATCACTACGATTTTGGTCGCAAGGGTCATCGCCTCAATCTGATCATGCGTCACATAGACCATGGATGCGCCGAGGCGTTGGTGCAGTGCTTTGATTTCGGTGCGCATTTCCACACGCAGTTTGGCGTCAAGGTTCGACAGCGGCTCATCAAACAAGAACAACTTTGGATCACGCACCAAAGCGCGCCCCATAGCAACCCGTTGACGTTGCCCGCCAGACAATTGACCTGGCTTGCGGTTCAACAACGGCTCGATCTGCAATTGCTGCGCCACATAGGCCAGTTTTTTGTCCTGCGTCGCTTGATCAATTCCGCGCACCTTCATGCCGAATGTGATGTTCTTGGCGACGGTCATCGTTGGGTAGAGCGCGTAGGATTGGAACACCATCGCAATATCACGGTCTTTAGGGCTGACGTTGGTCATATCCTGACCGCCGATGCTCATCTGCCCGCCAGTGATGGGTTCGAGCCCTGCAATGCAATTGAGCAAGGTGGATTTACCACAACCAGAGGGGCCAACAAGCACAAGGAAATCACCTTGTTCGATGGCCACATTGATGTCTTTTAGGATCTCTGTAGAGCCATAGCTTTTAAAGAGATTGTTGATTTCGAGGATCGGGGCCATGGGGTTATCCTTTCACGGATCCGGCGGTCAAACCGCGGACGAAGTATTTGCCAGCGACGACATAGACAAACAATGTGGGCAGGGCTGCGATGATCGCTGCGGCCATATCCACGTTGTATTCTTTGACGCCGGTGGTCGAATTTACGATGTTGTTCAAAGCGACGGTCACGGGCTGCGTGCCAGCTTGGCTGAACGACACACCAAACAAAAAGTCATTCCAGATTTGGGTGAACTGCCAAATCACAGCGACCACGATGATCGGCAAAGACAAGGGCAAGAAAATGGACCAAAAAATCCGGAAAAACCCTGCGCCATCCACTTTTGCGGCTTTGGTCAACTCGGATGGAATCGAGACGTAGTAGTTTCTGAAAAACAACGTCGTGAACCCAAGACCGTAAATAACGTGCACAAAAATCAGACCGGGAATGGTGCCCGCGATGCCCATGATGCCAAGCACACGCGCCATCGGCAAAAGCACCACTTGAAACGGGATGAAACAGCCAAACAGCATCAGCGAGAAAAAGATGTTCGCACCGCGAAATTGCCACTGCGCCACGACATAACCATTCATAGCGCCGATCAAAGTCGAGATCATCACGGCGGGGACCGCGATCAAAACCGAATTCCAAAAATACGGGCGCATGCCTTCACATTGGATGCCCGTACAGGCGCCGGACCATGCGGTCCGCCATGCATCCAGCGTCACATCGCGCGGCAAAGAGATCAGATCGCCCGTACGGATTTCATCAAGGCTTTTGAGTGATGTTGTGATCATCACAAACAATGGCATCAGGTAAAACAGGGCAAACACACCAAGCAAAACATAGAGGATGGTCCGCAATATGATCTTGTTGGTTTTGCTGCCAGAACTTGGCGGGACATAATGCGTATCAGCCATCTTTGGACCTCAATTCTGAATAAAGGTATGGGACAACGATCGTGAAGACGACCAACATCATAACCATAGCTGAACTGGCCGCTTGGCCGATATCGCCGCGCGAAAACGCCATGGCGTACATATATGTCGCGGGCAAATCTGTCGCATAGCCTGGACCGCCACCTGTGAGTGCGATCACAAGGTCAAACGACTTGATCGCGAGGTGTGACAGCACGATGAAAGCGGACAAGAAAATGGGCGCCATTGAGGGAATAATGATGGCGGTGTAGACGCGCCATGTCGGGATGCCATCGACTTGAGCGGCTTTGATAATCTCTTGATCGACAGAGCGCAGGCCCGCCAAAAACAACGCCATCACAAAGCCAGAGCTTTGCCAAATCGCGGCGATCACGATTGTGTAAATCGCCATGTCGGGGTTCACGAGCCAATCAAAGGTAAAGTTTTCATACCCCCAGCCACGCACCATGGCTTCCAACCCCAAGCCAGGGTTCAAAATCCATTTCCATGCCGTACCGGTCACAATCATCGACAGCGCCATTGGGTACAAATAGATCGTGCGGATCGCGCCCTCTGTGCGGATGTTTTGGTCCAGTAAAATCGCAAGGATCAGGCCAAGAAACATCGCGATCACGATGAACAAGATACCGAACACAAACAAGTTGCTAAAGGCCGTGTCCCAACGCGGCGACACGAACAAACGATCGTATTGGATAAAACCTTCGATGTCATATTTTGGCAGCAGGCGCGACCGCGTCAAAGAAACCCAAGCCGTCCAAGCGATAAAGCCGTAGACGAAGACAAGAATTGCAATGAATGAGGGGGCCAGCACCAATTTTGGCATGTTTTCTTCAAGCCATTTGGTCATTGGATTATTTCCTATTTGGTCCGCACCCCTGCGATAGTACAGGGGTGCGGTGATAATTTACATGCTGTTTGCGATACCGTCTGCCAACATTTGAACGGCATCCTCAGAGGACATGTCAGAGTTGAAATGTGCTGTCACAACGTCCGTGATCGCACCAGATTGCGCACCGCGCAACGCCATGCCGTGTGCATAGCTTGGCAACAAAGATCCACCTTCAGAGCTGGCCGCCATGTCGCTTGCAGACAAAGTCGCACAAGAGTCGAATTTGTCCAACGCCACGTCGGTGCGCGCAGGGATAGAGCCCTTGTTCAAGTTGAACACTTCTTGGAAGTTTTGGCCAACAACCAGCTCAGCCAAAAGATTTTGGCCCGCTTTTTTGTCGTCGCCGTCAACTTCGAACATCGCAAAGCTGTCTACGTTGTACAAGAAACCTTCGCCAGGTGTGGAGAGACACAAGAAATCTTCGCCTGGCACTTTGCCAGCCGCCATGAATTCGCCTTTGGCCCAGTCACCCATGATCTGAAACGCCGCTTCGCCGTTCATGACCATCGCAGTCGCAAGGTTCCAATCGCGACCCGAAAAGTTGCTGTCAACGAAACCGCGCATGGTGCGCATTTGGTCGAACACAGCTTTCATGTCGTCGGATTTCAACGTGTCCATGTCCAGCTCGACAAAGGCTTTGCGGAACCCTTCTGCACCCAAAATACCAAGGGCGACAGCTTCAAAGATTGTCGCGTCTTGCCATGCTTGGCCACCGTGCGCCAATGGGATGATGCCTGCCGCTTGCAGTTTTGTCGCGGCGGCGTTGAATTCGTCCCATGTGGTTGGCATGTCGATACCGTTTGAGGACAACACATCAGCGTTTGCCCAGATCCAGTCAACGCGGTGCACGTTTACAGGGGCCGCACACCATGTGCCTTCGCATTTCATGTGACCCGCGATGGACGCAGGCAAAACGTCAGCCCAGCCGTTGGCCTCGGCCACAGCAGAGATGTCAGCCAGAACGCCCTCTTCGTACCATTCTTGAATGGCTGGGCCTTTGAGTTGAACGGCCGTCGGCGCATTGCCGGACAAAACGCGTGCGCGCAAGGCTGTCATCGCCGCGTCACCGCCGCCGCCAGCCACGGGCATGTCAGTCCATGTACCGCCTTTGGCGGCGAATTCTTCTTGCAAAACGGCAACTGATTTGGCTTCACCGCCAGATGTCCAGTAGTGCAGAACTTCGGCTTGTGGCTCGGCAAAGGCCGCGGATGCAGCAACAAAAGCAAGGCCAGATGCGGCGCCCAATACATAAGATTTCATTTTGATTTCCTCCCAGAAATAATCCGCTCATGCGGTGTAGGTGGCCCATCCTTGCTGATGGCGCTTGAGCTATGCAATAGGCGCACCTGCGTCATTCGCCTAGCGCATGCAGTTTTTTAGCGTTGCTGTTGCAGCTTGTTACATTAGGCTTGATTTTGTTGCATCCTGTTACATATCAAAGCCACGGGGCAGCGTATGCTTGATGCGTTTATAGGGAGAATTCAGATGTCGATTCCTAGAATATTAGTTGTCGACGATGATCCCGATGTGCGTCAAATGATGACCCAGTTCTTGCGCCAAAATGGGGCTGTGGCCCTGCCCGCCGCGACAGAACTTGAAGTGCGAAATTACCTGTCTGATGGACGTATCGACCTTATTTTACTAGATGTAATGCTCGGTGATGAGAACGGTATCGAGATTTGCAGTCGCCTGCGCCGCGAACAAGATGTCCCCATCATTATGGTCTCTGCCCTTTCTGCGGACCATCAGCGTATGGAAGGCTATGAGGTCGGCGCGGATGATTATATTGCCAAACCGTTTAATCCCGAATTGCTTTTGGCACGCGTCAAAGCCGTCTTGTCACGCGCGCGCAGATCATCCTCTTTGGTCCACCGCCGCAACACGCAAACCTTTCGGTTCAGCGGCTGGACCTACGACGCCAAACACGACGAAGTCATGTCCCCCGCTCAAATACAAGTCGTTCTATCGCGTCGCGAAACTGCGCTGTTGCAAACATTTTTGGCCAACCCACACATTCCTTTAACGCGCGACGAAATCGCCGCGGCTCTGGATGTCACGGGGGAAGCCGTGAAGACAGGGGACGCGGTGGGGCGCTCGATTGATGTCCTGGTCGGCAGGCTTCGGACCAAAATCGAACAAACCCCGAAAGATCCGCAAATCTTGAAAACCGAACGCGGTGTCGGGTATGTCTTTGCGGTCGATGTTCAGGTTTCAAGCGATTGATGGAACGTTTGCACAGCCTGCGGATCCTCACGAGCGCTTTGATCCTCAGCGCGATTTTGATTGGCGCGGGCGTGGTTTGGCTCTGGATGCAATCCAATGCAGATTGGCGTCGCCATCAAGACACCGCCTTTCATGCAGGCGTCACGCTTTACGCAGGGCTGCAAAATGGCACCTCATATTACAACGGCGTGCGGGTCACGGCTTTGTCTCCAGCAGATCAAGACCACGCCCGTGTCAGCGATTTTCAGCACATCTCAAACACGCCCCAAGCCGCGCGCATCACAAATGTGCCGATCTTGGCGGATGCCGCCAACCCGCTCACCAGCGCGCCTTTGGCCTTGGTCATTTTATCGCCTGACTTGGTTTATGGGCTGGCAGGCATTCCATATCGGAACGGTCAAACAGCGGCTGAGACAACCGGCGAAGTGTTTCGCATCTTGGCCTCATTTTGCAGCGATCCGGTTGTATTGGCGCAATACGGAGATGCGCCTTGGGTCCGCATTGATGGCGCACCCGTTTGGGGCTGTGCGGCGGCCCCCGCCGACAACCGACTTTGGGCAGTGCTGATTGCTGCCATAGGGCTCGCCTGCTTGATGACAGTGTCTTTGAACCTCTCCTCGGACTTTACCTCTTTTGCAGATCAGTTGCGCAATCGTCGTAGGGTCGGTGGCCCTGACAAGTACACCATCTCTGGCCCTTCCGAACTGCAAGACATCGTTGCTGCGGTGAACGGCTATCTTGAAACAGAGCGCGCGCAACTTGAAGGCCGTGCGGCCGTGCTCTCGGGCGTCAGTCATGACCTTGGCACCCCTGCCACGCGCCTACGTTTACGTGCCGCCTTGATCGAAGACCAAAACCTGCGCCGCAAATTGGAATCCGACATCGACAGTATGACAGGCATGATCGACAGTGTTTTGACCTACACCCGCGCTGAAATGAACACGGAATCGCCCCGCAAGCTGTCTTTGAATGCGCTGATAGATGCGATCATCGCCAACTACACCGATATGGGACAGGCCGTCACCTTTCGACAAGCCAAAGATGTTGTGGTGCAAGGGGGCAGTTCCGTCTTTATGTCGCGCACGGGTCAAACGATTGTAACAGGTGAGCGCCAAATCACAGTTGTTGGCCGCCCGATCGCTTTGGAACGCGCCTTGACCAATTTAATCGACAACGCGCTCAAATACGGGCGACGTGCGACCGTGACCTTGGAAACGGATGCGCGCTCTGCCACGATCATTGTCGAAGACGAAGGGACTGACAATTCAGCCAAAGACATCGAAGCGCTCATGGCCCCCTACAAAAGGGGTAAAAACACCGCCACGATCGAAGGCTACGGTTTGGGCCTGACCATTGTGGCAACAATCGCAGCCCTGCACGGCGGATCACTGACCTTTGAAGACAGCGCTGTTGGGGTCTGCGCACGCTTGGCCATTCAACGCCAGTAAACGCGTAGATCGTCAAATAGCGACTGAAGTGGTTCGGAAGAACTGGACAGGGCTCTAATGGACAGGGCGCTAAGATGTATCCAACAACGGCGACAGGATACAAAGGGGAGGTCCCCATCTCGGCCTGCCGCCGTGTGTCCCATGACCGTCGCCAGATTAGCTCAGCCTTGATGGTTTTAAAAACGTCTCAATCGCTGAGACGCAGCCCCAAGTCACTCCACACGTGGAAGGCCCAGCTTTCACAACCGTGCAAACAGATCATCGAGACCACAGAACAAGCCGCAGAGATCAGGCGGTTGAAGAAAGAACTGGCCCGCGTTTCCGAGGAACGCGACATATTAAAAAAGGCCACCGCGCATTGACCACTAACCTGCGCCCCAAGTCTTTTCCCGCTTTGTGCGCAGCCCTTGGGGTTAAATCTTTGGCGTTAATCCGTCATGTTGGCCAAAGCTAAATGCGGCCTGCGCCAGTTGTCGTCCTCCTGCCATTCGTCAACCGTTTTGCGTCAGAAGGTTCCATGCCACCATGCTTCGATTTGTATTTATAGAACGTCGGCGAACTGATCCCGTGCCGCCTGCAGACATCGCCGGGCTTCTCACCAGCGTCCTGTTCCTGGATCATCCCAATGATCTGTTCATCTGTAAATCCTGCCTTCATACATCCGCACAGCACACAAGATAACGGCGGCTGGCTACCTATGGTGCTTGAACGGCGTGTATTTGGCATGATTAGGACCCTCTCAAAGCAATAATCGCAACAATACCCCTGATAATGCAACGGTCCCATCCTGTGAGCCAGACGATCAGTGGTGCCGCTGCTGGCAACCAAATTTCAGCCCAGCACCAAGGCCCCGATCAATACAAATCCGGCTAAGAACAAGCTTTGCGTCACCAGCAATCCGATCGCCGGTCCCCCCACCTGCAAGATGCGCGGGATCGATGTTTTCATGCCGACGGCCGCGATGGCTGTCAGCAGCGCCCAGCGGGACACAACAGAGGCCAAATCGCGTGCGACCTCTGGCAAAAGGTGCAATGAATTCAATGTTGCGATGATCAAAAACGCCAAGACAAATCCAGGGACCAGTGGCGGGCGCGCTTCGCCGGGCCGCGCGTATTTGCGCAAAAACAGCGATGAAATCAAAACGACAGGCGCCAACATTGTGACGCGAATGAGCTTGACCACAGTTGCCAAATCTCCGGTCTCGTCCGAGATCGAATAACCTGCGCCAACGACTTGGGCCACGTCGTGGATCGTGCCACCCAAAAACACGCCGGACTGGCGCAAATCAAGCCCCACACGCTCTGCCAAAATCGGATAAAAAATCATCGCGATGGTCGACAAAACCGTCACGCTGACCACAGTGAACACCAGATCACGCTCGCGGGTTTCGCCTTTGGGCAGGATAGATGCGATGGCCATTGCAGCAGAGGCCCCGCAAATGGCAACCGAGCCGCCGGTGAGAAAAGAAAACAACATATCGCGGCCAAACAGCCGTCCGATCAGCAGAGCAAACAGGATCGTTAAGATCACGGCCCCGATGATCACCCCCACCAAAGCAGGGCCCAAATCTTGCAGCATTTCAACGCTGATCCGCGCGCCCAAAAGCGCCACACCGAACCGCAACAAGCCCTTGGCGGCAAAGGTGACACCCGGCTCTGTACGCGTTTCCTCGGATAAAAACTGCAACGAAATGCCCAGAAAAATCGCCATCAACATCGCTGGAGCGCCGTAATGTTCTGACAAAAATTGTGCCGTCACAGCCACAAGGCCCGCGATGACGAGGCCGGGGAAAATGCGCTCGGCGGTGGGTTTGAGAGAAATCATATTTGGGTCCTCGTCTAATGGGAGGGCACACAACGGACGCTCACCTATGTGATCCATATCCCATGTCACGCCGACCAGATGTAAACAAACGGCATTTCCACCCTAAGAGACAGACCCACTAAAGGCGTCTGCAATTGCAGCCAAGTCATTCAAGTTGCTGTGATTGACGAGCAAGGTTACCCCCCATGGCACACCACTCTTAGTACGCTTAAAGGGCGTCGCGATGGCGCTCAAACCCAACGGATTTGCGTAGTTGGTATAAAACCCATTTTTAAAGTTCGGCGACAAAGGATCATCCAACAATTCCGCAGTTGTGAGTATGGTGCCAACCGTCGGCACCATCAGGATATCATTCTGATCCCAAACGCTTTTTGTTGCTATTTTGGCATCCAAAACACGGTATTGCGCACGATACGCGTCGGCCGCAGACATTTGTTTGCTCTGTTGAACGAGCCCACGCACGGTTGGATCTATGGCTTCAAAGTTTCCATCAATGAAGGCCCCGACGGACACATCGCGTTCGGCCAGCAATGGCCCAAAGAACATGATGTCATTGAGGTCCGTAAAGGGTGTAAAATCGATCTCGCTAACATGTCCGAATAGCGTCCGCGCATGGTCCGTCGCCGCCTCAAACAACGCTTCGATCTCAGCATTGCCAAAAAACTGCAGATCCGATTTTTGGGGCACTGCAATTTTTGGATGACTTGGAAGCGACTTTTGCGCCTTGATGATCGCAGGTGCCGTCGCAAAGGCGTCGAGTGGATCATGTGCATTAACCGCGTCAAAAACCGTGCAAGCATCAGTCGCAGTCTTGGTGAATACGCTTGGGGTATCAATGCTACGACAGGCGAAAACGAGACCACGGCGGCTGAGAAGCCCCGGCGCAGGTTTGAAGCCCGCTATGCCATTGTAGGATGCAGGCACCCGGCCTGATCCGCCGGTATCGGTGCCAAACGCAAAGGACACCACGCCAGTTGAAATGCTCACCCCTGCCCCAGAGCTTGACCCCCCTGGGATGTAATCCGGGTTGAACGGATTGCACGGGGTGCCATAAGGCGATCTGACCCCCACCAATCCGGTGGCAAATTGGTCAAGGTTGGTTTTGCCGATATAGATAGCGCCCGCCTTTAGGGCCTGTTCGACCACAAAAGCAGACTCTGTAGCCACATATTGGAACGCAGGACAGGCGGCGGTCGTTGGCGCGCCAGCAACATCAATGTTGTCTTTGACGGAAAACGGCAGACCAAACAGGGGCAAATTGTCTAAGTCCGCAATCCGTCTTGTTAACGCCTCAGCTGAAATCAATGCAACCTCAGGGTCCACAGTCGATATCCAGACGCTTTCTTGATCGTCATCAGTGAGCCTTGATAGCACATGTCCAACAACGTCAACGGGTGTCACGCCGCCCTTAGCATAGGCGGTGCGCAGGGCTGCGGGTGACAAATCCATATGGGTATTCCTTTGGGATATTTGGATGGGTTGGCCGCGCGATTTGGCGTCGCGCGACCGCATTTTGATTTACTCTGAAACGGCGGCTTCAAGGTATTTTGGCTGCAAGAAAGTCTCGAAAATCTCACGGCTTGGCGCCTCGGGCAGACGATCTTGGCTGACAAGAAACGCCGTTGTGGCCTCAAGCGTATCAACAAACCCGCCACGCGCCTCAGATGTGCCGATATACTGCGCGGTCAGCTGCACATCGCAGGGCACCATTTCAGTGCCGCGCATCATCCGCGTTGCATCCTCCAGCGTCAGCTCCAACTCTGTGGCGATGATCTGAGCGGTCTCGGCCGGATTACTGATCCAATAATCGATACCTTCGCATTCTGCGGCTACAAATTTTTCAACATAATCGGGATAAGCGTCCGCAAAGCGGTTCATCACAACGCCAACGTCCCAGGTTGGGTATCCGCGTTTTTCCATAATCCCAGAGGTCATGAAAATATTGCCGCCATCTTTGACAGCCTTGTCGAGATTTGGTTCCCAAAACCACGCCGCATCAATATCGCCACGCGACCACGCCAAAGCGATGTCGTTGGGGCGCAGATCAAGAATTTTCATGCTGGCCGGATCGATGCCCTCATCCGCCAAAGCTTGCAACAACAGGTAGTGCGTTGTGGACCCAAAAGGCGCTGCCAATGTTTTGCCTTCCAGATCGGCAAAGGATTTGATCCCTGCATCTGTGCGCACGACCATCGCCTCAACGAAATCGAGCATGTTCAACACCATCGTGCCTTGGATCGGCAGGCCACGAGCGACACCAATTGCCGTGGGCGGATTGCCAAGACCGCCAAAGTCGATCTGATCGGCCGCAATCGCGCGCAACATATCGCCACCGCCACCGACTTTGATATAGTTGATCTTTACGTCCGGCATGTGTTTTTGCACAAGGCCAAGGCTTTTGGTCACCAGTTGCGCGTTGACGAGGTTCAAATACCCAACCGTCACTTCTTCTGGCATATCTTGAGCTTGTGCTGTGGTTCCGGCGATCATGGCGACGGCCGCAAATCCTAGTACTGTCTTCTTCATGGTACTCTCCTTGTTGAGGGTCATTTTGTTTTTGCCAAACGCCGACCCAGACGCATTGGCTGTGACGTGTTGTGTGTTTCGTTCACCGTGATCTTTTGCGCATCCATGGCATCAAAGCGTTTCCGATGGCGCGTAAAATCATGTCCAAACCGATGCCTGTGATGCCCAGCACAATCAGCCCCATGATCACGACATCACTTAAAAGGAACTTGGCAGCGTCCCAGATCATCCAACCGATGCCTGCCGTGGCCGCGACGATTTCCGCTGCGACAAGAACGGTGTAAACAAAGCCGAGCGAGATGCGCATGCCTGCCAGAATGGTCGGCCCTGCGCCGGGCAAGTATACGTGAAACAACAGATCGCGTTTGCTGGCCCCCAACGCGAGCGCCGCGCGTTCATAAATCGGATCAAGGGATTCAACCGCTTGAATTGTCGAAATAATAATACCGGGCAATCCCGCTAAAAACAGCAACGCGAGTTTGGATTCTTCACCAATCCCAAGCCACATCACCAAAAGCGTATAGAGGCCTAAAGGCGGCAGCGGACGGTAGAATTCGATGAACGGATTGAGCAACGCGCGGGCATCTTTTGACACACCCATCAAGATGCCCAAAGGAATGCCGACGAGACAGGCCAGAAAGAATCCTGCCAAAATCCGCGCGACGCTGACGGTCACATGCTCAAACAATGTCGAGCCTTGATAGCCCTTGACCGAGGCCTTCACAAAAGCGCCCCACACGTCCGCGGGGGGCGGCAAAAACAGCTTATTAGCCAAGCCGGTGCTGGTGACAAAAATCCACGCCGCAAACATCAAACAGACAGAAAACGTCGACAATTTGAGGCTGCGTGATATTTTGACTGTACGCTTTGGCGGCGCTGATATTGGGCGTAACGTCTCGATCATCTGAGCTCTTTCACCCCCAAAATTCGAAGGATTGTTTGCGCGTAAATCTTGGCCGCTGCTACGGATTTTGGGATCGAAATCCACTCATTGTCCGCCGCCCAACCATCTTCTCCCGGCCCAAAGGTCACCGCATTGATGCCCGCTTGGCGAAAGCGGATGGTGTCGTTGAATGCATTCTTGCGATTGATTTTGGGCTCTTCGCCCATCATGTCGCGGTACACACGGCGCAGGGTCACACAGGGCTCTTGGTCGTCAGGCACAGGGTCGGTTCCGGGCACGAACAACGACCCCGGTGTCTGAGTTGCTGTGACGTTGATCTCGTTGGATCCGCCGCACACCGTGTCACACACCGACTGGATATCGGCCAGAACACTTTTCATCGTCATCTCAGGCACGATGCCGACGACCGCCAAAGTGATGCGGCAATGATCGGGAGAAAACTGCATCTCGCCCTCTAACCCACTGCGCAATCTGACCACAGAACAACACGGCGGCGTGTGGCCCATAAACATATGCGGCACATGCTCAAAAGCCATTTTTTCCAGCTCAGGTAACAACTTGGCCGCTTGCAAGATCGGGTTGGCCACGATGTCAGGACGCCAGATGTGACCTTTGATGCCAGTGATGTCGATATTGACCAGACAGTGACCAGAGTTTGCTGTCGAAATGCTCATGCCCCAAGGGCCCTCGGGACCGCCCCACGCCGTCGGTTCCGCCGTGATTGAATAGTCCGGCTTCAAGCCCAATTCCTCAGTCATGTATATGGACCCGTCTGTGCCGTCGCGTTCTTCATCGACGGTAAAACAGCACATCAATTCGCCTTTGAATACGACGCCTGCCTCATGCAACACCTGCACCGCCAACAAGGCCGCCGCCATATTGGCTCGCGTGTCTGAGGTGCCGCGCCCATACAAAAGGTCGCCGTGACGGGTGGCTTTAAAAGGGTCGAAATCGGTCATGTGCCATTTTTCGGGCTCGACCACCGGATAGGTATCAAGGTGATCATTGATCATCAAAGACGGGCCTTCTCCCCCGCCGATACGGCCCAATACATTGGGCCTGTGACGGGTTTTTTCATGCAAGGTGACGGTCTGTCCAACGGCCTCAAGTTTGCCCGCAACAAACAGCGCGATTGCCTCTTCTTCGGCTGCAGGCATGTCCGGATCAAGCGCATTGCCAGAGCGCGGTTGCCCCGCTTTGATCAAGGCGGTCGCGAGATCAATAAACCTGTCTTCGGTGATCTTTTCGCACAGGCTATCGCACAGCGCCTGAAGGGCAACTTCATCCAATTTAGGACCTCATTTTCACAGATTTCTACAGATAAGAACGGGTCAACCCCAAGGTGGAATTGCCGTTGATTGACTAAATAAAGTATAATGTTATTATAGAGTTAGGGCGAGAAAATGTTTTGAATGGTTTTTCACGCGACTCGCGGAGTGCCTATGAATTAGGCAACACCCACCGCCACGCCACAACGATTTGCACCCATGTAAATTCTGCGCGTAGCATCGAGGGGATTTGAAAATTGCGCTTGTTTGATGAAGTCACTCATGATCAGAAAAGCACCCTTTTAGAGGTCGGCGAAAGACGTGTTTTCCCGAATCGCGCCTTGCTCATTCGGCAAGACGATTCCCCCAATGGAATCTTTATTATTTTGTCCGGAGTTGTCGAAAGTATTTACTTTTCTGACGTGGGTCGCGATCTGCGTTTGGCGCGATGGTCCAAGCACGATTTTGTCGGCGCGCCACATATTTTTGGCACGGTGCCACAACGCTGGTCGGCCAGTGCCGTTGGGTCGGTAGAAGCCCTGCATCTGAGTCAAGACAACCTGCGCGGATTGATTGCCAGTGATCCAGAATTCACTGAGGCGCTGATCATTTGCTTGGGTGACAAAGGCGACAGATATTCCAAGTTGGCGCAAAATCTAGCGTTTCATACGGTATCTCAACGGGTGGCGCATGCGCTTGTTTCGGCCTGCGATACAGCGCAAACACAATCGTTGTGGCGCGCAAGCCCTTTGGAATTGTCCCGTGAAATCGGATCAACGCGCCAAGCCGTCGGGGCCATTTTGAAAGTCTATGAAAAAGAGGGTCTAATCACGCGGCAGCGCGATTCAATTTCGGTGCTGAACGTGCCAGAACTGCGCAAGCTGGCAGGCATAGATCCTGTCGAAAACCGTCACTGACCTTGCGACAATCGGTCGATGTCATAGATGGTGATTTGGCGGCGCGAGATGTCCAGAACACCCTCTTTTTGCAATTTATCTAAGGACTGCGTCACCCATTGACGCGACGCGCCGACGATGGATGCGACCTGTTCGTAGGTGATGGAGCGATCAATCAAAATCGTATCACCTTCATGACGTCCATGGGTGCTGGCGAGAATGACCAAAAGTTGCTCAAGCCGCTCAGACACGGTGCGCGTGCCCAGCATCTGGATCAGCGCAGAATAGCAATTGCCTTTGGCCACCAGACCATCGATCACTTTCAAGGCGACGGCGGGAATTTCACTGACCAAATCCCGCAAAGCCATGCCAGAAATGAACAGGACTTCGCAGTCCTCGAGCGCATCGCCGGACCAGACATGACGCCCACGACCGAACACTTCGGGTCCGCCAACAAAATGACCAGGCGTCCAATAGGCCAACGTTAATTCACGCCCCGATGGCGCGGTGTAATACGACCGCATCCGCCCTTTTTCCACCACCCAAATGCCAGTGTGCGGATCGCCCTGAAAGAAAAGCCCCTCGCCTTTTTTGATCAAGCGACGCGATCCAGCCTTGCGAATTTTGGTACGATCCAAGTCATTGAGACCGTTTAAAAATCCCGCACCAGAATTCAGATCGAGAAGATACTCGGACAAAAAGATTGCACTTTGGTCGTCATGGTCGTCATGGTTTTCAACGAGTTTCATAGCTCTCTCTTGCAGTTGCGGCCAGATAGGTGGCCAGCTCGAAAATTTGAGGGTCTGTTAGCTGTGTCATGGCCGCGCGCATCATGCCAGCGGGATCATTGGCCCGCGCGCCATCACGAAAATCCAACATCTGCTTTTGCAAATAGCCTGCGTGCTGCGCGGTCAAATGCGGGGTCATGTCATTGGCGCGCGTGCTGTCATGGCAGGCCAAGCAACCCAGCGTTTCAAACGATACTTTGCCTGCAGACACATCGCCTGCATCCACCGGAAGCGGCGCGGGTTGCGTAGAAAACCACTGGGCAACGACAGGAATGTCGTCTGGTGTGATTTCTGTGGCAATCGCCACCATTTGCCCACCATCATTTTGGCGTACACCGCTTAGAAAATCATTCAACTGCTTTTCGATATAGGGCACGGGTTGTCCAGCAAGTTTGGGAAATTTTGCCATGCGCGACACGCCGTCCAAAGAATGGCACAGCGCGCAGACCTCATAAGGCGCGTCCTCGTCAGAGCCAAAAGAATTGGCCATCACAGGACCGCCCCAAAGGAGTGCGGCAAAAAGGGCGCTCCTAACTGCCATAATCTCGCGCTTTTACCATAGCATTCACGGTGAGCGTCTCGCCGTTGGCAAAACTCAGCGTCAACATCACACTGTCGCCCTCAGCCACCGGTGATTTGGGAGACATCAGCATGATGTGCAAACCACCGGGTTGCATCGTAAGCGTCTCGCCCGCGGGAATTTCGATTTGGTGCAACATCGACATCGTCGCCATGCCCGAGGCCTCTTTGCTTTCATGCAAATGCGACATGGCATATGTCTCTGAACTCACCCCTGTTAGAACGCGCGGCACAGTGTCGGCGTTGTGCAAGGTCACATAGGCCGCATGAGACATGGCCATTGGGGGCGCCGTCGGGATCCATGCCTCAACCTCTAGCGAGCTATCGGCGAACGCGCTCATCGGCAACAGCATTGCGGCACATAGAAGGGCACGTAGGGTCATTGGATTTCCTTTCGATATGAGATTTGTAGGCGTGCGAGGAATTCTGCAGTCAATCCCGGATCAAAAGGCGGTTGCAGTTTGGCGCGCAGATTGCCGTCTGGCCCGATCACACTAACGGCGGACGAATGCTGCACGTCGTAGTGACCATCTTGATCGGGCGGCAGCAAACGGTAAAAACTATCGGTGGCTTCAACCAAGGTGTCGATTTGGTCGCGCGCGCCTGTGACGCCGCGAAACTCAGGATGAAAGAACTGCGCGTATTCGCTGACGCTGCCTGCATCGCGATCCGGGTCAACCGAGACAAACACAACTTTCGGCACACTATCAGGGCGCACACGCAGAGCGGTTTCACTGATGGCGTGCTCGAGATTGCTCAAAGTAAAAGGACAGACATCAGGGCAAGAGTTGAAGCCAAACATGATGATGGTCCAGTGATCGTTCAGGCTCTCGCGCGAGAAAACCTCGCCGTCTTTTGTCACGAGTTCAAACATGGGCATGGGCTCAGGCGTATCCAATGCGACGCCTTGCACTTGTGCGAAAGCAGCACTGACGCTGACGGCCCAAAGGGTTATGGCAAACAATGCACCCTTCATTGGTTTTGCTGCTCAAACGCCCGCAAACTTTCGGAACGGATGTATTGCAAGCATTCCTTTTTCGCCGCGATGTAGATCGGATCGGTGGCCATTTCAGGATCACGCGGACGCGGCAGATCGACTTTCAAATCACGAATAATCCGACCAGGGGCCGCGCTCATGACCAAAACCCGGTCGGCAAGAAAAACGGCTTCGTCCACATCGTGGGTGACAAACACAACCGTTGTGCCAAACTTTTTCCAGATGCTCAGCAAGTTCTCTTGCATCATCAACCGCGTTTGCGCATCAAGCGCGCCAAAAGGTTCATCCATCAACAACACCGACGGGTAATTGGCGAGCGCACGCGCGATTCCAACACGCTGCTGCATGCCGCCAGACAGCTCGGCCGGATAGCGATCGCCAAACTTACTCAAGCCCACCATGTTCAAAAATGTATTGGCGATTGAACCAGCTTCTGCACGCGAATGCCCCGCCATTTTCGGCCCGAAGGCGACGTTTTCATAAACGGTTTTCCATGGCATCAAGGAATATTGCTGAAACACCATGCCGCGATCTTGTCCGGGTTTGGTGATCAATTTTCCATCCACACGCACCTCGCCCTCCGTCGGAGTAACATACCCTGCGACTGCGTTCATCAGGGTCGATTTCCCACAGCCAGACGGCCCAAGGATGCAAACGAATTCCCCCGGCTCGATGGTGATCGTCGTGGTCTCGACCGCGCGGTGTATCTCGGCACCTTTGCCAAAGGTGATACCGACGTCTTTTATCTCGATCCGGCCTTTGCCTGCTGAACTTGGGGCATCTTCGGGGCGTTGGTATTTTAAGACATCAAGCATGTGAGAGGACTCCATTTGGGCGCTCAAGGCGCGATTTCGACAAAGCAAGGTAGAAGGCCAATGATCCCAGAACTGCAAAGCCGGACCCTGCGATCAGCGTGCCAAAGTCCTGAATGGCCAATGAGGTGGACACGCCAAGGCCCAGCATTGCCAGACCCACAACCCAAGACGGCGCGGCACAACAGACCACCCAGCTCATGGTGGCGTTGGTCATGGCGACAAGAAGTGCGCCAAAACCTGTGACGACGGTCACCCCGCGTTTTTCAACCGATGAGCAACTGCCGGATCGGGACAAGATCACGCAGAGCCCCACAAGCGCGCCAAGGCCGAACAACACGAGCATCCGCGATGGAATAACGTTGAGGCTCCACTCGGATATCCCGTGACCGTAATCGTAGTTCATAAACCCAATCTCGATCAGCCACTCTTCTGCAATGATCGGCGGGATATCAGACCAAGATGGGGTCGATTGGATGATCCACGCCACGTTACTGCCCCAGTCATAGAATTGGGTATAGTTTGGCAGATCCTGAAACCGCACCATCAGTGCGATCAGCATGAACACTTGCGCGAACACGGAAAAGCCAAGTCCCCAAAGCACCAGCCTGCGCCAATAAGTTGTTGTGGTGTCCCAAAGTATGTTCACAGCCTGCATCATCGTGTTTTCTTTTGCCATTTCAGCAAAGGCGAGGTGATCAAACGCACGGCGGCGGTGGACCCTGTGCCCAACAACCCAATGACCAACATCCCCACGACAATGTCGTCGTAATTGATCAAGCTGTAGGCATTCCAAGTGAAATACCCGATCCCGTACTGACCCGAGATGATTTCACCTGCGAGCAGTGAAAACCAAGAGACCCCCATGCCAATCGCAAGCCCTGCTGTGATCGATGGCAAAGCGGCTGGTAAAACAACATGCCAAAAGATCGCCATGCGTGACGCTCCAAGGGAATGCGCCGCACGCACAAGCACTTCGGGGGTTTGTTCAACGCCGTGCAACGTATTGAGAACAATAGGGAACAAAGCGCCCAAGAAGGTGATGTAGATGATCGAGCTTTCCTCGGTTGGCCACATCAAGATCGCGAGGGGAATCCAAGCCACAGCGGGGATAGGTCGGATCACCTCAATGTAGGGGATCAAAAATGAGCGGGCAAATTTGGATCGTCCCATGATCACGCCCAAAGCGATGCCCAGAACCGTGGCGATGGAATAACTCAGTAAAATGCGGCGCATAGAAACGCCGATATGGATGTAGAATACCTCGGTCTGAATATGCTCGACAAAGGCCGTCAGCACCTTGGCTGGGGACGGCACGTTCATAAAGCTGATGTAGAAATCCAGCTTGTACACAACGGCCAAGTGCCAAATCAAAACCCCAACAGCCAGCGACAGTGTGCCAATGCCAAGCGATTTCAACAAACCTGGTTTCAAGCGCGCCTTCGCCGCAGGTGGCTGCGGTTTAATTTGATCAACCGCGGAGCCTTTTAGCGCGGGCGTTTTCGCCGGTTCTGGCTTTTCTTCGATAGCTAAAGCAGCGTGTTGCACGTCGATGATCCCCTCTATGATCACATTTTCTGGGGCCGCAGCGTGGTCGCCGCGACACCCCGTTTTCAATGAAACGTCTTAGCTGTCCGTGGGCATAAAGCTCAGGATCGCCTCATCAAAGCCGATGATCGCGCCACCGCTCGAGGCCGCATAGGCTTCGGCTTCGCCTTTGCGCAAGAAGGTTGAAAACGCATCGCCAGACTTGACCCAAAATGCTGTTTTACCAAATAATTTCAGACCTGTGTCGACATCATAGACATAAGTGGCGTTCACTTTAGACGCTTCGGCTTGGATGCCCGCCAGTGCGGTCAAAAAGCTTGGAGCATCGTCAAATGTCAGGATGCCTTCACGTGAATGCCAGATTTCAAACGGCAGACCTGCATTGGCAATTTTTGCATCCACGGCAATGGCTTTTTCGGCCTCATAATCAACGCCAAGTTCGGAATATGCAGCCTTGACGTAGTCTTCTGTGATCCATGCATCGAAATCCAAAGGTGGAATGGCTTTTTCAGCAACCAAAACCCCGTGATTTAATTTCAAAGCCTCTGTCCATTCAGGTTTGATGGTCGGATCAAGCGTCAAGTGACCACCTTTTGAAAAATAGAGATACAGAACCTCTTTTTCGACACCTGTCCAAGTTTCCATCATCGTCACAGCGCGCATTGGGTCTTCGCGGATCCATTCGCCTGCGTCATAGACAGCCTTCACAAAGGCGGTAACGACTTCTGGGTATTCCATTGCAAAGTCTTCACGCACCACAACGCCGTGCAGGTAAGGTACGCCGGTTTCAGAGCCATCAAAGATCTTTCGACCGGTGCCGCGGAATTCCATGATTTCGGACCATGGACAGAAATCAGAATGCGCATCGATTTTGCCCGCTTGGATATTGGCGGCGCCAACAGCAGGGCTTTGATTTTTCAACGTGTAATCTGTGATGCCGTTGTCTTGCATCGCTTTGAGCAACATCCCCCAAGCCGCAGAGCCAACAGGCGTCGACACATCTTTGCCCACGAGCTGGTCGATGGAATAGATATCGCTGTCGACAGGTACGACAATCGCGTTGCCAGACCCTTTCAAATTATACCCTGTGCCCGCCACATAGAGTGTTCTCAGGCTGTCTGTTTCTTGAAACTTCGCGCCGTTCACGATCAGCGGGTAGTCCCCCATCACACCAAAGTTCAATTTGTTGGCGAGCATCTGGTTGGTGATCGGTCCCCCTGAGCTGTAGTCCGCCCAAGAGATATCATAGTCGGCGTCTGCGTATTTGCCATCCGTTGGCAGATACTTTTGCAATAGACCAAGTTCCTTGATCACGATGCCAGCTGTGTAGGTATCAGTACACATCGATTGGTGACCAACGGCAATTGGGATTGTCTCGGCGGAAAGGCTGCTCGCAAAAGTGGTAAGGCTGGCGGCCAAAAGCGGGACAACCAGTGTGCGTGAAAACTTCATATTCAACTCCATGTGTCAGACTGTTTATGATGTATTGAAATCAGTATCTGAACGCTGGAGCCGCTCTGTCTACGCCGTTTGGGGGCAAATTAGCGATTTCGAAGATCAAATAGATCGATGCGCAATTTTTCCGCACAACGATCCCGGTTTGGGTAAAAATACGCCGAAATAAAAGCGGGAATTCCGCATAATCCCCGATTCGAATCGATAGATATTATTATTTAAATTCAAATACTTACATTGAAAATTTGACGCAAAATTAGCCACCAAGCACTGCTTGGTGGCTTAAGATAAAAAATGTCATTTTTAAACGCAGTTATGCTGCGCCCTGTGCGATTTTATCAAGCGCCCAGCGCACATTTTTGCGCACGTCCGGGTCTACGTCATCGCGGTAGTCCTCTAGGAACACAACGCTCCCAGGGTCCGCCAATTCGCCCAAAACAGCCGCGCATTCTTTGCGCAGGTTCGGGATATCCAAAGACATCATCGGACCAATCTTAGGCGCAGCAGCCGTCAAACCCAACTTGCCTAAAGAGCGCACTGCCTTGAGGCGCACTTGCCAGTACTCATCGTCCAAAGCGGCCATCAAATCGGTCTCAACAGCGGCAGAGCCCGCCTTGGCCAAGGTTTCCGCGCCAGCTTCACGCACTTGCCAATTCTCATCGCCAAGCGCCCGGATCAAAGCGGCCTCGGCATGCTCACCTGAGGTAAAGCCAAAGGTCGCAACAGCCGTGCGCCGCACGCTTGGGTCTTCATCACGCGCCGCCGCCATCATCGCAGGCAAAGCTGTTTCATCTTGCAGCCAGCCGATCACTTGTACAGCCGCAGCCCGCACAGCGGGTGAGCTGTCTTTGAGCGCCGCGATCGCAGGGGCCAAGGCATCCGCTCGGCGCAATTCTTTTAAGCCACTCAGCGCAGAAACTTTGACAAATTCATCCGCAGACTCCAAGCACGGCAAAAGCGGCGTGCCCGCCTCGGGGTCTTTCAACTCGGTCAAACTGAACGCGGCCGCTTTGCGCACAGCCTCGTCCACATCGCTCAACGCAATCACAAGCGCGGCTGAGGTATCAGGGCCGTCAAAGTCGGTCAGCACAGTTGCGGCACGCAAACGTACCCCTGCATCTTCGTCCTCAATCGCCTTGGCGATATAAGGGATCGCAGCAGGATCAGCGCTGTCAGCCAATTCGATCACCGCCATAATCCGCGTACCAGGTGCGGGATCATTCAGGTCTTCGGCCAGATCATCAATGTCGCTAAAGTCTTCAAAAATATCGATCATATCCGCTTACCTCAGCAAAAATGGCAAGTTCACGGTGACAGCGCCCGTCGGGCAATCTGTCTCGCACGGCATGCAGTACCAACATTCGTCGTACTTCATATAGGCCGTCTTTGAGTCATCAGCCATTTGAGCGATGCGCAACACGTCCAAAGGACAGACGTCAACGCAGACGGTACAACCTTTGTCAGCAATGCAAAGCGCGCTGTCGACGGTCACTGGGACGGAGGTAGAGGTTTGGGCCAGAGGCATAGTCGGCGTCCTTATTCTGCTGCTACGGTGTCGGATGTGACACGTTGGTTGGCATAAGCGCCTTTGTCGGCTTCATCGATTTCAACGATGTATGGTTTGACATCTTGCTTGCGGCTGGTCGGCTTGCCGTCCGCGCCTTTGGTCATGATGGTGTGACAGAACCAATCTTCGTCGTTTTGCTCATATTCCACGCGATTGTGGTACAGACCCCAGCGGCTTTCGGTCCGGTACAGCGACGCAGAGGCCGCCATATCTGCACAATCCATCACCGATGACGCCTCAAGCGCACGCATCAATTCATGGCTGTCTTTGACGTACATCTCGTTTTCCATCGCATGGCGCACTTCTTCGAAACGCGCCTGCGCGGTCAACATTTTTGCTGTCACTTTTGGCGGCTGAAGGTAGTCGTTGACCAAGCGGCGTGTCTTGTATTCGATCTGATTTGGCGGGATGCCGTCATCGCGTTTGGTGGGTGCCAACACACGCGTGCGTTCGCGATCCACTTCGCCCATATCGAACTTGGCAAAATCAACATCTTTAATGTAATCAATCGCTTCTTCGCCCGCGATCGCCCCATTGGTGAAAGCGCCCAACATGTAGTTATGCGGTACATTCGCCATGTCGCCAGCAGCATAGAGCCCATCCATCGTGGTCTTTGCGTTCTCGTCAACAAAGACGCCAGAGGCCGAATGCCCCGAACAAAAACCGATCTCAGAGATATGCATCTCGATCATTTGCTTGCGATAATCGGTGCCGCGCCCAGCGTGGAAATGCCCGCGTGTTGGGCGCTCCACGATGTGCAAGACGCGTTCGATCTCGGACACGGTTTCTTCGGCGAGGTGATTTAACTTCAAATACACAGGGCCTTTGCCGCCCTGCAATTCGTCGTAGAATTCCTGCATCATTTGGCCGGACCAATAATCGCATTCGATGAAACGATCGCCTTGGGCGTTGGCTGTATAGCCGCCAAGAGGGCCTGCCACATAGGCACAGGCCGGTCCGTTGTAATCTTTGATCAGCGGGTTGATCTGATAGCACTCAAGGTTCGCAAGACCCGCGCCTGCGTGATAGGCCATGGAATAGCCTTCGCCAGAGTTGGTCGGGTTCTCATAGGTGCCGTACAAATACCCTGATGTTGGCAAACCCAAACGCCCCGCGGCCCCCAAGCACATGATCACGGCTTTGGCGCGGATCACAAGGAATTCGGCAGAGCGCGTGTTGACACAAATCGCGCCTGCGACGCGGCCTTCGCCTGTCAGCAAACGTGTGGCCATATACCGGTTGGAGATTTTGATACGGGCTTTGCGCAACTGGCGGTACAACGCTTTTTTGACGGTATCACCGTTGGGCATTGGCAGAACGTAAGTGCCGATGTGGTGCACTTTTTTAACGTCATATTCGCCGTTTTGGTCTTTTTGAAACCGGATACCGAAATCATCGAGCTCTTGGATGATGCCGTAGCATTCTTCGGCGTAGCGATAGATCGGCGCTTGATCGACGATGCCGTCATTGGCGATGGTGATTTCTTTGGTGTATTGCTCTGGCGTCGCATATCCGGGAATGACCGAATTGTTGAGCCCGTCCATCCCCATAGAGATAGCGCCGGAGCGTTTCACATGCGCCTTTTCCAACAAGACAACATTGGCGTTTGGATTTTTACGCTTGGCTTTCAACGCGGCCATAGGCCCAGCCGTGCCCCCGCCGATGACAAGAATATCGCAGTCAATTTGGTCAATGCCATCGAGGATGTCGTCCATGAGAATCTCCTTAAGATTTCATTCAGCATGCGCCGCGATGCAGCGCGATAATGTCAGTTAGTTGTCAAACCGCTCACTCAATTCTTTGAGATAGACAAAAGGATAGATCCCGCGATCATGCCCGTCAGAGAAATGGATGTTCACGCCAAGGCCCCCTACAGGTTCCAACGCCGTGATCTGCAAATCCTCTGCGACCGCAAAAAATCCATGATCATAACGGGCCCGCACCGAGGCCGCATCGCGCGCCTCTTGACGCAATATCTGCGCTGACAATTCCGTTGATGGCCCATCCAGCCAACACATTGTGAGGCGTGTAAAGTCCTCTGATACTTGAAGTGAATCGAGCATTTTCCACCTTTACTGTTGCTTTACTCACCTTGCCGCAGCGCAGAAATTGCCAATAGCAATTAGTTGACGGACAGCAGATTTGGTTTCTGAAAAATAGATCGCAACAAGCAAGAAAGAGCCCCTATGACCTACGCCGTGACCGACAATTGTATCGCCTGCAAATACACAGACTGCGTCGATGTCTGCCCCGTCGATTGCTTTTACGAGGGTGAAAACATGTTGGTGATCGACCCGTCAGAGTGCATCGATTGCGGCGTGTGCGAACCGGAATGCCCAGCAGACGCCATCGTGGCAGACACCGACCCGGGGGCTGAAAAATGGGTCACGTTGAACACCCAATATGCCGCCATCTGGCCCGTGATCCTAAGCTCAAAAGACCCTTTGCCCGACGCAGATGATCACGACGGAACACCGAATAAACTTGAAACCCTGTTCTCGGACGCACCAGCCGAACAGGACTGATCAGACGAAAGCACATATGAACACTCCAGCAATCAAAACGCTCCCTGATGCGCAGACTGTCACATCCGTCACCCATTGGACCGACACCTTGTTTTCTTTTCGTGTTTCGCGCCCGCAATCCTTGCGATTTCGCTCAGGCGAATTCGTGATGATTGGCTTGCTCAAAGACGATGGTCGGCCACTTTTGCGTGCATATTCTATCGCCTCGCCGTCATGGGATGAGGAATTGGAATTCTATTCGATCAAAGTGCCTGATGGACCGCTCACCTCGCGGTTGCAAAAGATCAAAGAGGGCGACGAGATTATCTTGCGCCCCAAACCCGTTGGCACGCTTGTATTGGATGCATTGTTGCCCGGAAAACGGTTATGGATGATCTGCACCGGCACTGGCGTGGCGCCTTTCGCCGCCTTGCTGCGCGATCCAGAAACCTACGAGCAATACGATCAAGTGATCCTCGCCCACACCTGCCGCACCAAAGGCGAACTGGCCTACGGTGCCGTGTTGGCCAACGCCCTGCCCGACGATCCGTTGATCGGCGAATTGGTGGGCGACAAATTGCACTATTATCCGACAACGACACGCGAGCCTTCAGAAAACGAAGGCCGTATCAGCGACCACATTCGCACGGGGCAAGTGTTTGAAAAACTTGGTCTACCGCAGTGGAACAGTGCTGAGGACCGCGTGATGGTCTGCGGAAATATGGCGCTCAACAAAGACATTATGGCACTGTGCGAAGCGCAAGGTCTCAGTGAAGGGGCTAACAGCCAGCCCGCTGAATTCGTGGTTGAAAAAGCTTTTGTCGACTAACGGATTCCGTTAGCGCACTGGGGTCAACTCAGCCAAAATTTCAGGCGTTACAGCCCCCACATGTATCTTATCTCGGGTCGCGAATGTTGGCGTCCCGACCACCTGCAAGGCGATGGCGATGGAACGGTGTCGATCTATGATCGCGCTGATTCCCTCGTCTTGCATCTCGGCAACAATTTTATTCGCATCCAGACCCAAATCACGAGCGTATTTCGACAATCGGCTGAGATTTGACGGCCCAACTGTTGCGTACAGCGCACTGTGCAATTCGGAATATGTGTCACTGCCATAAACTTTGCGCGCCGCCAATGCGAACCGCGCCACGCGCTCGGATCCTGGTGTCAATATTGGTAGATGTTTTTTGACAATCGCCACATCGGGATGCGTCTCAATAAAGCTGCGCATCACAGGCACATTGGCCCTGCACACCGCACAATTGTAATCGAAAAATTCAATAATGACGCGTGGCGCATCCGCCGCGCCCACGCGTAAATCCATCTCGGTTTCAAACAAGTCCGTCACATATGGCGCGATCAAATCGCGTGTGATGGTCTGCTGCTGTTGCGCGGCCAGCAAATCCATAGCTTCCAAAATGACTTCGGGGTTTTCAAGTAAATATTGGCGCACTTTTTCGCCAAAAACCTCATCCGTCTCGGCGCACAATGGCGAACAATACATCAAAGCAGCCCCACTGCCCAATGCGAACGCTCGCACTAGACCTTTCACTGAGGGAAAGGCAACTTTGAATTTGACTTGGGGTAAAATGGGCTTCATAAAATTATCACCTCTTTCAAGAGTCTGATCGCATTGCGTAACATGCTTTTGTCTCAAGAGTTTCAAAGCCTCATTAAATCCTGCAGGTAGCAGAAAATTTACGCAATATTTCACAACGCATAGAGCGTCTGAATAAACGATTTGGTCGGATCATGAGCACTGTGGATCGACTTCGTCCAAATTTCATGCATGAGCAGCCCCACTTGAGTGGTCCAATTTAAAAGTTCGTGCAGATTGGTCTTTGGTCCATCGGTATGATGGCCTCTGGCGCAGGTGGGCGGTAGCCCGGGCCACAATGGGGTCGTTTGGTGTTGTAGTGGTTCCTCCATTGTTCGATGATGATTTGAGCTTCGCGCAGCGAGTAGAAGATTTCTCCGTTCAAGAGCTCGTCGCGCATCCTGCCATTGAAGCTTTCGCAGTAGCCGTTTTCCCAGGGTGACCCGGGCTCAATGTATTCAGTCTTGGCTCCCACCGCTTTGATCCAATCTCTGACCGCCTCAGCAATGAACTCTGGGCCGTTGTCCGACCTGATATATGCTGGCGCGCCGCGCAGGATGAATAGGTCTGTCAGTGCATCGATGGCTTCAGTCGCGTTCAGCTTCCTCTTGTACCCGGATCGCCAAACATTCACGGCTATGCTCATCTAGAATTTTTAACGTCCTGATGCACGCGGGAGCCGGATGCGCTTGTGCGCGTCTATGGGACGCCAGCTTGCATCGTCTCAAACAATGGCACCGAGTTTACCAGCCGTGCGATCCTGAAGTGGGCTGGCGATACGACTACAACAACGTCCGACCTCACTCATCGCTGGAAAACCAAACACCCGCCCAAGCGCGCCGAGCATTTGAGCAATTTAAGGGCTCCGTGCACGACGGGCTTGCCCAAACTGACGACGAAGAATATCAAATCCAAACCCGCAAACTCTCGTTATGAACGAGGGTGTCTCGGGTGGCGGTAGGTCACCGTCAATGTTCTTTGATTATCCAAAAGTCTCCCCCACACGCGCTCTGGTCCTGTCCCGCTTTGCCGGATCATTTCAGTTTGTTCTGGTCCTAGGGCGTATTATCGGTAACGTGAAGCTATTGGATCATCTGGCACGAGAACCGGCGCGTACAGGCGGTTGCGGACCTATTCGACACGCTTGTCCGTGAAGAATGCAGCCTTTTTCTTGGCGCGGTGTCGCCATGTTTATGATGAAGATATTAGTTTCTCGACCGTCATTTCTGCCTGCGAAGAAAGTATGGTATCCTTGAAATTCTGAAGGTGTTCAGTTGCGACATGCACACGCCAGAGTGCATGGCTTTCCCAGAGTTCATGAATCAGAAAAACGCCAGAATTCTTAGGATTTTGGTAGATATCATACCTCAGGCAACCGTGTTCCATGCGTGTTGGGATTGCCAAGTCTTGCAAGGCTTCGCCAACCACGGCCTCTCGACCACTTTTGGCCGAGATCCGCGCTAAGATAACGAGTTGGGTCATATCAGTGCTACCTTTGCAGGATCATTTGCGCCGCTTTTTCGGCAATCATAACAACTGGTGATGCGGTATTTCCCGAGACTATCTTGGGCATGATCGACGCATCCACCACGCGAAGCCCCCTGAGCCCATGAACGCGCAGGTCAGGGCCCACAACGGACATGTCGTCATTGCCCATCTTACAGGTGCCAACGGGATGGAAAATCGTTGTGGCGATATTACCGGCTTGCTCTAACAAAGCCTGATCGCTTTGGTATTCTGGCCCAGGAAGGATTTCTTCGGGCGCGTACGGCGCCAACGCATTGGCCGTCATGACTTGGCGTGCATGTTTGATTGCCTTGACGGCGACCTGTTTGTCTTTTTCGGCCGACAGGTAGTTCAGCTTGATATCGGGTTGTTGAAAGCTGTCTTGTGATGTCGCATGACACGTGCCGATACTTTCCGGTCTTAAATTGCAGACCGATACCGTAATGGCCGGGAACGGGTGCAAAGGCTCGCCCAAAGCATTGGTCGACAAGGGCTGCACGTGGTATTCTAAGTCGGGCGTTTTCAATGATGGGTCAGATTTTACGAACATACCAAACTGGCTGGGTGCCATGGACATAGGCCCGCTTTGCGTCAGCATGTATTGCAGGCCAATCTGCGCCTTGCCAAAGATTGAGTTGGCCTTAGTGTTCAGAGTTTTAGCGTTGCTCACCTTGAAAACCGTGCGAATTTGGAGATGATCCTGAAGATTTTCTCCGACACCCAGACTCTCGTGCAGCGGGGCCAATCCTAGTTCCGAAATCAAATTGGGCTGGCCAATTCCCGAATGTTCCAGAATTTTTGGCGAATTTATTGCACCTGCTGCAAGTAGAACCTCAGCTTGTGCCGATGCCTGAAAACTCTGGCCATTGCGCTGAAATTGAACACCTTTCACTGATTTTCCATCCAGAATTAGGTGCTCTGCATGGGCCTCGGTCAAGATCCGAAGATTGGGCCGTTTCTGGGCAGGACGCAGAAATCCGCTGGCCGTGCTCCACCGAACACCGTTCTTTTGGTTTACCTCGAAAAAGCCGGAGCCTTCGTTGTCACCGTCATTGAAATCGTCGCGCGGCTGGACCCCAAATTCCTTTGCGCCTTCTTGGAATACGCGCAAAATGTCCCATTCTAACCGTTGCTTAGAGACCTTCCATTCCCCATCCGCTCCGTGCATGGCAGTTTCGCCGCCATAATGATCTTCGGACTTGCGAAAGTAGGGCATCACGTCGTCCCAGCCCCAGCCTATATTGCCTAACTGTCGCCAATGATTGTAATCAGCCGCTTGGCCGCGCATATAAATCATGCCGTTCACAGACGTACATCCGCCCAAAACCTTGCCACGCGGATAGACCAGTGAGCGCCCGTTCAGCCCCGGTTCTGCGGCTGTTTTCATCATCCAGTCCGTGCGCGGGTTGCCGATACAGTATAGATACCCAACCGGGATTTTGACCCAGTGATAATTATCCTTGCGCCCGGCCTCTAGTAAGAGCACGCGGTTCATCGGGTTCTCAGACAGGCGATTGGCCAGAACGCATCCGGCGGTTCCTGCACCCACGATGATATAGTCGTACGTCCCGTCCAAAATCTCGACGTTTTTCATGTCAACTCGCTCCAGAATCCGCGCATTCTTTCGGCAAGGTCAAGCCAAGCGGTGTAGCGCTTAAAGTACATTTCCTGTCGCGCCGGATCGGGTATGTAAGTTTGGCTTGGTCCGGTCATGGCAGTGATACCTGCTTCGTAGTCTTCAAACACCCCAATGCCGACGCCGCCCCCTATAGCCGCCCCTAATGCGCCGGTTTCACATGCTTGTGCCACTGTGATGGGAACACCCAAGCAATCGGCAAACATCTGAGGCCAATGGGCGCTGCGAGAACCGCCGCCGGACAAAACTGCACGCTCAAAACTGACCCCCGCCTGTCTCAGAACATCGATATGGCGCTTGTGTTCAAACATGACGCCCTCAAACAGCGCGCGCAGCAGATGACCTTCGCTATGCCAGCCAGCAATACCGTAAAAACCCGCGCGATAATCAGAACCGAGCCGAGAGCCGAACAAATAGGGATGGAAAAAGGGATCGTCGCTACACGGCGTCACCTTTCCAATTTGGTCATTACAATATCCGAACGGATCATCGTGATGTTGTCCCCGTTCGACAAATTCTCGAACATACCACTCCAGATTGGCCGCCGAGGTCGCGCTGGATTCGATGTTTACAAACCGTCCCTTGCCGAAGCCTGCGACCATAAAGACGCTGTCGTCCTGCACCGGAATTTTAGAAAATACCTGATTGATGCTCCAGGTGCCTACGATGATGGATGCTTCACCCGGTGCAACTACGCCAGACCCCATCGCGCTGGAAACCACGTCAAAATATCCTGCAATCACCGGCGTACCAGCATGCAACCCAGTCGCCTTTGCAGCTTCTGGCGTGATTTCACCTGCAATGCTGGCGGGGTCGATCAGACGCGGCAGCAAGTCCCGCGCGTTTGGCAAGCCGTAGAGGTCAAGGAGGTCGTCGTCGTAGACACATTCGGGCATGCGAGTTAGCCCGCACCCGCTCATATCCGAAATATCGCTGACCCGTTCCCCCGTAAGCTTGTAGGTGATAAAATCTTTGCACAGAAACACCGTGCCTGTTTGGGCATAGATCTCGGGCTTATTTTTCTTTATCCAAGCAAGTAATGTTGGCGTTTGCGAAGGCCATGGTTTTTGCAGTGCTAGGCCTTGAATTTTGTCGCCAGATTGCGCCGAAATCGCGGCCGCCAAATCTGCGGCGCGGGTGTCCAAAGACTGAATTCCCAGCAGGGCCTCACCGCCTTTATCAAGCAAATAAAGCCCGTTGCCGTGCCCGGCACATCCCACCGCAGCAATCTGGTTTGCATCAATTCCGGCTTCGGTAATGCACCCCTGTATTGCCACCTGTGCATTTGCCCAAAGCTCGTTCAAATCTCGTTCCACATGACCGGGTGCAGGGGAGGAAGATTGGCCATCGAGTACGTTGATTGCGATCTGTCGCCCTGCCAAATCAAACAAGACCGCCTTGATCACTGTGTTCCCAGCATCAAGCCCCAGTAGATATTTTTGACGCTCAGCCATTGTTATAAATGTCCCACGCTTCTTCACCACTGGCCGCATCATGGATTATCGCCATAAGTGCGGCGACCACTGCCTTTGGGTTGTCATGCTGATAAATGTTCCGGCCATAAACCATGCCCTGTGCGCCCTGCGCAAAAATTGCAGCGGACTTGGTCAGAACTGTTTTCAGGTCCTCCTTACCGCCACCACGCACCAGAACTGGAACCCGCGCTGCTTCGATCACGCGGTGAAAATCCTCAGCGTTTTCGGTTGGGTCAGCTTTGATAATATCGGCCCCCATTTCGCTTGCCAGTCGGGTCAGCGTTACGATTTTTTCAACGTTTCCATCAACCTGATACCCGCCGCGCACGTCGTTTGGCAGCATCACCAGCGGTTCTATCATCAACGGCATGCCGTATTTTTGGCAGGCGGCTCGCACTTGGCTTATATTTGCGACGCATTGACGGAACAGATCTGGTTCATCGGGCAACATGAACAGATTCACCACAACCGCGGCGGCGTCCATCTCCAACGCTCCAATGATGGGGTCTTCGGCATTTTGAAGCAAGGACCACATGACGCGGTGGCGCTGATCGTTATAAGGGTTCCCCATGTCGATCCGCATCACCAACGCTGGCTTGTCCTTTTCAGGCCGGCCTTGCAACAGATCGGCTTGCCCATAGGCGCACTGAATGGCATCAGGCTTTGCGCCGATCAACGTGTCCATGACGCCTTCCATGTTTTCCAGTCCGACCATAAAGCTAGGCTCATTGCAGACCCCGTGATCAATGGCGACATCTAGGCATCCGCCATTGCTGAACATTCTGTTCATCCGAGCTTTTGTATTTGGGCGCATTTATGTGTCCTCCGTAGGGAATTGTTGGGTATGCTTATTTCGGGCTTTCAGCATCTCTGTAGAAACGCCGTGAAAGTTCTGTAGATCTTGGACGAGGGTTTGCTTTTCATCCAATTTTTGCGCTTCCGACCAATTGGTTATGGTGGTCATGGCATCACAAATGAGGCTGATCAAATCGTCGGAAATCTGACCGGTAATCGCCAAATTCGTGCGGCGCATTACGACATCGCTGAGCGTGCTTACATGTTCATGTTCTGCCAAAAATGCGATCTCTGCCGTTGAATAGGCGCAGTTTGGTGCAATTGCCGCGTCACCTTTCGTGGCAAGGCAATACTCCAATACGTCATGGGCCCGCGTCCCATAGCTTTGTGCCAAATGCGCCGCGCGAGCAGTGGTAATATGATACGCATCGCATAAGTTTTTCTCTAACGTGGCGATTGTTGAGGGGAAGTTCTTGCCCCCGCCAATCGGGATAGAAATCGTGTTCTTGCGGCGATTTTTCCCAAGTTCCTTTAGGACGTCATTCGCCGTTTGTTCGGCGAAGGCGCGGAATGTTGTCCATTTTCCACCGACCATACAAAATTGTGGAACGTTGCCGTTAATCCGTTTGACGAGGTGCCCCCTCGAGATGCGCCCTGTGAAATCAATGTCACTTTTGGGCAAAGGACGGATTCCGCTGTAACTGAAAACGACCTGATTTGGACGCAGCGGTACGCTGGGAAAAACCAGTCTCAAGGATTCCAAAATATAGGCTTGCTCATCCGCTTCGCATCGCACGCGTGTCGCTTTCTCAACGCGAATATCCGTTGAGCCTGCCAACACATTTCCCAAATAGGGAAAGACAATACAAACCCGCCCATCCCCATTTTCAAAGTAGATCATATGTCCGTTCAGCGCTTGCAGCAGTGCGGGACTGTCCA